>NZ_JAGGLJ010000010.1 GCF_017874395.1 Peptoniphilus stercorisuis | reverse complement strand
TTCAAAAAGCCTTAGGATACTTATCTCCCTTAGAATACAAATTAAAATATCTATAATATTTTATTTGATGTGTACTTGACAGGGCATAGTATCAAATAGTCCTTTTTTATTTTAGAAAAAAAACACCTTTATCTGTTATACTAAGTCTATAATAAAACAAAAAATAAATTACTTAAAATATAGGAGGAAACTATGAAAAAAGCTAAAATATTTAAAATAATAGCAATAATCGCCTTTGTACTATTAGTGCTATCAACAATTACATATTTTATATCTACAAAGACAAATGCCTTTGCAATTAATGATATTAACTTTGCAAAAGTATATAAAACACTATTTATTATAATATTATTATTTTCATCCTTTTCAGCATCAGCAAAAATGAAAGCAAAAGAAAAAAAAGACTAGAAATAGTCTTTTTTTAAATTATATAAAATATTACTTTTAAACTAAAATATGTTAATATATCTATATCACAAAGAAGGAGGTATATTACTTATGCTTAAACTTATTATAATAGCCTAAATTCAATGAGAATTTAATATGGTGTTAAAAGCTATAAATAGATAGCTTTATTTCTAATGCCTGCTATTAATAATAATTATAGGTAATATAACTTGAAAATTATAAAGTTTAATCTTACCCTAGAATATTTCTAGGGTTTTTTAGTGGGCATTTATTTTCTATGGAGGAAAAATATGAACTATGAATTTGTGAAAGACTATAAAAATAATGAAAAACTAAAAGAAAGTTTTAATAAACTTGCAATAAAAACCTTTGAGCTTGATTTTAGGTCATGGTATGAAAAAGGCTATTGGACTAATGACTATATTCCATACTCTTATAGCTATAACAATGAGATAATTGCAAATGTATCAGTAAATAAAATGGATTTAATAATAGATGATAAAATATATAAAGCACTTCAAATAGGAACAGTTATGACAGATGAAAGATTTAAAAATCAAGGACTTTCAAGAAAACTTTTAAACTATGTCCTAGAAGAATATAAAGATAAAGTTCAATTTATATATTTATTTGCCAATGAAGATGTACTTTCCTTTTATCCTAAATTTGGATTTAAAAGATGTTACGAATCAGAATATATACTAGATGTAAGTAAATATGAAAAACTAAATAAAATAGAAAAAGTTGAAAAATTAGACTTTAATACTCTAGAAGACTTTGCCAAAAATAAAAAAACTCTCTCCACTAAATTAGATTGTATAAATAATAATCTTTTAATGTTTTATTTTACAATAGCCCTTAGTGAAAATATTTACTATATAAAAGAACAAAATATCTTTATTATTATGGAAGAAGATGAAGATACAATTCATCTTTATGATATTATTTCAAAAGAAAATTATAATATAAATGACTTAATTAAAAATATAATTAATAAAAATACAAAAAATATTAAATTTTATTTTACAGCTAATAATATTAAAAACATTGAGGTAAATAAAATAGAAAATAATGATGATGCACTTTTTATATATGGACAAAATCCTTTAAAAGAAAACTTTGCATTTCCAATAACATCACATTGTTAATCAAAAAAGAGACCTATATAGGTCTCTTAATTTTTATTTAATTATTCATGTATTGGAACCATTTTATCTTTTCCACCCATATACATTTGAAGTGGTTCTGGAATTCTTACTGATCCGTCTTCTTGTAATAGATTTTCTAAAAATGCTATTAGCATTCTTGGTGGTGCTACTACTGTATTATTAAGTGTGTGAGCAAGATAGTTTCCGTTTTCTCCCTTAAGTCTTATATTAAGTCTTCTAGCTTGTGCATCGCCTAAGTTTGAACATGATCCTACTTCAAAGTATTTCTTTTGTCTTGGTGACCAAGCTTCTACATCTAGTGATTTAACTTTTAGATCTGCAAGGTCTCCTGAACAACATTCTAATGTTCTTACTGGAATATCTAAACTTCTAAAGAAGTCTACTGTGTTTTTCCAAAGTTGTTCATACCAATATTTTGAGTCTTCTGGTTTACAAATTACAACCATTTCTTGTTTTTCAAATTGGTGTATTCTATATACTCCTCTTTCTTCAATTCCATGTGCTCCTACTTCTTTTCTAAAGCATGGAGAGTAAGATGTCATTGTAAGAGGCATATCCTCTTCTGGATTTATAGTATTTATAAATTTACCTATCATTGAGTGTTCACTTGTACCTATTAGGTAAAGATCTTCTCCTTCGATTTTATACATCATATTTTCCATTTCTGAGAAGCTCATTACTCCTGTAACTACGTCTGATCTAATCATAAATGGTGGAATATAATAAGTGAATCCTCTATCTATCATAAAATCTCTTGCATAAGAAAGTATTGCTGAGTGAAGTCTTGCTATATCTCCTCTTAAATAGTAAAATCCATTTCCTGATGTTCTTCTTGAAGCTTCAAAGTCAACTCCATCAAATCTATCCATAATATCTACATGATATGGAATTTCGTATTCTGGAACTACTGGTTCTCCAAATTTTTCAAGTTCAACATTTTCTGTATCGTCTTTTCCAATTGGAACTGTTTCGTCCATCATTTGTGGAATAACCATCATTTTTTGTTTGAAATCTTCTGAAAGTTCTTTTTCACGAGATTCAATATTTTCAAGTTCATCATTTATTTTTTTAACTTCTGCTTTTGCTTCTTCTGCTTTTTCAATTTCTTTTTTTTGCATAAAGCCGCCAATTTCTTTTGAAGTTGCATTTCTTGTAGCTCTAAGTTCATCACCCTTAGTTTTTAATTGTCTTATTTCTTCATCAAGAGTAATTACTTCATCTACTAGAGGAAGTTTTGCATCTTGATATTTCTTTTTAATATTTTCTTTTACTAGTTCTGGATTTTCTCTAACAAATTTAATATCTAACATCTAATACCTCCATAAATTAATATAAAAAAAGAGCCTTCTACATCCCCAAAGGGACGAGAAAGCCCGCGTTGCCACCCTAATTAACTATATAAAATATAGTTCGCTTAAAATTAATAAACTCCAAGACGGATTCAAAAATTATCTTTATTAGCTTACACCAAATGCTAACTCTCTTTAAAAGACAAGTAATCTACTACTTCTTTTCATCGTTCATATGAAATTATTAATAATTATATCATATATTTGTTTTTTGTAAAATACTATTCATCTAATAGTGTCAGTTCAATCTTTTCTATTTTTTTATCTTTTACAGAAAGTTCTTTTAAAACAACTTTATCTTCATAGACTACTGAAAGATTAACTTGGTCTTCTTCTGGAATAAATCCAAGGAGTTCTATTAGTAAGCCTGATAGTGTCTCATGATTTTCAGAGTTTAATTCTATTCCTAATTTATCATTAACTGTATCTATTTCCATAGCTCCATCTATTAAATAAATATTTTTGTCGATTTTTTCAAGTGTAGGTTCTTCTTTATCATATTCATCTTCGATTTCTCCTACTATTTCTTCAACAATGTCTTCCATTGTTACCATTCCTGAAAATCCACCATATTCATCTATTAAAATAGCCATATAATTTTTTGTAAATTGTAACTCTTTTAATAATTGATCTATTTTTTTAGTTTCTGGTACAAAGTATGGCTCTTTTATGCAATTATCTAAATTTATTTTCTCATAACTATTTTCTGAATATTCTAAAAACAAATCTTTTATATAAAGTGTTCCTATAATATTATCTGTATTGTCTTTAAATACAGGCACTCTTGAATATCCCATTTCAAGCATTTCTCTAACTGTTGATTCGTTAAATTCATTATAATCAACCATATATATTGATGTTCTAGGTGTCATTATTTCATAGGCCATCTTATCATCAAAGTCCATGATTTTTACTATCATTTCTTCTCCTGATAGATTTATTACACCTTGTTCTTGAGATACTCTTATATAGGATTTAAGTTCTTCTTCTGAAATTTTCTCCTCTACATCTTCTGAATATTTTCCTATTATTTTTAAAATTACAATAGTTGAAAATGATAGAAATTTTACAAAGGGATAGGCTATTTTTGATACTATTCCAATTGTTCCTGCTGATCTCATTGCAACTGCTTCAGCATTTTGAAGTGCTATTCTTTTTGGAACTAATTCTCCAAATACTAATGTTATATAAGATAGTATTAAAGTAACTAGTATTAATGCAAATGTTCTTGCATAGGGCACTCCAAGTCCATCAAAGACTATTGCAAGATCTCTTGATATTGTTGATGCTGCTGATGCTGATGAGAAAAATCCAGCAAGTGTTATTCCTACTTGAATTGTAGATAAAAATCTAGTTTGGTCATTAAGTACATTTAAAAGCGTTATTGCTTTTTTGTCTCCTTCTTCTGCTAAGGTGTTGATCTTATTTTTGTTACAAGATACCATTGCCATTTCAGCAGATGCAAAAAATGCATTTACAAATGTTAATAAAAATATAATAAATAATTGTGGCAATAAACTCGATTCGCCAGGTTCCATTTAACTTCCTCCATTATTAATTTTGTCTAATTTTATCTATTATAGCAATTAATTATTAATTAATCTATAAATTTTTATACTTTTTTGATAATATGTCTAAAGGTGATATTATGTTTTTTATATTTGGAATAAACCAAAAAGAAGAAAAAATAAATTATAATTCTAACTTATTTATACATAGTTGTGGTAAATATGGACGTATTGAAATTTATAAGACCTATATGACATTATCAATATTTTTTATACCCACTTTTAAGTGGAGTAAAAAGTATTATGTAAAATATAATTGTTGTAATGAAGTTTATGAACTAGATAAAAGTATTGGAGAAAGAATTCAGTCTGGAGAAAATTTAGAAATTAAAGAAGAATATTTAATAAATTTTTATTATAAAGATACTAGAAAAGTATGTAGTAATTGTGGTAGTATATGGAATGAATTTTATGAATTCTGTCCGAAATGCGGCAATAAGCTATAAGGAGGTATTATGAAAAATAAAAGTTTAAAGAAAAGCATTTTTCTTATTATTTTAATAGTTTTCCTTTCAGGATCTTTATTTTTTCTTGGACTTAAAAAGGGACAAGACAATTCAAAGCCTGAGATTACATCTAGTTTAATAAATAATAGATTATCTTCAGTAAAAGAACTTGTAACTACTGAATATCATTATAAAAATATGGGATCTTTTCAAAATCAAAATACATTTTACGGTTTAAATCTTCCCTTTACAGAAAAAAAGTTTATTATTTCCTATGAAGGATTAATTAAAGTTGGAGTTGACCTAAATAATACTAAGGTTTCAATTAGTGATAATAATATAGATATTATTATTCCCAGTTCTAAAATTATATCTCATGAAATAGATGAGGATTCTATTAAAATATTTGATGAAAAAACTTCTATTTTTAATCCTATTAAGGTAGAAGATTATGCTTCTTTTTCATCTGATCAAAAATCTAAAGTTGAAAAAGATGCTCTATCAAAGGGTTTGATTAAAGAAGCTAATGAAAAATCAATTAAGTCTATTAAAGAAATTATTAATCTTGATCCAAATCTTTTAGACTACAATTTAAACATAAAAATAAGCTCTAATAAATAGAGCTTATTTTTTTTATTTATCTTCGTTTAGATAAATAGGATTTCCCTTTGGGCTTTCCTTTGGATAGCCTAGGAATTTATTTAAAGCATCTTTTAGTTTGTCATTTGTAACATGCTCTAAAAGATCTGCTTGTTCATGTGCATCTTCAATTTCAAAGTCTAAATGTTCTTTTAAAAATTGTTCCCATAGTCTATGTTTAGAAATAACTTCTTTTGCAACCTCAATCCCCTTTTGAGTTATTACAATTTTTGTTCTTTCTATTTTTACAAGACCATCTTCTCTAAGCTTTCTAGTCATCTCACTTACTGAAGGTCTACTTACCTTTAGCATATCTGCAACGTCCTTATTTGTTGCAAATCCATGTTCTTCTTGCAATCTAAAGATTGCTTGAATATAATCTTCCCTATTTGGACTCATATAATCACATCCCGTATATAAATTTTATTTTTTCGTATTTCTCGAATCCCTTTTTTGTTAACCTATAAGTTTCTAGTTCGTTATACCTATAAACTATACCCTGATTTATTAATTTACTAGCAACTTTTTTTAATTCTTCCTCACTCCAATTTAAATGGTCTTTTATTGTATTAATACCAAGCTCTTTAGATTCATCTGTTTCCCCCATATGATTTCCAATATGCATTAGCATTAGTTCCATTTTAAATTGTTCTTTTCTTTTTCTACTTAGAATAATTGAAGTAATAAGTCCTTTTCTATTAAACATAAATGTTAAGAAAAATGTTATTCCTGCAATTACTGCTGTCATACCAGACATTGACACATTAAAATATAATGATAAATAATAACCAAGTATTGAGTTTACTAAAGAGTATAGTAAAGTTGCTATTAACATATTCTTTAGGTCCTTAGTTATTAAATAAGCTGAAGCTGCTGGTGTTATTAAGAAGGATACAACTAATATTGCTCCTACTGCTTCAAAGGCAACTACTGCTGTTAATGAAGACAATGTCATTAGTGTATAAAATAATATTGTTGCTGAAAAACCTGCTATTGTTGCAAATTCTTCATCAAATGTAGAAATTTTTAATTCTTTAAAAAATACTACTACAAATATTAAGTTTAGCAAAAACATTATAGACATTTGAAATAAAGATTTAGGAACTGATAGTCCTAAAATATTTATTCGATTTAAAGGAGACATTATAACTTCTCCCATTAGTACCATGTCTGTATCAAGGTGAACATTTCTTGCATATTTAGTAATTAAAATAACAGCTATTGAAAAGAATAGTGGAAATACTATTCCAACTGCATCATCACTTTTTACAAGTCCTGTACTTGATAACATTTCTATTGCAAATACTGTAAATACTCCAAAAAGTGCTGCTCCTATTATTAAAAATGGAGATGTAATATCCTTAGTTATAAAATAAGCAAGGACTATTCCAAGTAGCACTGAGTGAGATATTGCATCAGATACCATTGACAATTTTCTTAACATTAGAAAGGATCCTATTAAAGCACAAGCCATTGATGTCATAATTAAGACATATAGAGATTCTATCATCATAGGATTTTCCTCCTCATTTTCAAATTAGCTAAAAGTCCATGGGGTCCAACTATTAATGAGAAAAAAGCAAAAATTGTCATAATAAGTATAATTGTAGGTCCTGTGCTCATACCACTATACACCGTAGAAATATATGTTCCAATTATTGCTGAAATTCCTCCTACGATTCCTGCTATAAGAAGCACTACGCTAAACTTATTACTCCATTGCAAAGCTGTAATTGCAGGCACTATAAGAAGTGCTGATATTAAAATTGCACCTACAACTTTTAATCCTGCTGATATTAAGCTCATTGTCATAAATAGTATTATACCATTTAATACAGTAGTATTCATACCAATTGTTCTTGCATAGTTCTCATCAAATACAAAAAGTTTTATTTCTTTATAAAATATTATTAAAATTAATAAAGAAAATATTGCTACTGCAAGGATTAGCTTTATATCCTTAGCCATAATATATGCAGCTTGTCCAAAAATATAGTTTTGAATTCCTGATTGCGATGCTCCTTGATAATTTGGATTTCCTTGAATATGACTTTTAAGAACCATACCAAGTCCAAAAAATGAGGACAATATTATGGCAAGAGTTGCATCTAAATCTAGTTTTGAATTTTTATTAATTACTTGAATTAAAATAAATGCAATAGATCCAGATATTAAAGCTCCTAAAAGTAGTATTAGTGGATCTCTTTGCATAAATAGCATAAAGGCTAAAATAATGCCTGGAAAAGATGCATGACCAATTGCATCACCTATTAAAGATTGTCCCTTTAAAACAGTTATACAGCCCACAGAGCCTGCTGCTACTGCAAGGATTAGTGTACCAAGAGATACAACTAAAAAAGAATAACTTGTCAAAACTTCAAGATTAATCACCACTATCACCTCCAAAAGCCAAATCTAGATTTTCTCTAGTAAATGTACTTTCTACAGGCCCTTGTGCCACAATCCTTTTATTTAATATTACAACATGATCAAAATATTCAGGAAGTGTATTTAAATCATGATGAACTACAATAGAAGTTTTTCCCTCTTTTTGTGATTTCTTTAAAAAATCCATAATTATTTTTTCAGTTTTTTTGTCAACGCCTGCTAAGGGTTCGTCCATAAAATAAATCTCAGCATCTTGTGCAATAGCTCTTGCAATAAAAACTCTTTGTCTTTGACCACCTGATAATTCTGAAATTTGTCTATCTTTAAAATCATACATATCAATAGTCTTTAGTGCATCTTCTGCTTTTTTATAATCTTCTTTTCTAGGTCTTTTAATCCAGCCTAGATGGACATATCTTCCCATTAAAACTACATCCATTACAGTAGTTGGAAAGTCCCAATTTACAGAGCTTGCTTGAGGAATATAGGCAATTTCTTTTTTTACTTCTTTTAGTGGTTTATCCATTATTAAAACACTACCTGATAAAGTTTTTTTAAGTCCTAATATTCCCTTTAAAAGAGTTGATTTTCCAGCTCCATTTGGTCCAATAATAGCCGTTCTTGAACCTTTAATTATATCTACATCATTATCCCATAAAACTGGCTTATCATGATAAGCCATAGTTAAATCTTCAACTTGTACAATTACATCTTTCATATTTCCCCCTATTTCAAATTATCTACTATTAGCTTTACATTGTGTCTATACATTGAAATATAAGTATCTCCAATTTCACCACTTGGCGCTAAAGAGTCTGAAAATAATTCATTATCATCTCCCTTAACTACCTTTACATCAAAGTTTTTAGATAAAGCAGCTTCTTTTAGCTTATCCATTCTAGCAGGATCAGTAGTTGACTCTGCAAAAATAGCTTTGATTTTATTTTCTACGATAAAATCAACTGTACTTTGAATCTCTTTATTTGCAACCTCTGAATCTGTACTCATTCCCTGTGGTGCAAGAACTGGCATATTATAATATCTTGAAAAATAATTAAAAGCATCATGTGGTGTTATTAAAAATCTTCTATCTTCTGGAATTTCTGATAAAAGTTTTTTATTTTCTTCATCTAAATCATCTAATTCTTTTAAATAGTTCAAAGTATTATTTTCAATTTCTTTTTTGTGTTCAGGTAAAAGTTCAATTAATCTCTTACTTACACTTTCAGTAGCTTTTTTATATAAATCTATATTAAACCAAAAATGCGGATCTATAATTTCACTTCCATCTTCTTGCATAGTTCCAACCTCTTCACTTTTAAAATTCTCAGAAGCAGCATATCCCCTTTGCTCCAAGACCTCTGACATTTTTCCTTCAAAATGAAGTCCATGATATAAAAGTAAATCAGTATCTAAAATCTTTTCTAAGTCCCTTGGTTTTGCAACATATAAATGTGGATCTTCTCCAGCAGGTATAATAAGTCTTCTATTTACATATTCCCCTGCAAGCTGATCTACCATATCGTATAAAAATGAGGTAGTTACTGTTACAATTTTTTTACTCTCATCTATATCTTCTTTTTTTATATTATTACAACCAACTAATGTAAAAACTAATAAAATAATTGCTAAAATTTTTCTTTTCATAAGCCCCCCTTAACATTTATTTTATACCCAGTATTTGCTATTAGAACTTCCTTATTTATAAGAATAATATAGATTTAAATCTTTGTCAATGATAATTAATATCAATTAATTTATCTATCTTATAGTTTATTTATTAATTTATTGTGGTATATATAATAAGTAAGTTAAAGGAATTTCATATTTTAAATAGGGGGATTAAATGAAAAGTTTAAAAGGAACTCAAACAGCAGTTAACTTAATGAAGTCTTTTGCAGGAGAATCTCAAGCATCAATGAGATATAAATACTATGCAAAACAAGCTAGAAAAGAAAAATTAATTCAAATAGCAGATATTTTTGAGGAAACTTCAAGGAATGAAGACGAACATGCTAAAAGATTCTATAAATTCTTAAATAAAGATTTACTAGATGAAGCAATAGAAATAACAGCAGGTTTCCCAGTACATTTAGCAGATACTAAAACTAATCTTGTAGCAGCAGCTCAAGGAGAAAACGAAGAACATACTACTATGTATCCTGAGTTTGCAAGAGTTGCTAAAGAAGAAGGCTTTGACGAAATTGCACATGTATTTACAGAAGTTGCAGAAGTTGAAGAAGCTCATGAAAAAAGATATTTAAAACTTCATGAAAATATGGTTAATGAAACTTTATTTAAAAAAGACGAAGTTGTTCTTTGGAAATGTAACAACTGTGGATATATCCACGAAGGTAAAGAAGCTCCTGCTCTTTGTCCTGCTTGTGCACATCCACAAGGATACTTTGAAGTATTTAAAGAAACATATTAATTTTTTAAATATTATGATAGACTCTACTTGTGTAGAGTCTTTTTAATTTTAAGAGGTGATTAATTGAATAAAAAATATTATGAATATGAAGTTATAGATTATTTATATGGCTATATAAAAGACAATTATAATGGTGCAAATTTACTTGAAGAAAAAACTATTGAACTTGAAAATTTTATACAAAATGATTTTTCTAGTAAAAACAAAAACTGTTCTCTAGTTGCAATTACTAGAATAATAAAATACTATTCTGCCAATATTGATATTATTCCAAAAAACGAGCAAGAAATATTTATCCAAGTTTTTAATATTGCACTATCCTATGGATTTAACGAAATAACAGGAACTCACCCTACAAAAATTGACAATATTATAAGTGATTATTTTAATGAATATAATATAAAAGTAGAATCTAAAGGACATTATTTCCCAAACTTTTATAATCCTTTAAAAAGTGAAATAGATAATAATAGACCTTTAGTGATGAATATTGCCTTTGGAAAATACAGCAATCACTCTGTTACTATTACTGGATATAAGATTTTTAAATATAAAGGCATGAAAATTAAATTTATAGAACTTTTTGATGGCTGGACAAAAAAACATTCATATATTGACTACAATATCTTTGCCCATTCCCTATTTTCTGTAAATGTTTACTCTTTAAATAGTCTTAAAATTTTAGATTAAAAAAGAAGCTAGTTTATTCTCTAGCTTCTTTTTCTTTTAAATCTCTTATTTGATTTTTTAAGTATTCTATTTCTTCTTTTAATTTATTTATTTCTTTATCTTCATTTGATTCATTAAATTTATATGTTTCTTCAATAGTCATTGCAAGTATATTATTAAATCTACTATTGTTTATATTTTCTTCTAAAAAGATTTTTGATTTTTTAAGAACACTTGAATAATAATCTTCAAAATCAATTATTTCAATAGTATTTGAATTTCTAAGCACTAAAAGCTCTGCTGATTTTATAGAATGTAATATCTGATCTAAAAGAGAATTATAATAATCTATTAATATAGAGCTAAATCTTTCAATATTATTTAATATTTCCATTTGTGAATTTATTGACTTTTCATAAAAATCATAAAAATCAATATTTTCTAGCTTTTCTTTTGCCTCTAGAATTTTATCTTCATTTTCTATTAAATCTATTCCTGATTTTAATTCAAATTCAGATTCTTTTATATTTAAAATTTCACTTAATGGAGTCATAATCTCCTCCATAAGTTCATTTGATTTTTCTAAAATATTAATATAATTTTTATAAATATCTCTATATCCTCTTGAAGATATTAATATTAAATATTTTTTTACATATTTTAAATAATCAACTTTTAATTCTTCTAAGGCTATTTCTTCAGATGTTATTTCTTTATTATAAGATGCACTTATTAATTTATAAAAACTATATTCTCTTGTCATATCATTGAATACATCTATTGGTCTTTTAAAAAGAGCATTGTGAATTGTCTTTTCATCTTTCCAAACTTCTTTTTCTTCTGGAAGAAAAATTTCCATAGATTTAATTAGCTCTAGTGAAGATTTATAAAATTCTTCTCTTAAACTTTTATTTAATTTTTCTATTTTATAAAAATAATTAATATACTCCCCTTTATTGTCTATTGATTTTAAATTCTTTTTCCAAGAATTAATAATATTATTTTGTGAATTAAATATATCTTTGTATAAATTTTCTTCCATTTTACTTCTCCATTATGTACTTATCCTTTAAGGATAAGCTTTAATTTTAATATAATTTAGGGATTCGACACTAATTATTAATTGTGTATTTGTATACTAAATTACCCTAGTTTATCTTTTTTTAAACAAAAAAGACTCTGAATAATCAGAGCCTTTTATATTATATTAGTTAATTTCAGCTTTAATTGCTTTTTCTCTTTCAATAGCTGCTGCAAGTTTTGGAACTATTGCATTAACATCTCCAACAACTCCAAGATCTGCTACTTCAAAGATTGGAGAATCAGCATTTTTGTTAATTGCTATGATAAGATCTGAATCTTCCATACCAGCTAAATGTTGAATAGCTCCTGAAATACCCATTGCAAAGTAAAGTTCTGGTCTTACAGTTTTTCCTGTTTGACCTACTTGACGGTCTTTTTCAACCCATCCTGCATCTACTGCAGCTCTTGATGATGATATTTCAGCACCAAGTGCATTTGCAAGTTTTTCAAGTGGTTGGAATCCTTCTGGTCCACCAACTCCACGTCCACCTGATACTAGGATATTTGCTTCTGTAATATCTTTTTTCTTTGATTCTAATTTTAAAATTTCTTTAACAGTTACATTTACATCTGCATCTGTAAATTCAATTTTTTCTTCAATGATTTCGCCTTTTCTTGATTCATCTGTATCAAGAGCTTGCATAACTCCAGGTCTAACTGTAGCCATTTGTGGACGGAAGTCTTCACAAAGGATAGTAGCCATTAAGTTACCACCAAAAGCTGGACGAGTCATCATTAAATTCTTAGATTCTTCATCTATTTCTAGTCCTGTACAGTCAGCAGTAAGTCCTGTATGGATTCTTGCTGCTAGTCTTGGTGCTAAGTCACGTCCTATTGATGTTGCACCATAGATTGCAATTTCAGGATCATATTTTTTTACTATTTCATTAATTGCTTTTGCATATGGTTCTGTTGTATATTCTTTAAGTCTTTCATCTTCAACAAGGATAACTTTGTCAGCTCCGTGTTTAATTAAAATGTCAGCTTTAGATTTTACATCTGAACCTAGAAGCATTGCAACTACATCTTGATTTAAAGCATCAGCAAGTTCTCTTGCCTTACCTAATAATTCTATACCTACTTTTTGTATAGTATTGTCTCTTTGTTCTACAAATACAAATACATCTTTGCTCATTTAGTACACACTCCTTACTTAGATAATATACTTCTCTTGAAGTTTCGCAACAATAGCTTGTGCTGCATCGTCAGCTGTAAGATCTGTTAGAAGAACACCCTTACCTTTTCCTTGTCTTGGGAAAGATTTTTTAACTTTTGTAGGTGATCCCTTTAGACCAATATTAGATAAATCTAATTTGTCTTTAATATCATCTAAGCCCCAAACAGTGATGTCTTTTTTATAAGCATCAAATATTTTTCCAATAGTCATATATCTTGGTTCAGCAAGTTCTGTAAGTGCTGTAACAACACATGGCATTTTTGCTTCAATTACATGATATCTATCTTCAAATTGTCTTTTAACAATAACTTTGTCGCCTTCAACTTTTAAGTCTTCTGCATAAGTTACTTGTGGAAGTCCTAAATGTTCAGCAATTTGAGGTCCAACTTGTGCTGTATCTCCGTCAATTGCTTGTCTTCCTGTTATGATTAAATCATAATCAAGGTGTTCTAATGCTCCAGCTATAGTACATGAAGTAGCCCAAGTATCTGCTCCTCCAAATGCTCTATCTGTTACAAGAACTCCTTCGTCAGCTCCCATTGCAATAGCTTCTCTAAGAACTGCTTCTGCTTGTGGAGGTCCCATTGAAACAACAGTGATTTCTACATCTTCAGGATTATTGTCCTTAATGCGAAGTGCTGCTTCTAGACCCGCTTTATCATCGGGGTTAATTATACTTGGAACTCCATCTCTAATTAAAGTATTTGTTACTGGATCAAGTCTAACTTCGTTAGTGTCCGGTACTTGTTTTATACAAACAACTATTTTCATAATTATTACCTCCGATTATTAATTTACGCCCATCCAACCAGATACTACCATTCTCATTACTTCAGAAGTACCTTCGTAAATCTCAGTAATTTTAGCATCTCTCATCATTCTTTCAATTGGATAGTCTCTTGTATATCCGTATCCACCAAATAATTGTAGACATCTTCTTGTTACATCTGATGAAGTTTCAGCTGCAAATAATTTTGCCATAGCTGCTTCATGAGAGTATGGAAGTTTATGTTGTTTACTATCTGCTGCTCTATAAACTAAAAGTCTAGCTGCATCAGTAGCTGTTTGCATATTTGCAAGTTCAAATTGAGTGTTTTGGAATTGTGAAAGTCTTCTTCCAAATTGTTTTCTTTCTTTTACATACTCAACTGTTTCATCAATAGCTCCTTGAGCAATTCCTAGAGCTTGTGATGCGATTCCGATTCTACCACCATCAAGAGTTTTCATAGCTAAACCAAAGCCCTTTCCTTCTCTTCCTAGTAAGTTTTCTTTTGGAATTCTACAGTTTTCAAATATTAACTCACAAGTAGATGATCCTCTGATTCCCATTTTGTCTTCAACTTTACCAATTGAGAATCCTGGTGTTCCTTTTTCTACGATAAATGCAGAAATACCTTTAGTACCCTTTGATTTATCAGTCATTGCAATAATGATGAATGTATCAGCGATTCCAGCATTAGTTATGAAAATCTTAGTTCCGTTAAGGATATATTCGTCTCCATCAAGAACTGCGATAGTTTGTTGTCCTGAAGCATCTGTTCCTGCTCCTGGTTCAGTAAGTCCAAAAGCACCAATTTTTTTACCACTTAGTAGGTCTGGTAAATATTTTTTCTTTTGTTCTTCTGTTCCGTGTTCATAAATAGGTGCTGCACAAAGAGATGTATGCGCTGAAACGATTACACCAGTTGTAGCACATTTTTTTGATAGTTCTTCAACAGCCATAGCATAAGCTATATAGTCTGCACCTTGTCCACCATATTCTTTTGGAAATGGTATTCCGAAGAAACCATATTGTGCCATTTTCTTTACATTTTCCATTGGAACTTCTTCAGTAGCATCAGTTTCTGCTGCCATTGGTTGTACTTCGTTTTCTGCAAATGCTTGATACATATCGCGAAGTAAAAGATGCTCCTTGTCCATTCTAAAATCCATTTAAAATCCCCCTCACACTTTATTATAATCAGGTAAAAGAATGTTAATTAAATAACATGCCATACTCCATATTATAGCATTTATTACAATATTTACAAGATAATAAAATCTATAATATTTTTTATATTATAGTCTCTAAAACGCTATTACAACAATATATAGCTATTTATTGTATATTACATGATATTTATCAAAACATTATCCTGAAATATTTTGTTTTAAAAAAATGCACCTAATTATTCAATTAGGTACTTAAAGTATTATATTTATAAATAAACTCTTATATATAGTCATATTTTTTATTATGATTTTGTATAAGAAACTTCTATTGTATAGTAGAATTAAAAAAACTGCATTTTAAATGCAGTTTTCTACCATACCTTTATAAGAAGAGCTGTTATGTCATCTTTTTGCTCAGCATATAAAAAATCCATAAGCTCTTTATTAATAAGTTCTAATTCATCAACTGATTTTTCCTTTAAAATTTTACCAATTCTCTCAGTTCCAAAGGGCTCTTTTTTTCTATTTTCCGTTTCAGTAACTCCATCAGTCATAAATAAAATCTTATCTGAACAATCTAAGTTTATATAATAATCTTCATATTCAACTCCTGCAAAAAATCTAGATATTGGAAATCCCGTAGTTTCAAGATTTACTAAATTTTCTCCATCGTATAATAATGGTGATGGAAAATGTCCTGCATTTGAGAATATAAATTTACCAGTTTTCTTATTATATACTCCATAAAAAAATGTAAAGTATATTTCTATATCTAAATTAAGTATTGCAAATCTCTTATTTACTTCACCAATTGTCTTTGATGGTTTTAAAAGTTTTGCAACAGATAAATTTCTAATTAAAAGTCTAATAAACATAGTAACCATTGATGATGCAAATCCATGTCCTACAACATCTGCAACATAAATTCCTATATTATCATTATTTATTTTAAAGGCATCAAACATATCTCCACTAAGCATATCTGATGGCTTATACATATAATCTATTTCTAAATTTGATAGAAATCCCTTTTCAGGCAGAAGTGATTGTTGAATTTTACTTGCTTGAATCATCTCAACAGTCATTTGCTTATTTCTATTTATAATTTCTCTTTGAAGTTTCTTTTCATAAGTTGTATTTCTAAAGACTTCAACTGCCCCAATTATTTCTCCACGTGCTCCAATAATCGGAGAGCATTTTACAGAATAAGACTTTCCATCAAGATTTTCCTCTCTTTGAATAATCTCCCCTGTTTCTAATGTTCTTCTAGTAATATCAGATTTTAAAAAAGTCTGATTTAAATTACAAGTAAGAGTCTCAGTATCATATCCTAGAGTTTCTTCCATGGCTCTATTAACAAAAACAACACTATTATTAGTATCAATAACTCTAACTAAATCTGCAATACCATTTAAAATTTGATAATTTAATTTTGTCTTTTCATAGTAGTTTTTAATAACAGAATCCATCATTTTCAACTCCTTCACTAGATTATATCATAAATAGTAATTAATTATTTATTTTTTGTCTTTTTCTCAGGTCTTGGTCCATAATATTGATAATAATCAGTTTTTATACGACCATTATAAAGTTTTCTCTTTCTGTCTGCCTTTTTGCCAAATTGTGATTCAAACTCCTCATCTGCTGTTATTGCATATACAGACCAAGTTGGAATAGTTTTACATAATTTTCCAAGTTCTCTTATAAGCTCTGGAGCTTCATCTGCACCAATTCTTACACCATAAGGTGGATTTGTAATTATAACTCCATAATCATCAGGTAAATCAAGTTCACGAATATCTTTTTCAAAGAACTTAATATCTTCTTCTAGTCCAAGAATTTCCGCATTATTTTTTGCTATATGAATTGCAGCAGAAGAAATATCTGATGCATATATTTCAAGTTTTTTCTCATAATCTATTTTTTCATAACATAATTTTTTTTCTTCTTTATAAATTTCTTCATCCATAAAAAAGAAGTTTTCAAAATCAAATTTTCTCATAAGTCCTGGTGCAATATTTTTTGCTATCATTGCAGCTTCTATTGGTATAGTTCCTGATCCACAGAAAGGATCACAAAGCATTCTATCTTCATTCCAATAAGATAATAAAACTAAAGATGCAGCAATAGTCTCTGAAATAGGAGCTTTATATGATGCCTCTCTATATCCTCTTTTATGAAGTCCATCTCCTGAAGTATCAAGAGTTATAGTTGCAATATCTTTAAATAGAGAAACTTCAAGTTTGTATCTTTCAGCTGATTTTTCAAACCAAGATACATTATAAGTTTGTTGTAGTTTTTTAATAATTGCCTTTTCAGTTATACTTTGACAGTCTGAAATAGAAAATAGTTTAGACTTTACACTTTTTCCCTGTACTATAAAATTTCCATCAACAGGAAGTATTTTATCCCAATCAATTTTATAAGTTTTTTCAAATAATTCCTCAAAGCTAAGTGCTTTAAAAGAATCTATTTTTATTAAAACTCTTTCAGCTGTTCTCAAATTTAAATTTAAAATTGCAATATCTCTCAAAGTTCCTTTAAGTTCAACTTTTCCATCTGAAACCTTTAAATCATCATATCCCAATGCTAAAAGTTCTCTTTTTGTAACCGCTTCTAATCCAAAATTTGTAGTTGCGATAATATTAATATTATTCATTATTACACCTCTATACAATTATACAAAATTATAAACTAAATTACTATTAGAAGGTGAACTTAAATTAATTTATTAAATAAACCAACAAATCTTTTTAGTAATTTACAACCGATTTAATACTTTAAATTTCCATTTATATTATATATGTTTTAGACATAAAAATAACTATTTTCATTTATATTTAATATTTTAAATTTATTTCTTATAAACTATATAATTTTTCGTAAAAAAATATCCTTAGATAAAATCTAAGGATATTATATGGTGCACCTTCAGGGACTCGAACCCTGGGCCCACTGATTAAGAGTCAGTTGCTCTACCATCTGAGCTAAAGGTGCATAACTCATCAACAAAAGATATTATACAGCTATTTTTAATTCATGTCAATAAATATATTATAAATAAGTTAAAAAATATTTAATATACTTTTACCCCATTTATTTAAATACTAATTGTTAGTTTAACTTCTTTATTGTGGTATAAGTTAAATGTAGCTATTTCTTTTATTTGAAAGGAGTAAAAATGAAAAAATATTTATTTTATGCAATGAAAGGTGAAAAAATGTGTTTTGCACATTTGCTTATGAATGCTATTGATTTACATGAGGCTGGAAATGAAGTTAAGATTATTTTTGAAGGTCAAGCTGTTAAACTTCCTAAGGAATTAATAGAAGAAGATAATCCACTTTATAAAAAGGCTGTTGAAAACAATTTAATTGCAGGAATCTGCCTTGCATGCTCAAAGATGCTAGAAGTATATGATTTTAATAAAGATCTTCCATATCCTCTATTATCAGATATGATGAATCACGCTGGTATGAAACCATTTATTGAAAAGGGATATGAAGTTATTGTTATGTAATTAAATGTTTTAAATCAAATAATATTCAATACAAAAAAAGAGCCTAGATATCTAGGCTCTTACTTTTTATAATTAATCTAGAAGTTTTGAAACAACTCCTGAAGCTACAGTTCTTCCGCCTTCTCTAATTGAGAATCTAAGTCCTTCATCCATAGCGATAGGTGTAATTAAATCTACTTTAAAAGTAGCATTATCTCCAGGCATTACCATTTCCATACCATCTGGTAATTGGATATCTCCAGTTACATCAGTAGTTCTGAAATAGAATTGTGGTCTATATCCGTTAAAGAATGGAGTATGTCTTCCTCCTTCTTCTTTACTTAGAACATAAACTTCTGCTTCAAAAGCTGAGTGAGTTTTGATTGATCCTGGTGCTGCAAGAACTTGTCCTCTTTCGATTTCTTCTCTTTGAACACCTCTTAAAAGAGCTCCGATGTTATCTCCAGCTTGAGCTTGGTCAAGTTGTTTTCTGAACATTTCCACTCCAGTTACAACAACTGTTCTAACTTCTTCAGTAAGTCCAACAAGTTCTACGTTGTCTCCTACTTTTACAACTCCTCTTTCAACTCTACCAGTTGCAACAGTTCCTCTTCCTGTGATTGAGAATATATCTTCTACTGGCATTAGGAATGGATGCTCTGTATCTCTTATTGGTTCTGGAATATATTCATCTACTTCTTCCATAAGTTTTACAATTTTATCTCCCCAAGGTCCATCTGGTTCTTCAAGAGCTTTAAGAGCTGAACCTACAACTATAGGAGTTCCATCTCCATCAAAGTCATATTCATCTAGTAAGTCTCTTACTTCCATTTCAACAAGTTCAATAAGTTCATCATCATCAACTTGGTCTTGTTTGTTTAGGAATACTACCATTTTTGGAACACCAACTTGTCTTGCAAGTAGGATATGCTCTCTTGTTTGTGGCATTGGTCCATCTGCAGCTGATACTACAAGTATAGCTCCGTCCATTTGAGCAGCTCCTGTGATCATGTTTTTAACGTAGTCAGCATGGCCTGGACAGTCAACGTGAGCATAATGTCTATTTGGAGTTTCATACTCAACATGAGAAGTAGAGATAGTAATTCCTCTTTCTCTTTCCTCTGGAGCCTTATCAATATTAGCGTAATCTACGAATTCTCCTCCACCATATCTCTTGTTCATTATAAGAGTTATAGCAGCTGTTAAAGTTGTCTTTCCGTGGTCAACGTGACCAATTGTTCCAATGTTAACATGCGGTTTAGTTCTTTCAAATTTTGCTTTTGCCATTATTAATTATCCTCCCTAATTTAAAATTAATAGTTAAGTTCATAATACAATAAAGCAATAAATACTTCAACTCTCTATAGCAATTTTTAGCCTATTTAAGCTGTCTTTAAGTACAGATTTTGGACAAGCTAAATTAATTCTTATAAAACCTTCCCCTTCTTCACCGAAAAAATATCCTTGATTTACATAAAATTTAGCTTTTTCAACTAAAAACTTCTCTAATTGATTTTTATCTAAACCAAGACTTCTTAGATCTACCCATGTAGCATAAGTTCCTTCTAAAGGAGATACTACTGATCCATTGATATTTTCTTCAAAGAAATTTTTGGTATATTTGTAGTTTTCTTCAACTACATTAATCATTTCTTTCATCCAGTCTTTACCATATTTATAAGCAGCCTTTGTTCCTACAAAACCAAGTGCTGGAACTGCTAAATGTGGTTTTTCTAGTTCTTTTAAAAAGGCTCTTTTTATTAATTTATTAGGAATAATAATATTTGAACATGTAAGTCCTGCAAGATTAAAAGTTTTAGATGCAGCTGTAGATACTACAACACTATCTAAATAATCTCCTGCAACTTTTAATATAGATGTAGTTTTAAATCCGCTCATTGTTATATCAGACCAAATTTCATCACTAATAATTAAAATATTATATTTCTTTGATATTTCAACTATTTTAGTTAACTCATCTTCTGTCCAAACTCTACCTACTGGGTTATGAGGGTTACAAAATATTATAGCTTTATTTTTTGGATCTGCTGCTAAATCTTCAAATTTTTCAAAATCAATTTTATAATATCCATCTTTATTTATAAGAGGACAATTTATAACATTTCTATTTGCAGCTTCTACAGAAGCAGTAAATGGATGATATACAGGTTTGAAAATTATAATTCCATCATCTTCCTTAGTTAATGTAAGTATTAAATAATATAAAGCACTTACTACTCCAGGAGTTGATACTATATATTCTTCTTTAATGTCTAAATCATGTATATCCTTTTGCCATTTTACAACTTCTTCTAGATAATCATCCATATATGTTGTATACCCAAGTATATTATTTTCTATATAATTTATTAATTCTTTTTTTATTTCTGGAGCTGTGTTAAATTCCATATCCGCAACAGAAAATGGAACTATTAATTCTTCAAAATCCTCAACAGGCATCCACTTTCTAGATCCTTTACCTCTTCTATCACAAATTGTTTCAAAATCATATTTCATAAGATGCCTCCTTAAGGCTAAAATTAATTAGTTCTTACTTTTAGTGAGTCAATTTCTTTAAATGCAAATTTCTTTAAGAAAAATGTACATGCAAATGCATCCACAACCTCAGCTATTGGATATGCCCACCAAACTAGAGATAAATCTCCCTTTAAACTTAATAAATAAGCTACTGGCAGTAATACAAGTATAAGTCTTAAAAATGTAATCATTAATGATAATACTCCATTTCCAAGCGCTTGAAACACTGAAGCAGATACTACACTTATTCCTGCAAATAAAAATGATACAGAAATAATTCTAAGTGCTTTAGATCCTATTTCAAGTAATTCATCTGATGCATTAAATACTTTTAATAATTGATTTGGGAAAATTTGGAAAATCAAAAATCCAATACACATTATTGAAACACCAGCAATTAAAGAATATTTTATAGCTTTTTTTGCTCTATCTGGTTTTGCTGCTCCAAAATTATATGCAAGTATTGGTACCATACCATTTACAAGACCAAATACAGGCATAAATACGAAAGATTGCATTTTAAAATATGCT
Organism: Peptoniphilus stercorisuis; assembly: GCF_017874395.1. Taxonomy (GTDB): domain Bacteria; phylum Bacillota; class Clostridia; order Tissierellales; family Peptoniphilaceae; genus Anaerosphaera; species Anaerosphaera stercorisuis. The sequence goes on along the minus strand of NZ_JAGGLJ010000010.1, from coordinate 55,169 downwards.
CCATAAGCTGCAAGTGCTGTATCTGAAAATTTTGATAATATCTTGTTGAAAAAGTAAACTGTAACTCCAGTTAGAGATGTCAATATTATTGAAGGAATTCCTACAACATATATTTTTTTAATAGTTTCAAAATGTGGTTTTATTCCACTTATATGAACTTCTGTATTATATTTTCTTTCAAATATCATACCTAAAATTGCCGCTAAAATTTGTCCCATTACTGTTGCAATAGCTGCACCCTTTACTCCCATTTTTGGAAATCCTAAAAGTCCGAATATTAAAATAGGGTCCATTATAATATTAGTTACTGCTCCAACTATTTGCATAATCATAGTAAGCATAGATCTTCCCGTTGCTTGAAGAAGTCTTTCCATTGTTATTTGCATAAAAATACCAGCAGAAAACATCGTAACTACAGAAATATACTCCACTCCATAAGCTATTATTCTAGGATCTTGAGTTTGAGATCTATAAAAAGCTTCTGAACCTACAATACCAAAAATAAAAAATACTACTGTATAAATAATTGCAAGTAATACTCCATTTTCTGCAGCTAAATTTGCCTGCTTGAGATTTTTCTCTCCAAGAGAACGTGATAATAATGCATTAATACCAACTCCTGTACCTACAGCTATACCAATCATTGTATTTTGAATTGGAAAAGCAAGTGAAACAGCTGTAAAAGCTTGTTCATTTAATTGAGATACAAAAAATGAATCAACAACATTGTAGAGAGCTTGAATAAACATTGATATCATTATAGGTAACGAAACCTCTACTAAAAGTTTACCTATTGGCGTAGTGCCCATCTTGTTTTCTTTTGTCATATTTTCTTCCTTTCTACTATACGAAAATATTAAATTTTAAATATTAAATTTTCATTTATAAATATACTACTAGAATTTTTAAATTGCAAACTTTAGAATATGTATATTTATACTTACAAACATATTATTTTATAGCAATTATCTGTTTTTTTCAATATTATATGTAATTTTTTCATAAAAAAAGAATAGCTAAGCTATTCTTTTTAATTTACTTTATTTCTTGGAGTTTTACCCTCTTTATAATCTAATAAATTATAAAAAGCAGCATCTCCCATTTCTCCTCTTGCTTCATAAGTTGCATTTCCTAAATGAGGCTCTAAAATTATATTTTTAAGAGTTAAAAGTTCCTTAGAAACCTTAGGCTCAAACTCATATACATCAAGAGCAGCTCCTGCAATTTTTTCTTCTTTTAATGCTCTAATAAGCGCCTTCTCATCTACTAAAGGTCCTCTTGCTGCATTTATTAAAAAGGCACTTTTTTTCATATTATCAAACTCTTTATCAGAGATCATATGATGAAGTTCTTTAGCATAGGCTGAGTGAAGTGATATAAAATCTGCATTTTCTATTACTTCTTCCCGTGACATATATTTAGCTCCAAGAGATTCTATATCTTCTTTTCTATTTCTTGAATAGTAAATTACATTCATTTCAAAAGAAAGACATCTTTTAGCCAAATTCTTTCCTATATTTCCCATTCCAATTATTCCAACGGTTTTATTTCTAAGTTCAGAGCCTAAAAAATATGTCGGTCTCCATCCATAAAACTTATTATTTCTTACTTCCTCATCTCCTCTTACTAGATTTCTAGCAAGACATAATATAAGTCCAAAAGAAAGTTCAGCCGTTGAAACTGCTGATGATGGTGCAGGTGCATTTGTAACTATGATATTTTTTTCTTTAGCATATTCAATATCAATATTGTCAAATCCTGCGCCATAATTTGCTATAATTTTTAAATTTTTACCACTATCTATAATATCTTTATCAATCTTATCAGACAGTGGACATAAAATGGCTTCTGCATCAGATACACCATTTATTATCTCTTCTTTGCTTAAAGGTATTTCAGAATTATGATATATAATTTCAAAATTTTCATTTAACATTTCATATATCTTTTCTGGAACTCTACTTGTTACAAAAACTTTCATACAATAGCTCCTTTCAACAAAAATGCTTTTATTTTTTAATCTTCTACTAAATATTCTACATATTTATTATACATCAAAATTTTTAAATATTTAAGTATTACTTTAATATAATACCTTATGATAGATAGTTTATAAATTTAATTTACATACAAATAATATAGTAATATTAATCTCTCTTTTCCGCTATTACTCTACATCTTAGACCTGTTGCTTCTTTATCTTCAAGCCACATTGTATAAATATTCATTTCATCAAAATTAATTTTATCTAAATTAGATAAGTTTTCTATTACATATACATTTTTTTCTTCACAGTACTTATCAGCTTCTGTATGTTCACCTGCTCTTCTTATTCCTGCAGCGTCAATTCCAATAAATGCCACTTCTTTTTTAGCAAGATATTTAATTAAATCCTGTGAAAGTTCTGGATGATCTTTAAAATATTCAACTGTTCCATAAGTTTTATTTATTCTATCAGTTCTAAATAATACAAAATCACCTTTTTTTATTTCATATTTTTCAACATCTTTAATATCTATTTCTCTTTTTTCACTATAAGAAGATGCATCTATTAATACACCTCTTGTCTTAAAATATTCTAGTGGAATTTCACTTTTTAAATATGTGTCTAAATGTGTTCCAACATGACCTAGTGCAATATGCTTTTTTTCTTGTTTTGCAAGCCAAGGCTCTACAAGCTCTTCTCTTACCTTTGTAGTTAAATCAATTATCATTTTCTTCCTCCTTTATTATAGACTCCAAATAATTATTAAAGTTTTCAATAAAGTTTAATACCTTATCTAAATCTTTTTCATCTATAGTATCTAAATAACTTAAATCTCTTTCTTCCCACTTTCTATGAGCTTCTTCATGCTTATTAAATAAATCCTTACCTTTATTTGTCAGCTTATAGATTACTTCCTTTTTATTATCTTCAAGGGAAGTTATATATATAAGTTCTTTTTTTTCTAATTTTCTTGTAATCTTACTTATTGCACCACGAGTCATATTAAGTTTGTTTGCAATATTTACACCATTTGGCTTTTCAAGTTTTCCAATTGCCTCTATACAGTGCGCCTCTGTGTTTGAGTATTCATCAAATAAATCTTCATTCATTAAATTACTTAAAATTTCTTGGTTATTATATAATTTTGTAAATTCTTCTAATAAAACTTTTTTCATATTGCCTCCTTTTGTTTCCTAAGAAACAATATATTCATAATACATATTTATTGTTTCCTTGTCAACATTATTTTAAAAATAAAAAAATAGCCCCCTAAGGAGCTACATTTTACTTTTCAAATTCTTTTATATATTCTTTATTTCCAAGCATTTCATTTAATATAACTTCATCAGTAGATTTCATACCATATCTTGCAATTCTGCCAACTGACTCCATTGTTTCCTCTAGCGAATTCATTACAATTCCATCTCCTGCTTCAAAACTTTCTTTAAATTTCGCTTGATCATAAGCTAAGAAAGCATTTCTTAAACTTGATGCTATTTTCATTGCACAAGATGGTTTAGCTCCATCACAAATAAGTCCTGAATTACCAGCAAGTGAGTTTGAAAGTGTCTCTTTTATTATAGATTTTTCTTCTTTTTCTAAGAAAGCTATTCCCGCAACTGCAGCTGATGAAGCTGAAACAACACCACAATATGCAGATAATTTTCCAATTCCTTGTTTTAAATAAAGCCCTAATAAATTTGCAAATATTAATGCTCTATAAAGTTCATCATCGCTAAAGTTCTTTTCACGAGCATAAATTATAATTGGAACAGAAACAGTTATTCCTTGATTTCCTGATCCTGAATTTATTACAACTGGCTTTTCACATCCACTCATTCTAGCATCTGAACCTGCTGATGCATAAGCTACCATTTTTTCAACAAAATCATCCTTAGAAGTTTTAAGTATTATACTTCCAATATTTGAGCCCCAGCTATTTTCTATTCCCTCATTTGCAATTGCAATATTGTAATTAATTTGATCATCTAAAAGATATTTAATGTCGCTATAATCTTCATTTTTTGCAAAATCATATATTTTTTCAAAAGAAAACTCTACATTTCCATCATCTGTATTTTCTTCTTTTTTCTCAAATATAACTTCATTATTTTTAAGAATTTTCACAATATTAGTATGATCTTTTTCTAGTATTACAATTGCAGAATTATCACCTTTAATTGCCTCAACTTCAATATAAAGATTTGAAACATTTGGCATAAGTTCCATTTCAACTATTCCATCTTTAATTAATTCATCTGCCTCAGAAAGTTTTGATTTGTCCATATTCTCTAAAACTTGAAGTTCCTTAGAAGCATCACCATAAAGCGCACCTGAAACTAGAGATATTTCAATACCCTTTCTTCCATCAGTTCCTGGAACTTTTACACTATGAGCATTTTTTATTATATTTCCTGAAAGTTTTGATTTAATTTTTTCAGGTTTCTCTTCAAGTATTTCACTTGCCTTTGCAGCAGCATAAGCTAGTGCAATTGGCTCTGTACATCCAAAAGCTGGAATTAATTCTTTTTTCATATAATCTTTATAATTCATATTAGCACCTCAATATCTCTTTTTCATACTCTAATACATATTGCACAAAGTATCCAACTCCTAATTTCAAAACTCTTTCATCTATATCAAAATAAGGACTATGTTGTGGAAATCTATTTTCTTCTTTTTTAAATCCACCACCTAAAAACAATAAGCATTTGGGGTTTTTATATTTTGCAAAATCTTCTCCACCCATTTGAAGTTCATAATTTACAACCTTATCTTCTCCAAATATTTTCTTTGCAGCAATAAGTCCTGTATCTACACATTCACTATCATTTATCATTGCAGGTGGTCCTTCATGATATTCTAGTTTTATATCTGTTTTTGTAGATTGTGCAACACCTTGTGCAACTCTATTTAAGATTTCTTCATATTTAGATCTAAGCTCATTATTAAATGTTCTTGTAGTTCCCATTAAATGAGCTGTATCCGGAATTATATTTGCAGTAGTTCCAGAATGAAATGCTGTAACACTTAATACAGCAGTATCTTGTGGGTTTATCTCTCTACTTACTACTCTTTGAAGAGACATTACAAGCTCTGAACCTGCAACAACTGGATCAATTGTTTGATGAGGAAGTGCGCCATGTCCACCTTTTCCATTTATATAAAAATCAAAAGTATCAGCAGCTGCCATTACAGGTCCTGCTTGAAGTCCTGCATATCCAGCTTCCATTTGAGACCAAATGTGTAGAGCAATTAATCTATCACATTCTAAAACTTCCTTTTCATTTTTCATATAAGTTGCGCCGCTATCTTCAATAAACTCTTCTGCTGGTTGAAATAAAAGTCTAACTGTAACCTTTAAATCATCCTTCATCTCTGAAAGTATCTTAGCAGTTCCAAGTAAAATTGTAATATGTGTATCATGTCCACAAGCATGCATAAATCCATCATTTTTAGATTTATATGGACAACTTCCAAGTTCATCCATTGGCAGTGCATCAATATCTGCTCTTATTCCAATGATTTTTTCACTTGAATTTTTTCCCTTAATTGTTGCAATCACACCTGTATTATTGACCTTTATATATGGAATATTTAGTGAATCTAAATATCTCATTATTTCCTTTTGAGTATTATATTCTTCCCAAGATTTTTCTGGATTTTCATGAAAATATCTTCTAAGTTCAATTAACTCACTTTCTATTTCTTCTAATCTCTCTTTCATAAAATAACCTCCTTAGAATGGTCCATAACCTATATTTGTCGCTACAACTAAGGCAACTACACTTACTGCTGTAAGCATTAATATAAGTGGCGTAACAAATTTCCACCATTTCTTAAGTGGAATTTTTGCAATTGTTAAGAAAATTAAAAGTGTACCACTTGTAAACCACATTGAGTTTGTAAGTCCATCACCTAGTTGAAAAGCAAGAATCATAGTTTGTCTAGTCATACCAATTAAATCAGCTAATGGAATAAGAATTGGCATAAGAGCCATAGCCTTAGCAGATCCTGATGTTATTAAACCATTGAAGAGTGCTATTACAACCATTACAGCTATTGCAGTAATAGATCCAGGCAATACCATAAGTGGTTTTGAAATCGCATTAATAATAGGGTCAATTATTCCTGACTCTGTAAGTATCCATTGAATACCACGAGCAAGTCCTATAACAAGTGCAGGTCTTAAGCCATCTTTAGCTCCATCTATAATAGAATCTATGATTTCATTTGGATTTAATTTATTAATTAAACCTGCTGCTACTGCCGTAAATAAAAAGCATGCTGATAAGTCATTCATTGACCAACCAAGTTTTGAAACTCCTAAAATTGCAACAATAAAAGTAATTAAGAAAACAAGTAGAGATAAACTTTGTCTTTTAGATAATGGATCTTTTGTAATATCTGTATAGTCAATTCTAAATTCTGTATCATCGATATCCGATGTTATAGATAAACTTTTATCTCTTTTAACTTTTCTTGCATATCTAAGTACATAAGCCATTACTATTACATCAAATATAACTAGTAATACAAATCTAAATAAAAATCCTGAAAACATTGGAAGCTCTGCAATTTCATGCGAAATACCAACTGTATAAACACTAGTTGGAGAAATTGAAAAACTGATCATGTCAATAAGTGCTGAACAAGCAACACCTGTCATTAAGTCATATCCAAGTGCTATACATAGAGAAATTATTATTGGAATAAATGGAACTATTTGTTCATTCCATCCTAAAAATCCTCCAAAACAAGCAAATATAATCATAATTATAATAAGTATTTTTTCTGAACCAATAACCTCTGCCTTTGAAAGTATTTTTGAAACACCTTTGTCTAGAGTTTTAGTTCTTTTATAAACTTCAATACAACCTGCAACAAGCATTACTAAAAACATCATACCTGCTGAAGACTCAAGTCCATTTGGAATAGCTTGGAAAATTGATTGCGGTCCTAAATAAACCTTTTCAACACTATGAAATGAATTTGGAATTACAATTGTTCTACCATTTACTACTTCCCTGTCAAAAGTACCTGGACTTACAAAAAGTGATAAAATATAACATGCAACAATTACACCAAATACGATGAGAAAGGCATTTATATTTTTACTTTCTTTCTTTTGATTTTTTTTAAACATAGATTTTCCTCCTATAATAATTTTTAAACTGCTCTTTCTAATTACAAATATAACAATTAAGAAAATCCAAGTCAATGGATTTAGAGTAGATATCCTTCGCATTTTTGCAAAATAAGAAATATAATTTGCATTATTGAGAATTTTATAATATTCTTTAAATATATTTATAAATGGGATGTGTTAATTATGAATGAATTAAAAAATATAGCAGTTCATGTTCAAGAAGTAGCTGAGGCAATAAGTGCTATTCTTGAAATAGATGTTACGATTATTACTAATGATTTAATAAGAATTGCTGCAACAGGAAAATATAAAAGGTACATAGGCGAGCAACTTCCATCTGGATGCTCCTATGAATATATTTTAAAAAATAAAAGACCCGAATCTGTTATAGAAAGAAATTTAAGTGATAGATGTGTAAATTGCTCTTTTATTGAAAATTGTTCAGAGATTGCCAATATTGGATATCCAATTTTATCTAAAGAAAATGAAGTCCTTGGAGTTATTGGGCTTATTGCCTTTGATAAGGACAAAAAAGAATATATAAATGAAAATCTTTCTAATATAAATTTATTCTTAAATAAATTAAGTTCTTTACTTGCAGGAAATTTAAAATATGAAGAGACCATAAAAACTCTTTCTCTAAAAAATAAGGAGTTTTCTAATATTGCAAATTCACTTGAGTATGGAGTTATTTTAACTGATAAGGATAAGAAGATTTTAAATTATAATAAAAAGACTTTAGAGGTTTTAAATTGCAGACATATGGATTTAAATAATAAATATATTTTTGATATTTTCGAAAATATAAATAATGAAAATTTATTTGAAAATAATATTGTATCGCTAAAGGAAGATTTAAATGTAAATAATGAAGAATTTTTAGTTAAATATATGGTCAATAGCTTAAATGATGATATGAAAAGCTATATTTATCAAATTTCTAAATATTCTAATGCCATATTAAATGCCTATAATATTATAGATGCCAATGAAAATATAAATTTCCACAATATTTTAGGGCAAAGTATTTCAATCCAAAACACTATTACTCTTGCAAAACAAATTTCTTCTGGAAATTCTTTTGTAATGATTAGAGGTGAGGAAGGTACTGGAAAGGAACTTTTTGCAAGATCTATTCACAATAGTTCTAATAGAGCAGATCATCCTTTTATTAAAATAGATTGTAAAAATATTCCTGATAATTTACTTGAAGCAGAGTTTTTTGGATATACTGCAAATAATATAAATGGCACTCAAAAACAAGGAAGAATAGGTAAGTTTGAACTTGCAAATAGAGGAACTATATTTTTAGATGAAATCACAAGTATTCCACTTCATTTACAGCCAAAATTACTTAAAGTTTTAACTGAAAATTCTTTTCATAGGCTTGGCTCTAAAGAAAAGGTAAATATTGATATTAGAATTATTTCATCAACTTCTAATAATCTTGAAGAAGCTCTTGAAGATGGCTTATTTATGAAAGATTTATATTATAAATTAAATGTAATTCCAATAAATATACCACCTCTTCGTGAGAGAAGTAATGATGTTGAAATAATTGCAAACTCAAAACTAAAAGAGTATTGTCAAATATTAAATAAGGAACAAAAGGTTTTTTCTGAGGATTTAATTAATATATTTAAAAATTCAAATTGGAAGGGAAATATTAAAGAATTAGAAAAAGTAGTAGAATATCTTGTAAATATTTGTGATGAGAAAACTATTGGACCTAATTGTTTACCGAATTTTTTCAATGAATTTTATTTAGATAATAATATAGAAAATTATGAAAATGTTAATACAAATCAAAAATCTTCTCTTCAAGATTTAACTGAAAATTTTGAAAAAAAAGTTTTATCTGTTTATTTAGATAAGTATGGAAATTCTACAAAATCAAAACAAAAAATAGCTGATTTACTTGAAATAAATCTATCTACTCTATATAGAAAACTTTATAGATATGAAATCATTTAAAAAACCACCCTTAAGGGTGGTTTTTAATATACAATATATATTTTATTCGTCTGTTCCATCATATACTGGATTTCCATCTCTTCCTGGTACTTTTTTAAATATTCCTGTAACCATTAAAGCGATTGCTCCGTCTCCAGTAACATTACATGCAGTACCAAAGCTGTCTTGTAGTGCAAATATAGAAAGCATTAAAGCTGTTCCTGAGTTGTCAAAGCCAAGAACTGATATAATCAATCCAAGAGAGGCAACTACTGTTCCTCCAGGCACTCCTGGTGCTGCTATTGCAAATATTCCAAGTAGTAATATAAATACAATCATTGTAGATAATTCAGGAAGTTTTCCATAAAGAATTTGTGAAACTGTCATTACAAAAAACACTTCTGTAAGTACAGAACCACAAAGATGTGTATTTGAACAAATTGGTATTACAAAGTCTCTAATCTTTGGATCTAAAACTTTTGATTTTCTAGCACATTTTAATGCAACTGGAAGTGTTGCTGCAGATGACATTGTACCAACTGCTGTAAAATATGCTGGTGCATAGTGTTTAAATACTTCTTTAGGGTTTACTTTTGCAATTGCTCCACCTATTGAATATAAAAGTCCCATCCAAATAAAATGTCCTACAATTACAATTAAAATAATCTTTAAGAATACTGGGATTTCTGAAAGTACCGCACCCTCATATGCAAGAGTTGCAAATGTTGATGCAATATAAACTGGTAAAATTGTAATTACAACTTTATCTACTATTGCAAGAACTATATTATTTAATTCTTTAAGTAAGTTTTCCCAAGTTTCGGACTTTGTCCATAAGACTGCAAGTCCTATTAATATAGATGTTATAAGTGCTGTCATTACTGGCATTATTGGATCAATTGTTAGAGCAAAGGATGATTCCGGTATAAGGTTTCCCTCGCCTACATGAGTTGCTATATTTAAGTGTGGGATTATAATTCTACCAGCAATTAAACTCATTGTTGCAGCTCCCACTGATGAAATATAGCATATTAAAAGTGTTACTGTTAAAATTTTTCCTGCACTGTCTTTTAAACTTACAATTGCAGGTGTTATAAAACCAAGGATTATTAATGGGACAATATATCCTATTAAGTCTCCAAGTACATTTTTAATAGCATCAACTACAAGTATTAATCCTTCATTTGCAAATTTACCAATGAAAATACCTACGATAATTCCTAAAAGTAGTTTGAATATTAAACTATTAAAAAAGCTCTTCTTTTTCATAATTACACCTCACTAATTTTATATTGTATAGTTTGATTATATCACTAAAGTACTAATATGTTTTACTTTTTACAATAATTTTTTAAATATAAAAAAAGCGCTGTAAACAGCGCTTTTTCTTCTATTAATTGTAGTCGTAAAAACCTTTATTAGTTTTTCTTCCAAGTTGTCCTGCACGTACCATTTTTCTAAGTAATGTATGTGCTCTGTATTTTGGATCTCTAAATTCATCATAAAGAACATCCATTATTGCAAGAACTACATCAAGTCCAATAAGATCTCCTAATTCTAAAGGTCCCATTGGGTGATTTGCTCCAAGTTTCATAGCAGCATCAATATCTTCAACACTTGCTATTCCCTCAGCATAGATTCCAATTCCTTCATTGATCATTGGAATAAGAATTCTATTTACTACAAATCCTGGTGCTTCTGCAACTTCTACAGGAGTTTTTCCTATTTTTTTTGAAAGTTCAATTATATCTTCTTTAACTTTAAGATCAGTTAATTGTCCTGAGATAACTTCTACAAGTTTCATCATAGGTACTGGATTAAAGAAATGCATTCCAATAACTTTATCAGGTCTTCCTGTTGCTGCTCCAATATCAGTTATTGATAATGAAGAAGTATTTGATGCAAGAACTGTTTTTTCGTCACATACTTCATCTAATTCTTTAAATATAGCTTTTTTGATTTTAGGATTTTCTGTTGCTGCTTCTATTACTAAATCACAGTCTTTAATGTCTTCAATTTTATCTGAAGTTGAAAGATTTGAAAGTGCAACTTTCATTTCTTCTTCTGTCATTCTTCCTTTAGAAACATTTTTAGCATATCCTTTTTCAATTCTAGCTTTTGCTTTTTCTAAAGCTTCAGGAGCTATATCTCTTACTATAACTTCATGTTTTGGTGCTAATACTTGTGCAATTCCAGATCCCATTGTACCTGAACCTATTACAGCTATTTTCATTCTAATACCTCCAAATTATTCTCCTATAAATTTAGGAGCCCTTTTTTCAAGAAATGCCTTCATACCTTCTTTTTGGTCTTTTGTTGCAAAACAAAGTCCAAAGTTTGCCCTTTCAATGTCCATTCCACTGTCAATATCAGTTTGAATACCAGTATTAATAGCTTCTTTTGAGTATTTAACGGCTAATTTTGAGTTCTTAGCAATTTTTTCAGCTAACTCTTTTGCAGCATTTAATAATTCATCATGAATAACAACTTTTGAAACTAGTCCTATATTATATGCTTCTTCAGCTGATATAATTTCTGCAGTATAAATTAGTTCCTTTGCTCTTGAAAGTCCTATTGCACGAGAAAGTCTTTGAGTTCCACCAAATCCTGGTGTAACTCCAAGACCTACTTCAGGTTGGCCAAATTTAGCCTTTTCAGATGCAAGTCTTATATCACATGCAAGTGATAGTTCACATCCTCCACCTAGTGCAAATCCATTGATAGCTGCTATAACAGGTTTGTCAATTTTTTCAACTTTTAGGAATGCATTCATTCCTTTTCTGCCCCATTCTGCTCCTTCATTTGCATTTAATTGTGCCATTTCTCCAATATCTGCTCCTGCTACGAAGGATCTTCCTGCACCAGTTATTATAACAACACTTACCTCATCCCTATTTCTAAGTTCAGTAAAATAACTATCAATTTCAAAAAGCAATTCTCCATTTAATGCATTTAGACTTTCTTGTCTATCTATTGTAAGAATTAAAATACCATCTTCTAATTCTTCTTTTAAATATTTGTAATTCATTGTTTACTCCTTTTCTCAAAAAGAGTAGGAATTTTAAATTAGTCTCTTTCAACAATAAGAGCTGTACCTTGTCCTCCACCTATACAAAGTGTTGCAAGACCTTTTTTAGCGTCTCTTTTTTCCATTTCATATAGAAGAGTAGTTAATATTCTTGATCCACTAGCTCCAATTGGGTGACCAATTGCAATAGCTCCACCATTTACATTAACTTTGTCCATGTCAAATCCAAGTGTATTAGCTACAGCTTGAGCTTGTGCAGCAAATGCTTCATTTGCTTCGATTAAATCAAGATCTTTAACTTCAAGACCTGCTTTTTCAAGTGCTTTACTTGATGAAGGAATAGGTCCTGTTCCCATGATTGATGGGTCTACACCTGCTGATGCATAAGATACAACTGTTGCAAGAGGTTTAATTCCAAGCTCTTTAGCTTTTGATTCGCTCATAACAACAAGCATTGCTGAACCATCATTGATTCCTGAAGCATTACCTGCTGTAACAGTTCCGTCTTTCTTAAATGCTGGTCTTAATTTTCCTAAGCCGTCTTCTGTAATTCCGTCTCTAATGAATTCATCATCTTCAACTACAGTAACTCTACCTTTTCTATCAGTAATTTCTACTGGTACTATCTCATCTTTGAATCTTCCTTCAGCTCTTGCTTTAGAAGCTCTGTTTTGAGAAGCTGTTGCAAGGTGATCTTGCATTTCTCTTGTTATACCATATTGTTCTGATACGTTTTCTGCTGTAATTCCCATGTGATATTTATGAAAAGCATCAACAAGTCCATCAACAAGCATTTCATCAACGAAAGTTTTATCTCCCATTCTAGCTCCCCATCTAGCATCTCTTACTAAGAAAGGTGCTTGTGACATTGATTCAGTACCACCAGCAAGAATAACATCAGCATCTCCTGCTTTAATCATTTGAGCTGCTAATGAAACTGCTCTAAGTCCTGATCCACAAACTTTGTTAAGTGTCATTGCTGGAATTTCTTTTGGAATTCCTGCATTGATTGCTACTTGTCTTGCAACGTTTTGTCCAAGGCCTGCTTGAAGAACGTTTCCGATAACAACTTCGTCAATTATTGCAGGATCAATTCCCGCTCTTTTTATTGCTTCTTTAGTTGCTATTACACCTAGATCTACTGCTGATAATGATTTTAATGCTCCTCCAAAAGATCCTACTGGAGTTCTTACAGCACTTGCTATTACTACTTTTTCCATTATATCCTCCTTTTTTTATGGATAAATCCATATTGTGATTATCATCACCTAAAAGCTAAATAAAATAATATTTATTATTTTTGCTAAAGAATAGTAAGGTTTGCATACTAATATTTAAAAAATATATATAATAACCATACTACTTTAACTATATTATAACTTATTAATAATAAATAACACTTACTATTTCTTAAAAATAGCAAAAGTATTAAATTTAATAAATATAAAAAATGGCTTTACTTTTAATTATACCCTTATTTTACCTATCTAAAAGATTGTTAAATTTTTAATTAGCGAAGACATAACTATCCCTACTAAAAAATTTCCAAAAGATATAACCTTTATTTTCGCATTGTGAAATACGTCCCATTTCTATATATACCATTATATAAATTTAATTCACTATTTTCAAGAAGAAAGTTTCTAAAATAATTTAATTTAAGAAAAACATTTTCTTAAATACTATTCTACACCTTTTACAAAATTATTTAAAGAGAAAAAGTAGGACTTTTAGTCCTACTTTTTTCTAGTTCATTTCTTCTTCAAGAATATCTATTATTTTTTTAGCTGCAGTTCCATCACCATAAGGATTTACTGCATGAGCCATTTCATCATACTTTTTCTTATTTTCAATTAGCTCTTTAAATCCATTATAAATATTTTCATATTTTGTACCTACAAGTTTTGCAGTATTTGCAAGTACCCCTTCCATTCTTTCAGTTTCTTCTCTTACTACAAGAACAGGTTTTCCAAGAGCTGGTGCCTCTTCTTGAATTCCACCTGAATCTGTAACTACAAGATAGACTTTATTTATTAAATTTGAGAAAGGAAGATAGTCAAGGGGTTCAATCATATGAACTTTTTCTTCATTTTCAAAATATTTATTTGCGATCTCACGAACCTTTGGATTTAAATGTACTGGAAATATTACTTCCACATCATCATTTTCATGAACTACATCAAGTACTGCTTGGAAAATATTTTCCATAGGCTTACCTATATTCTCACGTCTATGAGATGTTAAAAGCACTACTTTTTTATTTTCATAGTCTATTTTATTTAAAAGTTCTTCTTCAAAATGATAATCTTCTTTTACAGAATATTTAAGAGCATCAATAACTGTATTTCCCGTTATGTAAATATTCTCATCATTATATCCTTCTTTTAATAAATTTTCTCTATTACTATTTGTTGGTGCAAAGTGAAAATTAGCAAGTACTCCTGTTAGCTTTCTATTTGCTTCTTCTGGAAAAGGTGAATATAAATTTCCAGATCTAAGACCTGCTTCTACATGTCCTATTTTTACTTTTTTATAAAAAGCTGCAATACTTGATGAAAATACTGTCGTTGTATCTCCTTGAATTAGCAATACATCTGGAGTTGTTTCATCTAATATTTTTTCAAGTCCTAACATTGCATTTACTGTAATTTCTGTTAATGTTTGACCTGGTTTAAAAATATTTAAGTCATAGTCTGGCACAATATTAAATATTTTTAAAACTTGATCTAACATTTCTCTATGTTGTCCTGTTACTGCAACAATTGATTCTATATTTTCTCTTTTTTCAAGCTCCTTAACTATTGGAGCCATTTTTATAGCCTCCGGTCTAGTACCGAACACTGTAAGAACCTTCATTTTATTCTCCCTTCGTTTTAAACATACCTGTTATAAATCCAAGAGCAATAATAGCTATAAATATTATTATAGAAACTATTAGTCCTTGATTTGTACTAAATTCTGAAATTTTATTTGCAAGTATTCCAAAAATTATAGATATTGTATATAAAACTAGCACAGTTTGTCTTTGTGACAATCCCATAGCTAAAAGTCTATGATGCAAATGTCCTTTATCTGCTTCTACCATACTTTTACCACTTAATTTACGCCTTACCATTGCAAAGGCAGTATCAAATACAGGCACTCCAAGAATTAAAACTGGAACTATAATAGTAAGAATTGCAACAGATTTCATAACTCCTTCTATAGATATATAAGAAAGCACAAAACCTAAAAATAAAGCTCCTGTATCTCCCATAAATATTTTAGCAGGATTAAAATTATAAGGTAAAAATCCAAGACATGCTCCTGCAAGTATTGCTGCTATAATAGCTACTTCTGTGTATCCAAATTTATATGCAATCATCATAAGTGATATGGCACAAATCATAGAAACCCCTGCTGCAAGTCCATCAAGACCATCTATTAAATTTATTGTATTTGTAATTCCAGTAATCCAAAATAGTGTTATTGGAATAGATAAATACTTAATATATATAAATGGATCTCCTATATTAAATGGATTATTAAAAAATTCAATTCTAACTCCACCAACTACTAAACATATTCCTGCTACAAGTTGAAAAATTATCTTTTTCTTTGGACTAAGACCTACTTTATCATCTATAAGACCTGATAGGACAATTACTGTTGAACCAGCTATTAACCCTATAACCTCACTACTTAAAGTAAGTTTTAAAACTTTCGCAAAAATAAGTATAGATACAACAAATGTAATATACATTCCAAGCCCACCCGCTAATGGTATGGGCTTTTTATGCATTCTTCTGTTGTCCTTTGGTATATCCATAAATCCAAATTTCTTAGCTAATTTAATAATTATTGGTGTCATAATAACACTTATTAAAACCGCTACAAAAAATGGTATTATTAAACTCTCCATAAGAACTCCCTTTAAAAATTATTTTGTTCCGAATAATCTATCTCCAGCATCTCCAAGTCCTGGTAAGATGTATCCTTCTTCACTTAGACATCTATCAATAGATGCTACATAAATATCAACATCTGGATGTGCTTCTTGAACTGCTTTTAATCCCTCTGGTGCTGCTAATATATTTAATGCTTTAACATTTGTAGCACCCATTCTTTTTACTTCATCAATAGCTTCTATTAAAGATCCACCTGTTGCAAGCATTGGATCTAGAATAATAAATGTTCTTTCTTCAACATCCTTAGGAAGTTTGCAATAATATGTTACTGGTTTTAAAGTTTCAGGATCTCTATACATTCCAACATGTCCTACTCTTGCAGCTGGCATTACTGATAAAACTCCATCAACCATTCCTATTCCTGCTCTTAGTATTGGAACTATACCTACTTTTTTACCACTTATTTCTTTTCCTACATAAGTTTCAAGAGGTGTTTCAATTTCAACATCAGATAATTCAAAATCTCTTGTAACCTCATATCCCATTAATGCAGATATTTCTGTTACTATTTGTCTAAAATCCTTTGATGATGTATCCTTTTTTCTTAAAATTGTTAATTTGTGTTGAATTAACGGATGATCTGTAACTATAACTTTTCCCATTTTTTCCTCCTTATAGTCCAAGCACTAACTTGCCTCCACAGGCTTTTAAAAGTCTGTTCATAATTCCAGCTCCAATTCCTCTAAAATCAAAGCCTTCTGCATATATAAGATCTACTTCCTCCTCATCACACTTTCTAAGCGCATCAAAAAGGTTATGTGCAATTTCTTGCATATTTTCTCTAGATCCTAAATCTATTACAATATATGCCCCATTATAATCATCTTTTGTTTCTGTTGTAGCTAGAACTGCAACTTTTTTATCACTATTTTCTTTTAATCTTTTGTTAACTTCTTTTACAACTCCATCTAAATTTCCAGTAAAACAATAGGCATCAGCAATTGGTGCATAATGACGATATTTTTGTCCTGGAGATTTTGGAATAGCATGATCACTTGCATCTATTGTAGTATTATCAACTGCAACATCTGGAATAATCTTTTTTAAATCTTCATATGTTATTCCACCTGGTCTTAAAATCATAGGTGGATTTGAAGTCATATCAATTACAGTAGATTCAATTCCAACATTTGTAACTCCACCATCTACTATTATATCAACTTTTCCATCTAAGTCCTCTTTTACATGTTTAAATGCAGTTGGACTTGGTCTTCCTGATAAATTTGCAGAAGGTGCTGCTATTGGTAGTTTACAATCTTTTAAAATCGCTCTTGCAATTTCATGAGATGGCATTCTAATTGCAACTGTATCAAGTCCTGCAGTTACAACATTTGGAATTTTATCTGATCTTTTAAAAATCATTGTAATAGGACCTGGCCAAAATTCATCAATACATTTTTTAGCAAGCTCTGGTATTTCACTTACTAATTCATCTAATTGAGAATTTTCTGCAATGTGTAAAATAAGTGGATTGTCAGCAGGTCTTCCCTTAGCCTTAAAAATATTTTTACAAGCCTCTTCATCTAATCCATTTGCGCCTAGTCCATATACTGTTTCCGTAGGAATTACAACAAGTTTTCCATCAGAAAAAGCTCTAGTGATTTCTTCAATCTTCTTTCTTTCAATATTATCCTTATCAATCTTTATAATCTTTGTCTTCACTTAATCAGACCTTTCATCTTCGGATATTTATAATTATTCGAATAATATTATATCAATCTTTGGCACTTCATACAACAACCTAGCTTTCTTTAATTATTAAAATTCTATTAAAAAAAGGCTGTTTACACAGCCTTTAATTTGCTTTAATTTCTTTTTGAACTTTTAATCTTGTATTTCTTCTTTGCTCTTCAAGACCTCTTTGTCTTTCATAAGCATGCATTATTAATGCAACTGTTACAACACCATAACTTAAAAATGTTCTAAAATACTCGCCAATCATTGCATCTCCAGTTAGAGCCTTACCTGCTTGAGGCATTACTATAAACATTAAGTGAAATAGTGCAGTTCCAATAATTGCATTTGGTATTGATGCATTAGATACACTTGCACCACCTACAAGAAGTGAAGCTGCAGCATATAGCGCTGCTTGATCTTGACCTGCATAGGTATTTAATGTTCCTATATTTTGTAGATATATTATTTGACCATAAGAAGCAAGTACAGTTGAAATTACAATTGATTGAATTCTAATTTTATCTGTATTAAGCCCTGCATTTGCAGCTACCTTTTGACCAAGTCCAACAGCTCTCATATCATGACCTATTTTAGTTTTCTTAAACCAAATAGTAAATACACAAAGAAGAACTATTAATATAATAGTAAATACAGGCACTTCAAAGGCGATTTTTTGAGTTCCAATTGGAATATTTACATTAAATTTTAGTAAATCATCAAATCCCTTTGCAACATCTAGCTTAAGTGCGTTTTTTACTCCATATCCTTGAGATAATATTATTTTATTATTTCTAAAAGGAATTATAGATCCACATAAATATAATAAAAACAGCATATATATTCCAAGTATGAAAAATGAAAGCATCATTGATGTAATCATCTCTCGTCCACGAGCTTTATTTAAAACCCTACCTGAAAAATGTCCTAAAAGCATTGCAATAGGAGTTGCTATTATAGCAGCTAAGAAAAGTCCCTTTACTCCAACTACTCCCCAGTCTGTTACAAAAATAAGGCCAATTTGCCCAGCCATTGCACCTAAGGGAATACCAAAGTTAATTCCCATACCAGCAAGAATTGGTATTATTAGAGCAAGTACTAAAAATGTATTTCTAACCATTCTTCTTGCAAGTTCACCAGTTAAATATGCAAGAGGAGGTCTTGCTATATAAATTCCTATTCCACAAATAACTAAAAATAGAATTGGAACCATATATTTATTTAAAAATTTAGTTTTTTTCATTATTCATTCCTCCTTGTAAGTGCATATATAATCATTCCATTAGTTACTATAATTCTTAGAACTTCTGAAATATCTATATTTAATGCTCCATTAATTACTGTAGGAGTCATTGTCAAAATTCCTTGAAATAGAATTGTTCCAACTATTACATTTACTATTGAAGCTTTATTTAAACTTGCTCCACCAATTAAAATAGCAGCTACTGATTGAAATGTAAATGCAAGAGGAGCTGTATACAGCTGAATATATCCATAACTTTGTTGATATATTATTATACCAATAGCTGCTATTGCTGTTGACATTATTACTGAGATTACTCTCATTTTATTTATATTAATTCCTGATGCCTTAGCATATTCAGGATTTGAACCTACTGCTGTAATACTTGTTCCAGTTTTTGTTTTGAAAAATCCCCAAACGATTATTGCCATTAATGCAAAAAATAAAATCATTCCCGTTGGTATTGTAACTCCAGCTATTTCAAAAGATAAAAAGTTTGAAATTATACCAACACTTCTTGTAGTTCCATCAATTGTAGAATTAACCATCCAATAATCTGCAACAGGTATTTGCTGACGAAGTCCACTTCCTCCATAACTCATTACAGAAACTGGATTTTTATAAGGTAAAACTATCCACATTATACTCATAAAAGCAACAAAGGAATATCCTACATATGTTGCAATTAGCATCTCATCACCTTTTATTCTATTTAATAAAAAACCATATAATAAACCAAATAAAATAGATACAACTACTCCAAATAAAACTGCTATAAGTATTCCTAAAAGTCCAGAAAATCCAAACTCAATACTTGTTATTGCTCCAAGTATTCCTCCAATTATTCCAACAGGAATACCAAAGTTAAGCCCACATCCTGATTGAATCATAGGAACCATTGAAAGCACTAATATAGAAAACATTCCAAATCTACTTATAACATCTTCAAAAGATTGCCTTACTCCTACTCCTACAAAGGGAGCTATAATAAAAAGAGCTATTAAAAATACTGCTATAATAATTCTTGGAAGTCCAAATTTTTTAATAAGATTTTGCTTTTCATACATTTGCATTCACCTCTTTTAAACTAACTCCACTCATTAATAATCCAAATTTTTCTGATGAATCATAAGGAGAAAGAATACCTGCAATCTTACCATCACAAATAACTGCAATTCTATCGCAAATACTTCTTAACTCTTCAAGTTCTGAAGATATCATAACTATTGATGTATCGTCCTTTGCATTTGTTTCCTTTAAAGTATTAAGAACAAGCTCTTTTGCACCAATATCAATACCACGAGTTGGCTCTGATACAAATAAAAGTTCTGGTTCCATAGCAAGAGCCTTTGCAAGACAAACTTTTTGTTGATTTCCACCAGATAGATTTTGAGCCCTTTGAGTAGGTCCCATACACTTTATAGCAAGTGAATCTATATAAAAATCTGCAAGTTCCTTCATTGCCACTTCATCTCTAAATTTAATACCAAAGCGTTTTTTTAAATATTTATTTTGGACTTGCATTGCATTAAAAGCAATATTCCAATAAATAGGTTCCTCTAGAAGAAGTCCAACTCCACGCCTATCTTCAGATACAAAGGCAATTTTTTTTCTTAAAATACTAAAAGTATCTCCAAGCTTTAAATTTTCATTATTAAAAATAACCTCTCCACCAACAGGATATGTCCCCAAAATTCCATTTGGAATACCAAGTTTTCCCTGTCCTGCAATTCCTGCAATTCCAAGTATCTCACCTCGAACTACACTTAAATTTACATCTATTACTTGTTCACCTGGCATATCCACCCATAGATTTTTTATATCTAAAATAATATCTTCTTTATTTAATTTTTTTCTTTCAATTATTTCCCCTTCTTGTTTCTTTGCATTTCTACCAACCATAAGACTTGCTATTTCTTCAATAGTATAATCACTTGATTTTCTATTTTCTACAACAAATCCATCTCTTAAAACAATTATATTGTCGCAAAGATCAATAACTTCAGATAATCTATGTGAAATAAATATAATTGAAATTCCAAGACTTGCAAGTTTCTTAAGAGATTTAATTAAAATTTCTGCCTCACTTTCAGTTAATACAGCTGTTGGCTCATCCATTATAATTAATTTTACCTTTTCTCTTGTCATCTCTCTTGCAATCTCTATAAACTGTTTATGCCCAACAGGCATCTCACTAAGATATTCCTTAGAATCTATATTTACGCCTAAAGTATTAAGAGCATTTTCTGATGTTTTAAGATTTTCTTTAGTATCTACTGTCTCATACTTTTTTCCAATTACACTAGAAACTAAATTTTTGTTGGTTTTTTCCATATTCAAAGTAATATTTTCTGAAACAGTAAATCCAGGTATTAGATTAAACTCTTGATGCACCATTCCAATACCACTATCTAGAGCTTCAATTGGAGATTTAAAATTTATTTTTTTACCATTTAATAAAACCTCTCCACTATATCCTCCCGTTTCATTAATTACTTCCATTCCAAAAATAATATTCATTAAAGTAGATTTTCCAGCACCATTTTCACCAACAAGCCCTAAAATTTCCCCTTCATTTAATGTAAAATTCACATCTTTTAAAACTGTATTTTGTTCAAAACTTTTTTCTACATTTTTAGCTTCTAATAATATTCCCATAATTCACCTCTTATTAAAAAAGGACCAACGGCCTTGCCGTTGGTACATCTTTATTTGCCTTGAGCCTCATCTACATTCATTTGTAAATATTTTTCAGGAACTTCTACTTTGTCCATTCCTAAATATCCTTTACCATAAACATAAGTGTCTTGAGAAACTAAAACGTGATTTGTCATTTCCTCTCCACTTGCTCTATCTACATAATAAGAGCCCATCCAATTTGCTCCTTCAGTATAATTTCCAATTGCTGATTTTATATCATCTATATTTGTAAGTTCTTTTTTACCATCAAGTACATCTATTACAAGATCAACTGCTCCTATAGTTGTTGAATATCCCAGTGAATATGCCCAAGTTCCCATTCTTCCTGAGCCACCTTTTTCAACTACTACATCTTCAACCTTTTTATTAATTGCTGGCCAATCTCCTGCTTCTCCTGAAAGATCTACTGAAAATGCTCCTGGATAACCCATAATTGGAGATGGTAAATCTTGTTCTACAAATATTGCTCCACCTGAAGCTATTCCACGAAGAAGTGGTTCAGTATGAGCATCATTTGTACAGAAGAAAGCTGTATCTTTTCCATATTTTTCAATCCATGTAGGAATTTTTTCAGCAATATATTGTTGTGCTCCTGGTATTCCAACATCTGATGTTGGGTCTGGTGCAGTTTCATCAATAAATTCTATTCCCAGTTCATCTGCAGCTTCTTTCATAATATTTCTTCTAAGAGCTAGAAGTTCAATACTCATATGTCTTGGAAAAGAAATATGAACAAATTTTGTAGCTCCCATTTCCTTAGCAGCTTCTATAATTCTATATCCTCTTGAAATATTATCTACATCAAGTGCAAGATCTGAAGATTCTTCTACCATTGTAGTGTCCTCTTGTGGAGTTAGTGCAAGAAGCAAAATATCTGGATTTTTTGCACGAACTTGATCAAAGGCTGCACTTGTTCCTGGTACTGATTGATTTACTATAATTGCTTTCATATCTGGATCATCTGCCATTGCAACGATTTTAGATATAGTTGTCTCTTGCTCTGCCATGAAATTATCAGGATATGTGTCATGAACAATCATTCCACCTTCATCTGCAGATCCGAATTTTTCCATTGCAGCTTCTGCTCCTCTAAGCTCGTCCTCTCCTTGTGCTACTGTTCCTGTTACAATTCCTATGTGATAATCACTTTTTGGTCCATCATCTGCTGCTGTATTATTTCCAGCATTAGATTTATTATCTGCTTTTCCACATGCTGCAAGAGTAAATGTCATAGCTAAAATAATAAGTATCGAAACAATCCTTTTTGACTTAGTTTTCATTTTTTTCCTCCCTTTGCTTAAGTTAACACTTTATCATAGTACCTTTCTAAAATTAAAAGTTATTGTACCATATAAGTATAATAAAGTCAAAATTATATTTTTATTATTTTTAAGTAATTAAAAAAAGAGATGGTTTAAACCATCTCTTTAAGTCTATTTATTTAGATTGTATTAATACCAACCTCTCATTTTCATTGCAAAATCAATACCTTTAATAGCATACATATATACTGCATCTCTTAAACTTACATCATATTCATCTGCAACTTCAAAAACACCTTCAATAGCTCTCATCATATCAGCTTCTTGTTTATCTTCTACATCAGATTCTGTCCAATAATATCCATATTGGTTTTGAACCCATTCATAATAAGAAACTAATACTCCACCTGAATTTGTTAAAATATCAGGAGTAAGATTTATTCCTCTTTCTTTAAGAGCCTTATCTCCTTGAGGAGTTGTTGGTCCATTTGCTGCCTCACAAACAAGTTTAACATTAAGTTTATTTGCAAGTTCTTCTGTTATAACATTTTCAAGAGCTGCTGGAATTAAAATATCATATTCCTTAGCCCAAAATTCTTCATCTGAGATTTTTGTAGCTCCTTCAAATCCTAAACAAGTTTTATTTTCTTCTTTATATTTAAGTAATTCTTTAAAATCAATACCATTTTCATTGTAAAGAGCATAATTTCCTTCAGATTTATCCCATTCTGCAATAGCACAAACTTTTCCACCTTGTCTTTCAATGTTTTTAACTGTGAAAGTTCCAACATTTCCAAAGCCTTGAATTGCTATTTTTGCAGACTTAATATCTATATTAAATCTTTTAGCTGCTTCTCTTACAACTACTGCTACTCCAAATCCTGTAGCTTCATTTCTTCCCTCTGATCCACCAAATCCTACTGGTTTTCCAGTGAAAGTTCCCATATCTAATCTGTCACCATTTAAAACTGCATATTCATCAATAAACCATGACATAATTTCGCCATTTGTATTTACATCAGGTGCAGGAATATCAATTCTCTCTCCAAGATATTTGTGAAGTCCTCTAATATAACCTCTACAAAGTTGTTCTAATTCTCTTTTTGAAAGTTCTGAAGGATCTACACATATTCCACCTTTTCCTCCACCATATGGAAGTCCAAGTGCTCCGCCTTTGAAAGTCATCCAAAGTGAAAGTGCTTTAACCTCATCCATATTTACATTTGGATGAAATCTAACTCCACCTTTTGCAGGTCCTACTGCATCTGAATGTGCTGATCTCCAGCCTTTGAAAGTTTTTACACTTCCATCATCCATTTTTACCGGAATAGTTATTTCAATTACCCTTTTAGGTTCTTTTAAAAGTTCATAAACTGCTGGATCGCATCCTAATTTCTCACATGCAATTCTTACTTTCTCTTGTGCTGCTACTAATGGATTTAAAGTATCTGCCATTTTAAAACACTCCCTTATATTATATTGTAAATAGATTTTTATCTATTTTCTAAGTGGCTATTCTTCCATTTCAAATAAATTATGATAACTATTTCACGATGATTTAATTATACCAAATTCATTTTTTATTATCAATTGCGATAAGCACATAATACCCAGAATTTTTTTGATATATCTAATTTTAAAAACTTTTTTTTGAATTTTTTTAATATTTTTTCAATTTTAATTATTGTATCTTTCTAAAAAAATTATAATACAATATTGCATATTTTTTTAATAAAATTTAATACTATAATGGTATATGTTTTAATATGATAAACTATATTTCTAAATAATGAAAGGAGTACTAATGGAATTATACAAAAAAGAACTTATAGCAAATAGACGTAAATACAGACAAATAGCCGAAACAGGTTGGCTTGAAATAGAAACTACAATAGAGATAATTAAATATTTAAAATCCCTTGGATACAATGTTAAATACGGAAAAGAAATTCATTCAGAAAATAGAATGGGGCTTCCTACAAAAGAAGAATACAAAGAACATATAGAAAATATAGACTTTGAAAAACTAAATGCAGATTTTGATATTTCTGAGATACTAGAAGGCTATACAGGATGTATTGCAGAGATTAAATCAAAAAATCCTGGGAAAACCATTGGCATTAGATTTAATCCAGATGAAAATGTGTTAAAATACGGAGTAGCAGCGCTTTCAAATATTGCCCTTAATTTTTTAAATATTAAATAAATATAGAAATAAAAAGACCATTTTTTTAAAATGGTCTTTTTATTTTATTTATTTTTCCCAAGGCTAAAGTATGTTAAAGAAACTATAAGCCCTCCAAGTATATTTCCAAGAGTTACAGGAATTAAATTTCTAAAAATCATTGCAAAAGTAAATTCTGAAGATACTATTTTTGCAATAGTAAAACAAGTCATATTTGCAATACTATGTTCAAAACCAAGTGCTATAAATGGAAGAATACACCAAAAAACCATTATTAATTTAGCAACTTCATTTTCCATTTTATTATATGCAAGCACTCCAAGACAAACTAAAATATTACACATAATTCCCTTAAAAAATAAAACTGAAAATGAATAACTAACCTTTGTAGTTGCAAGATTTAAAACAGTATCTACAATATTTGTCAAAGAGCCCTCTGCACCTAAAAAAAGTATAGATAAAATAATAGCACCAAATAAATTTCCTAAATAGGACAAAGAACAAATTTTAAGACAATCTTTTAAGCTTAATTTCTTATCTAAACTTCCCATAGATAAAA
Source organism: Peptoniphilus stercorisuis (assembly GCF_017874395.1). Lineage (GTDB taxonomy): Bacteria > Bacillota > Clostridia > Tissierellales > Peptoniphilaceae > Anaerosphaera > Anaerosphaera stercorisuis. Next base: position 29,482 of record NZ_JAGGLJ010000010.1, on the reverse strand, counting down.
CTAAAACATTTCCTGTAAAAAGCTCTCCCCCAACAGTCATTACAAGAGAAAGGGCAAGAGAAAAAACAAAACCATTTACAAGTTTTTCAATTGGAAAAGATACACTTTTGAAAATAAGATTACTTAAAGACATAATCAAAATTCCAATCCCAATAAAAAATCCCGCCATCATAGAAGCTAACAAATACTCTTTTTTCGATCCTTCATAAAGACTTTTCTTCTTTAGAGAACCATTACTTAATATCCCAACAATTTCGCTATACATAAACCCTCCTTTATACAATGTATTTATTATATATTAAAAATAATTTTAATTTCAATGATTTATTAATTTATCTAAATAAAATAAAAAAGAGCCGATTTCTCGACTCTTCAATTTACATATTTATAGCTTTTGCAATTTCATTATAAAACCAATCAGATTTTTTTACATCACTAAAACTTACACTTTCTATTCCATTATCTCTAATAGAAAAAGTTTCATTTAAAATCTTAACAGCCTCTGCTCTTGTAATTTCTTTATTTGGCTTAAATGTACCATCGCCATATCCCTTTACATAGCCCTTGTCTGTTACTATATGAATTGCATCTTCTGCCCAGTGATCCTTAGTATCTAAGAAGCTAGACTTTCCATCTACTTCAAGTCCTAAATAATTTGAAATCATTTGAACAAATTCTGCTCTTGTAATATTATTATTTGGTTTAAAGATATTTTGAGGATATCCATTTATTATTCCCTTATTTGAAACAAAATCAACTGCTCCTGAATACCACATATTATTTGCATCAGAAAACTTTGTAGAATTTGCTACAATATTTTCATTTCCACTTACAAGTCTTGCAATCATTGTAGCAGCTTCTGCTCTTGTTATCTTACCATTTGGTTTAAAAGTATTATTACTATAACCTTTAATATAGGATTTATTTGAAATATTTTCAGTATTTACAACACTTCCACCTGCTAAATAAAATTTAATATTTGCATGTCTTGGAAGTCTATAAGTTGTTTCAATAGTGAAAATCCCATCATTGTCAGTTAAAGACTCACCAAGAATTTTGTCACCATATATAGCTTTTATTCTTACATTTTTATTATATTTTCCACTTACGGAAAAATCAGTATTATTTACCTCAAAAGGCTCTATTTCAGAAGTAGAAGGTCTATCATATTCCACATAAAACTTCATCATTTCCTTATTTCTAATAGGTTTTTGAAGTGTTATTACAAAGTTTCCATTTTTATCTAAAGTAGAACTAGCTAAATACTTATCATCATAATATGCTTTTATATTTCTAAATTTATAATCTTCAAGATTTCCAACTATTTTATTTCCATTTTCAGTAAAATTATACTTAGGAAAAACTCTCTCATCTTTATCATCAGCATCACTTGGATCATAATCATCATCAGCGTTTTTATCATAATAATATCCATTTACAATTTCAACTTTATTCTCATCATTTAAATAAACTCTTACATCATCAGAGCCTATTTCTAAATAATGATCCTCATAGCTTAAGTCATGATATCCATCAATATCAAGAGTTGCATTTCCAATAATATCAGTACTTCCCTCTTTTAAAAGTTCATCTTTATCTGAATAAAATCTTATATTTGTATTAGATTTATTTGTATATACAATTATAGTATCTTTATATACCTTAATTTTATTTACTGCATAATTTATCTCAGAATCAGAACTTTCTATCCAATCACTTGATTTCGCATAAGTGTTAAATGGAATAGCACAAATAATAGTTCCAGCAAGAGCTAAAGATAGTAATTTTTTATTCATTATTTCTCCTCCATTTAATTATTTTACAACTGTCCAAATTTCAGTATTTCCCTTTTTAAATGACTCATGATCATTTGTAGCATCTAAAACTTCAGCATAATACCAATCAGATTTTTTCACATCATTAAAAGTAATTAACATCTCTGGATTTGAAATATTATCCATACTATTTAGTGTAGATTTTCTACCAAAAGCAGCATTTAAAACTGTAACAGCCTCTGCCCTTGTAATATTTTCCTCAGGTTTGAAAGTTCCATCAGGATAACCACTAATCATCTTATTTCCATAAAGAGCTTCAATAGCTTCCTTAGCCCAGTGATTATTTATATCCTTAAGACCAGATGCACCATTATTATTTCCCTTTACATATCTAGAAACCATAGTAGTAAACTCTGCTCTTGTAATATAACTATCTGGCTCAAAATCTCCATTTGGATATCCATTCATAAGCCCCTTATCTACAACAAAATTTATAGCTTGAGCATACCAATCATCTTCAGCATCTTCAAACTTTGTAGTATTTGGAGTATTAAAGTTTTCTGATCCATTTATAAGTCTTGCAAACATCATTACAGTTTCAGCTCTTGAAATATTAGCCCCAGCCTTAAAGTTTCCATTTGGGTATCCCTTAGCATAAGCCATTCTAGAAAGATTTCCAGACTCCATACCATCTCTTACAATATATTCAATATTAATATCATCTCTGTCTTTTTCAGAAACAGTAATTTTTAAAGTTTCATTTAATTTTAAAGCCCTATTTAAAAGAACAGTGAAATTTCCATTATAATCTGCTCTAGTTTTTCCAAGTCTTACTCCATCATCATCCTTAACTAAAATCTCTGCATAAGAATTTGAAGTACCAAGGATTTTAGTATCACTTGCACCAGCACTGATAATATTAATACCACTTGCATTATTTGCAGTATTATCCTTCTTATAAAACTTCATATCAGATAAATCAGTAAGTCTTCTTTCTGATCTTATTCTAAACTTTCCATCAGCATTAGTTCTAGCTTCGCCAATATATTTATTTCTATAATAAAATCTAACTAAAGTATCTTTTTCATATTTTCCCTCAACATAATAAGTTGAAAATTTAATATCCCAAGGTTCAATTCTAATTTCATCTTTTTCAAAATATTTTGACTTTCCTGCAAAAAACTCTAAAGAAGAATTGTCTTTTACCTCTTCAGAAACAGTTATCTCAAAATATCCATCTCCATCAGTATATCCGCCACCGACAAATCTTTCATTATAAAAGATACTTACATATTCTCTAATATGATCATCAACATTTCCTTCAACAATCCACTTAGATCTATTGTCCTCATCTCTATTTATTCTAATTCTTCTTACATGAAGCTTATCTTCCTTATCATAATCAGAATATTGAGTTTCCATATCATCTCTTAACTCTTCACGTCTGTCTGCCTTTGCCTTTACTATATCAAAATCAGACTTTAGATTATCAGGAATATAAATATCATCAAGTTCTTCAATCGAATCAGCATCTTTTATTTCATCTAAAACCTTGTCTTTATCTTTATTTTTATCATTTTGTGAAGATGAATTTCCATTTAGATAATTAATTCTATCTTGTGCCATTTTGTCAATTTGTGCACTTAAATTTTTAATCAGTGCTCCTACTTGAGCTGATGAGTTTGAAAGTTCATATACACCTGATTCTACTTTAGATTTTACACCATTTAATACAGCTAAAACTTTTGGATTTTTTTCATATTGCTTAATTAATACATCAATTTTAGCAATTAAAGTTTTTCCTTCAATCACATATTCTTTTATTTTATGAGATTTAAGTTGTGAAGAAGACATAACTAATTCTTGCATTTCTTTTTTTGCAGTTTCTGCTTGTTTTAACACAGATGCTTTATCATAGGACATATTTATTCTAGCTTGAGAAAGCTTTAAAAGTTCCTTTGAACTAGCTGCTGTTTCTTTATCATTTTCAGCCTTGAATTCTTTTAATTTTTGTCCATAATCTGTTGCCTCTGCAATAATACCTTGAACATCTTCTGGTAAACTCTTCACCTGAGCACTACTTAAAGACACACTTACCCCACTTGCAAATGTATTTACTGGAACTGCTGCAGACATTATTACAATAGCAAGAGCAGCAGATAAAACTCTTTTTAAATTGTTCATTTAATCCCCCTTTTATTCTATACGAAAATATGAATACATAAAAATATGAACTTTATTCAATATTCAGATTATACTCTAATTGTACAAAATTTCAAGACAAAAGTCACATTTAATCAATATTAAAAGCATCTCAATAAAAAAGAACCCAAATTGAGTTCTCTTTTCTTCTTAGAGTATATTATACCCCATATTATATTAATTAGAAGCATTCATAATATTTTCATAAAACCAATCTTTTTCAAAAACATCACTAAACACTACATCTTTATTATTTTTATTTTCAATATTAAAAACCTTATTTAAAATAGTAACAGCCTCTGCCCTTGTAATATCTAAATCTGGTCTAAAAGTTTTATCAGGATAACCATTTATAATACTCTTAGAATATACTTTATTTATAGAGTTCTTTGCCCAATGATTATTTATATCCTTAAGTGCAGAATTATTCACATCAATATCTCCTAGATAATTTGCAATAATAGTTGCAAACTCTGCTCTAGTAATATTTTTATTTGGTCTAAAAGTATTATCACTATAACCCTTTATTAGATTTTTTTCAGATACAAATAAAATAGCACCAGAATACCATTCATTTTCTATATCAGTAAAAAGAGTAATACCATCATTATCAAAATCCCCTGATCCCTTTATAAGTCTTCCAATCATAGTAGCAGCCTCAGCCCTTGATACAGAATTATTTGGTCTAAAAGTATCATCACTATATCCCTTAATATATGACTTCGAATCATTAGAAGGCTTAATATCTATATCCTTTATATTATTTCCACTTAAAGTTTCAAAATACTTCTTAGAATTTTCTATATCCTCTTGTTTCTTATACTCTTTTAGCAAAATAGCTTTTATTTTTTCATCAGAATTTATTTGATTTTCATCATTTAAAATACTTGCTATATTTTGATTATTTACTATAAAATTTATAACATTATTATTTAATAAAGTTAAATCAGCCCTTTGATTATTTATATCTTTTTTTATATCTACTTCTTTATTCCAAAAATCATTACTATTTATATCTAAATCTATTTTTTTTGTGGAGTTTTTCAAATTATTTATATTTTCATCATATATATTTAATATTTCTAAAACTACAGCCCTATCTGAAATCTTATTTTCATTTAATTTGATATTTAAAATCTCTCTATTTTTTAAAATAGTATTTAATAGATCCTTATTCTTATTAAATAAAACTTGAGTATCAGAATTTGATTTAGCTTCATTATAAAAATAATTTTTCTTTTCTACCTTATTATAAATATCCTTATAACCTTCATCAATTACATGACTAGTCAAATCATCTTTTCCTGCTAAAAAATACTTATCTCGTATATTTTTATTTTTAAAATCTCCCCAAGTTGCATCTATAACATACCATTTTCCATCTACTTCAACTATATTCCACATATGACCATTTATAGAATCATTATCTGTCCTACCAGTTACAATCCTATTATTAAAACCAAGTTCGTCCATAAAAAACGCCATATAATAAGAATAAGCCTCACAAACTACTTTATTCCCAGCCAAGCCTTGAATTACATTTCTTTCTAAAAGTTCAGCATTATCAACACCAGAAATAAATCCATAACTTAAATCCTCAATTACAGTTTCATAAGCAGAATGAAGTTTTTCAATATTATCCTTACCATTTAAGCCAAGAGTTTTTTGCTTTACAATACTTTTAATATTTTCAATATCTTCCTTACTATTCTTATAGACCATATCTCTTATCTTTAATTCCCTTTGATTAGAATTTGTAGATACTTCAAACCTAACTAGATTATGTGTATAAAAATCCCTAATTCCCTTTTCATTTAGATTTCTATACATATTTTTCATACTAAAAATCCCCTCTTGATCCTTACGAATCTCGGACTTTAGCTCCTCCATCTCCTCATTAGTATCTGTCCTATAAACTATATTATTTTGAGCATTTTCAATACCAAATGATAATATATTCCAAAAATCATCACTTATTGCAAATACAGTATTTTGTTTAGATAATACTAAAATAAGACAAGTCGTTGCAATTATCTTTTTAAAATTCCTTTTATTTTTCTTTTTCATAACTCCTCCAAAAAAACTTAGAAAAACCTTTACATAATTAAATATTATAATATTATCAAAACTTAATCAATATACATTTACAAAAATGTTCAAATAAAAAAGGACTCCATTAAAGAAGTCCCTTAAATTTTTAAATTTTATTTTGAAGCATCCATTACATCATTATAGAACCAGTCACTATTACTTACATCAGTGAAAGTTATCAATGACTTATTATTAGCCTTAACATCAAATACCTTATTTAAAATAGTAACAGCTTCAGCTCTTGTAATTTCATTATCTGGTTTGAAAGTCTTATCTTCATAACCTTTTATAGCTCCAATAGTATATACATTATCTATACTAGCTTCTGCCCAATGTCCCTTAATATCAGTTAGATCAGATTTATTTAATTGATCATTTCCAACATAATTTGCAATGATAGTTGCAAACTCTGCTCTTGTGATATTTTTATTTGGTTTGAAAGTTCCATCTTCATAGCCTTTGATTAAGTTTTTCTCAACAACATAATTTACAGCCTTAGAGTACCATTCATTATTTGCATCACTAAACTTAGTATCATTACCAGTACTAAAATCATCAGAAGCATTTATTATTCTTCCAATCATAGTAGCAGCCTCAGCTCTTGATACAGGATTATTTGGTTTGAAAGATCCATCACTATATCCCTTAATATAAGCCTTAACATTAGTCTTAGCTTTTTCAGTTTCTTCTTTTTCAGTGAAATCTTGTGGAACAACAAACTCAGATTTATTTATTTCTTTTCCACCAGATAAAGCAACTACTGAAAGTCTTTCACCAGCAACTAAATCTCTATTTAAACTAATTGAGAACTTTCCATCCTTATCAGTCTTACCCTCACCAAGTTTTATATCAGCTACAGCAAGTCTAACCTCAACGTCAACCTCAGCACTTGCAGTACCCTCTACAAGTTTTGTCTTAGGCATAGCCTTAGTTATAATAACAGGTTTTTCATCAACCTTGCTTTTTTCCTTAGCAACATAAAACTCAAGATCATCAATATCTTTTATTTTTTTGTCAGATTTATATTCAAAATATCCATCTTTATCAGTAGTAGCAGTTCCTAGAAGTTTGCCATCATAATAGATTTTTACATCTTCCTTAGGATAATCTTTAAGCTCTCCGGTGATAGTTTTGTCACTATTTTTAAGCTTAATATTTTTTGGACTTACTTCCTTATCGCTTTTGTTTTTATCATTGTCGCCATAGTTTTTTCCACTACCAGCATAAAAAACAAGATCATCAACATCCTTAACTTTCTTGTCTAAAGATATTTCAAACTTACCCTTTTTATCAGTAGTATCATTTCCAATTCTCTTACCATCTAGATAAACACTAATCTTAGCATTTTTGTGTTTTGAAACTTGACCAGATACAGACTTATCATTTTTTGAAAGTTCAATATCAGTAGGTCTTAATTTATCGCCATCTTTGTATTTAGAATCTTTGTCATCTTCGCCATCAAGTTCTTTTTCTTTATCTTTAATAGCATTTTTGATTTCTTTGTTATCTCTTTCTTCATCAGTTAAATGATTTTCAATCTTTCTAAGCTCTTTGTAAGAATCAGCATTTTTTATTTTCTTAACAATTTTATCAATTTGAGATTGAGATAAATCCTTTTTGTCCTTTGATTCACTTATTGCCGAAACTCTTGTTGCAGATGTCTTTACAATAGCATCCGAACTTGCAAAAACGTTATTTGCAGGAATTGCAGAACCAGCTATTAAAAGTGCCATAGCCATAGATAATACTTTTTTATTATTTTTCAAAATTATCCCTCCTAGAATATTTCCGATTTAATTTACTTCATTATAATTTTAAACAAGACAATAATCAATAGATTAAATAAAATGTAGAAAACTCTTAAGAATTGAAATCTTTCTAAAATTTTTCTAAAGAAAACTTAATCTAAACTTATTTATTAATTATAAAAAAAGAAGAGCTTAAAGCCCTTCTTCTTGAACTATTTATTTATAATTAGCTGCGTTCATTACATCATTATAGAACCAGTCAGATTTCTTTACATCAGTAAAGTATTTAGTATAGCTTCCAGTAGAAGTTACACCAAAAGTTCCATTAAGGATTTTAGAAGCTTCAGCTCTTGTAATTTCCTTATTTGGTTTAAATGATCCATCAGTATATCCATCAATAATTCCACCACTTGCTACCTTATTAATAGCAGGTTGTGCCCAATGTCCTGAAACATCATTAAAATTAATTTGTTTAGTTCCATTAGTTGTTAAATACTTAGAAATCATTTGAGTAAACTCAGCTCTTGTGATTTTTCCATTTGGATTGAAAGTTCCATTTGGATATCCATTTATTAATCCCTTAGCTACAACAAAGTTTATAGCTTCAGAATACCATTCATAATTTGCATCAGAGAAATTAGTTAACTTAGAAGTACCAAAGTTTTCACTGCCATTGATAAGTCTTGCCATCATCATTGCAGCTTCTCCCCTAGTCATATTGTTATTTGGTCTAAACTCTCCACCTGGATAACCTTTAATATATCCAGTAGCAGTAGATTCAGAAGGTCCACCAACAATTCCACCAGCAACAATAACTTTAACACTTACATCATTTTTGCCAGATTTTTTAGCGATAACATTTATAGTTTCTCCACCCTTAAGAGCTCTATTTAAACTTACAGTAAACTTACCATCTCTATCAGCAGTAGTAGAACCAAGTTTTGTTCCATTACTATCTTGAACTTCAATAGTAGCTCCATCAGTAGCATCCTTACCTTCAACCTTAGTTTCACCAGCAATAAATCTAGTTACAAAAGGTGTCTTTAAATTTTTGCTATCTTTTACATAAAACTTAAGATCATCTTCATCATAATCATCAGCATCTACATAATCATCAAGTTTGAAATCAAACTTACCATTTCTATCAGTAGTACCATATCCGATTTCATCGCCATCTAAATAAACATAAACCTTAGTATCTTCATAATCACTAAGTTTACCTTTTACTTTTCTGTATTCTCCACTTGATTTATCATAAAGTTCTACATCTTTAGGATAAACTCTAGTTAGATTATCATCATTTTTAGAATCTTTATCTACATAATATACTAAATCTTTAAATTCAGAACTACTAGGACTAAAATCTAATCTAATTCTGTATTTACCATCACTATCAGTCCAGCCACTACCTACTTCAGAATCTCCATCATCATAAGCATCTTTATCTTTATAAACATAAACTTTTGTGTTTTTATAATCTTTTTCTTTACCTTCAACATATCTTCCATCTCTTTCTTTGTCTGTTGGGTAAATTCTCTTTAGATCATTATCTTTATCGTTTTTGTCTCTATCTGTATATGCATAGATAGTTTCATTTCCATCAAATTCATATGAATCTTTTATTTTGTTTTTTTTGTTAGAATTTCTATAAAAAGCATCTACATCCGCATTGCTCTTTAGTTTGTCATCTAATTTGTTTTCAAATTTTTTTCTAACATATTTAAATTTTGCATTTTTATCAACTGTAACATCTACAGAGCTAGTACTTTTCCAACCATCACCCTTAGGTTTGATTGTAATAGTTACTTCTTTTGTAGTTTCTTTTGCTTTAATTGTTACAGTTCCATAGCCTGTCTTTTCACTTTTATCTGAAGTTGCAGTTACTTTAATTTTTGTTCCATCTTTTAAACCTTTTAATCCAGATACTGTGACAATTGCTGTTCCATTTAAATCTTTAATTTCAGTTTTACTTAGTTTTACACCACTATCTCCACCTGAAACTGTTAAATTGATTTTAGTATCTGCTCCTACACTTTCAGTGTCATATTCTTCTGTTGTAGATTTAATTTCAAATTCAGCCTTATCAGTTCCTTCTACTATTTCACTTTGTTTAGGTGTTACTGTAATGCTTTTTACTACTGTAACTTTTGAAGTAGTAGTATTATCACTCCCACCACCATCATTCTCCTCAGCAAATACATTTAATGGTAATATTCCAAGTACCATTACAAATGCAAGAAATAGAGATGTCCATTTCTTCTTATTCATATATATTCCTCCTCTTTTCTTCTAAATATTAAATGTTCACTTTTAAATAAATAGTTCTTATCTTTATGATTATACCCCCAGCCTTATTCCATAAGCAAGTGACGTGCCGTTTTTTAGAAGATTTAACACAATTGTAATAATCTTGTAAATTAATATACTTTGATTTTTTTCTTATATTTCTCTAATTTCTGTCCATATTTCCATCTCATCTCTTGATGATCTTCTATAGGAAGAGTGAGTATTCATAGCATCTATTATATCTACATAATAGCAGTCGCTACTTTTTAAATCTTTACAAATTTTTAATTTTGAAATATTTGCAGCTTTTCTTATACTATTTTTTGATGATATTCTTCCAAAGGCAATATTTAATATATGAACACTTTCTGATCTTGTAATATATTTATCTTCTATATAGTTTTTGTCTGTACTTTTTTCTAAGTCTTTTTTATATATTTCATTTAATGCCTTTTCTATTCTATTTTCTTCAATACTATTTAGATTTTCTTCATTGTTTTTGTAATTTTCTAATATTTTTGCAAAGTCTAATCTACTTATATTTTCATCTGGTCTAAATGTCCCATCTTCTCTATATCCATATATTAGCCCCTTTGATTTTGCAAAGTTTATAGCTTCACTATACCAACCTACTTTTGCATCTTTGTATTTTGTAATACTTGGCATATTAAATTTACAAGAATTATTTATTAATCTTGAAATCATCATAGTTGCCTCTGCTCTTGTAAGATATTTATTTCCCTTAAATCTTCCATCTTCATATCCCATTACATAAAAATTCCTATATAGGTCTGATTTTTTTATTTTGTCCTCTATGTAAAAGTTTAATTCTTCATTTTCAGATATATTTTCTACAAGTTCTATTTTAAATTCATTGTTTTTTATATATCCTTCGCCTAAATATTCTCCTAATAAATAAACCTTTAAAATTTCTTCATTTTGATTTTTCAAATGCCCTTTTACTATATTTTTATTTATTTTTATATCTTTTGGATACACTTCTCTTTCTTCATTTTTTATATTTATAGAGTTATCTCTATTATAATAATTATCTTGAATTTTTATATTTTCATTATCTAAGTATATATATATTTCTTCATCTCTATTTATAGCTACTATTTTTGATTTTGATTTTTCGCTATCATTATATTTATTTATATATATTGTAGCTTCTTTATTTTCTATTATTTGTCTTGTAACAAAACAGCCCTCTTCGTCATATAAATATATTTCTGTATTTGATTTATTTACTTTTACTTTTATTGCATCTTTAAATACTTCCACTCTTTCAAATTTAAGTTTTTCTTCTGCATATATATTTTCTAAATCTAAAAATCCAAGCAAAAAAACAAAGAATAATATAATTGTAATTTTTATCTTCATTTTCATCTCCCCTTGTATTTTTTTATTACCCCGAATTTTTAATATTTAATTATTTTATGCAAAAAAAAGAAGCCTTTTGGCTTCGAAAAATTATAAATTAATATTATGTTTTAAATTCTTAAGTTTAACCTTTGTATTATCAGTTAAAAACTCATCATCATAAAATGACTCAAATTTTGTTTCAAGTTCATTTTTAAGTAAATTTCTCTCATCTATAAGTTCTGCTAATCTCTCTTCAAAAATATAGATTTCTTTATAATTTTCTTCTTTAATAAATCTTTTGACTTCCTCTCCTATTATTGCTATTTCCACTTCTAACATAAATATATTGTAAACTAATTTTTCATAATACTTCTGCTCATAAGATTTCTTTATATACTCCATAGTATCACCTCTACAAACAAAAAATTTACCTTACTTAATTATTAGTCTATAACACTATACCTATTTAATCAAGTGAATAATAGTCATTTTATATACTTTTTCTATACTTTTTTACTATACTATCTATTTATCTATTTATTTTTAGGTTTTTTCCTTTTCTTTTTAAGATTTTTCATATTATTTTCTCTATCTATTTCATTTAGATCATTATTTTGATTGTCATCTGTTTCTTCATTTTCTATTTCTTCTTCATCAATAGTTCCTGAATCTATATCTACAAAAGTTGCAACTATTTTTATATTTTTATCTATCATAGTAAAATTTGTAAATTTATTTTTAGGATTTTGTATCTTAATATCTGAACTACTCCAAGATGAGAATTTTTTGTCTTGAATTTCATGAGCATATATTTCTACCTTTTCTCCTGCTGATGCAGTTTTTTTATTGCTAAATCCATATAGTATAGATATCTTATATTTATTATTTTTCTTTAAATTTTTCAGACTTAATAAAATATCCTTCTCTTCTAAATTGCTTAAAAGTTCTTTTTCTTTTATAAGTTTATTTAAAAACTTAAAATCTTTTTCATCTTTTTTTATTATTCTGTCTAACTTTTCTTTTATATTCTCACTTTCTGCAAAGGCATTAAAGGGTATAGCCATTAAAATAAGCATAATAGAAAAAAATAAAGCCCTTCTTTTTAAGTATTTTTGCATAGTATTCCCCCTTATTTTTTTATATTACCCAGCAAATAAAATTATGAAAACAAAAAAGAGCCGATTTCTCGACTCTCTTTACTAAATATTAGTTTATAGCTTTTGCTATTTCTTCATAAAACCAATCTGATTCTTTTACATCTGAAAATTCTACATTTGCTCCACTTGTACTTTTGTTGAAAACTCTATTTAACATAGCTATTGCTTCTGCTCTTGTAATAGTAGCATCAGGTTTAAATTCACCACTTGGATATCCATTGATTATTCCTGCTGATGAAACTTTTGCTATTGCATCTTCTGCCCAATGTCCTGATATATCTACAAAAGACTTTTCATTATTTCCAACATTTATATATTTTGAAATCATTGTTGCAAATTCAGCTCTTGTCATTTCATTATTTGGCTTAAATGATCCATCACTATATCCGCTCATTAGACCTTTTTCTGATATAAAGCTTATTGCATCTGCATACCAACCATCTACATCAGTGAATTTATTATTTGAACTCTTGAAATCATCTGATCCATTTATAAGTCTTGCAAACATTGATACAGCTTCTGCTCTTGTCACCTTATTATTTGGCTTAAATGATCCATCACTATATCCCTTTACATAACCCTTGTTAGAATGTTTTTTTACTATATTTTTAGCTATTTCATTTACATTTTCTTCTTTTTTAGACTCTGTTTTTTCATTATCTTTTTTGTCATCTTTGCTATCTTTTTCACCTTCAAGTTTATTTCTAACTTTTCCAGCATAAAACTTAAGATCAGATTTTGAATCTACTTCTTCATCTATTGTAATATCAAAATCTCCATCAGAATCAGTCTTAACATAATCTACATAATATCCATCATTATAAATACTGATATAAGAATTTTTGTGGCTACGAATATAACCTTTTATTCTTGTCTTTCCATTAGACTTTTCTCTAATTTCTAAATCTCGAACAGAAACCTTATCTCCTTTGTCATACTTACTGTCATCATCATCCTTTGAAGAACTATTATTTGATGAATTACCATTTGATGAATTATCGTTTGATGAATTGTTGTTTGATGAGTCTTTTTCATCATAATTTCTGTCAATTATTTCTACAATTTTCTTTTCAATATTTACATAAGCATTTTTATGTCCGAAATCTATTTCTTTTTCTAAGCTTATATTCCCACCATTTTCAGCAAACTTTTTAATATTTATTTTTGCATTTCCATTTTTATCAGTTTTACCAAGAAATAATTTTTCCCCATTATATCCTCTAACTACTATATCTGCATAAGGTTCATCAGAATCTATTAATATACAGTCATTATAAACTTTTACACTATTTATATTTATTCTTTGATAATTTGGCATATCATTTTCTTTAGTAGCTTCAATGCTTGCATCTCCATCTAATATTTCAACTAATATTTTTTCTTGTTTATATTCATTTTTATTTTCGTTTTCTCTATCCCAAACTACAGTACATTTTACAGATTCTTCCCACCTTGAAAAATCACCTTTATTTTCTACTTCAAGCTCTATAAAATCTCCATCTTTTGCTTTTATTACTTTATATTCATTCTGACCTTCCTTAATTGTTTTAATTTTTGAAGAATCTACTGACTCACCATTTATACTTAATATTTTTCCATTTTTTACTTTAAAATCATATTCTTTATAAGAATTTTTAGTTATTTCTTTTATATAAATTCCATTATCCTTTTCTTTATCTACTTCTGGAATTTCAAAATCTATTCTTGAATCATGTTCTTTATTAGTAAGTTGTTGTTCAGTTAAGCCTTCTACTCCAATAACTTCCCATCTAATAAAATCATCTTTACTAGATTTTCTATTAAGATGTATCTCTTCTTTTTCTCCAATTTTTCTAAACTCTGTTCTCATTCCTGGTTGTTTCACTTTAACATCTCTAAGCCTATATAATTTTACATTTGCTGTTACATTATTATCTTCTATATTATATGTTATATCTTCATATCTATTTTTATTAATTTTGAAATAATTTTCATCTCCACGATTATCTACATATATACTAAATACACTTTGACGATATCCATCTTTTAATATATTAATATTATAACTATGTTCAACATCATCAGCCTTTAATACATATTTACCATTATCATCTTTATCTATCATTTTATAAGAATTATCTTTTTTAATAAATACAGTATAATCTTTATCTTTTAATTCTTCATTTAATAAATTTATATTTAAAGTAATCTCTTCTAAATAAATTTCATTATCGTCATTATGACTATTATCATATTCAAACTCTGGACGAATGTCTAAATTTGCATAAGGCATAGTAAATGTTATTTCATTTTCCTTTATTCCTTTTTTTATTTCCTCTTCAATTTTTCTTTCATATATCCCTGTGACATTTCCACGCACATTAATATCCCACTCTTTAAACTTATCCTTTGAATTTTCAGGATTTGCTCTTATAGTGATTTTTTCACCACATTTAAACTCTATATATCTATTAACCTTCTCATTATTCACTAAAGTATGATTTGTGTTTAAATCGAATTTTTTATTCTTGTCTCCAAAAACTGCTTCAACTTCAAATGTTTCACTACCACCTAGATTTCTAATAGTGAGCTCCCTAGAAAATATATCTCCTTTTACAATATGATATTCTTTATCTGTGTCATATGTGAAATCCCAATACAAGAATACTTTTTCATCACTATCATCATTGGCTTTTATCTTAAATTCTCCATTTTTTGCCTGATTAAATTCTCCTTCTAATACTCCATTTCCTACATAGATTTCTTTTAATTTTTTACCTTTCAATTCTATACCTGGATTATTTCCAGTTATTTTAATTTTAACATTTTTACCATTTATACTATTTTCAACTATTTCACAATCACTAAAAATTTCATATTTTTCTATTTCATAATTATTATATTTTTCATCTAATTCTAAGGTAATTATATCTCCTATTTCCATATTTAAATAAAACATGTTCATATCAAAAGTCATTTCATATCTATTAATTTCTCTACCATTTAATTCTACTGGTTTTCCATCTAATACTTTTAAAGGCATTAATCCTATATTTTCATTAGAAAACTTAGCTAGTCTAGTTTGAGCCTTTCTAAAATTTAATTTTTCTTCAATTTTAGGACCATCTTCTTGTACTTCTTCCTTGATTTTAGGCTCTTCTTCTCTTTTTTCTTCTTTTACACTTTTTTCTAAAGTATCTTCTTTTTTATGTAATGTCTTTTCTTTTGAGTCTTCTACAATTTCTACTACTGCTTTTTCTTGTTCTTCTTGTAATTTTTCTTCATTTGCAAAAACATTATAAGGTACTAATCCATTTAGCATTGTTCCTGCAAGTAATATTGATAATATTTTCTTGTTGTTCATAATATCCTCCCATTTCATACAATTTGATAAACTTAATACTATTATATTCCTAACCTAATTTTATTTCAAACTTTATTGTAACAAAGATCCGATTCTTAGACTTTTTTCTTATATTTTAACTTTCAATGTATTTATATATTTTTTATTTATATGTTTTCGTAATAAAAAAAAGAGCCTTTCGGCTCTTATTATTCTGATTTTGCTTTTGATATTGCTTGTGTTATTCTTGGCACTACTTGTTTTTTTCTTGATAGTACTCCTGGTGCTATAAATGAATGATCTGTTACTTCTCCATCAAAGGCATCTGCTATTGCTTTTGAGTGCTTTCCACTTACTATTATTTCTGATCTCTCTTCAAATATATCTGTCAGTATAAATACAAATAGATCTTCTTGATAGTCTTTTCGCATTTCTTCCATTCTTTCAATCAATGGTTTTTTAATAAATCCAATATTATCTAAATCCATTGTAAATGCTTGACCTATTCTAACTTTTTCATCTTCTATTGTAAATAATTTTACATCTGATGTTAGTAAGTCTTCTGGTTTTTTGTTTTCAAGTGATGTTCCTGCTTTAAACATTTCCATAGCAAATTTATCTATGTCTATTCCTGCAATTTTTGACATTCTATCTAACATTCTTCTATCTGTATCTGTTGTAGTTGGAGATCTAAATAAAAGTGTATCTGATATTATTGCAGCTGATAGTATTCCTGCTATTTTTTTAGATGGTCTTATTCCATGTTCAAAGTATATTCTTGAGATTATTGTACTTGTTGATCCTACTGGTTCATTTCTAAAGTAGATTGGTCCTGTTGTTGATATATTTGCAACTCTATGGTGATCTATTATTTCTTTTATTTCTGCTACTTCTATATCTGGTATTGATTGGTTTTTTTCGTTGTGATCTACAAGTATTAATTGTTTTCTTCTATTAGATATTAAATGGTATCTTGATATTGATCCTACTACTCTATTTTTGTGATCTATTATTGGATATGCTCTATATCTTGATTTTCCCATTATAACTTTTACATATTCTACATAGTCGTCTTTATGAAAATACACTAAATCTTCTGTTGTCATTACATAGGATACTGGAACGCTTTGTGGTAGAAGTCTTGCTGTCATATAGCTATTAAATTCCGTAGAAATTATATTTACTCCATGTTTTTTTGCAAGTTCTAATGCTTCTTCGTCTGCTTTTCCTCCACCTGTTATTATTAGTACAGAAATATCTCTTTGTATTGCATCTTTTTGGGCTTCTGGTCTATTTCCTACTATAACTATATCGCCTTCGTGGATAGTTTCTTCTACATCGCCTACTTCCATTGCATAGACTGATATATTTTCAAAGTTTCTTATTTTTTCTGGTTTATATATTAATTCTGCTGATAAGACTTCTATAATATTATCTATTGTTGTTTTTGATCTTCCAAGAATACCATCGTCCCAAATATCCATATAGGATTTTGTAATATTTGATAGTGAAACTATTCCTATTAATGTTTCATTTTCATCTACTACTATTAGGCTATTTATATTATTGTTTTGAATTAAGTTTAGAGCCTTATTTAAAGATATATCCTTTGATACTGAATATGCTGTATCTATTGATAAATCTCCTACTTGAGGTTTTATTGTATCTTTATACATTGGTGGTTCTAAGCCAAAATAGTTTAATATAAATTTAGTTTCTTGATTTAGTTCTCCAAGTCTTATAGGTATAGCATTACATTCGCCTCTTTTATTTTTAAGCTCTGCATAGGCAAGAGCTGCACAAATAGAGTCTGAGTCCGGATTTCTATGACCTGTTATAAAAACTTCTTCTTTCATTATTTTTTCCTTTCTAATATTATTTTTATTTTTATTAGTTATTAGAATTTGCTGATCTTCTCATTGAAAATACTGCATCTATTGCAAGTACTACTGCAAGAGCCATTATTTCATTTTTTTCATCTTCTATATTTATTTCATAAGTATCTGTAATTTTAAGCCATTTTTTGCTTACTGTTGCAATTTCTTTTCTACCTTCATATATTGAATATTCATGAGATGTTATATCTCCTTTTATATCCCAATTTAGTCCTTTTATTTCATATATTGGACTTAATAAGCTTAGTTTTTTTTGAATTGATGCTACTTTTTTATTATTCATAAATACATTAAATCTTGGAAGTAAATTTAATATTTCTTGAGCAATATATGCAACTTCTTTTCCATTTTTATATATAGTAAATTTATGTCCTATTGATATAAGTTTACCTTCAACATTGTATTTAACATTATTATTCTCGTCAAAAACATCAAAACTTGCATTTAAAGATATTAATTTTTGTTTGATATATAATTTCATTTTATCACCTTTATTATATAGTATTTGTTATTATATCATAATAATTAATACTTATTGCATTTATTATGTATTCCTATGTATAAAAAAAGAAGAGGTTTAAACCTCCTCTTTATCTTAATAATTATTTTGCTGCTTCTTCTTTTTTGTCTTCTTCTTTAACTTCAGCTTTTTCTTCTACTTTTGAAGTAAGTACTACTGTATTTGTTTCTTTGTCATAATCAACGCCAAAGTTTAATACTGCTCCAAGATCTCTTAGACGGTAGTAGTTGTTTCCATCAATTTTGAAAGCTTTAGCTTCTAAATTTTCTCCATTAACTTTTACTTCGTCTTTTGTTTTTGTAGCTGTTGATTCAGCTTTAACTTCTTTAAGATCTGTATCTAGAACTTCGTATTCTTTTCCAGTTTCAAGAAGAATCATTGGTTTAGTAAGTTTAACTTCTTCTTTTTCACCTTTAATTGCTTCTGCAACTGCTTCTTTTACTTCTTTTTTAACTTCAGTAGCTTCTTCTTTGATTTCAACTGCTTTTTCTTCTGCTTCTTTTTTAACATCTTCTTTTTTGATGTCTTTTGTATCAACTTCAGCTTCTTTAGCTTCAGTTTCTTCTACTTCTTCTTTTACTTCTTCAGCAGCTTTGTAGTCAACTGAGAATTTAGCATCTGTATCTTTAAATACAGCAGCAAGGTCTCTTAATTTAAAGTAGTTTTCACCTTTAATATTGTATCCTGAAATTTTAATTTCTTTTCCATCAAGTGTAACTTTTTGTGGAGATACTTTTACTGCTAATTTTTCTGAAGTAACTTCTTCTACTTTTTCTTTTACTTCTTCTTTAACTTCAGCAGCTTCTTCTTTAACTTCTCCTGCAGCTTCAGTAGCTTCTTCTTTTACTTCTTTAACTTCTTCTTCTACTTTTTTAGCTGCTTCTTTTGCAACCTCTTCAATTTTTGTTGTTGGTTCTACTTTAGCACCTTCTACTCCTGTTGCAACAACTGGAGTTATCATTGATAAAGCTAGTGTTGATGTAAGTAATACTGTTGATAATCTTTTCATATTAAATCCTCCTATATAATATTATTAATTTACACTTGATTATATCACATTACTCTAAAAAAGGCCTATTTATACCCTTTTTTGCTTTAATTATCTTTATTAATGCAGATAAAACGTCCCATATTGTAGATAGCATTAAAATTATTATTGCTCTTCTCAATATATTTTTTACAATAAATGGATTTTTTAAAAGTTTAAATCCTATTATTAATGTAGTTAAATCAGTTATAATCATTAAAAAAACTACAAATTTTCTATAATAGCTTTCCGACAATTTATTTACATCTCTTAATATACTTAAGAAAAATATTGCTTGAAACATCTTATATATATAATCTTCGTTGTGTAATTTTAAAGAGATCATAGCTATAAATATCACTAGAGAATATATTATTATTAATATCTCAATAGAAGGATTTACTTTTTTGTATTTTAAATTTCTATATAAATCATCTATATTAAAATCCTTAAGTAGTGAAGAAATCATCTTTGTAGTCTTAACTTTTTCTGCAATAAAAAAAGAAATAGTTAAACTTATAAAAATATTTAGCATAAGACCTAATACTACCCTTAAAAAGCTACTTATTCCAACTTTAATGAAAGAACCCTTATAATAAGATATTAATAAGCTAGAAAGCATTACTATACTTAATATTTTTAAAAGTCTTGTATATATATCATAGTTTTTCCCACTTACTAAAACAGAAGTCTTATTGTCATAATGTGATGCAAAGTTGTAGGGATGTCCCAATTTTTTTAAGTATTTTTCTAATTTATCTTCTTCAAAGTCAGATCCTAATTCTTCTTCTATTAGTTCTTTTAAATCCTTTACTGCCATATTTGAATCTTCATAGTTTAAATATCTTGTTAGTTCATGTATGTATCTTTTAAATAATTCACTATTTTCCAAATTCATAATATCACCTACTAAGAGAATATATAATAATTAGACTTTTTTCAATATCTTTTATGATTTTACACATTAAAGTGTTTTAAATAAAAAAAAGAGAGCTTTCGCTCTCTAAATTTCAACTACTCTAATACATAAACTTTAACATTTCTTCTACCAAATCTTAATGCTTGTGAATTTGTAGAATAAAATAAGTCTATTCTATTTCCTTTAATAGCTCCACCTGTATCTTCTGCTGTTGCATATCCATAAGATGGAAAACCATCTGCTGATTCAATATAAAGTTTAGATCCTAATGGTATAACTCTTGGATCTACTGCTACTGCTCCAACTCTTGCTCTTGTTCCCATTGCTGTTCTTGATCCAGCAGTTGGGTCATATGCTGTTGCTTGCATTGTGATTACTCTTTTTACTTTTCTTTCACCTAATGCAGCTTGAGCTTGAGTTTCTTTAGTTCCAACTTTTTGAACTTCTGTTTTTGCTTCTTGCTTAATTTCTGATTTTAATACATCTACTGAAACATGTTCGTCATTTACAAAAGTATTTTGAATAGTGCTTAATTTAAGACCTTTTTCTCCTTTTTCAACTACTTGTGTTTCTCCCTTATACATATTTTTATCTTCTATTTTCTTAATTTCAAATGGAATTTCTTCTTCTTTAGTTTGTACTTCTTTTTTTACTCTCTCAATTGTAATATTCATTCCTGGAGTAGTTTCAGAGTTTAGTGCTGGTGTAACAACATCATGTTTATTTAAATCTATATTTAAATTTCCTAAAGTTTCTGCTACTGTTTCTCCAAGTGCTTCTGTAACTTGTATTTTCTTTCCGTCTTTTATATAGTAACTTTTTGGTGATGAAATAACTATGTCCATTCCAGGTTCAATTTCTGCATTTATTCCTGGTACAACTTCCTCAGTGTTTTTAACTTCTATTCCTTCTGTTTCTAAGAAGTCTTCTACATTTTTAGAATAAGTAACTACCTTTTTTGTCTCTCCATTTACAATTAAGTTTACGTCATTGCTAAGGGCTTTAGAAAATCCCATTGTGATTACTGATGATGCTACAAGTAAAATAGCAGCCCCAGTTGCAAATTTTTTCCTAAAATCATTTTTTGATAAATTCATTATATAAATAACCTCCTTAGTTACAACGTTGTAAACTTTGTAACTACTTTGTAACTGTTTAATACCTTGGCTATTGTATAAGTTATTTATTTAATTGTCAAATCTTTTGTAACTTTTTTGTTATATAATTTTTTACAACAAAAAAATGGCTATCTAAAGCCATTTGCAAAGTTTCAAGAAATGTATTTGTAATAATACACTATTCCTTATTTTTTATAAAATGGCTATTTCAAGCCATTTGTTTTCCAATTATTACAATTGTGTTACATTTTAATTATTTTGTAACTTTTTACTTTTTATTTATCTTTTTCTTTTAATTCTTTTATAAAATCTGCTGTCATTTTCGCAGTAAATCCCCATATTACCTTGTTTTTATATTTATAAAAATGTATTTTATCTATTCCTCTTTTAAATTTATAATTTTTCCCTTGAGGAACTAAGTGATATGGAAATTCAGATGTCTCTGTTACTCCCAGTTGCATTTCATAAATCTCTGGTTCATTTTCTAAAAAGTAATTTAATGGAACTGTAAATATTCTATCAACTTCATCTTCACTTGGAAAAATCTCTTTTACATCTTTTTTGATTTCTCCAACTACTGAATAGATTATTGCACTATATGGACTTACTAGACAATTGCCCTTTCCATATACTTCAATATCACTTTCTTCTAATAGAAGCTCTTCACAAGTTTCTCTTACTGCAGCCTCTATATAAGACTCTCCTTTTTCAATTCTTCCACCAGGAAAAGACACTTCTCCAGGTTGATTGCGAAGAGTCATTGATCGAACTTCATATAGTATATGAATCTCACCATCTACTTTTATAAGGGGAATAAAGACAGAAAATTTATCTTTTATTCCCACTACATCCATTTTGTGATTTTTCATAAATTCTTTAATTTCATTTATTTTCATTTTTATCTAATATCTTTCTCACTAACTCATTTAACTTCTTACCTTTAATCGTTTTTTCATCTAGTCTTATATTGTGATTTTTAATATCTTCAACTAATTCTTCTAATGAATAAATTTTTAAATAGTCAAGTTTTATATCATTTGCTTCTCTTTCTAAAAAAGCAACTAAAAAATCAACATAAGTAAATTTTGATATAAGACCAAGTTCTGAAGCTACTGTTGGGATAATTTCTTCAAATAAAACTCTATATTTAGAATTATTTTTAAAACCTGATAAATCTACTACTTCAATTTTTTCAAAAAATAAATCTTCTATTGCTTTAAAGGCTTCATCTTCATCAAATTTTTCAATATAGTATTTATCTCCAAATAGACCATTTATTTTCTTATATGTATCAAAATATCCTATTCGCATTATTTCTTCTGATTTAACAGGATTAAAATCCATTGCTGATGTATATTTTTCCTTTGGTGCAATAACTATTGCATTTTCTGGAAATTTATCTATTAAATCATTTGGATTTGTCCTTACTATTACTGGAGTAAGATTTAATCTTTGGATCATTGTATAGGGAATATTGTCATATAGTCCACCATCTAAATAGTATTTTCCATCAATTGGCTCTAATTGAAATAGAGGAAAATATGCACTTGCCACTATATAATTTTTAAGTTTTCCATAAGGAACATCTTTTAAATATAATTCCTCTCCAATTTTGTCAGATACATTTAATGTTACAAGGCCATAATTCATATTTGAATTTCTTATTTTATCTTCATCAATATATTCTTCTACTAATTGCTTTAGAGGCTCTGAGGAAATTTGTCTTTGTTTTATAAATCCTGTTGCTTTTTGTTTTAAAAGTTCCATTATATCTACTGGCTCTTTTATTGGGAAGTTTTTCAACTCATCAAAGTTATCAATTGATTCTTCTCCAGTTTCCTTTGTTGGAAAATTTTCAAAACTTAGAGTCTTCCACATTTTAGCACATTTTTCAGGCTCTCCCATTGCAATTAAAGCTCCATTTAAAGCTCCTATTGATGTTCCAACTACTGCTTCAAATTCAAATCCTAGCTCTCTTAGTGCGAAGTAAGAGCCTATTTGATAGGCTCCTTTTGCTCCGCCACCTTCTAATACTAATCCATACATTTATTTACACCTTCTTTGTGTATTGTCTTTGTATATTAGTTTAATTCACTTGTACAATTTGGACATCTAGTTGCATCTATTGCAATACTACTTTTACAAAATGGACATTCTTTTGTAGTAGGTGCTGTTTCTTCTTCTTTTACAAGCATTGCTGTTACTCTATTCATTTGCCTAATTACTGTAAATATAACAAGTGCAATAATTAAGAAATTCACTGTATTTTGTATAAAGTTACCAAGTTTTAAAACAGGTGCATTTTCTGCTGTTCCCATTTTCACAACAATATCTGTAAAATCAACAGTTCCTATTATTCTACTAATTACAGGCATTATTATATCTTCAACAAGTGAGGTTACAATTTTTCCAAAAGCTCCTCCTATAATAACACCAACTGCCATGTCTATTACATTTCCCTGCGCTATAAACGCTTTAAAATCTGATACGAATTTTCCCATATTTTAAATTCCCCCTATTACTTAGTCAAATTTTTTAAGTGTAATATTATTCCTTTTTAGAAGTTCTAAAGCGTATTCGTCTACCCTGTAAGAACTCTTATAACATATACCCACTATACCTGATTGAATAAGCGCTTTTGTACAATTTAAACATGGGAAATGTGTCACATATGCTGTACAACCTTTTACAGATATGCCCTCTTTTGCACAATATAATAAAGCATTCATCTCTGCATGAATTGTAGCTATACAATGACCATCTCTCATAGTATGACCTATTTCATCACATTGTGGATTTCCTGCAAGTGATCCATTATATCCAGTAGATACTATTCTATGATCTTCATTTACTAAGACACATCCTACAAATGCCCTGTCACAAGTTGATCTTGTAGCTACCATTTCTGTTATTTCCATAAAATACTCATCCCAACTTTTTCTTTCAATTGTCATTATTTAGCCTCCTTAGCAAGTTTATCTACAACTTCATTATACTCAACACCACTATGAGCCTTTACCTTTATAAATTTAACATCTAATTTATCCTTTATAGAGTCATAAAAGTTTTTGTACTCAATAGTTCCCTCTTTATTTGCCTTCCAATTTCCAAGAGCCCAGTTTTCTATTCCTGCATAGTCATAATGAATATATAATGTATCTTTATTAAGTTCTATTGCTCTTTTCATTGCATACATTGCACCTTTTATTTCTCCAGATACATTTCTCATACTTGCATCTTCATCATAAAATCTCTTAGAATAAGTTTCATAAATATCTTCATTAAATAACACTGCTCCATAGGAAAAAGTCTTATCAATATGTCTATAAGAACCATCTACATAGGCAATTATTTCATTGTCTAAACACTTTTCTACTTCCTTATCTAAAGAATCTTCTTTATTTAAAATATTTTTATTTGATTTTTTTTCTTCCTTTACAATCTCACCATTTACAAAAAGATTAGCCTCTTCAAGATTACTAAATTTTTTATAAATAGCTCCACTATATCCCATAACTTGTTTTTTACAATCATCCCAAGTCATATAAATACCTGGTGTTCTTCCTTTTTTTACTGCATAATAATTCATCTAATCACCTTTTAAAATTATTTATATCTATTATATAAGATTAAGTCTTAAGAATAAACAATTCTTCAAAGTTCAATTCTTTTTTAATTTATGATATACTTATCCTATATATGATACAGTTTTTTTAATATGGAGGGTTTTATGAATAAAGAGCAATTTAGTAGAATGAAAGACGGTAAAGGTTTCGTAGCAGCACTTGATCAAAGTGGTGGATCAACTCCAAAAGCTTTAGGACTTTATGGAATTAATGAAGATCAATATTCTAATGATGAAGAAATGTTTGATCTTGTTCACCAAATGAGAACTAGAATAATCAAAAGTAAATCATTTACAAGTGATAGAATTCTTGCAGCTATTCTTTTTAAAGTTACAATGAATTCAAAAATTGATGGAAAATATACAGGAGACTTCCTTTGGGAAGAAAAAGGTATAGTTCCAATTCTTAAAGTTGATGAAGGACTTGCTGAACTTAAAAACGGAGTTCAACTAATGAAAGAAATGAAAGTTTTAGATGAACTTCTTGAAAATGCTAAAGAAAGAAAAATCTTTGGTACAAAAATGAGATCAGTTGTAAAAGAACTTAATGAAGAAGGAATTATCGAAATTGTAGAACAACAATTTAGATATGCTAAGAAAATTTCAGAAGCTGGCCTTGTTCCAATTATTGAGCCAGAAGTAGATATTCATGCAGAAAACAAAGCAGAAATTGAAGAAATCTTAAAAAGAGAAGTTGTTAAACAACTTAAAGCTCTTGATAAGGAAACTTATGTAATGTTTAAATTTACTATTCCTACAAATGCAGGACTTTATGATGATCTTGTAGAATTTGACCAAGTAGTTAGAATCGTTGCTCTATCAGGTGGATATACTCGTGAAAAAGCAAATGAACTTCTTGCTCAAAACAAAAATATGATTGCTAGTTTTTCAAGAGCTCTATCAGAAGGACTAAATGCTAATCAATCAGATGATGATTTTGACAAACTTCTTGATGAATCAATTGAAGGAATTTACAAAGCATCAGTTGAAAAATAATTAAACTAAAAAGAAGGGATTACCCTTCTTTTTTTGTGCTTTTATTACATAAAAAACATAAATTAAAATATAAATTTATAATTAAATAGACAACTTCCTTCTATTATATACATTTTTTATCTATATAAAATTTATATGCTTTTAATTACTAATTCAATACTGTATAATTTAGAATTATATAGACAAAGGAGGATTTATGAAAAATAAATTAAAACACATAATATTTTTAGCACTTGTTCTTATAATTTATCCAATAAATTCCTATGCAAAGGAAGATATTAAATTATTTGTAGATGGTAATTTTGTAAAAAGCGATGTTGCACCATTTATAGAAAATAATAGGACACTTGTGCCTGTTAGAATTATATCTGAAAATCTTGGATACAATGTAACTTGGAATGGAGAAAAACAAACTGTTACAATTTCTGGAAATAATAAAGAAATACTTATGCCAATAAATTCCACAAAAGTTACAGTAGATAAGAAGAAAAAGACTCTAGATGTTCCTGCAAAAGTATCTAATAATAGGACCTTTGTTCCTGTTAGATTTATTGCAGAAAATCTTGGAACTACTGTTGATTGGGACAATAAAGACAAAGTTGTAGTAGTTGGAAAAGGATATACAAAATCTACAAATTCCTTTGAAGAAGCAAAGGTTACAAGAGTGGTAGATGGAGATACTATTATTGTAAATCTAAATGGTAAAGACGAAAAATTAAGAATGATTCTTGTAGATACTCCAGAGACAGTTCATCCAAAAAAACCTGTAGAATTTTATGGAAAAGAAGCATCTAATTTTACTAAATCAAAACTTACTAATAAAACAGTCTATCTACAAAAAGACGTATCTGATAGAGATAGATACAATAGAATCCTTAGATATGTTTGGCTAGAAAGACCAAAGTCTAATAATCCAACAAATGAAGAAATTAAAAAAAATATGTATAATGCAATACTTGTAAAAGATGGATATGGAAAAATTGCAACTTTCCCACCTGATATTAAATATGTAGAATTATTTAAAAAACTTGATAGATCAGCTCGTGAACAAAATCTTGGAATGTGGTCAGTAGAAGGAGAAAACTTCACACCTGAAAAAAACACATCAGAAAATAAAAAAGAAGAAGCTATTAAATCAAATCCAAATATAGAATCAGGCAAAATAAAAGGAAATAAAAATTCAAAAATCTATCACCTGCCAAATGGTGCAAATTACAATAAAATTAGCGAAAAAAATATAATCTACTTTAACTCTGAAGAAGAAGCTATAAATGCAGGATATAGAAAATCTAAAAATTAATAAAATTAAAAGCACCCAAGTGGGTGCTTTTTTTATACAATCATATAAATTAAATGAGCAGATATTCCCGCACATAATCCTCCAAAAGTATGAATTAAAATAGATGTCTTTACAAGACTTCTTAAATTTAAAGAATCCATCATAGCAATATGTGTAGATAAATATCCTGACCAACACATTCCCATTGCAGTAAAAACTGCTATATCATTTGGAGTTATAAGTTTGTTTTTTACAAGCTCAGGCACAAGCCCTAAAGATGCACCAACTGATCCTAGTGCAGTTAGTGGAAAAGTTATAGACTCAAGACTTGTAAAACCAAATAATTTATTAAATAAACTTAAAGTCCTCTTTCCAAAAATCCCAATTAAATTTATTCCTTCATAGGCAGAACCTGTATATTGAAGACTTCCATTTATATTAGAAGGTCCACTTACTAGAAGCATTACAAAACTACATATAATAAGTACCCCTGGAATAATTTCAATTCCAACTTCAACACCCTTTTTACCTCCATTTAAAATAGCATCTAAAAAATTAGATTCTTCTTGTTCTTTCTCTTCACTAGAAGAAAAGTCTAAGTAGTCACTATTATTTATCATTTTCTTTTTTGAAAAATAAAGCATAAGCCTAGTTGTAATAATAGATCCAATAAAAGCACCTACAAGTCCTATAGTTGCAGGTTTTAAAAATTCACCATTATTTCCTTGAGAGCCCATAAATATCCAAACAATAAATCCCATTCCAAAAGATGTTCCCAAATTGCAAAGGCAAGGCACCTCATAATATTTAAAATGTTTTATAAAACCTTTATCTTTAATTAAAGCAATCATTGCTGGATTATCACTAAAAAAAGTACTTATTATTCCAAGAGATGCAGCCCCAGGCAAACCGTATATTGGTCGCATTAAAGGCGATAAAATAAGATTTATTAAATCTATTACTCTTGTATAACTAAGTACTGCAGAAAAAGCTCCAGTTATTACAGCTATTGACATAATATATAATACTGTATTTAATAATAAATCATAAGATGTATTCATTATTGTATTAAACATATTACTAGCTCCCATAATTTTAATAATATAAGTAAAAAATATGCTTAAAATCATAAGAGTAATAATTGGTTTAATATATTTTTTCATATAAAAATCCCCTCTTTAAAAATTTGTCACTAAACAACCTTAACTTATTTAGGAAAGTTTTTCAAGTTTTCCCATTAAATATAAAAAATCTTAGCATATATAGGAAAACAACCTTGATAAACTAAAAAACAAACCACCTATATAGGTGGTTTATTTTTTTACAGAAAAAAAGCACTCTCAAGAGTGCTTTTTAATGTAAATATAGGACTTTATGTAATATTATATTTTAGTTTAAAAAATAAAATATTGTGCATAAGAATAAGTAATAAATCACTTATTGATATTATTTTAACATTATTTTTTCTTTAAGTAAAGTATTTTATTTATATAATACTTTTATACTTAATATAGTATATTTCTATTAACTTTTTTTAAATTTACTTTTTATTATCTTATATACCATTTCAATAAAGGGATATGTAATAAAATAAATTATAAAAAGAGTTAAAAAATTTTTAATATATGTACCTTTTTTATATAAATCAAAACTTATTAAAAAGTATACAATTGAAAAAAAGATTGCCTTTATTGACAAATCTTTTAATTTTTCCATTTGCCCACCTCTTCTAAAATATATTTTATCACATAAGTCAAGGTGGCATATTTAGTATCTTTTCTCTTTTATTTAATTTCTGTAAAAACTTCTTTTCCTGCTCCACATGATGGACAAGCCCAATCTTCATCTATATCTTCTAAAGATGTTCCTGCTTTTATTCCATGTAATGGATCTCCTACTTCTTCATCATATATGTAATCACAAGGATCAAAGCAACATCCAACACATACACTTGATTGACATTTGTATTTTTTCATTTCTTCCTCCAATTTAATTAAATTTCTTATTTATTATAACATATAAGTTTTTTATAATTTTAATTCTCAAATTAAAAAAGAGCCAAATGATTATAATACCTCTAGAGTACACACTAAATAAAAAGTATAATATACTTAATTTAGAAAACTTTGGAGGTGTTATTTTTTTATGGGAAAACAT
>NZ_JAGGLJ010000009.1 GCF_017874395.1 Peptoniphilus stercorisuis | reverse complement strand
CCTCTATTATCAATACCTAAAGTACCTTCATCATATTTTTTACTCCAAGTAGATATAGTACCTGTCCCACTAATATTATATTTTTCACATAAATATGTTAATGAAGCACCTTCCTTATATTCTTTGACTATTTTGATTTTTTCTTCTAAAGTTCTTTTAACATGTTTTCCCATAAAAAAATAACACCTCCAAAGTTTTCTAAATTAAGTATATTATACTTTTTATTTAGTGTGTACTCTAGAGGTATTATAATCATCAGGCTCTTATTTTATATTTCTACTTTTTTATCTAATAGATAGCTTGTTATTATAAATAATACTATTGCTATTACTATATTTAGCACCATGTTAGATATATTAAATATTGGTGGGAATAGTATTTGTGATCCATTTGAAAAGATGTTTAAATTTTCTACTGCAAATTTTCCTGTTTCTGTTATTGTTATAAATTGAGGGAAATATTCCATTATTTTTACTCCAAGTACTGCTATTGCTCCATTTAATACTAAGAATATTATAAACCACATTGCATTGAATTTACGTCCTTTAAATATTACTTTTCTTATTGTCATTGAGAAGTATATTGTTATTAGTGTTCCTATTGATGATATTAGTCCAAATATTATAGATAATAATATAAATTTACCTACTCCTTGTGGAAGTTTTATTTGTAGTAATTCTTCAAATATATTTATTCCTGCCATTTTTACTAATATGCTTCCTAAGATTACATTGTATAGGATTACCATTATTGTTAAAAATAAAAAGGATATTAATGCTGATATTACTTTTGATGATAATATTTCACGTCCTTTTAATGGAAGTGTAAATGTTAAATATCCTCTATCATCTAGTAGTTCTTTGTTAAAATTATTTACTATATAAAAGAATGATACTAAAAATGATGCCCATATTACTAAAAATGCTATTCCTATTAAAAATGCTCCGAATACTGGTCCTGATACTTGATTTACTTCTAATACTTGAATTTTAGTTAATCTATATATTCCAATTTGTGCTACTGATGAAGCTAATACAATAGTAAGAAGTACCATTAATATAAATTTAAATGTTCCCTTTAATTCATATTTTAATAATTTTTTCATTTATTTCACCTTCCTAGCTAAGTATATCTTTGTACAAATCATCTATTTGCATTTTTCGTTCATCTCTTAAGTCGTCTGCGTTTCCACTTAAAAGTATTTGTCCTTCGCTTAAAAATATGACTTCATCAAAGATGCTTTCCATGTCTTTTACAAGATGTGTTGTTATTAATACTGTACTTTCTTTTCTATAATTATTTATAATTGCATCTAGGATTTGATCTCTTGCTATTGGGTCTACTCCTGCTATTGGTTCGTCTAGTATATAGAGTTTTGCCTCTCTTGATAGTACAAGACTTAAGTTTAGTTTTTCTTTCATTCCTTTTGACATATCTTCTATTGCCATGTTTTTGTCTAAGTTCATAAATTCTAAAAGTTCATAGGCTTTTTTTTCGTTAAAGTCTATAAAGAAATCATTATAAAAGTTTATTGCATCTTTTACGCTCATCCATTTGTATAAAAAGTTTCTATCTGGTAAATAAGAAATTATTGATTTTGTATATGCTCCTGGTTTTTCTCCATCTATTAAAACACTTCCTGATGTTTCATGAATTAGTCCTGTTAGAATTTTAATAAGTGTTGTTTTACCACTTCCATTTGGTCCAAGTATTCCTATTACTTTTCCACTTTCTGCTTCTAGGCTAAAGTCATTTAGGGCAAGTTTTTTACCGTATTTTTTTGTAAGATTATTTATCTCTAGTATATTTGCCATTTTAATTCTCCTTACCAATTTCTTTTTTAATTATATTTACTATTTCTTCATTAGTAAATCCAAGATTTTTTATTTTATCTAAAAATTCTAAGACTATTTTTTCTGCTAAATCATTTTTTAATTTTTCTAAAATCTTATCGTCTTCTTTTATAAATGTTCCCATTCCTCTTTTCGTTTCTACTAGACCTTCTAATTCTAGTTCTTGATAAGCTCTTTGAACTGTATTTGGGTTTACTTTTAGTTCTTTTGCAAGATCTCTTACTGATAGTAGCTTATCTTCTGATTTGAATTCTCCATTTACAATTTGAATTTTAATTAAATTCATTATTTGAATATATATAGGTAGTTCATCTCTAAATATCATAATACACCTCCATGAACTGTATGAGTTACATAGTACACTAATATATTATGACTGTCAATACTTTAGATAAATTTTTTCACAAAAAAAAGAGACTAAAGTCTCTTATTCTTTTTCAAGTACATTTATTATATCTGAAATTTGTCTCCAAACTCCTGTTGTAGAAAGGTTTCCATAATATTTAATTTCTTCACCATTTTTAAATTTAAGTGTTGTTTCTACTTGTGTTTCTCCTAGGTTCATATTTGGATCATCTTCATATTCTTTTGTATAAAGTCCTAGGAATAAATCGGCTAATATATTGAAATAATATTTTTCAATTTCATATTCTCTTTCTTGTACTAATATTTCTTTAGCTTCGTCTTTATATCTTAGATATTTTATATTTGATGATGAGTTTAGTGTAAATTCTTTTATTCCCATTATATAAAAACTGCTAAGTTCAATTTTTATTTCTTCTACATTTTCTACTTTTAAATTTTCCATTATTTCCTCCTTATTATATTTTAAAAAAAGAGACTTTTTATAGTCTCTTCTTATTCTAATCTATATTTTATTTATATTAAACTATTTATTAACTATTACTGAAACTCCATCTGGAATTACTGCAATTTTTGCATCTTTTCCTTTAATTTCAATAGCTTTTTTAATTGCATCTTCAACTGAAGATGAATATTCAATATGCATATCTTCAAGTATTTCTTTTGTACCTTCATCAGCTACGAAAAATACTTTATGACGAGATAAAATTCTTGCAAGTATTTGGCTTTCCCATTGGTCTGCAATAGTGTCTTCCATTTTTACTTTTAAGATTTCATCTTCTACATCTTTTGGAGATGCTGCTTGTTTAAATGTTTGATAGAAACCTTCTCCACCATGGCCATCATTACATTTAGAAACTTCAATTATTATTCCATCTTCTTTTGCACATGCTTCTGCTGCTGTCATACTTTTTACTGATTGATAAATATTTTGATCTAGTGGATATCCACCATTTGTAGTTATTACAATATCAGCTTCTGTAGATTTTATTGAAGATAAGTCCTTTACAAATTGACATCCCTCTTCATGTGCTTCTACTGAATCTCCTGCAAAGGCTGCTATTACTTTTTTGTCTGCATCTATTACTACATTTAAAATAAAAGCAAGTTTTGCTTGTTCTGCTGCAAATTTCATATCTTTATGGATTGGATTTCCATCAAGATTTCCTGTTCTTGATTTATCTGATGCGATAAATTTAGCACAGTGGTTTGCAAATACTGTTCTTTGTGATGCTATTCCTGGAAGAACTGATTTTCTTCCTCCTGAAAAACCTGCAAAGAAATGTGGCTCTATAAAGCCTTCTGATACTAATAAATCTGCTTCTGTTGCAATTTTGTTAATTAAAAGATCTCCACCTGAAGGTAGTTTTCCTAAGTACTCCATATCTTCGTCATTTTGTGACATATGAATTACAAAATTTTCATTTTCAATTAAATCTTTTCCAAATTTATCTATCATTTCTTCATCAGTTGTTGGTCTATGAAATCCTGTTGCTATAAGTATTGTAATATTACAGTCTGGATTTTCTTTTCTGATTTCTTTTAGATATATTGGAAGTGTTACTTTACTAGGAACTGGTCTTGTATGGTCTGATGTTATTACAACTATGTTTTTCTTGCCCTTTGCAAGTTCTGATACTCTACTAGTTCCTATTGGATTTTCTAGTGCTTTTTGCACTAATTCTTCTTCTGTATATTCTGGAGTATATTCAGTAGCCTTTGATTCTAATAGATCTGCACCTACTGGTAGTTCCAGTTCAACTTTATCTTTACCAAATGGTAATTTAACTATCATCTTATCACCTCATATGTTAAGGTTACCACTTGATAAATTTATAGTCAATATTATAAATAAAAATACAGTTTATTTAACAAACTGTATTTTCATAAAACTATTATTTAATTGAGTATCTATCCCATTTAAATTTTTTCACTATTAAAATAAAACATTATTCTATCTTCTATTTTTTCTATTTTTGCATAGAGTCCATAGACTTCTTTAAACATTTCTTCACAAAATACTTCTTCTTTTGTTCCCTGTGCAAAAATCTTTTTGTCTTTTAAGACTATTAAGTTATCTCCAAATCTCTCTATTAAATCCATTTGATGAATACTTACTAATGTTGTAAGATTTCTCTTCTT
This sequence comes from Peptoniphilus stercorisuis, assembly GCF_017874395.1. Taxonomy (GTDB): domain Bacteria; phylum Bacillota; class Clostridia; order Tissierellales; family Peptoniphilaceae; genus Anaerosphaera; species Anaerosphaera stercorisuis. The sequence goes on along the minus strand of NZ_JAGGLJ010000009.1, from coordinate 73,032 downwards.
TGTAAGTTTTGATATTATATCTAATATTTCATATTGGTTTTTTATATCAAGGCTTGATGTTGGCTCATCTAAAAGTAGCACTTTAGGGTTTTTAAGTAATGCCTGTGCAATAAATACTTTTTGTCTTTCTCCACCACTTAAATTATTTAATTTTCTATCTGAAAACTTTTTAATATTTAACATTTCCAGCATTTCATTTACTTCTTCTACATCTTCATCTTGAACTTTTAGTCTTAGATTTTCAACTTTTCCAAGAAGTACTGTTTCAAATACTGTAAAAGAATTATCATTAAAAATTTCTTGATTTAAATAGGATATTGAACCAGTTGTTTTTATTTCTCCCCTATGAGGGATTAGTCCTACTATGGATTTTAGAAGTGTTGTCTTTCCAACTCCATTTGGTCCCATAAGAACTGTCATTTCCCCTTCTTTTGCAGTGAAGTTTAAATTTTCAAGAATATCTTTTTCATATCCCACATAGTAATTTTTAGTTTCTATCATATTATCCCTTATCCTTATTATCAATTATTGCATAGATTAAAAATGGAATTCCTATTAAGGAACTTATTATTCCAACTGGAATTATTGCACCAGGCTTAATAGTTTTAGAAAGTATTGATGATATTAAAAGTATTACTGATCCAATTAATGCACTCATTGACAGATAATATCTTTGATCTTCTCCAACTATTTTTCTTGCAATATGTGGAGATGATAGTCCAATAAATCCTATTGTTCCACAAAAACTTACACTTACTGCAGTTACTATTGATATTAATATTAATGATATTGATTTTATTTTTTTAGTATTTACACCAAGAGCCATTGCTCTTTCTTCGCCAAATCTCATAGCTGTAAGTTTCCATGAGTTTTTAAAAATATATATAAATGCTATTAAAAAACTTATAAATATTAAAATTATTTGGCTATAATTTGTTCTATTTAAACTTCCAAATATCCAAAATACTATATATTCTAAAGTTTCATCACTTGCCTTATATTGTACTAAGGACAATAGTGAATCAAATAGAAATTTTATTGCAATTCCAGATAATACCATGGAATAAGTATTCATTTGCATCTTTTTTCCAATCATATATACAAAAGCTGTTGCAAGTAATGAAAAAAATAGTGCTCCTGTTGTAACATAGATTACAGGAAAACCAAGTATTAAAAACAAACTTGCTCCAAAACTTGCAGATGATGATATTCCAAGAGTAAAGGGACTTGCAAGTGGATTTGAAAGTATAGTCTGCATTACTGCTCCACATAATCCAAGACTTAGTCCAACAGCAATAGCTGTCAAACTTTGTGGAAGTCTTAGATTAAAAAATATTACATTTTCCTTTGAAGTAGTATCAAAAATACTATTTATATTTGAGATATTAATCTTTGCAGGTCCTGTAAATAAATCTACTACAAATAATAAAAAAGCTACAATAATTATTAATATTATCCAATTCCTCTTTTTGCTAAGAGTCTTTTGATAATTATTCATATTTTACTAACCATGTCCCTTCAAAATCTATTGGCATAAATTTCTCATAATATTCTTTAATATCCTTATCTGGATCTATATCTTTAAACTCATCTGCATGAAAAATCTTTGCAAGAACTTCATAGGAATAAAAGTCTGTCATATCACGACACATTGCATGAGCTACTGCATATACATTTTTATTTTTTACTGCATCAAGACTTCTCCAGCCCTGTCTATTTACATATTCTTCTAATTTCTTTTGAACATCTTCTTCTTTAATATCAAAACCAAGTTTCATACTATCTGGCATTTCTTTCCAAATAGCTCCTGTAATAAGAATTATCTCTGGATTTTCATTTAAGACATATTCTGGATTTACTGGTTTTGCATCATCTGGATCAAGTACATTTCTCATAATATTTTCTCCAGCTGTATCTTCTATTATTCTTCCCCACATTTTGTTAATTCCATAAGTATTGTCATATTGACTAGGACCAGAATATCCAATTTCTACATAAACTCTAGGATTTTTTTCTATTTTTTTTGCTCTTTCTATAATATTACCTACTTTTTCATTATAAAAAGTATTAATTCCATCTAGGTTTTTTTCAAGTCCTGTTGCTTTAGCTATAATTTCTGTTGATTTTAAATGTTTTTCTAAATCTTGATCATGATAGTCAACATAGATTACAGGTATGTTTATTTTTTTACTAATTTCATCTAAACTTGCCTTATAAGATATTGGTGCAATAATTCCATCAGGATTTATATTTAAAATCTCTTCTGGAGATACTTCATTTTTACTAATATCTCCAATTTTTTGGATTTTATCTAAATCACTATTTGCATCTACAAGTCTTTTCCATAAATCATTTCTATTTTCACTAATTCCATCATCCATTGCAATTATCTTATCTGCAAAAGTATCTCTATCAAGAGCCATCATTGTCATAAATGGTCCACCTGATCCTGATCCTTGAATTAAAACTTTTTCTAAAGGCTTTTCAATATTTACTTCATTTCCTGTAATATCTACGATGGTCATACCAGTTTTCGCATCTTCCTTTACACCACAAGATGTAAGTGTAAATAGAAGCACAAAAAGAACTACTAAACTTCTAATTGTCTTTTTCATAATTAACTCCTTGATTTTATATATTTTTTTGCTCTTTCTTCAGAAAACTCCCCAACTGTTGATATAAAATAATTATTGTCCCAGAAGGGCGTTTCTAAATTAAATTTATTTTTTATAAGTCTTGATGTAGAAGACTTTAAAGAATTAATTAAAGTTGCTGGTGCAAATTGAGGTTTGATTTCTGTAAGTAGAAAAAAATGATTTTTATTATAGGCCATATTAAAAACCTCGCCCTTATTATTCATTAATCTCTTAATATTTTCCTTTAGAAATTCTCCAATTTGCTCATCTATAACTTCATTTTTATTTTTTGTAACTAAAACAATATGATATTTCAAATCATAAGTTGAATTTTGATTTTTTTTCATATTCACTCACTACTTCCCTATATAGGTCTATAATTGATATATCTTCTTTAATTGCGATTTTTTTAATAGATTCATACTCTGGATAGATGTATTTATTGTCCTTATGAAATACGATTTTTAACTTTACATCTCCAAAACTAGATTTAAAATCTATGATTTCTCTTTTTAGAATATCTCTTTCTACAAAATACTTTCTAATTCCAATAGTTGTAGTGTGTTTGAAAATTATATCTAAAATTTCCTCTTCCTTTTCCACATTACAAAGCACTGATAATTTATAAGCAGGTCTGTTCTTTTTCATAAAAATCGGAGTATAGAAAACATCTAAACTTTTTTCTAAAAGTAAATCTATTACAAATCCCAAAACTTCTCCATTTACATCATCAATATTAGTTTCAATTATTTCTAGAGTTTTTTTTTAGCACTTTCTATTTCCATAACTCTTAAAATATTTGTAGAATTTTCAAAGTCACGATTTCCAGCACCAATTCCTATATTTTTTATTTTAAAGGATTCTTCAGGAAGTCCCTCACTAAAGCATGCAATAATTGCAGCTCCTGTTGGTGTAATATGCTCACCATAATCATTTATAATATTTAAAGATAAATTATTTGCCCTAATTATATTTAATACTGCAGGTGCAGGAACAGGCATTGAACCATGGGCACATTTTACAAATCCTACTCCCTCAAAAAGCTCTGATGAATAAATATGTTCTGGATTTAAATCATCTATTAAAACACATACTCCAACTATATCTATTATTGAATCAATTGCTCCAACTTCATGAAAATGAACTTCACTTTTTTCTACTCCATGAGCTATTGACTCAGCATCTGCTATAATATTAAAAATCTTTTTAGCATTTTTCTTTGCATTTTCTGAAAAATCTCCAGAATCAATAATTTTAATAATATCATCTAAATTTCTGTGAACATGATGTCCTTCATGAATGTGATGATGTTCGTGATTTTCATGATTATGACAATGTACGTCTTCTTCATGACTGTAATGATGTTCATGTCCTTCATGATTATGACAATGTTCGTGATTTTCATCATTGTGATGATGCTCATGTCCTTCATGATTATGACAATGTTCGTGTCCTTCATGATTATGACAATGCTCATGTCCTTCATGATTATGACAATGTTCGTGATCTTCATGATTATGATGATGTCCTTCTTTTAATAAAACATCAAAATTATAGGCATCTATTCCCTTTTTAAGTGTTCTTTCAAATACAAGTTCATATTCTCCAAAGTCCATTGAATTTAAAGCATGTTCTAATTTTTCTCTACTTGCTCCTAAATCTAATAATGCCCCTATTGTCATATCTCCTGCTATTCCAGAATATAATTCAAAATATAAATCCATATTATCCCTCGATTAATTTATTTATTTGTGCAGCTTGATAGCTTGCTCCAAAACCATTATCTATATTTACAACACTAATTCCCTCAGCACAGGAATTTATCATAGTTAAAAGTGCTGTAATACCTCCAAGACTTGCTCCATATCCAACAGAAGTTGGCACTGCAATTATAGGCTTATTTACAAGACCTGCAAGTACTGTTGGAAGTGCTCCTTCCATTCCTGCAATAGTTATAATTACATTTGCTGATTTTATTTCGTCAATTTTTGAGAGCATTCTATGAAGTCCAGAAACTCCAATATCATAAAATGTACTTACATTTGCTCCAAAAAACTCTGCTGTAACTCTAGCTTCTTCAGCAATTTTTAAATCTGCTGTTCCACCTGTGCAAATTGCAATATTTCCAACTTTCTCTTCCTTTTCAAAATTAAGTAAAAGAGTTCTTCCTACTTCATTAAATTCAACTTCGCTTATTTCTTTTTTTACTATTTCATATTGATGCCTACTTGCCCTTGTACCAAGAACGCTTTCTTTTCTTTCATAAAAAGCCTTATAGATTTCTACAAGTGCAAAATCTTCCTTGTCCTGACAAAATATAACTTCACCAAAACCACGTCTTTGCCTTCTTTGAAAATCAAGTTTTGCAAAGTCCATTTCCTTATAATTAAAGTCTTTTAAATAATCTAGTCCATCATCAATAGATGTCCTACCACTTTTTATATTTTCTAAAAATTCTCTATCATTCATTGATTTCCTCATCCATACTTCCAGATCTAAATCCTTCAATATCTAAATTTATATATTTAAATCCAAGATTTTTTAAATCTCTTATTATATCTTCTCTATTTTCAATAAATTTCAAAAAGTTCTCTTCTAAAATTTCAATTCTAGTAATATCTTTATATAATCTAATTCTACAAACATCAAAGCCATAATTCTTTAAGATTTCTTCTCCCTTATCTATAATTTCAAATTTATCTAAGGGCAATTTTTCATCATAGGGAAATCTAGTAGCAAGACATGGTGCAGATGGTCTTTTTGCAACACTAATATTAAGTTTTTTTGCAAGGTCTCGAACATCACTTTTTTCAAATCCACATTCCTTTAAAGGACTGATTATCTCAAGTTCTTCAAGAGCTTTAAGACCTGGTCTATATACATTTAAATCACTTAAATTTGTTCCATCAAGAACATATTTCATATTGTTTTTTTCTGCAATTTCTAAAGCTTTACTAAAAATTTCTCTTTTACAATAAAAGCATCTATTTTTTCTATTCATTAGAACATTTTCATTTTCTGTTTGGTCTATATACTTTTCTATATGTTTTACATTGTAGTCTTTTGCAAGTTTTCTAGTAATTTCCAAATCACCACTTGGAGATAGAAATGTCTCAAAAGTCGCTGCAATTATTTCTTTATTTTTCTTTTCTGCTTCTTCCTTAGCTATTTTTAAAACCAAGGTACTGTCCACCCCACCAGAAAAGGCAACTACAATTCCATCATCTACTAAGCTTGATATAAAACCTCTTAATTTTTCTTCCTTCATAATAACTCCTAACTGAATTATTTATTATATTAAAAACAAGCATTTTTCAACCTACTTAACTATATTCCTACAATCTAACTGAATTGTCAAATATCTTTTTTAAATTTTAAAAAATGCCCTATACTAAAATTTAGTATAGAGCAGTATTTTAAGGTGTTTTTAATTTTAAAAATTTATTTCACATACTTAACTTTCTAATCTAATAATTTATTATTATTTTAAATTTATATTTATATAAAAAAATAAGAAGGGATTTCTCCCCTCTTATCTAATAGACTTTTCCCCAATAAAATTAGTTAAATAATATTGAATTTATTATAGATTCTAAATATTCTTGTGAACCGCTTTCAATATTAAAATCTTTTTTGTCTAATACATATTCTTCAAGTTCTTCAAAACTTATTTCTTCTTTTAGAATTTTTTCACCAATTCCACTTTCATAGCTTGAATATCTTTTTTCTACAAATTCATCTATTCTTCCATCTTCTATAATCTTAGATGCTTTTATAAGTCCTAGTGCAAAAGTATCCATTCCTGCAATATATGATAGTGCAATATCTTCTGGTGTAAAGGATGCTCTTCTAACTTTTGCATCAAAGTTTATTCCACCATTTGTAAATCCACCAGCTTTTAAAATTTCAAGCATTCCAAAAGTAGCATCATATACATTTGTTGGGAATTTGTCTGTATCCCATCCTAAAAGCATATCTCCTTCATTGGCATCAACACTTCCAAATACTCCATTTATTCTTGCTACTTGAAGCTCATGTTGGAAAGTATGTCCTACAAGTGTTGCGTGATTTGCCTCTATATTTAATTTGAAATCTTTGTCTAGATCATATTTTCTTAAAAAGGCAAGTACTGATGCTGTATCATAATCATATTGGTGTTTTGTAGGTTCTTTTGGTTTTGGCTCTATATAAAAATCACCTTTAAAACCTTTATCTCTACCGTATTTTACAGCCATTTTAAGAAGTCTTGCAAGATTGTCTAGCTCAAAGCCCATATCTGTATTTAGAAGAGTTTCATATCCTTCTCGTCCTCCCCAAAATACATATCCACTTCCACCAAGTTCTATAGTTGCATCAATTGCATTTTTAACTTGTGCTGCAGCTAGTGCAAAGGCATCAGCATAAGGAGATGTTCCTGCTCCATGCATAAATATTCTATTGCTAAAGGCATTTGTAGTTGCCCAAAGTAATTTAATATTTGTATCTTTCTTTTTTTTCTTTAATGTATTTTACAATTTCTTCTAAATTTTCTTTAGTTTCTTTAAAAGTTTCTCCTCTTGGAGCTATATCTACATCATGAAAACAAAAGTATTCTATTCCAAGTTTGTCCATAAAATCAAAGGCTGCATCAACTTTATTTTTTGCTCTTTGCATCTCATCATCTGTACCATATCTTCTGTCTATTGTTGGCTCTCCAAAGGGATCACTTCCATCTGCACAGATTGTATGCCACCATGACATTGCAAATTTTAAATGTTCCTGCATAGTTTTACCATTTATAACTTTATCTTTATCGTAATATTTAAAGCTAAAAGGATTTGTAGATTTTGGTCCTTCATAAGCTACTTTTGGTACATTTTTAAAATAATTTGACATATTATTATCTACCTTAATTCATCTATTTTTTCTTTTAATACTTCTAAGCTCTCTTTTAGTCTTTCTCTTTGTGTTGCTAGATTTAGTCTTATAAATCCACTGCCTCCAAGTCCAAATCCATCTCCAGTATATATGCCCATTTTTACTTTTTCACTAAAGAACTTTTCAACTTCTTCTCTTGTCATATTTAAATCTCTTATATCAATCCATGCAAGATATGTGCCTTCTGAATCAACTAGTTTTAATTCTTTAATATTTTCTTCTAGATAGTTTTTTAAGAAATTATAATTTTCTTCTAAATAGTTTTTTGTATTTAAAAGCCAATCTTCACATTCTCTATAACAAGCATTTATTACTGGTATTATAAAGGGATTTGGATTGTGAAGTCCCATTTTATAGAAGGCATCTTTTACTTTATTTCTAAGATTTTCATTAGATATAATAATATTTGATCCCATAAGACCTGGAACATTAAAGGCCTTTGTAACAGAATTACAAGTTATAGTTCTTGATTTTAAATCATCATTTAAAGATGCTATTGGATAATGTCTATAATTTTTAAAAGTAAGTTCTGAATGAACTTCATCTGAAATTATAATTAAATTGTGTTTTTTTGCAATTTCTCCAATTTTTAAAAGTTCTTCTTTAGTCCACACTCTTCCCACTGGATTATGGGGACTTACTAATAGCATAATTTTTGTTTTAGTAGTAATTTGAGAGTCTAGTTTTTCAAAATCAATATAGTATTTATTGTCCTTTTTTATTAATTCATTTTCTATAGCTATTCTATTATTTTTTACAACAAAATCATGAAGTGGAGAATATCCTGGTGAAAATATTAATATTTCATCATTAATCTCTGTAAGTTCATTGATCATTATTGCTATTGCCATTCCTATTCTTGGAGCAAATAAAATATCTTCTTTTTCTATTTTAAAATTATGATAATGCTCCATCCAATAAGAAACATCTTCTGTAAAAGATTTATTTAAAATTGTATATCCAAAGTTTTTTCTCTCTAAAACTTTATACATTGCATCCATTATTGGCTTTGCTGTTACAAAATCCATATCAGCAACGCCATAATAGTCTATTTTTTGTCCTGTTTCCCAATAGGGTTCATCCCATTTTGCACAGTCTGTACCATATCTTTCTACAAAAACATCTAATTCATTACTCATTTTATGCCTCTTCGCTTATTTCTCTTAAATACTCTTGATAAACTTCATCATCTTCACTTAATTTTGGAATAAATGTATTTGTAAATCCATAAATAATTGCAAATACAAGTCCTAAATAGTTAAATACTGCCCAAGGTAAATATTCAAGTGTTGCAACTCCAAGTGTTGCTGCCATATAAGCTCCTGCTGCTGTCCAAGGCACAAGAGGTTCTATAACAGTTGCACCATCTTCAAGAGTTCTAGATAGTACTTTTGGATGAATTTTTCTTTCTAAATAAGTTTTTCTAAACATCTCTCCTGGTATTAAAAGTGATAATTGTCCATTTGATGTAACTATAACTGTAATAAATGTTGTAATTAATGTTGTTGTAATAAGTCCACCAATTGAATGAACTGATTTCATAAATTTACTTAATACTATATCAAGTGATCCTGTAACAGAAATTGTTCCAGCAAAACCATAAGCACAAAAAGCAAGAAGTGTAACGCCAAGCATTGATTCCATTCCACCACGATTTAATAATACATTTAAATCTCCTATTAAATTAGCAGGATCATAGCCAATTTGAAGAAGCATTTCTGTATCAAATCCACTAAGTGCAGATGTAAAAGCTTGTTGTAATGTGAAGTGTTGGAAAAATACTGCATTAAACATAGCTATAATACTTGCAAAAAGCATAACTGGAATAGTTGGTTTTTTCATAATAGAACCTGCAAGAACTATTACTACTGGAAGTATAATTAAAATATTAAAACTAAATAATTCCTCTAAAGTACTTAAAATTGTAGTAACCTTTTCAGGTGTTGCAACTGTTCCAACATCAATTTTTAGACCAACTACAAAGTAAACGATACTAGCAATAATAAAAGATGGTATTGATGTATAAAGCATTGAACCTATATGTTCATAAAGTGTTGTTCCTGCTGCAATTGGTGCAAGGTTTGTAGAGTCTGAAAGTGGTGATAATTTATCTCCAAAATAAGCTCCTGATACTACTGGAAGTGGTGCTCCAATTCCTGATGCAACTCCCATAAGTGCTACACCAATAGTACCAGCTGAACATCATGATAAAGATTATAGAAATCTACTCATGGAAGATAAGTGCTACACCAATAGTACCAGCTGAACCCCATGAAGTTCCTGTCGCAACAGAAACAAAAGCAGTAACCCAAAAAGATGTTATTATTAAATATTTTGGTGAAATAACCTTAATACCATAATAAACCATCATTGGAATAGTTCCACCAATCATCCATGTACCAATTAAAAATCCTACAATAATTAGAATTAATATAGCTGGCATTGTCTTAGATAGTTTTCCAACAATAGATTCAATAATATCGTCCCAAGTATAACCTAAATATGCTGCAATTAATCCTGCTACAACTGTTGACATTAAGATTAAAATCTCAGCCCTTAAACCCATAACTCCATAGCCTACACCTAAAAATAAAATCATAACTGCAATTGGAAGTAGTGCTAATAAGAAACTAGGTTCTCTTTTAATTCTTTCTTTTTTCTCTTTCATTTTGTCCTCCTTTAATATATGTGTTTTTTATTTCATACTTATTTGAAGTTAAAATTAAAGCATTATATAAGTTCAACACCTTATTTAGTTTTCAATATTTTGTAAACTTCTAAACTCATCTTTTAAATTTAAATATAAATTATTATAAATTTCATAATAATCATTATATTTTTCATAGTTTTTAACATTTGGATTAAATACAATATCATTTTTTTCAAGTATCTTAACAGCACTTTGAATATCCTCATAAAAACCTAAAGAAACTAAAGTTAAAATTGCAACACCTAAAGTAGTTCCATTAGTCTCTTTTATTTTTTCAATAGGATGATTGTAATTATCACAAATCATCTGACATAAAATATTGCTACTAGCCCCACCTCCTGTAATACGCATTGTATTAATATCAATACCTAAATCTTTAATAAGGTCATAGGAATTCCTTAAAGAAAAAGCAACACCTTCATAAACAGACCTTGCAATATTTTCTCTACTATGACTTCCTGAAAGACCAAAAAATACACCTCTTGCATTTGGATCTAAAATTGGAGTTCTCTCACCCATTAAATAAGGTAAAAATATTAATCTATCACTTCCAATTTTTATATTTGAAATATTAGATTCAATATAATCAAAAACACTATTATCATCTAAATCCTTAAAGAAGTTTTCTCTCATCCACTGAATAGAAAAACCAGCTGCTTGAGTAACCCCCATAAGATGCCATGTATTTGGAACAGCAGCACAAAAACTATGTAGCCTTCCATTAGGATCAGTTTTAAAACTATCACTTTGAGTAAAAACTACTCCACTAGTTCCAACAGTAGTAAAAGAATCACCATCATTAATAGTACAAGTTCCAATTCCTGCAGCAGCATTATCTCCTGCACCAGCTATAACAGGAACTTTATGTCCAAAAATGTTTTCTTTTGTGTAACCCGTTACACATATGGATTCATAAACTTTTGGAAGTAAAGATTTATCTATTCCAAAAAATTCTACAATCTCATTAGACCATTGTCTTTTTTCTACATTTAAAAGTTGCATTCCACTTGCATCTGATACATCAGTTGCATAATCCTTTGTCAAATAAAATCTAATATAATCCTTAGGTAATAAAATATGCCTACATCTGTCAAAATTTTCTCTTTCATTGTTTTTTACCCAAAGTATCTTTGGTAAAGTAAATCCAGTTAATGCAGGATTTGCAGTAATAGATATTAAATTCTCTTTTCCAAAACTATCCTCAATTTCAATACATTCTTTTTCAGTTCTTTGATCAGACCATAAAATAGCAGGTCTTATCACTTCATTTTTTTCATCTAACATAACAAGACCATGCATTTGCCCTGTTAGACCAATACCACAAAGATTTTCAATATCATCCTTTAAAAAATCTTTCAACTCACTTATTACTTCATCTAGGGCATTTGTCCAATCAACTGGATCCTGTTCAGACCATCCATTTTCAGGAAAATAAACAGGATATTCCTTATTATATGAAATAATCTCTTTTAAATTAACATCATATAAAACTGCCTTTAAAGAAGATGTCCCTAAGTCTAAACCTAAAACATACTTCATATAATCTCTCCTAGTCTAAATTTATAGTACTTTCTCTTAAAACAACATTAGTTTTTATTCTAATAGTCTTTTTCTTAACCTCTTCTTTATTAATTAACTTTAATAAAACCTTTACACATTCCTTTGCAATCTCTTTAACAGGTTGTTCAACACTTGATAACTTAGGATTTAAAAGCTCTGCAATATAAGAATTATCAAATCCCAAAATTTGTATATCTTCAGGAACCTTAAAACCTTTTTTTAAAATATAACTCATAGTACTTGCAGCAGCAATATCATTAAAAACAAATATACCATCATACTTCTTTAAATTAATATCATCTAAAATTTTATCAATATTAAAATCCGTACTATAATCCTCACTAATAGAAATAACATCTACACTTGCATCAGAATAATTTTTAGCCTGACTAATAAAACCCTCATACCTTTTTTCAGTAGCCTCAAATATCTTTGGACCTCTTATATGAAGTAGATTTCTACATCCCCTCTCATATAGAGTTTTAAAGGCAATTTCTCCACCTAAAAAGTTATTTGCAGTAATATTTACAACATTATCTCCAATCTCACTTTCAAAGGAAACTACAGGAATATTTAGTTTTTTAAGTAACTCTTTATTTTGAGACCTTCCCGTAATAATTCCATCAACTCTAAAACCTTGAAGCATCTTAAGAGCATTGATCTCCTCATCCATATCATCATTAGTATTGTATAAAATTATGCTATAACCATTTTTATTTAAAATACTTTCTAAAACAGTAGCCATTTGTGCAAAAAATGGATTTACAAGACTTGGTACAATAAGCCCTATAACTTTAGTACTTTTACTATACAAAACCCTTGCATGTTCATTTGGAATATAATTTAACTCATCAATAGCACTTTGAATCTTTTTAGCAGATTCCTTGCTTACATATCCATTATTATTTATATATCTAGAAATAGTTCCTGAGCTAAGTCCCGTTATTTTTGAGATGTCTTTCATTGTTGCCATAGTCTTTCCCCTTTTATGTAATCGGTTACACATTATTAAAATAAAAAATAACTAATATTACTTTATACAATAAGAATAGTATAATAATAAATGATGTCAACTAATAAAAGCAAAATATATATCATTTTAATTTTATTTAATATACTAATATAAATAATAATAACTTTTAGTATGTAATTTATCTATATTTTTAAAAATTTATTTATATAGGTTATAATTTATTTTTTAGATTAGGGGTATTTATTTTTTGATTTTTTGTTTTTTCTCCATATTAAATATTGAATATATAAATATTACTAAAAAGCAGATTGCTGCTGTAAAGTATGATGTTCTAACTGCTGCTTCTACTCCACTAAAACTAAATGCAAGTGTTGAAAAAGTTCCATTGTCAATGAATTTTCCCATAAGTGGGGCAATTACTGCTCCACCAAGTATTGCCATTATTAATCCTGCTGCTCCAATTTTAACTTCTTCTCCCATGTCTTTTAATGCAATTCCATATATTGTAGGGAACATAAGTGACATACATCCTGATATCATGATTAGACAAAATACACCTAAATTATCTTTTAAGTAAACTGTTCCAAAGGAAACTATTATTCCAAATATTGCCATAAATGCCATCATTTTTGCTGGATCATGATTTTTCATAAGTGCTGTACAAACCCATCTACACAATATAAATAATACCATTGCCATTAGATAAATTTCTGCTGCTCTACTTTCTGGAACTCCTTTTACTGTCATTACATATTTGTTCATCCATGTCCAAACGGCTATTTGCATTCCAACATAGAAAAATTGTGTTATTACTCCAAATACATATTTTGGTCTTGAAAATAATCTTCCAACTGCAACTTTCATTGAGATATTTGAATCTTCATCTTTTGCTGAAATTTTATTTCTAAAGAAGAAAAACCATATTACAAGTGCTACAGCTACAAGTCCTACATAGGGTACGCAAACCCACATTAATTCCTTTGTTCTTATACTTGATAGTGTTGATGCACTCATTTTAATTCTCTCTTCATATCCTGCTGGATTTAAGTTTCCAAGGATTAAAAATTTCGCCATTATTATTCCAATTAGCGATCCCAATGGATTAAAGGCCTGTGCAAAATTTAATCTTCTTACACTAGTCTCTTGGCTTCCTAGGGAAATAATAAAGGGATTACAAGTTGTCTCAAGTATTGAAAGTCCTCCAGCTAATGTAAATATAGAAACTAAAAAGAAATTATAGTTTTGAAATATTGCAGCTGGTATATATCCTAAGGCTCCTATTATATAAAGGCCAAGTCCTATTAAAACTCCTGCTCTATAGTTCCATTTTTTTATAATTATTGCAGCTGGTATTGCAAGCACTGCATAGGCTCCATAAAAGGCTATTTTAACATAGGATGAATTAACTGATTTCATCATAAAAATTCTTCCAAAGGCTGGAACTAAGTTATCAGTCATATTATTTAAAAGTCCCCATAGTACAAAACAAGATACAAGCATTATAAAATGCATTTTGTACTCCTTTGGAACTACTGGTTCGACTAAGGATGTTTCACTTTTTACTTTAGTATTATTAGCAGTTGCATCGCTCATTTTTATCCCCCTTATTTACTATATTTTTTATATCCTGGATGTTTTCCTGTAACTTTATAGTCCTTTCTCATATTTATTAATCTATCTATTTGTTCTTTTGTAAGTTCTTGTGCTCCACCTAATAAATGTGCATTTAAACTTATTTTTGCAAAAAGTTCTAGTGTTTCCATTCTATAATATGCTGTCATTAAGTCTGATCCCACTGTTGGAGCTCCATGGTTTTGTAAGAGCATTGCATCATGATATTGTAAATAAGGTGCTATTGCCTCTGGCACTTCATCTGTTGATGGTGTTCCAAAGGGAGTTACAGGAACTGATCCAAGTGCCACTACTGTTTCAATCATTGAATAGTCATCTAGTGGTTTATTTGCAACTGCATATCCTGTTGCAACTGGAGGATGTGCATGTACTGCTGCTTTTACATCTTCTCTTTCCTTATAACATCTTAAATGCATTTTTATTTCTGATGATGGTCTATATCCTTCTTCTGCTTCTAAGATATTTCCCTTTTCATCTATATGAACAAGTTTTTCTGGTGTAATAAAGGATTTACTTATTCCAGTTGGAGTTACCATAAATGTATTATCATCAAGTTTTACACTTACATTTCCATCATTTGCAGCTACCCAACCAAGTTGCCACATTCTCTTACAAACTTCACAAATTTCTTCTCTAACTTCCATATAACTTAATTTCATTTTTTCTCTCCCCTTATTATTCAACTACTACTCCCTTTTGAAGCATTATATTTGCATATAGAGCTTCTTCTCCAGTTGCAATAATTAAATAAGCATCTTTTGCCTCTTTATAGAACTGAAATCTCTCTATTTGTCCTATTGTTTTTTTGCCTCTATTGTCATATTTTTTTACTATTTTTTCATATTCCTTCCAAATTGGAGTCTTGATATTGTCATCTTTCATAACTTCCATTAAATTTACTGATTTTTCTGTATAAGTATCTAGTGGAAAAATCTTTAATATTGCATCTAAAATTTCGCAAGTTCCATGTCCATCACATCTTATAACTATTGAGTTTTTTCCTATTGATTCACAAGGAAAGTTCCCATCTGAAATTATAAGTCTGTCACTATGTCCCATTTCACATAATGCTTTTAAAAGTTCTGGTGATAAAATTTTTGGTATATTTTTTAACATTTTATTATCTCCTTAAATCTTTCATAGGCCTTGTCCCATTTTTCTTTGTCTTTAGGTAAGTACTCTTTTATTTCTTCAGATTTTTTTATAATATGCCTTGCCTCTTGTACATTTTCTATACTTCCAAGTGCAATAAGTTGCATGCTTATATTTCCAAGAACTGTAGCTTCTACAGGGCCTGCTAAGACTTTTCTATTACAAGCTGATGATGTCATTTTGCAAAGTAATTCACTTTGAATACCTCCACCAATCATATGAATAGTATTGTAGTTTTTATTTGTGCAGTCCTTTAATTCTTCTAGAGATTTTCTGTATTTTAAAGCAAGACTTTCATTTATGCATCTTATGATTTCTCCTTCAGTCTTTGGAATATATTGCTTTGTTTCTTTGCAGTAATTTTTAATTCTTTGAGGTATATTTCCAGAAGAGACAAAAATTTCATCATCTGGATCTATAAAGCACTTAAATTCTTCTGTTTCTTCTGCCATTTTTTCAAGAGATGAAAAACTTAGATTTTTGCCTTCTTTTATCCACTGTCTTCTACTTTCTTGAACTAGCCAAAGTCCTATTATATTTTTTAAAAAAGATGTTTTATTTTCATGAGCAACTTCATTAGTTATATTGTATTTATAGGATTTTTCATTTATTATTGGACTATTCTCCTCTGATCCAAGAAGTGACCATGTACCACAACTTAAAAAGGCAAAGTCCTCATCTTCTGCAGGTGTTGCTATTAAAGCACTTTGAGTGTCATGTCCTGCTACTGCTATTACTTTTAATTTATCTATTGATAGTTCTTTTGCAACTTCATCAGATATTTCTCCAACAATAGTTCCACTTTTTACAATATCTTTAAAAATATTCTTTGGAATTTTAAATTTATCAATTAATTCACTAGACCAAGATTTTTCTTTTTGATTATAAATTTGAGTAGTTGATGCAATAGTTACTTCAGAGTATTTTTTATTTGTTAGAAAGTAACTTAATAAATCAGGCATAAGTAAAATCGAATCTGTTTTATTTAATAATTCACTTTTATTTTCCTTTAGAGATAATAGTTGAAAAAGTGTATTAATATTCATAATTTGATTTCCTGTTATAGAATATAATTCTCCAAGAGAAATATATTTTTCAATATTATTAAATACTTCTACAGTTCTTAAATCTCTATAGTGAATTGGATTTTCAATTAAATCTCCCTCTTTATTTATAAGACCAAAGTCCACTCCCCAAGTATCTATTGCCAAGCTGTCTATTTTTCCATATTTTTTTGATTTTATTAAGCTTTGTTTTATTTCATGTAAAAGCCTTAAAACATCCCAATACATTGTATTGTTTACTACTACTGGATCATTGGAAAATCTGTGAATTTCTTCATATTTTATTGTCTCACCATTATAAATGCCTAGCATGGCACGTCCACTTGACGCGCCAAAATCTATTGCTAGTACTTTTTTTTCTACTTTTGTTTGCATATTAAAACCTACTTATTTATATAGTGGTCCATAATTTTCACAAGCTCTATAATCTTGAGATTCCTTATCCATTCCAAAGGAGTTCCAAGCTGATGGTCTAAATATTTTATCTTCATCTACATTGTGCATAGATACTGGGATTCTAAGCATTGAACACATTGTAATTAAATCTGCTCCAATATGTCCATAAGTTGTTGCTCCATGATTTGCTCCCCAATTATTCATTACATCATAAGCTGATTTAAATGCACCTTTTCCTGTAATTCTTGGTGTAAACCAAGTACATGGCCAAGTGTAGTCTGTTCTTTTCCATAGTTTTTCTGTAACTTCTTCAGGAAGTTTTACTGTCCAACCTTCTGCTATTTGAACAACTGGTCCAAGTCCCTTAACTAAATTTACACGAATCATAGTAACAGGCATTTCTGCATCTGTTACAAATCTTGAAGAGTATCCTCCACCTCTAAAGTATCCAGTATCAGCATAATTCCAAGTTGTATTTTCTAAAATTTCCTTTTCTTCTTTTTTTGTAATATCATACCAAGCTTTCATTACAGAGTTTCCGTTTTCATCTTTACAAACTCCTGTGGCATCTAGACAAGTTGCACCTGAATTTATTAAATGTAAAAATCCATCTGCTTCTTTTGCATGACCAGAAATATCATATCCAGTTGATTTTTTAACTGCATCTGTTGACCAATAAGTTCTTACATCTGAGAAAATTTGAGCTTGATTTGTTAAAAGCTTCATAAATAACATTCCAATTCCATTTAAAATATCATTTTCTGTAGCAAGAATATAAGGTTCACGAATACCATTCCAATCAAAGGATGTATTTAAAAGAGCCTCTGCAAAGTCACAATTTGGATAAAAGTCAGTCCATTGTCTTTGACCTTGGAATCCTGCTGCAATGGCATTATGACCTACCATTTCTTCTTCACAGCCCTTTGGCAAGTTTTTATTTCCATTCATTAGATCCTTTATAATAAGCATCATTTTTACTACAAATTCCCAGTCTTTATCCTTTTCTTCTCTTGTCTTTTGAAGTTTTTCTGGATTTTTATCAAAACCTTCTTTGCAGTTTTCTTTTGTCCATTTCATTGCCTTTTTAAATTCATCTTCATCATAAATTCCTTCAGACATTCTTCTTATTATTTCAACTTCATCTACTGATTCAACTCTAAGACCTAAATAATCTTCCATAAAGTTTGGATCCATCATTGATCCACCAATTCCCATACAAATTGAACCTATTTGTAAATAAGATTTTCCCTTCATAGTTGAAACAGCAATAGAAGCACGTCCAAATCTAAGTAATTTTTCTTTCACATCGTCTGGTATAGATGTATCATCTGCTTCTTGAACATCTTTTCCATATATTCCAAAAGCAGGAAGTCCCTTTTGAGTATGTGTTGCAAGAACTGATGCAAGATAAACAGCTCCTGGTCTTTCTGTACCATTAAATCCCCAAACGCCCTTTATAGTATTTGGATTCATATCCATAGTTTCTGCACCATAGCACCAACAAGGAGTTACAGTAAGAGTAATATCTACTCCCTCTTTTTTAAATTGTCTTTCACATTCTGCAGCCTCTGCAACTCTTCCAATAGTTGTATTAGAAATTACTACTTTAACAGGCTCTCCATTTGTATATTTTAAATTCTCTTTGAAAAGCTTTGCAGCTGATTTAGCCATATTCATAGTTTGCTCTTCTAGTGAACCCCTTACATTTAGCACTCCTCTTCTTCCATCTATTGTTGGTCTAATTCCTATAACTGGATATTCACCTATTAATCTACTTTTAGTCATTTTACTTCCTCCTTAAAATCCAAAAAACCCTTTAGGACTACGTTTGCCTTTTTCTTGATTAGATTATATGTCTTTATATATTTATATACTTGTAATATAATTAGGAAAAATGGTAATATATTCAGGTTTTTTAAACAATTGTTGTTGATTTAAGTAGTTTTTATAGTTTTTAAGTAAATTATGTACATTTAACTTTGAGGTGTTCAAATGAAATATCTAAATTATAGAGAAAATAGAAAACATGGAAATAATAATTTTCCCTTTGAAATTTATGAAGTTGATAAAAAACATATAAGATATAATATGATTTTACATTGGCATCATGAATTTGAAATAATTAAAGTTTATTCAGGAACTTTGACACTTTTTATCGATGGAGATGAATATATTTTAAAAGAAGATGAAATTATACTTTTAAATGATGGCACTTTACATAGTGGAGTTCCAAATAATTGTGTCTATGACTGTTTTTTATTTGATATGAGATTTTTATTAAGTAGTAATTTTGTTGGAAATGAAACTATTCAAAAGATAATAAATCATGAAAAAAATATTAAAAACTTATTTACAAAAAAAGATGAAAAATCCTATTTAATAATATCTGAAATTTTAAATACAATGAAATCAAAAAACAATGGATATGAACTTAAAATTATTGGACTTTTATATACTTTAATAGGAATAATTGAAGAAGAAAATCTCTATAAAATAAAATTAAAAACTAATCCCACTTATAAAAAAAGACTTTCTCAATTTAAGGATTTAATTACATATATTGAAAAGAACTACAATAAAAACATAAGTCTTGATGATCTTGCAAATTATGCAAATATAAATAGTCATTATATGTGTGAGTTTTTTAAAGAAATTACACATATGACTCCCATAGAATATTTAAATTACTATCGAATAGAATCTGCCTGCGATCAGCTTCTTTTAACAGATTATAAAATTACAAAGATTGCCTATAATTGTGGATTTAACGACTCTAGTTATTTTACTAAAGTATTTAAAAAATATAAAAATATGTCTCCTAAGGAATATGTACAACTAAAATCAAAATAAGGACCTTTAAAGGTCCCTATTTATTCTTCCTTACTTATTGCTGATACTGAACAAGATGAAATTGCTTCATCAACATCTGAAATATTTGAATCATTTACATTTTCATTATGTGCAACTGCCTTCATATCATCATTAATTTCAAAAATTTCTGAATTTACACCTTCACAAATTCCACAGCCAATACATAAATCTTTGTCAATTTTTACTTCCATAACTGCCTCCTTACATTAAAGTCTTACTTCCCTCTAATGAGCGAAGTTCTGAAATTTCTTCTGTTACTTCTAATACTCCTAGATATTTATTTTCTTTATTTCTTAGAGCATAATATCTAATTAAAATAAAGATATTAGGCTTATTTATATAAAATATTTCACTGTCTTTTTTATTATTTCTAAAATCTTCTACTATTTGTTCTACTATATGAACTGACTTACTTGGATGACAATCACTTACATCTCTTCCAATTATCGTTCTTGTTCTAGGAAATACCCTATTTTTATTTTCAGAAAAATATCTAACTTTATTATTACTATCTACAAAAGTTATATCTACAGGAAGTGTATTTAGTAATGTCTCAAGCTCTTCTATTGTAAAAAATCCACTTGGTAAATTTATCTCACCTGATTTAATTTCACTAATAATATTGTCCTTTGCCTGTCTTTTTTGCCAATCTCTTATATCAGATAAAGTTGCACCCTCAATTTCCTTATTAAAGACATATCCAATTTCTTCACTTTCTTCAGATATTAAAATCCAATCTTTGTGATTTATATTTTCCTTTAAAAGAGGATTTAAAATATTATCTTCCTTTGAAATCATAGACAATATTTTATCTATTAATGTATCTAAAAAATCAAAATCTAAGGCATCAATTTCAAGATCTTCTATTGATTTTTTAATCATATCTCTTATTTCATCATCTACAGACCACATTACCTTAGGTGGTGCTATAATATTGTTTTTTTCTAAATAGGGAAATAATAATAATTCTTTTCTCTTGTAGTGAATATCTATTTTTGACAATTTTTTTAAATTTTCAAGCAGTTCAATTTTATTATTTTTATTTTTATAATCATCTATACTTTTATTTAGCTTATTTTCTATAAAACTTTTAATTCCCTTATTTTCACTACTAAATACAAATAGTGGATGTCCTTTTATCTTTTCAAGGGGCATATTGTGAATTTCTTCTATACTAGTTTCAAATACTGCAGCATGAATATCACAAAGTTCATGAATTTCATCAATTGTAGTTCCACTTTCTATTAATTCCCTTTTAGCATCTGCAATTTCCTTAGCTGAAACCTTTCCAAGTCTCTCTTTAAATTCTTCTACTACAGAATCAAAATCTTCTCCACTACTTATTTTTTGCAAAATTTCTTTTATAATATCCTTATTTTCCATAATATCACCTATTTCAATAGAGCTTTTACAACAGAACTTGCCTTTTCAAAATCTTCTTCATCTGGATTCCAAAGAGATTTAATATTTTCCTCTACTACTTCAAATCCTGCATCTAAAAGTCTTTCTTGTAGGACCTTTACACCTTCTCCACTCCATCCATAACAACCAAAAGCTGCTGCTTTTTTATTTTTAAATTTTAATGATTTTAAAAAGTGTATCCATCCATCAACACTTGATAAAATATCATTTCCAACTGTTGGTGATCCAACTGCAATTGCACGAGATTTAAATACCTCTGTCATTATTTCATTTTTATCATATTTTGCACAATTAAATACTCTTACTACTGTATTTGGACTTAGTCTATGAACTTCACTTGCTATTTTATGTGCAATTTTCTCTGTTCCTTGCCACATAGTGTCATAGACAATAGTAATTTGATCTTCTTGATATTCTTCTGCCCAAAGTGCATATTTTTCTACAATTTGCATTGGATTATCTCTCCAAATAGCACCATGACTTGGAGCAATTATTTCAATTGGAAGATTTAAAGCTACTATTTCTTTTATTTTTCTTGATGCAAAAGGTGAAAAAGGATTTAAAATATTTGCATAATATTTCATAGCTTCCTTCTCAAGTAGACATTTATCTGCTCTATCATTAAAAAGTTCTTCTACTGCATAATGTTGTCCAAAGGCATCATTTGAAAACAAAATATTGTCACTTGTCATATAAGTTGCCATACTATCTGGCCAATGAAGCATTTTCATCTCTACAAAAATAAGTTTTTTGCCATTTCCAATATCTACACTATCACCTGTTTTTACAGTTTTAAAATTCCATCCATGTTTTCCATATTGTCCCTCAATACTTTTTACTGCATTTGCTGTACAGTAAATAGGAGTATCTGGAATTTCCTTCATAAGATCAACTAAAGCCCCTGAATGATCTACTTCTCCATGATTTGCAACTATAAAATCAATATCTTTTAAATTGATTTCTTTTTTTAAATTGTCAATAAATTCAAATCTATGTGGAGCCCAAACTGTATCTATTAAGACATTTTTTTCCTCTTGAATTAAGTAGGAATTTTGACTAGAACCATTTATTATTGAATAGTCATCGCCATGAAAGCTTTCAAGTTCCCAATCAATATATCCAACCCAACTTACATTATTTTTTACTAACTTTTTCACTTTACTCCTCCTTATTAAAATCAAATGGCATTTTTATTTAAACATTCTACTACTTTATTTATATCCAATTTTCTTTCCTTTGCCATTATTTCAATTGATCTTTTTTCTAAAGTAAAGGGATTTATTTTAAAATTTAATAATACTTTTATTGTTTTTGGATATTCTTCAACTATATCTTTAATATTTTTATCTTTTGTTATCATAAAAAAACCCTCTTTAAAACTTAATATCTTTTATATCTCTATATTAAGTCTTAAAGAAGGTTTAAACATTGATTTAAATCAACTTATAATAATTCTTCTAATTTTTTTATATTTAATATTTTTATTTTTTTATTTCCAACTCTTTCAACTATTTTCTCTTCTTGAAGCTCACTTATCTTTCTACTTACTGTCTCTCTTCTTAGATTTATAATTGCAGCAATATCATCAATTGACAAATGTATTTCTTTATCTTCAAGTCTTTTACTTCTATATATTAAAAACATTGCAACTTTTTTTAGCGCATTATTTTCATGAAGTATAGATAAATTTTCATTAGAAATAATTAATTTTCTATTTAAATTTTTCATAATATCAAGTGCTGTTTCCGGCTCTTTTTTAATTAAATCAATAAAGGAACTTTTACTAAATTTACAAATTTTAACATCTTCAACTGCAATACAATTATAGGGATAATTCATCTCTTCAAAGAATAATTCTTCTCCAATGCTATCTCCCTTAATTAAAATATCAAAAATATATTCCTTACCTTGAAGATCATATTTATTTAATTTTATTTTTCCCTCTCTTATAATAAGAATACTGTCTAATTTATCATTTTCATTTATAATAATATCATTTTTTTTATAATCAATATGTTTTGCCCTTAATATAAGTTTTCTTTGAATTTCCATTGGAAGACTTCTAAACATAATAATATTTTTAGTACATAGCTCTTCACCACATCTATTGCAATTACCACTCAAATAATCACTTCCTTTTATTATTATATATACTACAAAGTTTTTATAAGTCAATATTTAAAAGATTTTATAGAGTTTTTTAATAGGTCTAAACTTTTAATAAATATGAAATTATGATATATTATTTTAGAGGTGAAAGCTGTGAAATTAAGTGTTTTAGAGTATTTAGAAGAAACAGCAAAAAACTATCCAAAAAAAATTGCTATTTCAGACAATAATGAATTTATTACTTTTGAAGAACTTATAAATCAAAGTAAAAAAATAGGTTCTTTTTTATATGAAAATTTAGATAAAAAGAGAAATCAACCAATTTTCGTAGAAGTTCAAAAGAGCTTAAAATCAATTGTAGCTTTTTTTGGAGTTTTATATAGTGGCAATTTTTATGTTCCTATAGATGGAGAAACTCCTCTTATTAGAATTGAAAATATGATTAATACTATTGAGCCAATTTGCTCTATTTCAATTACTAAAAATAATCCCTTTGTAGATTCTAATAGTAAAGTTTTTGATTTTGAAGATATTGTTTTAAATGATATAGATGAAATAAATTTAAAAGAAACTCGAGATAAATCCCTTGATATAGATCCTTGTTATCTTATTATGACATCAGGTTCTACTGGTGTGCCAAAGGGTGTTGTCATAAGTCACAAGATGGTTATTGATCTTGGACTTTGGCTTGTAGATACATTTAATTTTACAAGTGATGATATTTTGGCAAATCAAAGTCCTTTTTACTTTGATGGTGCTACTAAGGATATTTATATAATGGCCTTTGCTGGAGCTAAAATGGAGATAATTCCAAAGCAATTATTTTTAACTCCTTTAAATTTAGTTAAATTTTTAAATGAAAAAAAGGTAACTTCTCTACTTTGGGCTGTTAGTGCTATTAATATATTGTCTAATTCTTCTGTTTTTGATATAGAAAAACTTCAAAGTGTAAATAAAGTTATCTTTGCAGGAGAAGCTCTTCACACTAAGGAGCTAAATATTTGGAAGAAAAATCTAAATGCTCTTTATGTCAATTTATATGGACCTAGTGAGTGCACTGTTGATGCAATGTATTATATTGTAGATCGTGAGTTTTCAAAGGATGAAGCTATTCCCTTAGGTCGTGCTTGTAAAAATATGGAAGTTTTTTTACTTGATGAAAATAATAATATTATTAATGATGGTATTGGAGAAATAGCTATTCGTGGTACTGCTGTTTCTATGGGATATTATAATGATTTTGAAAAGACTGATAAATCCTTTATTCAAAATCCAAATAATAAATCCTATAGGGATATTATTTATAAAACAGGTGATCTTGCAAAATACAATGATCTAGGAGAGTTAGTATTTGTATCAAGGCGTGATAATCAAATAAAACATATGGGAAATAGAATTGAGCTTGGTGAAATTGAATTTGCACTTAAAACCTTAGATGAGGTTCAAGAAGGTATTTGTATTTATGATAAGGACAATCAACTAATTGTATTTATATATACAGGCATTGAACTTTCAAGACGTGATATTTTCATAAAACTAAAGGGAAAAATCCCAAAATATATGTATCCAAATAAATTAATAAAACTTGATACTATGCCCTATACAAATAATGGAAAAATCAATAGAAATAAATTAAAGGATGATTATTATAAAAAAAATTAATTCTATTAATGAGCTAAATAGCCTTATTAATATTTATTTTAATAAAAAACATTTTATGAACTTTTTACAAAATCCAAGTTCACTAGAAAAATATATTTTAGAACAAAATCTCTATTATATAAGTGATAAGGACAATCTTATTATATTAGTAGATAGAGATACTCACTATTTGGGATATTATTATTTAATTAAAGAAGATAATAATTTTAACTTCTCAATAGACAAAAATATAGTCTTTGAATATTCTTATAATACTTTAAGATATGACTCTTCTATAGAAGATATTTTAAATAAAATGAATTTTAAAGAATTAAATAATAGAACGAGTCTTAGTTTAGATCTTAATAATATAGATAGAAATTTTGATTTTGAAAAAATAGATAATTCTTTTTTAGATGAAATATATAATTGTATTTTAGAAAATTTCAATCCCTACTATGGCTGTATTAAAAGAAAAGATGAGCTTTTAAAATCTATTGAAAATAATGAAATTTTTCCCCATATAGATTATAATGAACTAGTTGGATTTATTGAATTTAGCAAGAAAAGAAATATTTTTACAATTGATCATTTCTGTGTTTTTAACAAATATAAAAATATGGGATATGGAAGTAAAATTTTATCTTCCTTTATAGAATATAGCAGTTGTGAAAATATTAAAAAAATTGATCTTTTCGTACTAGATAATAATATAAGTGCAATAAATGTATATAAAAAGATGAATTTTAAAGAAACTAAAATTAAATCTAAAATTTTTATGAAAGAGGTTTAAATAATGAAAGAAAAATTAATTGAAATATTAAATGAAGTTAGACCAGATATTGACTATAGTGACGATATGAAACTAGTTGATGATGGTATATTAGATTCTTTTGACATAGTAAATTTAATTCTTGAAATTGAAGAAGAATTAGATGTTAAAATTGGTGTTGAAGATATTCTTCCTGAAAATTTCAACAATTTAGATGATCTTGAATTACTAATTGAAGAATTAGATAAGGAATAAAAATGTCCTTATTGTCAGCTGAATTTTTGGTTTTTATAAGCTTACTTGCATTTTTCTACTATGGTCCTCTTAGAAGACTTCAGTGGCAATTATTACTTATTGCAAGTTATGCCTTTTATTTTATATCAGGGCCAATTTCTATTATATATTTATTAATAACTACATTAACTACTTATTTTGCAGCTAATAAAATTGATAAATTAAATAGAGAGTTTAAAGCTTTTAAAAAAGAAAATAAGGAAATACTTCCAAGAACTCAGATAAAAAAGAAAAAAGAGCAAGTTGATAATATTAAAAAAAAGCATCTTTTATTTGCAATTTTAATTAATTTTGGAATGCTTGCTATTTTTAAATACAGTGCTTATATTTACTCTATTATAAATTCAATACTTTTAAAATTTAACATAGATGGAAATCTTACAAATATTATTATTCCAAATAGTCTAAGTAATATAATACTTCCACTTGGAATTTCTTTTTATATATTTCAATCTATTGGATATGTTATTGATATTTATAGAGGTAAGTATAATTCACAGAGAAATATCTTTAAATATGCCCTTTTTGTGTCCTATTTTCCACAAATGATACAAGGACCTATTGGAAGATATTATAAATTATCAGAACAACTTTATAAAAAACATAGTATTAATTATGACGAAATAAAATATGGACTTCAACTTGTAATCTGGGGTTATTTCAAAAAAATATTAATTTCAGATAAAATTGGAGTCATTGTAAATACAGTATTTAAAGATTATACTTCCTATCCTGGAGCAATTGTATTTTTATCTATACTTTGTTATGGAATACAAATTTATACAGATTTTTCTGGTGGAATTGATATAGTTCGTGGTATATCTCAAATATTTGGTATAAAAATGAGTATTAACTTTAAGCAACCTTTCTTTGCAACATCTATTTCAGATTTCTGGAGAAGATGGCATATTACACTGGGAACTTGGCTTAAGGATTATTTATTTTATCCACTAAATTTATCAAAACCCCTTGTTAAATTAAATAAAAAGGGCAGGAAAATTTTTGGTCCAGAAAAGGGTAAATTCCTATCACTTTGCATATCAACTTATTTAATTTATTTTATAGTTGGTATATGGCATGGTGCTGGTTTTAAATATATTGCCTTTGGTCTGTGGAATGGTACTATAATCTCACTATCACTACTTTTAGAAAGTAATTATACTAAAATAAAATCAATACTTAGAATAGATGATGAAAAGCTATATTATAGACTTTTTATGATTATTCGTACTAATATTTTAGTTTGTATTGGTAGATTTTTTACAAGAGCATCAGGATTTAAGGTTGCAATTTCAATGATAAAACATACATTTTTAAATTTTAATCTTAAATCTGTAAATATAGATTTATTTAGAACTTTTGAAATTTCACAACTAAATTGGATTATAATGCTTGTGTCTATATTTATTCTTTTCTATGTAGATTTTCAAACAGAAAGAGGAATAAATTTAATGAAGCGCTTTGAAAAGAGAAATGGCTTTATTCAATTTATTTATATTCTACTAGCTGTTTTATTTATAGTTTACTTTGTAATATATTCTAAGGGATATGTATCTACAGAGTTTATTTACAAGCAATATTGAGGTGAAAAATGAATTCTAAAAAATTTGTAAAACTTTTTATTAGGGTTTTTATCTCAATACTATTATTAATAGTTTTATTAAATATAATAGTATCGCCCTTTGGGCTTTTTAAGGATCAGTTTTTAAATTGGCATTCTTACAATATGACTCAAAATCCTAGAATCGCAAAGATAGAATACCTAGATAAAAATCATGAAAAATTCGACTCCTATGTAGTTGGGGCAAGTGGATCTTCTGCCTTTTTAAGCAAATATTTAGATAAATATACTGGTGATAAATTTTATAATTTATTTTATTATGGAGCAGATATGCTTGATTCAGTAGATACTGTAAAATATATTGTAAAAAATTATGAAGTTAAAAATATTTTCTTACCACTTACAATTACACATGGACTTTACTATAATGTTGGAAATGAAAGATTAAATGACAAAATGCATTATAAAGTAGAAAACTCAAGCCCAGTAGAATTTTATTCTAAATATTTATTGGCAAATCCAAACTATTCAATAGATAAGATAAAATCAATTAAAAAAGATTCCTATCTTCAAGAAAGTTTTGATGTATTTAATGCAGAAAATGGTTCCTATGACAAGTCTTTAAGAGATGTTGAGCCAATTCACTCAAAAGACGAATATCTTTCAAAGGAAGAATATAATGTCTTTAATTATGATTTTTCAGAAGATAAGCATTTAGATTATATTGAAGATGTAAAAAAATCTCTAATTGAAATTAAAGAAATTTGTGAAAAAGAAAATATAAATTTAGAAGTTGTAATGTGTCCTTTATATAATCGTGACTACAAATTTTATAATAAAAATGAAGTAGAAAAGTTTTATAAAGAAATTTCTCAAGTAGTTTCCTTTTGGGACTTTACAAATTCTTCTATAAGTTATGAGCCTAGATATTTTTATGATAGAACTCACTGGCGAAATTCTGTTGGAACTATGATGCTTGCAAAAGTTTATGATGATAAAAATATTTATATGCCAGAGGACTTTGGATATTATGTTACAAAGGACAACTACAAGGAAGCTTCTAAGAGATTTTTTGCAGATACAGAAATAAATAATAATGTCTATTCAGAAAAAGTTCCGATTTTAATGTATCATGATATTAGAAAGTCTGGTGACAATGCAGATATTATCTCTTATGAAAACTTTGAAAGACAAATTCGTTTTCTAAAGGAAGAGGGATATAATACTGTTGATTTTAATGATTTATACAATTATGTAAATAAGGGAGTAGAACTTCCTAATAAGCCAATTTTAATAACTTTTGATGATGGATATAAGAGTAATTATAACCTTGCCTATCCACTTCTAAAAGAACTTAATTATAAGGCTACAATTTATCCAATAGGTTTTTCCATTGGAAAGGACAAATACAAGGATACTAATGAAAAAATCATTCCTCACTTTTCTATAGATGAAGCTCGTGAAATGTATGAATCTGGTCTAATAGATTTTGGATCTCATAGTTTTGATATGCATCAAGCTGAGAAGTTTGAAAAAAATAAAGCTCGTACAAATGCTATGAAATTTGAAGATGAATCAGAAAAAGAATTTATTGAAATTCTTGAAAAAGACATTGCATCCGAAAATAAATTAATAAATAAAATTAAAGATAAAGATGTTGATTCTTTTGCATATCCTGGAGGATATTATTCAGATTTAACAGCAGTTATCTTATCTGAAAATAATATAAAATCAACTGTTACAACTATTGAGGGACAAAACTATATAATAAAGGGACTTCCTCAAAGTTTATATGGACTAAAGAGATTTTTTATTACAGATCAAACAACAAATGAAGATTTATTAAATTATCTAAATTCAAAATAAACCACCTTTTCAGGTGGTTTTTATTTTGTAAAAATATTTTCTAAATTATTTCCTATAGAATTTAAAAGTTCTTGAGGAAGTTTTTCAACATCTTCTCCTATTATAATTCCATGTTTTTCTTTAAAATTTTCATTCCATACATAATTAAATAATTCTTCGTTTTTATCGCTATTTTTTCCTATTTGAAAGGCAAAAACTTTAACATTTTTTTCCATTAAATCTTCTACTGCATTTTTTGCAAGTCCTGGAAAAGACGAAGCTCCATCGGTTATTTCAAAGAGTATTTTTATATCTTGTCCTCTTTTAAGCCTACTTTCTTCATAGGATGTAATATTATCTGCTATTTCTCTTAGACAACTTGCATCATCTGTTGCCCCATAATATCCATCAATTTTTGTAATAGATTTTATAATATCACTTTTTTCACGATTTTTATTATTTTTATATTGGAATTTTTTAAGATTATTATATTTACTTCCAAAAAACCAAGTTTCACTTAAAACTTCAACTTTTTGATTTAATTTTTCTGTGTTTTTTTCTAAGTAGTCATTAAAATCTTCTAAGGACAAAAGAGTAACTGCAACTGCTTTTCTTGCTGCTTCTATTTTTGACTCATTCATAGATCCTGAATTGTCTATTAAAAATGAAATTTCTATTTTCTCTGGCAAAACTTTTGCTTTAGGCTCTAATAAGTATCTACTAAATATAGGTAAATCTTTGTAATTCCCCTTTTTTTCTGCCTCTACAAAGTCTGGATAATGCTTTATTAAACTGTCCACATGAAGCTTTCCTTTTTGCTCTTCTGTCTTTTTTACATTTTCTTCTTTTTTTGCATTTCCAACAAGTTTTCTCCAAAACAACTTCATTTCATCTCTTTGCTTTTTCATTTTTATAGCATAATAATTGAAAAGTTCCTCTTCACTATTACTTACTCCATAATCTTTTAAATCAACTTTTCCCTGAACTATATCTTCTGATGCAATATCTAAACTTTCTTTTTCCTCTAGCATTTCCTTTAATATATCATCTACTTCTTCTTTAGTAGATTCAAAGGAATCTGGCATATCATCATCTTTACTTGCTTCTAGAGGACTTTTCTCACCTTTGGATTTTTCCATACTTTTAGATTTTGATTCTACAAATTCCATATTGTCTATTTCATCAATAAATAATTTTTCAAATACTGGATATACAAAGGACTTTACAAATTCATCTCTTTTTAAAATACCTTCACCTTTATTTATTTCTAAAATCAAATTTCTTCTTACAAAATAAAATAAATCTTCATTAAAAATTTTTATATTAAAGGGATTTTCCTCAAGATTAAAATTTGGAATTTCTTTATATAATTCAATTAATAAAAAACTATTTGAAAAAGCTCTATGTCTTTGCATATTTTCTATGGAATTTAAAGTTTTTTTA
Organism: Peptoniphilus stercorisuis; assembly: GCF_017874395.1. Taxonomy (GTDB): domain Bacteria; phylum Bacillota; class Clostridia; order Tissierellales; family Peptoniphilaceae; genus Anaerosphaera; species Anaerosphaera stercorisuis. The sequence continues at coordinate 42,034 of NZ_JAGGLJ010000009.1, read as the reverse complement.
TTCTCCTTCATATATTCTAAAATATACTTATTATTTTCCTCATATTCATACATTGGATTTAACTGCAATACTCTAAGAAAAGCTGTATATTTATCTATTAAATATAAAAAATCCAAGATTTCTTTTTTTACATAATTTTTAATAATCTTACTTTTATATGCAGGATCATCTTGCAGATTTAAGGTCTTTATTTTAGAAAGAATATATAAACTTATCTTTTCTATTTCTTCCTTCCAAAGCTCATCTCTATATAAGTATTTTTCTGGGTTCTTTTTCCAGTCTGGATATAGCGCAAGTTCATAATAAATATGCCACAGAATTTCAACATTATTTAAGTCCCTATCTAAAAAACTTGTCAAAGGAATATTTAATACTCCCTTTTTTGGATTTAATATAAATTTATCTATATTGGAATTTGGCATATATATTAAATTTGAATCCTTAGTAAAAGTAACGAGAGATCTCTTTTCTTTTTTTAAAAATTCTTCAAAGTTTTTCTTTGACTCTTCAATTAGAATTTTCTCATCAAATTGTGACATTTTAACACCTCTTATATTAAATCCACTTTCCATAAATCTTCTGCTGTAGTTACTCTATTTATTTTAATCAAATCAAATTTTAAATCTAAATTCATTGCCAAATATTCCTTATTATTTTTTGCAATAATATTAGTATAAAATAAATCTTTCTTATAATTTTTATTTAAATGCCATTTTCCTAAATTTTCTTCTATTGTATATAAAACTCCGTCCTCACTTAAGATAATGGCTGTTCCTCTATTTGAATCTACATCAAATAAATTCCCCTTTAAATTATCAAAACTTTTTAAAATATTAATTTTTTCATCTATTTCTAAAATTTTTAAATTCCCTTTATCTCCCAATATAAGAACTTTATTTTTTATTAGAGATTCATCTTCTAAAACTTTTATTTTTCTAATATTAAAATCAAATTCTAATTTTTCTAATATATAAAATTTATTTTCGCTAAATTTAATACTATATAATTTTCCATCTTTTGTTCCTACTAAAATGTGATTTTCTTTAACTTTTTCAAAGGTAGTCCAATTTTCTATATCTATATAAATATCTTTAAAATAATTTATTTCACTATTTAATTTAAATAGATTGATTCTAGACTCACTACTTTCAGTTAAAAATATATCTTTTCCAAGAGAAATACTTCTTCCCATAAAATTATCTACAAAATTATTTTTAATTTCAATTATCTCTAAATCATTTTTTATATTTGGAAGTTTTTCTAAGTTTTTAATTAGGATTTTATAAGTTTTACCCTTTAAGGATATAATAAATATTTCATTATTATTTATCTTATAAAAATATGCTATATTATCTTTAATTTCTTCTAGTGGAAGACTTATCTCTATTTCTAAATTTTTATTTATATAAATAAAATAAACTTCTTTTTTACTACTAGATATAATATATAAATTATCATTAATCTTTAAATATTTTTCTAAAAATCCCTTTATATAGATACTTCCAATTTCTTTAAGTTTAATTATTTCTATTTTGTCTTTATTTATATCCTTAGTATTTTCTCTATAATAGGGAATTAAATCTTTTAAGAGTTTTTCTTCTAATTTTTTAATTTCTTCTAATTTTTCTTCAAAATCTTCTTCTAATATACCTGTTTTTTTAATTTCATTTAAATTTTCTCGTAGATTTTTTACATTTTTCTTAAAATCTTTTTTATCTAATGATAAATCCATTTTAATTTTCTCCAAAATCTTCTAAATATTCTAATAAATCTATGGAATGCTCTAAATGTGACAATTTTTCGTCAAGTTCCTGATATTTATCAATATTTATTTTTAAGTTTTCCTCTATATTATCCTTTAAAATTTGTTTTAATTCTTCTGAAATTTCTGTATTTTTAGGTTCATTTCCAAAAAGTAATTTTATTAAATCAAAATAACTAAAAGTTTCAATATTTTTTCTTATATATTTATAGGGATATTCTCTTATTTCTTCATATGTTGTCGTAGAGTCTCCCTCTGATTTTGTCACAATATTCCATCCATCACTTTTTTTGAAAAATCCAAATCTAACACTTTGTGACAATATATAATTTTGATCATCAGCATAGGTTATAGTGCTTATGAAAGAGTCCCATAGCGCCTTTGAAAGATCTTTTTCTTCTCCTAAATTCCAGTTGTCTAAGACATTTAAAATATTACGAATTGAAAGCACTGCTTCTCTAAGTTCTAAGTCTTCAACTTGGCTATTTTCATCAAGTCCACTTTCTTTTAATTTCCCCATAAATACATCTTGTGTAACTTTACAAAGTTTTGCAAATCTAAATAGTTCTTCTAATGTATCTATTCCACCTGGCAAATGAATATTTCCATATTTATCTGTAAGTCTTGAGATTATTATTCTAAATAGTTCGTTTTCTTCTGGATTTTCCTGTTCACTTAATGCACCTATTAAGTTTTGATTTACATAATTGTATTCAATAGTCATAAATCTAGACTTAAAGGCAGGATTTAGCTCATTTGTACCTTCATAATTTACTCTTTGTGTAGATAGATTTCCTGTTCCTATTAGACCAAATCCCTCTTTAATTAGCACTGGTCCTACACCTGTAATATATGCTCTTGATCCTGCTTTTCTTTGTAATATATCATTTAGAGCAATTAAGTTTTGCATTGCAATTGTATTTAATTCATCTATTATTACAGTTCTACCTTCTGTTACAGCTATTAAAATTTCTTTTTCAACTTTTTTAATTTCTGTACCAAAGGCAGAATTTTTAGCTACTAAAAGATCTGAAAAACTCTTCCATATTTGAATCTTTAAGTTTAATTGCTCTTCTTCTGTCATTTTCTCAAGCTTTTCTTTATGCTCATTCATCCATATATAAAAATCATCTATTATAAGATCTAAATAGTCTGAAAAAGAACCCTTTGAAAAACTATGTCCCAATGTAAGTGTTTTTTCTATAAACATATCTTCATAGGTAATATTGTGAGATCCTGATATAAAAAGAGGTTGAAGTTTTTCTATTTCTTCACCACTACCCTCTTCTAAAATATTTTTGTAGTGATTTTTTCTTTGTGCATTTAATTCTCTAAATTTTTCAATTGCCATTTTTTCATCTGCATTTTGATTTTCTAAAAACCACTCTTCCATTTGAATTTCTAGTTCACTTTGAATTTTATTTTGAACAGTAAAAGAAATAGCAGCTTCTGTTGCAAGTTGAGTCTTACCACTTCCAAGATGACCTACTATATATACAGGCACTCCTTGATTTAATGACTCTGCCACTTTTTTCTTAGCATTTAAAACATACTCCACATCTACAAGTTTATGCTTTTGTTGTTTTTCTATATCATCTAATAATTGTCTTTTATAGTAAAATTGCCATGCTTCTTCAGAATTTTTTAGAACATTATCTAATTCTTCTTCTAATTTTTCAATATAATCTACATGGTATCTTGTAGAGGAGGTACTTCCATATCCATTATAATTATTACTTTTATAATTTACTTTTCTTTCCCATTTTAGAAAGAATTTTTCATATTCTATTAGATTTTCCAAGTTTAATATTTGTTCTTCTTTAGTTTTTAATTCTTTATTTACATATTCTTTGTATTTTTTATAGTAAGTGTTCTCTTTAAAATCATTTTTTATTAAATTTTCTTCAATATTTGATTTTCTAAACTTATTAAAAAAAGCACCTTTACCATTTTGAGCATTTATATTTTCTAAATTATTTTTTTCAATTGCATCTATTCTCAAATCAATTTTATATTTTTCTTTCATTTCTTCAATGGTTGGTATATTAGTCCTATTTTGACTATTGTCTTTCATGAAATTCCCCCTTTTAGTACTTTTTAATATACTACCCTTATTATTATAATTTAGTATGTATAATAGAAAATCCCGACTTTAAAAATCGGGATTTTATTAATTTAATTTATAATTAATTTTATTTATATTTTTAAATTATATTATATTCTTTTAATAATAATTCTACTTCAGTACCAGCAAGTTGTTTCATAATCTTACGTCTAACAGGTGGTGGTAAATCTAGGTCTGGTTTTTCACCATCAAGTAAACTTGATCCTGCATTTAGTAAATATCTAACATCATATCTAGATGCATATACTTCAGGAACTCCCTTTTCTACTCCAGTTAGTACATAAACTGCTTCCATTGCTGTTCTTCCAGAATACTCAGTAGTAAAGATTGTATCTCTATTTGGATCATCTAGAGTTTCTGCATATTGTCCTAAGAATGCAAAGTTCATAGCATTTTTTGGTACAACATAAGGTCTATCTCCAAAACTTCTTGGCATAAATTGAGAAGTTATAAATGGCATCATAACTGGTACAGCTGAACAAGTTTCTGCAAGTTTTTCAATTTCACCTTCAGGAACTCCTATATGATATAGCCATTCTTTTGTGATTTCTTTACCTGTACAATCTCTCATAGGTTTTTTAATATAATCTCCAGGTGTATCACTAAATAGTCCATAAACCCATACAACAACATCTTTTTCAGGTTGTTCCATATATTGGCCTTGTCTATTTATAGTCCAGCTCATTAACCATGAAGAGTCAACAGCAGTTACTATACCACCTGTTACAGTTCTTCCACCATAAGGTGTACGTTTTGTAATTTTTTCTATATATTTAGGTACACTTTCATCATGACAAGTTACTGTACATGATTCCCAATTTGATTTTTCTACATCTGAACAGAATACTTCAGGATGTCCAAATTCATCACATTGTGCAGCAATATTTTTCCATAATTCCCAGCTTCCTGTTGCTTCTTTATTAAATGGTGCTGGAGTATCATCATCTCCATAGCCTGAGTTTTCAGTCATTGAACCATTTGTAATAAATACTAAATCATTTTCTGTAAGATCTATTGAAATATCTTTTCCCTTTGTATCTACAGCTTCAATTTTTGTAGCAACTTTTTTATTATCAGAAATTGAGAATTGAACATTTTCAACAGTTACACCATATTCAAATTTTGCACCATGATCTTTTAAATATTTAATCATTGGTAGAACAAATGATGTATATTGATCATATCTTGAGAATTGTAGTGCTGATAAATCAGGAAGTCCTCCAACATGATGGATAAAACGATTCATATAAAGTTTCATCTCAAGAGCACTATGCCAGTTTTCAAAAGCAAACATTGTTCTCCAGAAAGTCCAGAAATCTGTATTTAAAAGTTCTTCTGAGAAAATATCTTCTATTGCTTTATCTTGTAATTCCACATCAGGAATATTAACAAAAGCAGCAAGTTCTTTTGCTAAATCTTGTCCCAAGTTGAATTTACCATTATCATGTCTTTCACCTTGATTTTTAGTTATACGGCAGTTACTATAGTTTGGATCGTCAAGATTAGTATAGAAATAATAATCAAGAATTGACATATTTTCTGGATCTTCAGCTGATGGAATACCACTAAATAAATCCCATAAAACTTCAAAATGATGTCCCATTTCACGGCCACCACGAGCTATATATCCAAGATTCTTCTTATAAATACCATCAAGAGATCCTCCTGGAATATCTAATTGTTCTAAAAATGTAATTTTACTTCCATCCATATGTGCGTCTTTAATTAAAAAGCAACCAGCTGCAAGTCCAGCAATACCAGTACCTATAATAGTAGCTGTCTTGTCTTCTATTCCCTTTGGCTTTCTTGATTTAACTAGAGAATGATAGTTACCATTAGTTAAAGTAAGTCTGTCATCATGTGTTTTTAATTTCATATTTATCCTTCTTTCTTATAATCCCATAATAAAAACGAGTTACACTTACTTATTAAATTTTGCTGTAAAAGACTTTTTTCTAAGTAATAATTCCATTCCAGAAAAACTGTCCCATAGTCATTATTTACCCAATAATTCCTTTTCTAACTAAAAAAAGTAGAAAAACTTAAAATCTTTCTACTTTTTTATTTTTATTCCATTTTTTTAATTTCTAATAATAATCTATTTAAACATTGACCTTTAGCCATTTTAACTGTTTATTAATAGTACAATTTATATGAAATAATTTTATTCAATTTTTATATTAAAATCTCTTAATAAATTTATAACTTCTGGAAATGTAAATTTTGCATCTTTTATTTTACAATTTTTCGTATTTATATAATAATTTTTTGCTTCTTTAAAATTTGCTTTAATTAAATTTGAATTTTCAAAGGAAGATAATTTAAAAGTACAATAGGAAAAATCAGAAGAAACTAATTCACAATTTCTAAATTCACTTTCTATTATTTCACATTGACTAATCTCAATATTATTTAAATCTAAATTCATAAAATAATTATACTTTAATATAGAATTTCTAATATAAATTATACTTGGAAATAAAATATTCCTGCTTCTTAAATATTCCCAGCTTATTCCTATTAAATTACAATTTTCAAATCTTGCATTTATTAAATCACAAAAATTAAATTTTAAAGTATTAAAAGTACAATTTATAAATTCACAATTTATGAACTTAGAATCAACTATCTTAGAAAAAGAAAGTTCACAATTAATAAATATACAACTATTAAATATTAATTTTTCCAAAGTCTTTTCTCTTAATACAATATCTTTAAATTCCCTACTTTCCAATATCCACCTCTATTTTTCTGCTTCAATTGTAATTATTTCTGAATTTTTATTAGGTTTTTTTAAATAAATATAATCTGATGACATAGTTATATTTTTAAACCCAATAGCTTCAAGTATCATTTTAAACTCCTCTATTCCATACCATCTCATTGAAAAATACTCCAGTTCCGAGCTTAAATACTTGCCATCTTTATATTTAGTATAATTATTAATTGAAGTAGAATATTGATTTATATAATCTATATCTATTATTTCAGTATTTAGAAGAATAGTTTCTCCATTTTCAGTTTCAAATATTCTTGTATTTCTATCACCTATTTTTATTTCTTTATTAAATGTAATATCTATTATTAATTTTCCACTATCTTCTAAGTGATTATAAAAATTCTCTAAAGCCCTAATAGAATCCTCTCTTTTATATAGTAGAAGAAAAGTACCAGTAGGAACAATAATTCCAGTAAATTTCTTATTTACTTTAAAAGACTCCATTTTATCTATAAATAAATTTGTAGATACATTATTTATCTCACAATTACTCTTACATACTTTAAGCATTTCATTAGAACTATCAAATCCTGAAATATTAATCCCCTCTTTAAGAAGTGGTATTAGTATTCTTCCCGTTCCAACTCCAGGTTCTAAAATCTCACCATCTAAATCTTTAACTCTACTATAATAGTACTCCACATCTCCAAAAGAAGATCCAATATTTTTATCAATATCATATACCTCTGATGATAATTTTCCATAGCTCTTTAACATAAACACCTCTAAATTTTATTTTCTTTTACAATATTTTTTAATTCTTTTATACCAATATTAAACATCTGTCTATGTAGCATATTGTGACAATTTGAACAAACTAATACAATCTCTTCATTATAATTACTAGAATTTTCATCTCCATAATAAGAAATAGGCTTAGTATTGTGAAACTCTATAAAATTACGACCTATTTTTCCATAGGTTTTTTCAAAATTAAATCCACAAATCTCACAACTTAAATTATTATTTTTTATTGCCTCTTCTTTTTTTCTTTCTATTAGTTTATTATTTTTTTCCTTTATTCTATGCATCTTATAAAGAGTCTTACCTTCTATAAATACTGCATCAAAACTTTCTTCTCTTCTTATTTTATTTAAATCCTTTTGAGATTTTTTAATTGCATTTGAAATTTTACTTAAATAATCTTTTTTATCATTAAAAAAATCCCAAATATTTTTATCTAGAATATTAGAATCATTAATATTATTATCTAAATTTTGAAAATTTAATAATTTTAACTTCACACTATCTACATCTCTAAAATCTTTTAAATCAGTCTTTGGAAAATTTAATTCATTTAAAATCTCCACTAATTTTATAATTTCATCTTTGTCCTTATAATCCCTATTTAAATATAGATCTAAACATAAGATATCCTCTTCTATTTCCCAGTTTATATCATTAAATTCCATAATGCACCTCTTCTCTAATCCTTGAAATTATCTTATTACTATAGTATCATACTAAAAATATTTTTACTTATTTATAAATTAAATCTCTATTATTTGTTTTACCCTAATTCTTCAGGGTAAATAAAAAACAAGAAAATTGTTTAAATTAAATACAAATGGAGATGATTATATGTTATCAATTAGCCTTATGTTTTTTAAAAAAATATTTAATTTGTTTATTTAATATTTACAATTAATATATTCTACTTAAAAGGGACAATGAAATTTGTCCTTTTTTATTTATATTAGGGTATTTATATAAAAAGGAGGGATAATATGTGGAATAGATCAGAACTTAAATTTAAGGCAAAAGTATTTTTAAAAGAAAATCTTGGAATAGCTATTTTAGTTTGTTTATTTTTTGCCTTTGTATCTGGATTTCTTGGAAATCAATCCTACTTAGAATCAGCAAGTGACACTGCTCAAATTAAATACAATGAAGCAGTTGAAAGTGGAGATTTTAATGAATATGATGAATTTTTAAATGATACTAATTTTGAAGGACAAGATGGTAAAATGCCCTACTATTTCTATCTTTATAAATCAGATATAAATATTCAAGATCAAAGTGCCTTTACAGAAAAATTCTTTAATCTTCCAACTGTTGACAATGATTTATACAACTTCCTACTTGGTGGAGGATATAAAGTTTACATTGCACCATCAACTGTTTTTATTATAGTAATTTTAACTACACTTGCAAAAATATTTATATTAAATCCACTAACTATTGGATATAGAAGATTTTTTATAAATGGAGCTGATAATACTAATTCCGAAAATAAATTTAGTACATTATTTACTCCCTTTAAAGATGGGACTTGGAGTAGTCTTGGAATTAAGCTATTAGTAAAAAATATTTATCTAATGCTTTGGACATTACTATTTATAATTCCAGGAATTTATAAATCATATCAATACTATTATGTAGATTATATATTAGCTGAAAATTCAGAATTATCCATTGGAGAAGCTATTAATATAAGTAAAATTATGACTCATGAAGATAAATTTAATATATTTATATTAAACTTATCCTTTATAGGATGGGAATTATTATCTGGAATTTTACTTGGACTTGGATTTATTATTTTAAATCCTTACAAAGAATCAACTTATGCTAATCTATATTTAGAAGTAAAAGAAAATCAAAAAAATATATTTGAAAATTTAGTATAAATAAAAAAGATAGGCTTAGCCTATCTTTTTTATATTTTTATAACATTTTCCATTTCTCTTTTTAATCTCTTAAGCGCTTTTTTTTCTATTCTAGAAACAGTCATTTGAGAAATTTCAAGTTTTTCTCCAACTTCTCTTTGAGTTTTTTTATTAAAATATCTATCTATTAATACTGTTTTTTCAACTTCATTTAAAACTTCCATTGATTTTTCAATAAAATCATTTATTTCAATTTGGTCATAATATCTTTCATCTTGACCAATAAAATCTGCAAGATTAGTCTCATTGTCTCCATCATTTGTATAAGATATATCTAATGACTGTGGTAAATACACCTTGCTCGCTTCCATAGATTCAAGCACTTCTTCTTCTGTAACACCTAAATAATTTGCAATATCTGCAACTGTTGGTGTTTCCTGGTTTAATTTTGTAAGATCAGTTCTTGCTATTGTTATCTTTTTAGAAAGTTCTTGTATTCTTCTAGGTACTCTAATAGTCCAACCTTTATCTCTAAAATACTTTTTTATTTCGCCTATTATTGTTGGTGTAGCAAAGGAAGAAAATTCATATCCCTTTTCAATATCATATCTATCCACCGCATATATTAATGCCATAGATGCAACTTGAAAGATATCCTCATATTCTATACCCTTACCTGAATATTTTTTAGATAGGATTTCTGCTAGGTAGAGATGTTCTTCTATTAATTGTGCTCTTAGATTTTCATCCTTTGTCTTAGAGTATTCTCGAAACATTTCTCTTCTTTTTTCCTTAATGTCTTCAATATTTTTACTCATCACTACCTCCTTCTTTATTATTTCCTATAACTATATTATACTGTTTCTTCTATATTTTCCAATGTTTGTTTGAAAAACTTATAAAATAATATAGAAGTTACCGTTACAGCTATGATATCTGCTATTGGTTCAGCTAAAAATACAGCAAAAACTTTTCTTTCAAAAAATCTTGGAAGTATAATTACTAAAGGCATCAATAAAAATACTTTCCTTAAAAAAGCCAAAAAAACAGAAGATCTTGCATTTCCAAGAGCAATAAAAGTTTGTTGACAGGCAACTTGTATTCCCATTAAAAAAGAAACAGACATATAAACCCTAAGTCCCTTAGATGCCTCTCTGATTATATCTTGATTTTTTGTAAAAATACTTGCAAAAGTACCTGGAAAAATCATTATAAATAAATAAAATATTAAACTATAAGTAATCGCTGAAAATAACAAATACTTAAAAGTATCCTTAACCCTAGATTTGTTTTTTGCACCATAATTATAACTAATTATAGGTTGAGAACCTTGAGTTAGTCCAGACAATGGCAAAAATAAAAATTGCATTGCAGTAGTAGTAATAGTCATTGCACCAACAGCCACATCTCCGCCATATCTTTGAAGTTTTGCATTAAATAATATTATAATAAAGCTCTCTGTAAATTGCATTACAAAAGGAGAAAGTCCCAGTAATAAAACAGGTCCCATTACTTTACTATTAAAACCTAGATTTTTCTTTTTAATCTTTAAATTTGTTTTCTTTCCAGTTAAAAAATATAAAACCCATATTGCAGAAACACCTTGAGAAATAATAGTTGCAAAAGCAGCACCACGAACACCCATATCAAAACCAAATATAAATATAGGATCAAGAACAATATTTATTACAGCACCTATTGAAACAGTAATCATACTAGTCTTTGCAAAACCCTGCGCACTAATAAAAGGATTCATACCAAGAGTCATTTGAACAAATATTATTCCAAAAGTATAAATATTCATATACTCTAAAGCATACTCAATTGTATTTTCACTAGCACCAAATAACATTAATAACTTTTCATTAAATATTAAAAAGAATATACTAAGCAATATTGAAATTCCAATTAAAGTAGTAAGACAATTTCCAATTATCTTCTCGGCAGCATCATTGTCCTTTTTGCCCATAGCAATTGACGCCCTTGGCGCACCACCCATTCCAACTAAAACAGCAAAAGCAGATATAATCAAAAGAATAGGAGCCGTAACACCAACACCAGTAAGGGCAAGACCTCCAATATCCTTAATATGTCCAATATAAATTCTATCTACAATATTATATAATAAACTTACCATTTGCCCTATTATTGCAGGAAGAGCCAAAGAAAATAATAAACCCTTAATATTTTCAGTACCTAACTTATTTTTTTCCATACACTATCCTTCCCACTATAAATCTATATCTTTCATATTTTCTAACATTCTATTATTAATATTTGAAAAAAATTGCAACTCTTCCATAGTCATATCCCTTAACAATTTCTTTAAAAAAATTCTATTCTCAACCTTAACAGCATCTATAAGATCTAATTCCTTAGTATTTATCCTTAAAAAAACAGATCTCTTATCAAGAGGATTATCTACAATATAAATAATCTTCCTTCTTCTTAAAGAAGAAACAGCCTTAGAAACAAGGCCCTTTGAAATCCCCCTCACCTCAACAATATCCTTAGCCGTAATATCACTTTCTATATTATTTATTAAAAAAGTGACAACATCTATCTCTGCTGGAGCCAAATTAAAATCACAAAGTTTCTTTTCCATATAATCTTTATACTTTTTTATAACTTGAAAATAAATATAAAAAATATTATTTTCATTTTTATAAGAACCCATTTAAAACCTCCTAATATAGTTTATTTTTGAACTATATTACATAGTATAAATATAACTAGTTCAAAAGTCAACTAATATAAACACTTAATAATTTTTAATAACTATTATTTCCAATAAAAAAACACCTAAATTAATAGGTGTTTTTCTAAATACTTATTTAATTATATCAGTCCACTTCTCTGAACCATCTTCTAATCTTTCTTTTTCATAATTATGAGTATTTGCTGCTTCTACTATATCTTCATAGTATCAAGCATTTTTTTCTAGGTCATTAAAGTGTTTTATATTTTCTAGAATATTTTCATTTTTTACTTTTCTATTTTGCATTCTATTTACAAGTGTTACAAATTCTGCTCTTGTAATAAAGTTGTCTGCTTTTATACTTCCGTCTTCATATCCCTTGATCCAACCTTTTTCTATTGCTGTTATTAGTTCTTTTTTTGCCCAGTGGTTTTTTATTTCTTCTGGTATATTTTTATTATTTGATTTTGCATTTTCTAGTCTTACAAGTATTGTAGCAGCTTCTGCTCTTGTTATTTTATTTACTGGTTTAAAATTACCATCTGGATATCCCTTGATTCCACCTTTATTTGAAAGATTTTCTATATTATTATATGACCATCTATTATTTTCTACATCTGGATAGTTAAATAATCTTTTTGTCATAGATTTATCTTCTGTTACTCTATCTAGTATTGCTGATGCTTCTTCTCTTGTTAAGTTTCCTTCTGGTCTTACTGTATTATCTAGATAGCCATTTATATATTCCTTGTGAAGTAGTGAACTTTGTATTTGTGGTTTTATTACTTCTTCTGGTTTTTCATTTGGTTTACTTGGCTTATGAGGTTTATGGTTTCCTCCACCACTTCCACCACTATCTGGTTTTTCTGGTTCAGTAATTTCTACCTCTTTCCATTTTGCATAAAGGATTATATTTTCTTCTACTGGACTTTCAAAGTTAAATTCTTCGCTAAAGTCTTCGTCTATATACCAACTGATAAATTTATGATTTTCTTTTGTTGGATCTGTTGGTTTAGTAGCTGTTTCGCCTTTAACTATTTCTTGAGATTCTACTTCACTTCCACCATTTGTATCAAAAGTTACTTTAAACTTACCTACAACTACTACATTTACATTTGTTTCTTTATCTCCTAGTTTAAGCTTAACATTATAGGATCCAGCATTTTCAGTTAGATTATTTTTATTAATTTCACCCGAATATATGAATTCAACTTTTTCACTTACATCTTCTCCATTTAAAGTTGCTATACTAATTAAATCTTTTTCATTAAAGTCATCATTTACATTTAATTCTAAATTTTTTGCAATTAATTTATATATATCTCTTTTTGTATTTCCCTTCATGTTTAAATTTATTAAAAATTCAGATGCATAAAGTTCTATATTTTTATTGCTTAAATCAAGATAAATTCTATACTTTGAAGTAGAATCTCTGTAATATTCATCTGAAGGTTTATTTACATAAAAAGGAGCAAGTATTTCAGTTTTACCTATATTATTTTTATTCATATCATATTTAGCTTTTAATTGAATTTTAAATACAGATACATCTTTAAAAACTTTATTTAAATTTTAATCATACTTTATTTCTTCATAATTAAATTTTTTTATATTTTCTATATCTTTTTCTAAACTTTCATCTTTACTAATAAAATATTTAATATCAAAATTATTTTTTAGTTCATTTAATATTGGATTTGCATTAAAAAAATATAAATCAAATTGATTATTATCTATATTTTCTCTAGGATAAACAAAATAATAATCAATAGTATCCCCTTTCTTAAATGTATGTTTATTATTTACAATATTAAATGCTATTTGTATTCCTAATACATTTTTCGCCTCTACACTTACATTTTGAACATCTACTTTTTTTGCTAAAGTAGGCGTTATAATAATATTTCCAAGCAATATTGTAACAACAGATACTATTATTAATATTTTGTTTAAGTATTTTTTTATAAACATTATATTTTCCTCCTTATAAATTTTATTATTATCTTTTATGTTTTATTTCTCTATTAATAGTAATTAAGTACATTTTTATTTAGTATCATTCTAACACATACTATATTTTATTGCAATAAATCATTAAATCGATATTTTTATAAAAAAAAGACATACCTTTAGGTATGTCCTTATTTTATACATGATGTATTGATATTGTATCTATTACTCCATTTGAGACTTTTTGTAGTTCATAGATATATATTCCATCGTCTACTAGTCCTCCAAGTTCTAATTCTTGGCTTTTTTCTTCAAATAGTTTTGATACTAGTCCTCCAAGTGTTTCAAATCCTCTTGTGTCTATGTTGAAATTATATTGTTTGTTTATTTCACTTATTGGCATTGATGCTGAGAATACTTTTATTCCTCCATCAAAGATTACATCGCTTGTTGCTGATCCTTGTACTAGGTATTTTCTAACTATGAAAAGTATTGCTATTGCAATTACTCCTATTAAAAGATCTGGCATATTTTCTGATACTATTAGCATTTTTCTTGCTATTACTAGCATTATTAAATGCGTTATTGTTGTGTCTGTATGTGCTACCATTAAAAGTACAAATTCCATTGCTATTACAAGTAGTAGTACATGAGATAAGAATTGTTTAAATAATTCTAAGCTCAGTGTTACGTCTGATTTTAGTATAACTACATAGTATTTAAATATGTCAGGAATAGAGAAGACTATTCCAAGTAGTAATAGCAGGGATATTAAAACTTCAAATAATAATACAACTTTATTTAGTTTTAGTAAAAAGTTTCTTTTATCCATATTACACTTCCATTGATTTTTCTATTTCTTTTCTCATTTTTTCCAGTACTTTTTTTTCTATTCTTGATACTGTCATTTGAGAGATGTCTAGTTTTTTTGCTATTGCTATTTGTGTCTTTTTGTTAAAGTATCTGTCGATTAATATTGTTCTTTCGACTTCGTTTAGTCCTTTCATGGACTTTTCTAAGAAATCATTCACTTCGATTTTATCAAAATATTTTTCGTCTTCTCCTATTAGGTCTGTTAGGTTTATTTCTTTGTCATCTCCTCCTGAGTCATAGCTTATGTCTAAGGATTGTGGTGTATAAACTTTACTTGCCTCTATTGTTTCTAGTATTTCTTCTGGAGTTGTGTTTAAATATTCTGCTAAGTCTTCTGCTGTTGGTGTTTTTTGATCCCTTTGAGCTAAATAGGATTTTGCGTTGTTTATTTTCTTAGAAAGTTCTTGTATTCTTCTTGGTACTCTAATTGTCCAACCTTTATCTCTAAAGTGTTTTTTTATTTCTCCAATTATTGTAGGTGTTGCAAATGAGGAAAATTCATAACCCTTACTTAAGTCATATCTATCTATTGCAAAGATTAGTCCCATTGATGCTACTTGATATATGTCTTCGTAATCTATTCCTCTTCCTGCGTATTTTTTTGACAGTATTTCTGCAATATATAAATGTTCTTCTATTAGAATTTCTCTTACTTCTTCGTCTTTTTCTTCTTCATAAACTTTAAATAGTTCTTTTCTTTCTTCTTTTGTAAGTTTTCTTCCCAGGTTATAATATTGCTCTTTATTCATAATCAACCCTACTTTAGATGTTTTTTTAAATACATTTTATCTTCTATCATTTTTGTTTCGTCTACTAAGCAATCAATAATTGTTGTAGAAAGATAAAGTTCCTCTCTTTCTTCTATTTCTTTTTGACATATATGTCCTATTAGTATAGTAAATTCTTCTTCACTTATTTCAAAGTCTATATCTATATAGTCATTGCATTGTAATTCTAGTGCTATGTTACATCCTTCTGTTACTGCAATTTTTAAGTCTTCCATAGTTTCTATGTCTATTCCATGTGATGATAGTATTCCTGAAACTAATAGTCTTAATGAACTAAGATATTGTGCTTTGTTAGGGATTTTAAGGCTAATTTTGTCCACTAGTCTTCACCCCTCATTTTAAATATTTGATCTAATTTTGTTATTGTAAATAGTTTTTTGATTGTTGGTTTCATATTTTGAATATATATTATATGTTCATCTTTTTTGATTTCATTTAATATATACATTAATGCTCCAAGTCCTGTTGAATCTACGTATTCTAGTCCTGTTCCATCTATTACGATGTCTTTTTTATCTTTGTTATAAATATCTAAAACTTCTTTTTTAAGTTCTGGTGTTGTAAAAACATCTAGTTCACCTTTAGGATATATTATAATTTCATCTTTGTTTTCATATTCAATTTGAAAAGCCATAATAATAACCCTCCTTAATCTCCAATATATTTAGCAACTGCAACTATATCTGAATCTTTTATATTCATAAGTTTTACTCCAGATGTTGATCTTCCCATTACTGAGATGCCTTCTGTTTGTATTCTTATTATTACTCCTTTTGATGTAATCATCATTACTTCGTCATTTTTGTCTATGACTTTTGCTGATATTACTTCGCCAGTTTTATCTTTTGTCTTGTAAGTTATTATTCCCTTACCTGCTCTTGTTTGTATTCTGTATTCAGATAGTAGTGTCATCTTTCCAAAACCTTTTTCTGATATTACAAGAAGGTATTTATCGTCATCTACTATATCAAAGGCTACTACTTCATCGTCTTTGTTTAAGTCTATTGATTTAACTCCCATTGAGTTTCTTCCTGTTTTTCTAACATCATTTTCAGAAAATCTAATACTCATTCCCTTTTTAGTTACAAGTATTACTTCTTCTTCACCTTTTGTAAGTCTTGTTGAGATTATACTGTCGTCTTCTTTTAGTGTTATTCCTATAATACCTGATTTTCTAATATTTTTAAACTCTTCAAAAGAAATTCTCTTAATTAGTCCTTTTCTTGTAGCCATCATTATATTTAGTGATGGATCATATTCACTTACTGGAATTATTGATTGAACTTTTTCATCTGCTTCAAGATTTAATATATTTATTATTGCAGTTCCCTTTGATTGTCTTGAGCTTTCTGGAATTTCATAGGCTTTTAGTCTATAAACTCGTCCCTTATTTGTAAAGAAGAGTATTGAGTCATGTGTTGATGTGATAAATAAGTCATTTACAAAGTCTTCTTCTCTTGTTGTAAGGGCTGATATTCCTCGTCCTCCACGTCTTTGTGGTTTGTAAGTTCCCTCTGGCATTCTCTTTATATAACCAAATTGTGTAAGTGTAATTACTACATCTTCTTCTTTGATTATGTCTGAAAGTTCTATTTCTCCATCTGATGGTCTTATTACTGTTCTTCTTAAGTCACCAAATTTTTCTTTTATTTCTATTAGCTCATCTTTAATTATGCCCATTAATATGTCATGATTCTCAAGTATTTTTGTAAGTTCTTCTATTGTTTCTAAAAGTTGTTTATATTCTTCGTCTAATTTTTCTCTTTCTAGACCTGTAAGTCTTTTTATTCTCATATCAAGAATTGCTTGTCCTTGAAGGTCTGATAGTCCAAATTCTTCTGTAAATATATTTTTTGCATCTTGATCTGTTTGAGATGCTCTTACTATTTCAATTATTCTGTCTATATTATCTAGGGCAATTTTTAGTCCTTCTACTATATGAGCACGTCTTTTTGCCTTATCTAAATCAAATTGAGTTCTTCTTGATACTACTTCTATTTGATGATCTACATAATAAGATATTAGTTCTTTTAAGTTTAGTACTTTTGGAACTCCTCCAACTAGTGCTAGATTTATTATTCCAAAAGTTGTTTGCATTTGTGTATTTTTATATAGTTTATTTAGTACTACATTTGGATTTGCATCTCTTTTTAAGTCTATTACTATTCTAATACCTTTTTTCATTGAAGATTCGTCACAAATTCCTGATATTCCGTCTATTTTTTTGTCTTTTACAAGTTCTACAATTTTCATTATTAGTGAAGATTTATTAACTTGATATGGTAATTCTGTAACTATTATTCTTCTTTTGTTTTTGTGTTCTTCTATTTCTGCTACTGCTCTAACTTTTACTTTTCCACGACCTGTAGTATAGGCATCTTTTATTCCTTGAAGTCCCATAATGTCAGCACCTGTTGGAAAATCAGGTCCTTTAATTACATTCATTAGTTCTTCTATTGTTATATCATTATCATCTATATATTTTATAGTACCATCTATTACTTCTCTTAGATTATGTGGTGCCATATTTGTTGCCATACCTACTGCTATACCTGATGATCCATTTACTAATAGATTTGGAAATCTTGATGGAAGTACTACTGGTTCTTTTGTAGTTTCATCATAGTTTGGTATAAAATCTACTGTTTCTTTATTTATATCACGAAGCATTTCTTGAGCAAGTCTTGTCATTCTAAGCTCTGTATAACGCATTGCTGCTGCTCCGTCACCATCTATTGTACCAAAGTTACCTTGGCCATCTACAAGTGTATATCTTGTGTTAAAATCTTGAGCAAGTCTTACTGCTGCTTCATAAATAGAGCTATCACCATGAGGGTGAAAACTACCCATTACATCACCAACAAGTTTTGCTGATTTTCTATATCCAGAATCAGGTGTAAGTCCTAATACATGCATTCCATATATAATTCTTCTATGAACTGGTTTTAGTCCATCTCTTACATCTGGAAGTGCTCTTGATACAATTACACTCATTGAATAATCAAGATAGGCTTTTCTCATTTTATCTTCAATACCTACATTGATTATTCCACTTTCATTTTTTATTAAATCGCTCATCCTGACCCCCTAAGCATCTATTTGTTCAACATAGATTGCATTATCTTGAATAAATTCACGTCTTGGCTCTACATCTGCACCCATTAACATACTAAATATTTCATCAGCTTCTATAGCATCTTCAATATTTACTCTTAATAGTATTCTATTGTCTGGATCCATTGTAGTATCCCAAAGTTGGTCAGCGTTCATTTCTCCAAGTCCCTTGTATCTTGCTATCTTATAATTTTTATCTCGTCCAAGCTCATCTAAGGCACTTTGAAGCTCTTCTTCAGAGTAACAATATCTAACTACCTTAGTTCCCTTTTTAATTCCAAATAGAGGTGGTTTTGCCACGTAAACATGACCTTGTTCTATAAGTGGGCGCATGTATCTAAAGAAGAATGTTAAAAGTAATGTCATAATATGAGCACCATCAACATCGGCATCAGTCATAATTACTATTTTTCCATATCTTAGATTTTCTATATTAAATTCAGATCCTATTCCTGTACCAAAAGCTGTAATCATAGCTTTGATTTCATCAGAGTTTAATATTTTATCAAGTCTTGCCTTTTCAACATTTAAAATCTTACCTCTAAGTGGAAGTATTGCTTGAAATTCTGAATCTCTACCAAGTTTTGCAGATCCACCAGCTGAATCCCCTTCGACTAAGAATATTTCAGTATGATCTGCTCCTACATCGTGACAATCTGCAAGTTTTCCAGGAAGTGTCATATTTTCAAGACCTGATTTTTTTCTAGTTAAATCCCTTGCTTTTCTAGCAGCTTCACGAGCACGTCTTGCTGCAAGAGCCTTGTCTAATACAAGTTTTGCAACTTTTGGATTTTCTTCTAAAAATATTGCAAGATCTTCTGAAACTATTGAATCAACTATACCACGTGTTTCAGAGTTACCAAGTTTTGCCTTAGTTTGTCCTTCAAACTGAGGTTGTGGAAGTTTTACAGAAATTACTCCAGTAAGTCCTTCACGAACATCATCACCTGATAAGTTTTCTTCTTTTTCTTTTATAATATTATATTTTCTACCATAGTCATTTATAGTTCTAGTTAAAGCTGATCTAAAACCTGATAAATGAGTTCCACCTTCTTCAGTGTGAATATTATTAGCAAAAGTTAATATATTTTCAGAATAAGAATCTGTATATTGAAGAGCAACTTCCACTTGTGTATCTTCTTTATTGTCTTCAATATAAATAACTTCACTGTGAATTGGGTTTTTCTTTTTATTTATAAATTCAACAAAGGATTTTATACCACCTTCATAGTGATAGATTTCTCCTTTATTACTTCTATGATCTTTAAATTCTATTTTTATACCTTTATTTAAAAAGGCCATTTCCCTAAATCTCTTTGAAAGAGTTTCATAATCAAATTCTACAGTATCAAAAATTTCTGCATCTGGAGTAAATGTTATTTTAGTTCCAGTATCACTTTCTGATGTATTTCCTATAATTTCAAGATTACTTTGTGCAATACCTCTTGAGAAAGTTTGTTCATAAATATGTCCATCTCTTTTTATAGTTGCAACAAGTTTAGTTGAAAGTGCATTTACTACTGAAACACCAACACCATGTAGTCCTCCAGAAACTTTATATGCTCCATTATCAAACTTACCACCAGCATGTAGAATTGTAAGAACAGTTTCTACTGTTGATTTACCAGTTTGAGGATGAACACCTGTAGGAATACCAGATCCATGATCTGAAACAGAAACTGAATTATCTTCATGTATTTCTATTAAGATATAGTCATTTCTTCCTGCAAGGGCCTCATCTATGGAGTTATCTACAACTTCATAAACAAGGTGATGAAGTCCTTTGGAACTAGTAGATCCAATATACATACCTGGTCTTTTTCTTACTGGTTCAAGACCTGTAAGTACCTGTATGTCAGAATCTTCATAATGTGTATTGTTATTTTCCGCCATGTTTTAATCTCCTAATCTATTATATCTTTTTGTTATTTTGCTATTTTCAATTTCAAAAAAAGATCCCTCTAAATCCTTAAAATTTTCCTCATTTAAATCTGTTGATGTAATAAATGTCTGAACATTATTTAAACTATTAATTAAATATTTCGCACGATTTTTATCAAGTTCAGAAAAAACATCATCAAGTAATAATATAGGATCAGATTTTAAAATTCCCCTAATTAAATTTACCTCTGCTAGTTTTAAACTTAATACTACAGATCTAATCTCTCCTTGAGAACCATAGGATTTTACACTTAAATCCTCAATTTTAAAATCAAGATCATCTCTATGAGGTCCAATAGTCGTATATTTAAGTTCTAAATCTCTTTCTACAGCATTATCTAAATGTTTAAGAAATATTTTTTGCATTTCACTTTCATCAGATGATAGTGGTATTGTGCTTAAATAAGTTATCTTTAAGTTTTCACCACCTGATAAATTTTTAAAATGCATTTTACTATACTTTTCTAATATTTTAATAATATTAAGTCTAGTTCTTAAAATTTTAACACCTGTATCTGCAAGTTGAAAATTGTATATGTCTATAAGAGATCTATCTCTGCTTTTTTTAAGAAGCTTATTCCTCTCATATACTATTTTACGATATTTACTTAAATTATGCTCATAAATTGGATCAATTTTTGAAATTAAATTATCTAAATATTTTCTTCGCTCTTGAGGAGAAAATTTTATCATATTTAAATCTGATGGAGAAAATATTACAGATGCCATATCTCTTTTATAATTTTTTAAATTAAGCTCTTCTGAATTTAAGAAGTATCTATTTTTTTCATCTCTATTTAAAACAACTTTTAAGTCATCTTCATAGCCAAAATTATTTATGCTCCCTAAAAGTTCACTACTATTTTTGTTTAAATTTATTATTTCTTGATCTCTTGAAGTTCTAAAAGACTTTCCAACAGTTAATATATAAACAGCCTCAAGTAAATTAGTCTTTCCAATTGCATTTTTCCCAACTATTACATTTATTTTATCACAGGGGAAAAATTCTAAATAAGAATAATTTCTATAGTTAAAAAGCTTTAAATTTAAAAGTTTCATTATTCACCGACAATATAAACATTTCCATCAAATTCTACTTCGTCTTTTGGATATAGTTTTTTACCTCTTCTTGTTTCTATTTCTCCATTAACTTTTACAAGACCATCTTGTATTATCATTTTTGCTTCTCCGCCAGTTTGTGCAGCTGCACAAAGTTTTAGAAAAGAATCTAATTTTATAAATTTATCATTTATTTTTATTTCCATTTTATCACCTAATTTGCAAGTCTAACTGGAAGAACTAAATATATATAGCTATTATCATCAATTTCTCTTATTATAGTTGGATTTACAGAATCAGTAAAACTTAAAGTTATTTCATCTGATTCTAAATTTTTAAGTCCCTCAATAATATATTTTGAATTAAATGCTATATCAAGTTCTCCTCCCATAGTTTCAGCTGGAACTATTTCCATAGAACTACCTATTTCAGAATTTGATCTAATTTCAATTATATCTTCAGATACAGATAATTTTACAAGATTTGCACGGTCCTCTTTAGCTAAAAGACTTGCTCTTTCTAAGGAAGATTGAAAATCTGATTTTTTAACTTTAGAATTTATTTTATAATTATCTTTTATAAGTCCTTCATATTGGAAAAATTCAGATCCTAGTAAATTTGCATAAAAAATAGTATCACCAAGATCAAATTTTATAATATTTATTCCTATTTCAATATCTATATCTATTACATCATCTTCAATAATTTTTATTAAATCATTACAATTTCTAGCAGGAATAATTGCCTTAGTATTAATATTTGAATCAATACTTATTTTTTTAAGAGCCATTCTAAAACCATCAAGTGCTACAAAAGTAATTTTTGAATCTACTATATCCATTAAAACACCAGTAAGTGTTGCACGAGTTTCATCTAAAGAAACTGCAAAGGATGTTTTTCGAATTGCATCTTTAAAATCATTGGCATTTATCTTTAAGTTTTTTATATCTCCAAGATTTGGTAAATCTGGAAACTCTTCAGAATTTTGACATTGAATATTAAATTCAGAATTACTACATAAAATATTCATATTATAATTAGAAACTTCTATAGTTATTATATCATCTGGAAGTTTTCTTATAATATCTCCAAATAATCTTGAATTAACTACAATAGTTCCCTCTTCTTCAACTATTGCAGGAAAAGAAGTTTTAATAGCAGTTTCACTGTCAGTTGCAGTCAAAGTTATAATGTTGTGATTTGCAACAATTTTGATTCCTTCTAAAATTGGTAAAGTTGTTCTATTTGAAATAGCCTTTTGAACGATGGATATATGTTTTGCTATAGCTTTTTTATTTACTTTAAATTTCATTATTAGCTGCCTCCTATATAGTATATATAATTAATAATAGTAGTAGGGGCTGTTAGTTTGTGGATAAGTCCTTTTGACTTCTATTTATCAACACTTAAAGAAAATAATAACATGTTGATAAGTTTATAATAAGTCTAAAACTATTAACAGCTATTCTTTAATCTCTTTTATGAGATTATTAATTTTAATTTTAAAAGAAGTATCTTCATTCATATCATTTTCGATTTTATTATAGGCATGAATAACAGTTGAATGATCACGCCCTCCAAATTCTTCTCCAATTCTAGGAAGAGATAAATCAGTAAGTTCTCGAGTTATATACATAGCTATTTGTCTAGGATATGCAATAGCTCTAGTTCTTTTTTTAGAATTAATATCTTCTACTGATACTCTAAAGTTCTTAGAAATTACAGTTTTTATTAATTCTGGAGTTACAACCTTTTGTTTTTGCGGACTATATATGTCTTTTAGTACAATTGCAGCTGTTTCCTCATTTATTTCACCAGTAGTTAGCTTAGAATAAGCCATAACTCTTGATAATGCTCCTTCAAGCTCACGAATATTGCTTTTTACATTTTTAGCAATAAAATTAATTACATTATCAGGTACATCAAATCCCTCAGAATCGGCCTTTGATCTAAGTATAGCTATTCGTGTTTCAAGGTCTGGTGGTCCAATGTCTACTACAAGACCCCATGCAAATCTAGAAATAAGTCTTTCTTCTAAGGATTTAATTTCCTTAGGAGGTTTATCTGATGTTAAAACTATTTGTTTATTAGCTTCATGTAGATCATTAAAAGTATGGAAGAACTCTTCTTGAGTCCTGTCTTTATCAGCAATAAACTGAATATCATCTATTAATAATAAATCTACTTTTCTGTATTTATTTCTAAATTCCTCATTTTTATTAGTTTGAATTGAATTAATTAGTTCATTTGTAAATTGTTCACTAGTTACATATAAAACTTTTTTTGTTGGATCTTGTTGTAATATAAAATGTCCAATAGCCTGCATTAAATGAGTTTTTCCAAGGCCTACACCACCATATATAAATAGTGGATTTGAGTGTGCATCTGATGGATTTTCATAACTTTCAGCTACAGCAAGTGATGCTGCATGGGCAAATTCATTACTTTTACCTACAACAAAGGTTTCAAATACATATTTTGGGTTAAGTCTAGTATTTGGAAGATTGTGATCTTCTTTTTTTGGAATATAAATTTCATCATCATCTTCTGTTAAGATTACAGGTTCATATTCCTCTTTTACAACCTCTTTAATACATTTTCTAACACGACCTAGCTGTGCTGAATTATTTGATAGTCTTGTTCTCATAAATTCAATAGGTACAGTTATGTAAAATGTTTTATTCTCTTCATCTATTTGTTTTAGCTTCATATCTTTATACCAAGTATTAAAAGATATGGCAGACATGGACTGTTGTTCTAATTTATTTAATACTTCACCCCATATTAAGGATAGATCTTTAGCCATAAAAGCCTCCTTATCTAAAATTATCCACAATATTAAAAATAAAATAATTGTGAATAAAAAAATTTGTATAAAGTTATCAACATATGTTGACTCTTTGTGGATATTAATAATGGTACTTATAATTTAGTTAGTTATTGTGGATAAAAAATAGCTATAATATAGAAAATAGCTAAAAAGAACTAAAAAAATAGAGTTTATTAACAATTCATCAACAGAATGTGGATAACTCTATCTATAAACATCTAATTAAATAATTAACAGTCATTAAAATTTATCCACATATATTTTAACAAATAAAATCATACTTATCAACAAGCTATAAACAAAAAAATATCCTTTAACTATTGATTTTTCAATAAAATCTTGACAATAAGGCCACTTACCAATATAATTTTTATATCATATTAGAAAGAAGGTGAATTTAATGAAAAGAACTTACCAACCAAAAAATAAACAAAGAAAAAGAGAACATGGTTTCAGAGCTAGAATGAGAACTAAAGCTGGTAGAAATATAATTAAAGCTAGAAGAAGAAAGGGAAGAAAGATTCTTTCTGCATAATAATGAAGGACATGAAGGATTGTTATTTAAAGAAGAACATTGAATTTCAAAGGGTATATTCTGCAAAGCATATTACTGGAAACAGAACATTTACACTTTTTTATAAGAAAAACAACCTAGATTATCCTAGAATTGGATTTACTATTACTAAAAAAGTTGGAAATGCTGTTACAAGAAATAAAATTAAAAGAAGACTTAGAGAGATTAATAGAGAACACTTTTTAAAGTTAAAACCTGGCTATGACTATGTTTTAGTTGTTAAAAAAGTTGCTGTTGATTTATCTTATAAGGAACTTGAGAGCTCCTTTATTCATGTTATAAAAAGAGTAAGGTGATTTTTTTGAGAAAAGTTATGATGCTTTTAATAAGATTTTATCAAAAATTTATTTCAACATATATATTAGTAGGAGCTCGCTGCAGATTTACACCAACATGTTCACAATATTCTTATTTAGCCTATGAAAAATATGGTTTTTTTAAGGGAACTTATTTAACTATAAGAAGAATTTTAAAATGCCATCCTTTCCACGAGGGCGGATACGATCCTCTTCCTTAGATTTGGAGGAAATTAATGAGTGCTATTAGTAAAGTGCTAGGCTCATTTTTGAAATTGATCTATGATGTTCTTGTTGGTGCTTTTCCAACAGAACCAGAGAGCATATCTTTTTTTGCGCTTTCTATTATAGTTGCAACTATTGTTTTAAAGCTTGTAATTATACCGCTTAATGTTTCTCAAATTAAAAATCAGAAGAAAATGGCGGAACTGCAACCTGAAATGCAAAAACTTCAAAAAAAGTATAAAAATGATCCGCAAACTCTAGCTGCAAAGCAACAAAAATTATACAAAGATGCAAATTATAATATGCTAGCAGGATGTCTACCTATGATTATTCAAATGGTAGTTTTAATTGCTTTTTATAGGGTGTTTATTGATCCTACTAAATATGCTTTTACAAAAGATGCATTTTCTGCAATGAATAAAAACTTTTTCTTTATAAAAAGTCTAGAAGAAATTGACAAAACTATGGTATTGCCAATAGTAGCAGCTATTACAACATTTTTAGTATCCTTTGTTACTACTAAAAATCCAGCTAATGAAACTATGCAAAATCAACAATCTCAAGGTATGATGAATGGTATGATGATTTTTATGCCAATTATGATTCTTACTATGGGTAGAAGAATGCAATCAGCACTAGTTCTATATTGGACAGTTAGTAATATATTTACTATTATTCAACAGTTAATCTCTAACTATGTAGTTTCTAAAGGTGCGGAGGAAGTTAAATAATGAATTATGTAATAAAAGTAGCAAAAACTGTAGATGAAGCCGTAAGTGAGGCTCTTAAAGAGTTAAATATTACTAGAGATGAAGCAAAAATCGAAGTAATTGAAGAAGCATCTAAGGGTTTTTTAGGACTAATTGGAACTAAAGATGCTACTGTAAAAGTTTCTAAGGTTACTGATACTAAAGATCTTTTAGCTGAAATATTTAACGAAAAACTAGAATCAGAGAAGAGCCAAAATAAAGCTCAAGAAGTGAGCGATAAATTTGAAAACAACTCAAAAATAAGTGCTACTGAATCTAAAAAAACAAATGAAGAAGTAGATGATTTATCTATTTATGACATAACAGAAGAGTTCATGAGTAAAATAATGAAAACTTTAGATATAAAATATAGCTTAAATATTAAAAAAGAAAAGAATATTTTATCTGTTGAGATTTTAGGAAATGAACAAGAACTTGGTATAGTTATTGGTAAAAGAGGAGTTACTCTTGATGCTATACAATATATACTTAGTTTAATGATTAACAAAAACTCTAGTGAATATATTAGAGTTGTTGTAGATTCAAGTGGATACAGAAAGAAAAGAGAACATACTTTACAAGATCTTGCTAGAAAAATGGCTGCTAAAGCCCTTAGAACTTCTAGAGCTATAAGACTTGAACCTATGAATCCTCAAGAAAGAAAAATAATCCACGAAGCACTTCAAGATTATGACGGAGTATTTACTCATTCTGAAGGAAAAGATCCTTATAGAAGAGTTGTAATCCAAAAAGAGAGAGAATATTAAAAAACAGCGGATAATCCGCTGTTTTATTTTTTCAAAAAATACATATTATATAAAATACTACCAAATTACATAACTTTAATATAAAATGTTCCTAGGTATTTCTTACTATGGAAAATTAAGAACTTATAGTATAAAATTATACATTGAAATATATATAAAGGATGATAATTATGATAAATTCAGAGACTATTTCTGCAATTTCTACAGCAACTGGAGAAGCAGGAATTGGAATCGTAAGAATGAGTGGAGAAAATTCTATAAAAATAGCAAATGAAATTTTTAGACCTATGGGAAAATCCACTTTAATAGAAGCAGAAAATAGAAAATTAACTTATGGACATATTTATGATGGTGACAAACTTTTAGATGAAGTTTTAATTGTCAAAATGCTTGCTCCAAAAACATATACAAGAGAAGATATTGTTGAAATATACTGCCATGGTGGTATTATTTCTGTTAGAAATATTTTAAAACTTACTATTGAAAAGGGTGCAAGACTTGCTGAAGCTGGTGAGTTTACAAAAAGAGCCTTTTTAAATGGAAGACTAGATCTTACTCAGGCTGAGGCTGTAATAGATCTTATTAAATCAAAATCAGAAGTATCTTATGATATGAGTATTAAGCAACTTGAGGGATCTCTTTCTGGAAAAATCAATGAAATAAGAAATGAAGTTATGTCAATGGCAGCATTAATTGTTGCAAATATTGATTTTCCTGAAGATGAAATAGTTGAGGCAACTTATAAATCTCTTGAAAAAGATGCTAAAAATGTAATTAAAAGTTTAAATGAATTAATAGATAATTCAAGTCGTGGAAAATTACTTCGAGATGGTATAAATACTGTTATTCTTGGAAAGCCAAATGTTGGTAAAAGTTCTCTTTTAAATAGCTTACTTCGTGATGAAAGGGCTATTGTTACAGATATTCCAGGAACTACAAGAGATGTAATAACAGATTTTGTAAATCTTGATGGAATACTTCTTAAAATAACTGACACAGCAGGAATTCGTGAAACTCATGATGAAGTTGAAAGAATTGGTGTAAGTCGTGCTAAGGAAGCTATTAATGATAGTGATTTAATAATTGCAATTTTTGATGGATCTAAGTCTTTTACAGAGGAAGATAGAGAGATTATATCTTTAATAGAAAATAGAAAATCAATTATTTTATTAAATAAGGCAGATTTAGAAAGAAAAGTTTCAGATAGTGAAATAAAAGAACTTCTTGGAGATAAAAAATACTTTGATGTATCTATTCTTTCAGGTAAGGAAATAAAAACTATTGAAGATGAAATAAAAGAAATGTTCTTTAAGGGTGAAATTAAGGAATCCTCTGATGTATATGTAAATAATTTAAGACATATTACTGCTTTAAAAGAGGCAAAATCTGCAATGGATGAAGTATTAGTAGATATAGAACAAGAAATGTTTTTAGATCTTTTAGAGGTAAATCTTGAAGTTGCCCTTGCATCTCTTGGCGAAATTACAGGAGATACTACAACTGAAGATGTACTTGATAAAGTATTTAGCGAATTTTGTATTGGTAAGTAGAAAGTGGGAAGAAAATAGATGGCAAATGTAAGAGAATATAATGCCGGTGAGTATGAAGTTTTAGTAGTTGGAGCAGGTCATGCTGGAACTGAAGCTGCTCTTGCAGCAGCAAGAATGGGCAGAAAAACTTTATTATTATGTATAAATCTTGACTCAATTGTGGCAATGAGTTGTAATCCAAATGTTGGAGGAACTGGAAAGGGACATTTAGTTCGTGAAATAGATGCCCTTGGTGGAGAAATGGCAAGAAATATAGATAGAACTTTTATTCAATCTAGAATGCTAAATACTTCAAAAGGACCTGCAGTTCACTCATTAAGAGCACAAGCAGATAAAAGAAGATATCATGATGAGATGAAAAGGGTAGTAGAAAGACAAGAAAATCTTGATTTAAGACAA
Organism: Peptoniphilus stercorisuis; assembly: GCF_017874395.1. Lineage (GTDB taxonomy): Bacteria > Bacillota > Clostridia > Tissierellales > Peptoniphilaceae > Anaerosphaera > Anaerosphaera stercorisuis. Next base: position 12,946 of record NZ_JAGGLJ010000009.1, on the reverse strand, counting down.
GGTGAAGCTGTTGAAATACTAACAAATGATGATAAAACTAAGGTAATTGGAGTAAAAACTAAAACTGGAGCAATTTATAAGTCTGAAAATATAGTTCTTGCAACAGGAACATATTTAAAAGGTAGAGTTTTTATGGGAGAAATCAACTATGAATCAGGACCAGATGGATTTCAACCAGCAAATGAACTTTCTAAATCACTAATGGATTTAGGGCTTGATCTTATGAGACTTAAAACAGGAACACCTGCAAGAGTTTTAAAATCTTCAATTAATTTTGAGGGAATGGAAGTTCAATCAGGAGATGAAAAAGTAGTTCCTTTTTCCTTTGACAATATAGAAAAAGAACTAGATGTAAAGCAAGTTGACTGTCATTTAACATATACAACTGAAGAATGTCATGAGATTATTCGTGAAAATATAAATCGTTCTGCACTATATCTTGGAGATATTGAAGGTGTAGGACCAAGGTATTGTCCATCAATAGAAGATAAAGTAATGAGATTTACAGATAAAAACAAACATCAAGTATTTATAGAGCCAGAAGGACTTTCTACTGATGAAATGTATATTCAAGGAGTATCATCATCACTTCCAGAAGAAGTTCAAATAGAGCTATATCACAAGGTTTTAGGACTTGAAAATTGTCATATTACAAGATCTGCTTATGCAATAGAATATGATGCAATAGATGCAACTGTCTTAAAGAGATCTCTTGAACATATGGAAATTGAAGGGCTTTTCTTTGCAGGACAAATAAATGGTTCATCAGGATATGAAGAAGCAGCAGGACAAGGACTTATTGCAGGAATAAATGCAGCTCTTAAATTTGAAAATAAAGAGCCTTTTGTACTAGATAGATCAGAAGCATATATAGGAGTTTTAATAGATGACCTTGTAACTAAGGGAACTCGTGAACCTTATAGAATGATGACTGCAAGAGCCGAATACAGACTTACTTTAAGACAAGATAATGCAGACATACGTCTTAGTGAAAAAGGACGTGAAATAGGCCTTGTAGATGATGAGAAGTATGAAAGATATCTATATAGAAAAGAAAATATAGAAAATGAACTAAAAAGACTTCAAGAAATAAGAATTACACCTACAAAAGAAAATAATGAAATAATTGAATCTCTTGGATCAAGTCCAATTAGAAATGTAGTTACACTTGAAGAATTAATTAGAAGACCTGAGTTTAACTATGAAATTGTAAAAGTTTTTGATCCTAATCGTAAAGAATTAAGAGCAGATATAGTTGAAGAAGTTGAAATTGAAATTAAATATGCAGGATATATTAAAAAACAAGGAATTCAAATAAATCAATTTAAAAAATTAGAAAAGAAAAAACTTGATATAAATATGGACTATAAAAAAATCTCTGGACTAAGACTTGAAGCACAAGAAAAATTAAATCAAATAAAGCCAGAATCAATAGGACAAGCTTCAAGAATTACAGGAGTTTCACCTGCAGATATTAATGTATTATTAATACATTTAGAACAATTAAGGAGAATGCAATGACACTTAAACAGTATATAGAGGACTTTGGACTTGAAGCAAAAAAAGTAGAAGAACTGCAAAAGTACAAAGAATTGCTACTTGAGTGGAACGAAAAAATCAATATAACTAGAATTACAGAAGAAGATGAAGTTTATGTAAAGCATTTTTTAGACTCATTATCACTATTTAAAACAAAATATCTAGATGGAAATAAATCTCTAATAGATATAGGGACAGGTGGAGGATTTCCAGGACTTGTGCTTAAAATTTACAATGAAGAGCTAGATGTAACACTTCTAGATTCATTAAATAAAAGACTAGTATTCTTAGATGAAGTAATAAATACATTAGAACTTGAAGATGTAAGAACAGTCCACGGAAGAGCTGAAGAACTTGGTAGAACTAATGAGTATAGAGAGCAATTTGACATAGCAACATCAAGAGCTGTTGCAAATCTATCTACACTTCTTGAATATGATTTACCCTTTGTAAAAGTTGGTGGATACTTTATATCAATGAAGGGACCAGAATATAAAGAAGAAATTGAAAATGCTAAATCTGCTTTAAAAGAACTTGGTGGAGAGCTTGAAGAAGTAGTAGAAATAAAACTTCCAATGGATATAACTCACTATTTATTAATAATTAAAAAAGTGGGAATGACACCAAAAAAATATCCAAGAGGTGGAGGAAAACCAAAAAGTAAACCACTATAATTAAATAGCCTTCGGGCTATTTTTTTGTGGAAAAATAGTTGCAAATACAACTAAATTATACTAATATATAATATATTGTTGCAAATACAACTAAAAGGGGGAAAAAATGGTAGAAATCCTTCGAGAAATTGGAATGATTGCAAGATCACTAGACTCAATTGCAAATATTGAATTTAAAGAATGTAATTTAACAAAGGGGCAGTACTTATATGTCATAAGGATTTATGAAAACTCAGGAATAATTCAAGAAGAACTATCAGATATGATAAAAGTAGATAAAACAACTATATCTCGAGCTGTTAAAAAGCTTGAAAAAGATGGATTTATTGAAAAAAAATCAGATGAAGAAAATAAAAAAATCAAAAGACTTTATGTCTCTAAAAAGGGAGAAGAAGTATATGATTTTATAAAAAGAGAAAATGATTATTCAAATGAAATTGCACTAAAAGGATTTAGTAAAAGAGAAGCAGAAGAAATTGAAAAATTACTTATAAAAGTTAGAAAAAATGTGGAAAAAGACTGGGAATATGTAAAAAAGGGAAATAAAAGAAAATATTAATTATGGAAAATATAAAAATAAAAGAATGTAAATTATCAGATATAGAAGAACTTCAAAAAATTAGCTACAAAACCTTTGATGAAACTTTTAGAAAATACAATAAAAAAGAAGATATAGACTTATATTTGAAAAATGCCTTTACAATTACAAAATTAAAAGGTGAAATTGAAAATAAATTTTCAAAATTCTATTTATTATATTTTAAAGATGAACTTGCAGCTTATTTAAAACTAAATATACTAGATGCTCAGTCTGAGCAAATAGATGAAAATGCCCTTGAAATAGAGCGGATTTATATACTTCAAAAATATCAAAAACACAGAATTGGAGAAATTTTAGTAAAATTTGCAGTAGAAAAGGCAAAAACTCTTAAAAAAGATAAAATCTGGCTTGGAGTATGGGAACACAATGAAAAAGCACTTAAATTTTATAAAAAAATAGATTTTAAAATTATATCCTCTCATGATTTTTATATGGGAGAGGACAGACAAAGAGATTATATAATGATAAAGGAGTTGTAAAAATGAGTAAATTTATAGCAGATGAAAGTTTTTTTGAAATATTTCCAGATGCAAAACTAGGAGTACTTTTAATTAAAAATATGGAAAATGGTGAATCACCAAATGAATTAAAAGACTTATTATTAAAATCAAATGAAGAAGCAGAAAAATTTATCACAAATCCGAAATTTAGTGACAATGAAATAATAAGAGAGTGGAGAGATGCCTACAAAAAATTTAAAACTAAGAAAAAGGCAAGATGCTCAATAGAAGCACTTTTAAAAAGAGTTGAAAAAGATAATATAGTAGGACCAATAAATGCACTTGTAGATATATATAATTCTGCATCACTTAAATTTGGACTTCCTTGTGGAGCTGAGGATATAGACTCCTTTGTAGGAGATTTAAGACTTACACTTACAGATGGTGGAGATGAGTTTTATGCAATAGGATCAGAAGAAAATGAGCCTACAAAAGAAGGTGAACTTTGCTACAAAGACGATCAAGGTGCAGTTTGTAGATGTTTTAACTGGCGTGATGGAACAAGAACTATGATAAATGATGATACAAAAAATACCTTTTTAATTATGGAAATTTTAAATGAAGAAAAACTAGAAACACTAAATGAAGCTCTAGATTTCATATCAGAACTTAGTGAAAAATACCTAAATGCAAATGTTGAAAAACATATAGTAGATAGGAAAAATAATGAAATTAATTTAAAATAGGTGAAAAATGAAAATTTATAATAAAAATTATAATGAACTTACAAAAGATGAATTATATAATATATTAAGACTTAGAAATCAAATATTTATAGTAGAGCAAAAGTGTTATTATGAAGATATAGATAATTTAGATAAAGATTCTATTCATATATTTAAAAAAGAAAATGATAATATAATTTCTTATTTGAGAATATTTAAAGAAGATGGAAATTATCATATGGGAAGAGTCCTTGTAAAAGAAGAAAATAGAAAAAATGGACTAAGTAGAAAACTACTTAAATATGCAATAGAGTATATATTTAATGAATTAAAAGAAGAAAAAATCATAATAGAAGCACAGGACTATCTAAAAGAATTTTACAAATCAATGGGATTTGTTGAAAAAAGTGAAGTTTATCTTTTAGATAATATTCCTCATTTAATAATGGAATTAAATAAATAATTTTAAAAATGCTCCACGTGGAGCATTTTTTTTTAGTGATATAATTAATAAATTAGGAGGATATTTTGGAAAGAGAAAAATTTAAAAAAGTTGTATTAGAATTAAAAGAAAGACTAGAGCTAGAAATTGGAACTAATCCTTTGACTAAAGAAGAGGGAATAAAGATAAATGGACTTGCTGGAGAATATGATATTTTATTTATTAGAGAAAATAGAGATGAGATAATTAAAACTCTAAAGAAATTAAATAGTGAAAAAATTAAAATAAATATTGAAATAAGTAAATCTGATTATGAAAAGCTTTCTAAAATATCGGAAAATTTAAATATTACAGTAGAAGAATTAATTATTAGAAAAATAAGCAAATTTTAATGCTCCACGTGGAGCATTTTTGCATTTTAGATTAAAACATCTTTTAAGTTGTATAAATTTCTGATATTATATTGAATAGAATAGGGGGCTTAAAATGGCTAAAGTTATTACTATTTTTAATCAAAAGGGTGGAGTTGGAAAGACTACAACTGTTGTAAATCTTGCTTCTGCTCTTGCAAACTCAAAAAAGAAAGTCCTTGTAATAGACTTAGATCCTCAGGCAAATGCAACTAGTGGGCTTGGAATTGATAAAGAACAAGAACACAATGTATATGATTTATTAATTAATGGAAATAAAGATACTATTTTAAATACAGAAAATAAGAAATTAGATCTAATACCATCAAATGGAGATCTTGCAGGTATTGAAATTGAACTTTCTCGTGAAAATAATTGGCAATATAGACTTAAGGAGTCAATTGAAGATATTAAGGCGAATTATGATTATTGTCTAATAGATTCACCTCCATCACTAGGAGTTTTATCAATGATTGCACTTGTGGCATCAGATAGTATTATTATTCCTGTGCAATGCGAGTATTACGCTCTAGAAGGTGTAGGACAGCTAATGAGCACTATATCTTTAATCAGAGATACTTTTAATAGTGATTTACAAGTTGAAGGTGTTGTACTTTGTATGTATGATGGAAGGACAAACCTTTCAATACAAGTTGCAGATGAAGTAAAGGGATTTTTTGAAGATAAAGTATATAAAACTGTAATTCCAAGAAATGTAAGACTTGCTGAAGCGCCAAGTTTTGGTATGAGCATATTTGAATATGATCCAAATTCTAAAGGTGCAAAGGCTTACTTAAGTTTAGCAAAGGAAGTAATCAAAAGAGATAAGAAATCTTGAAAGAGGTTATAAAATGGCGAAGAAAAAAGGTCTTGGTAGAGGTATAACAAATTTTATTAAAGATTCTGAAAAAGTTGAAGAAATTTTAAATGATACAAAAAAAGATGAGCTTCAAAGTATTTCTATAGATAGAATACAGGTAAATGAAGAACAAGCTAGAAAAATATTTGATGAAGAAAAAATTAAAGAATTATCAGAATCTATAAAGGAATATGGTATTCTTCAACCATTAGTACTTAGAAAAGATAAAGATGTATTTACGATTATAGCTGGAGAAAGAAGATATAGAGCTGCAAAAGAAGCAGGGCTTAAAGAAGTTCCTGTTTTAATAAAAGATGTATCTAAGGAAGATGCAGATAAGATTTCACTTATAGAAAATATTCAAAGACAAGATTTAAATCCAATTGAAGAAGCTTTAGGATATAAGTCTATAATGCAGGAGTATTCTCTAACACAAGAAGAACTTGCATCTGCAATAGGTAAGAGCAGACAATATATTGGAAATACAATTAGAGTCTTAAAACTTGATAAAAGAGTTATTGATTTTTTAAAAGATGAGCTTTTAACAATGTCACATGCAAAACTTTTACTTTCTATTAAAGATAAAGATATGCAATATAATGAGGCGCTAAGGATTATAAAAAGTGGTTCTTCTGTAAAAGATACAGAAAAAAGACTTAATAAAAATAATAAAACAGAAGAAGAACTTGATATTTTTATGGAAGAGGCAAGAAAGAATCTTTCAGATGCCCTTGGTACAAAGGTTTTGTTTAAAGGTAGTGGAAAAGTTAAAAAAATTGAAATTGAATACTACTCAGAAGAAGACCTTAGTAGAATATGTGACACTATAATAAGAGGTGAAATTTAATGCAATATTATAATATGTATCTTGCAAATGCCTTTACAGATAAAGCTTTTAATGGAAATGCAACAGGGATAGTTATATCAGCAGGTAGAATGAGCGATGAAGAAATGCAAAATGTTGCAAAGGATTTAAATCAATCAGTAACTGTTTTTGTAAGAAGACTTGATATAGGATTATATGCAACTAGATTTTTTAGAACAGATAGAGAAATAAAATTATGTGGTCATGCAACTATTGCTACATTTTTTGCTCTTTCAGAAAATGAATATATTCAAAAAATAGACAATGGTATAGTAAAAATTAATCAACTTACACAACTTGGAAAAATTCCTGTAGAAATTGAGTATAAAAACTCAAAAGTAAAAAGAGTAAATATGATTTTAAATGTAAGGAATTTAGATAAGGAAATAAGCGATGAAAGAATTTTAGAGGCCATTGGTATTAAAGAAGAAGATTTAGGCCTAAATGGAGCTATATTAAAGCCGAAAAAAATCTCAACTGGTGGATCAGATATAGTTATTCCAGTAAAGTCTGTTGAGATACTTGAAAAAATTAAAATAAATTATGACAAAGTTTTAGAACTTTCAAAAGAAGAAGACATAATAAGTTTTCAAGTATTTACAATAGAAGAAAATAAAGAAGAAGCTCATATTCGTCAAAGAACATTTTCTCCATCAATTGGAGTTGAAGAAGAAGCAGGATCTGGTACTTCAACTGGCGCTACCTTATACTATATAAATAAATTTGTATCAAAAGAAACAAAGAAAATAAAATCAGTTCAAGGAATAGAACTTGGACGAAAATCCTGTCTATGTGCAGAGATTATTGACGAAAACACTGTAAAAGTTGGAGGAATAGCCTTTGTATTTATGAATGGAGTATTAAATATATAGGAAGTGAGATTTTGAGCAGAAGAAATCAATCAAAAGGTAAAAATAAGTTATTTATAACTGTATTTTTTATACTGCTATTGTTTTTATCTTACAAAGTAATAGGAAAGAGAAATAAAATATTAGATCTAAACAATAAGAAAATATCCTATGTAGAAATTATAAAATTTGAAAATAATACTATGAAAACTATTAATGACAAGGCAAAAGTCAAAAAAATCATAGGATCACTAAATAGAATAAGTGCAGAAGAAGTCCAAAAAGACACATTAGAAAGTGATAGTTTAGATTTTATAAATATATATGATAAGACATTTAAGAGAAAAGAAATAGCTAGAGATGGCTGTTTTATCAGAATAGATACGAAATGGTATAAAATGAGTAAAAATGGATCAGACATATTTGATTCAATTTTAAAAGAATACAGTTAATTGTGGATAAAAAATTAAATAAAGTTATAAACAAGTAAGAAGTAGAAATACTTCTTCTTTTTTTGTGGATAAAATTCTTAAAAAACTTATCAACAGTGGATAAATGATATATTTCACTATATGAAAACTACTCCCTTAATTTATAGTAAAAATTTAGAGCAAATAAATATATAAAATTAGAATGGTTATATATTAAAATTTAATGTAATATAGATAGATAATAAAAGGAAATAAACATAGAAAAAATTCTATATTCTAAGAAATCTGAGTTTAAAATATTAAACTTACAAAAATCTGTAAAAATTTCAAAAAAGCATGAAAGACTAAAAGATGATGTGTAGAATTGCAACACATAAAAGTATTAAAATACAAATAAAAAAATGCTCCACGTGGAGCATTTAATGATTATTTCTTAAAAACATTTTTATTTCCAGGTATTAAAGCATCTACAATGCCGATTACAAAAGCTCCGATTAAAGAACCTATAATACTAGCAGAAAAACCATCTACAATTCTTCCTGTTAAATAAATAATAATTGCAGCAGTTATAAAACCAACAGTTCCACGACCAGCAGGGGAGGCTTTTATTCCTAAAAACTTATTTATAGCCCAATCTAATACACCAATTACAATAGAGGCCATAATTGCTGCTGAATAATTTGTAACTTGCATTGGGCTAAAAAAAGCTGCTATTGAAATTGCGATTGCACTGACTAAAATTTTAATTATTAATTGAATCATAATATCCCTCCTTGTAAAAATATTTATATCCAAGAATGTAAATGTTAAAACATCTAGAAAAAAAGGGAGTAACAAATGGGCTAAATAAAGATTTAAATACAGAAGTAATATATGACTATTAATATTGTAAAAAACTCTCTTAAAAGGCCTACAATAAAAAAAGAGCTTAATAAATAAGCTCTTAATACTATCTTCCTGTAAACTTATGTGTAAGAGCCCAGAAGAAAAATCCAAGTCCTGGTTTTGGATCGTCCCAAGCCCAAGTGGAATTTACTTTTTTAAATCTATAATCTTTAAATATTTCTTTCCATGACATTTGACCAACTTTTATATATTGTCTTATAGCGGATATATCTTCGTATTTATATTTCCAATATACATCACGATTTACACTTATCTTTGGTCCGGAAAAATCCTCTCCAATAGAATCTAAGAAATACATCATAGGAGTATTCATTCCCATATGTGCTTGAAGTTCTGTAAAGTTTACAAATCTTACATTTACCTCAACTAAATAAATATTTCCTGTAATCTCATCTTTTTTAAGTTCAACTTCAGCAAATCCACGATATTTAATAGATTTAAATAGTGGTACGCAAATATCATAAAGTTCTGGAATATAATTTTGTCTTGCATAGGTACTTGCTCCAAAATTAATAGGCCATTGACGAATTTTATTAGTAGTCATATAGCTTACTACATTTTGATTTTTGTCCATATATACATCAAAGGAGTAACAATTTGTCTCTGGTCCTTTTACTATTCTTTGAACGAAGACATCTTGATTATCTCTTTTACACATTTCAATTTTATCTCTTAATTCTTCTTCACTATTTATAAATAATACCTTTGCTCTATATTTATTTACAAAGGGCATTGAATCACGAGGCTTAACAATACACGGATATCCTAGTTCTTCTGTAACTCTAGTATATAAATTATCCTCATTCATATCTATAATCTCTGGAGTTTTTATGCCAAGAGGCTCTGTAAATTGAAGAAGAGATTGCTTATCCATTAAAGTTTTATATAGACCTTTGATTTCATTAGGCCATAGATAATATTCCTTTAATTTGTCAAAATTATCTTCCATAAATTCAACATAAAGATCCGCTGTAGGAAATAAAACAGGTTTATAAGCTTGCTTTTTTGCATAATTTATTAAAAATTCTACACATTCTTCCTCTTCTTCTTTATAGTGAGGAGCAATTAGTCTTTCAATAGCATATTTAGAAGCGCCATATCTAGTATTTTCATCATAATCAACAGTTGTTACAGAAACTCCTGCACGTCCTAAGTTTCTAACAACAGAAAGTCCGATATAGTAATTTGTACCAAGAACTACTGCTTTGTGCTTATATTTCATTGTATTTTTCACATCCTAATTAAATAATACATTTATTATATCATTATTTAAGGAAAAAAAGTTTCTAAAGTTAACAATTTGGATATAAACTAATATAGGCTTAGAATTAGTAATAATATTTTAACAATTTAGGAGGAATAATAATATGAATATAACATTCGGTGGAAATAAAGTAACACTTGCAGGTAAAGAAATTAAAGTAGGAGATAAAGCTCCAGAATTTGTAGCAGTTAAAAATGACTTATCAGTTTTTGACTCAAAAGAAAATGAAGGAAAAGTTGTAGTTTATTCAGTAGCACCATCAATAGACACTCCTGTATGTTCACTTCAAACAAGAACATTTAACGAAGAAGCAGCAGAATTAAGAGATGATATTGCAATAGTAACTATTACAGTTGATCTTCCTTTTGCACAAGCAAGATTCTGTGCTAATGAAGGAATAGACAAAACTATAATCGTTTCAGACTATAAAGACCACGATTTTGGTACAAAATATGGATTCTTAATGAATGAAAATCACCTACTAGCTAGAGGAATTGTAGTAGTAGATAAAGAGGGAATAGTACAATATGTTGAGTATGTTCCTGAAGTTACTAATGAAGTAAACTTTGAAAAAGCTTTAGAAAAAGTTAAATCTCTTTAATGAAACTTGCAATAATACAAAATAAGTGTTATAAAATGTAACATGAATATTAATATAATTGCAGTAGGAAGAGTAAAAGAAAAGTATATTTTAAATGGAATTGCAGAATTTAAAAAAAGACTTACACCTCATGCTAAGATAAATATAATAGAAGTATCTGATGAAGCAGCTCCAGAAAACTTATCAAATAGTGAAATGGAAATGGTAAAGGCAAAAGAGGGAGAAAAAATCCTTAAAAAAATTAAAGATCAAGATTATGTAATAACTCTTGAAATAAAAGGTAAAAATTTAAGTTCAGAAGATTTTGCAAAGAAAATTGAAAATATACAACTAAATGGAAAATCAACTATAGACTTTGTAATTGGAGGCTCACTTGGACTTTCAGAAGAAGTGATGAAAAGATCAAACTTTGCACTTTCTTTTTCTGATATGACATTTCCTCATCAATTAATGAGGCTAATACTTATAGAGCAGATTTATAGAGCTTTTAGAATAATTAATAATTTTCCATATCATAAGTAATATAAACTTGTGAAATTAAAAAGAATGTTTTAAAGGTGTTAAATCAACACATTTTAAAATAAAAGAATATATACTTTTAAAATAAACCGATAATATAATGAAAAAATAAAAAGGATTATTGGGTATATAGGATTGTAGAACAATGTTTTACAAAAATAACAACTATTAACATAAAAAGAGCGCATATTAATGCGCTTTTTTTATGCCCTTATTTATAATATAAAGAATATAAGTTTAAAATAAGAAATATTATTATATAATATTAACTAGATAGAAAGATACAAATATAATGTGTTTTTAACATTTAGAATAGGAGAATAAAATGAACTGTGGAGTTTTTTTTGAAAAGTTTTATTCAAATTTAATTACAAGCAAAAAACATCACATAGAAATAAAAAATAATCTAGAACAAATAACAGAAATTATAAATTTTGAATATTGGAATAAAAAATCAAGTTCTCTACATTCTATAATAGTAGATTCTTATGCAATAAGTACAAACCTAGACGATAAGAATATAAATGTATTAGTAGAACTTCCTTGGTATATGCACAAGAGATATAGTCTATATGGTGGCAATGGTCCGCTTGCTCTATTAGATGATGTAAATAAAAAGTTTAGAAAGTTTTTAAAGTCTTCTATTACATTAGATTGTAGAAAGATAAAAATAGATTTTGAAGAAGATATTTCATTTAAAGTTATTCCAGTATTTTTAAATGAAGATGGATCTTATACCTATCCAGATCCAATAGCAGGTGGGAGCTTTAAAGCAACTAATCCTAGAAGATCAATTTACTTATTTAATAAACTAGATAAACAGATGAATGGGAATTTAAAGATATTTGTTAAAATGATAAAAATTTGGAATGAAAATTGGAATCTTGATTTAGAAGAAGCATTAATAGATGCAATTGTATATGAGTTTTTTGAGGATTACAAAATAGGAAGTGTAAAAAACTTCATGTCCTATGATTGGTACACAAGAGATTTCTTTGAGTATATGATAGAAAAAGGACCAGATTACTATTGGTATATACCAGGAACAGATGATGGTGTAATGCCAAAGAGTCCATATCTATTATTAAAGGCATTAAAAAAATCTCTAGTTCTTGCAGAAGAAGCAATGGAACTTCAATTAAAAGACTATAAACTACTATCTCGAGACAAATGGATAGAGATATATGGTGAGATATTTGCAAGAGAAAAACCACTAAGCATAAATGGAGAAGAAATAATATAGATAAAAAGAGTCTTATAGCAAGGCTCTTTTTTATTTATAAATAGATCTATATATTAGAAGGAAAGTGAAAAAACATAAACTATATATAAATAGTAGAAATTAAGTTTGAAAGACAAAACATTGGGCATACATACTACATATAGATGGATTATCTATTTATATAGTAAGTCTATATATAGTATGTGGTGAGAAATGGCTTAAAATACAGAATATCTATGAAATAAAAATAAATTACAAAAAAATTGAAAAAGTTCTTGCCAAAAGCTACTATACGTTGTAAACTAAATAAGTTGTCTAAACAAGATAACAAAAATTGTTAAAACTTAATAAAAACATCTTAAAAAAGTTCTTGACAACAAGTCTTAAAAGATGTATACTAAATAAGTTGTCTTAAGTAAAACTTGAGTGACAAATATAAAAAAACAATAAAAAATAACTTGAAAAAAAGTTCTTGACAAAAGACTTTGAAAGTTATATAATATTGAAGTCGCTAAAACAGAAGGCGACAAAAAATAACCTTGATAATTAAATAGTGTAAGAGAATAAACGAATAAACACATAGCAAATATAAAGCTTAGC
>NZ_JAGGLJ010000008.1 GCF_017874395.1 Peptoniphilus stercorisuis | reverse complement strand
GCAACTTAGTAATTTAGCTATTTTATTTGCCCATTAAAGATTTTAATTGGGGATAAGTATCCTTAAATATCAAATTCCTATTCTGCAACTACCTATTTCGATTTTTTCTAAAAAATATCCTAAAATTGAATTAAATATTGTAGAAACTAATACTTCTAATTTAGAAAAGTATTTATATAATGGTGAACTTGATGTAGTTATTGATAATTTTGATTTTGATACTGAAGTTTATCACCAACAGTTTTATTCAAAAGATAATATTATTTTAGCAGTACCGAAAAGTTTTGAATCTAATAATATTGCACAAAAATATCAAATACCTTATGAAGATATTTTAAATGGAAATTATTTAAATAATAATGTTAAAACAGTGCCTTTAGAACTATTTAAAGATGATTTCTTCTTATTTTTAAAAGAAGGTAATGATACTAGAAAAAGATCTGAAAAAATATGCAGTAGAGAAAATATCTCTCCAAATATACTTTTAGAATTAGATCAACAAATAACAGCATACAATTTAACTTGTTTTGGTATGGGTATATCCTTTGTCAGTGACTTGTTAATAAAAAATGTTGAAGAAAATAAAAATATCAATTTTTATAAATTAGAGTCTATTGACTCAGGAAGAGAAATTTCATTTTTCTATAAAAAATATAGATATTTGAAAAAATCAACTAAAGAATTTTTAAAAATTGCTGATGAATACAGTAAATCAAATTCAATTTAAAAGAATTTTTAAATAATATAAACGGCAAAAGATTTTAAAGTCTATTGTCGTTTTTTATTTAATATTATAGATGATTGTAATGGTGAGTTTTTCATAATATAATTAAATATTATGGATGTGAGGTTTTAATATGGAAAATTTAAATTTAATTAATGATTATAATGAAAATATTGAAGAATATATAAGAAAACTAAGAAATAATTATACTAATAATAAAGTAGCAAAAATAGTAACACATGGATGTCAAATGAACGAACATGACTCTGAGAAAATTAGATGGTTACTTGAAAAAATGGGTTATATTTTTTCTGAAAATGAAGAAGAATGTGATTTAGTAATATTAAACACATGCTCTATAAGACATTCTGCAGAGGATAAAGTATATGGTCAAATTGGAAGACTAAAACATCTAAAACAAACTAAACCTAGTATAAAAGTTGCCGTTTGTGGATGTATGATGCAAAGAGATGAATCTAGAGAATATGTATTAGAAAAATTTGAAAATGTAAATATAATATTTGGTACAAATAATATTTATAAATTCCCAGAATTACTTTATAAAAATTATTGTGGAAAAAAATTATCTATGGACATTGAAGAAAACTTCAAAAATATAGATGACAAATTAGGAGCTAATAGATTATATTCTTATAAATCTTATGTAAATATTATGTATGGATGTGATAATTTCTGTACTTACTGTATCGTTCCCTATACTAGAGGAAGGGAAGTAAGTAGAGATCCTTATGAAATTATTGAAGAGGTTAAAGATCTTGTTAAAAATGGAACTAAGGAAATTACACTTTTAGGTCAAAATGTTAATTCTTATGGTAAAAGTCTTAATTCTGATATGACATTTACAAAATTATTATACAAAATCAACGATATAGAAGGACTTGAAAGAATAAGATTTATGACATCTCATCCTAAGGATATTTCAGATGAGCTAATATATGCCTTTAAGGATTTAGATAAATTATGTAATTTTTTACATCTTCCTGTTCAAGCTGGATCTACTAAAGTATTAAAAGAAATGAATCGTAGATACACTAAAGAAGAATATTTAGAAAAAATAGAAAAAATCAAAAAAATAAATCCTGATATTGCTCTTTGCACAGATATAATGGTAGGTTTTCCTGGAGAAACAGAAGAAGATTTTAATGAAACTTTAGATTTAGTCCAAAGAGTAGAGTATGATACCTCTTTTACTTTTATCTATTCTCTAAGAGAGGGCACAAAGGCTGCAAAATCTAGTGAGCAAGTTCCTGAAAATATAAAACATGAAAGATTTGAAAGATTACTTGATGTATTATATCCAATTCAATTAGAAAAAAATAAAGCCTTTATAAATAAAATTGTTAAAGTACTTGTAGAAGATTTAAGCACTTCTAAAAAAGGTAATGTCATAGGAAGAACTAGTGAATTTAAATTAGTTTCTTTTCCTGGAGATGAAAGTTTAATAGGAAAAACTATAGATGTGAAAATTGTAGATGCAAATACTTTTGCATTAGTAGGTGAACAAATTGACTAAAGAAAATCTAACTCCAATGATGAAACAATATTTAAGTATTAAAGAGGAATATAAGGATTCTATATTATTTTTTAGACTTGGAGATTTTTATGAAATGTTTTTTGAAGATGCTATCATTGCTTCTAAAGAACTTGAAATTGCTCTTACTAAAAGATCTACAGGAGCAAATAGCAAATCTCCTATGTGTGGGATTCCTTATCATGTTGCAAATACTTATATATCAAAACTTATAAGTAAAGGTTATAAAGTTGCAATATGCGATCAACTAGAAGATCCTGCTCTAGCTAAGGGGATAGTTAAGCGTGATGTTACTAAGGTTGTAACTCCTGGAACACTTGCGGATTTTGACTATTTAAAACAAGATGAAAATAATTATTTATTAAGTATGATTGTAAAAAGTCATATGGTTTATTTAAGCTATACAGACTATAGTACAGGAGAATTATATACTACATCTAAAGCATATTTTGAAATAGATGAAGCTATAGATTTTATTGCAGATGAACTATATAGAATTAATCCACCAGAAATATTAATAAATGAAATTTCTAATGATAAAATAAATAATTTTTTAAATTTATCAAATTTTTATATCAATAGGATTAAAGAAGAAGAGTTAGAAAATATTGTTTTTAATAGCGAAGAGAAATCTCTTATTAATGAGATAGTATTTGAAAATATTGAAAAAATTGAAAAAGAAAATAAATTATCTGATTTATCTTCTATATATATACTTTTAAAATATTTAATAAAGACACAAAAACATAGTCTAAATCATTTAAATACGATTATTTATTATGAGAGAAATAAATTTTTAATTCTTGATGAAAACTCTAAAAAAAATCTAGAGTTAGTAAAAGGACTAAATACTAATACAAAATCTGGCTCTCTTCTTGAAATTCTTGATAAGACAAAGACTTCAATGGGATCACGTGAGCTTAAAAAATGGGTTGAAGCTCCTCTTAATAATAAAGATGAAATAGAATATAGATTAAATTTAATTGAAGAATTTAATAGTAATTTAATTTTACTAGATGATATTACAAATATCTTAAAAGATATATATGATATAGAAAGATTAAGTGTAAAAATTTCTAATAAAAATATCAATCCAAAAGAGATTGTTTCTCTAAAAAATTCTTTATATGAAATAAATAATATAAAAACACTACTAGAAAACAGTAATAATAATCTATTTAAAGAATTATCATCAAGTATTAATCCATTAGTAGAAATTCAAAAAGAGATAGATAGTATTATAGTAGAGGATCCTCCTGTTACTACAGATGATTCTAGATTTATAAAGATTGGTTTTTCTGAAGAATTAGATGAACTTTTTGAAGCTAGTGAAAAAGGTAAAAACTGGTTATTAAATTTGGAAAACTCAGAAAAAGAAAAAACTGGTATTAAGAACTTAAAAATTAAATATAATAAAATATTAGGATTTTTCATAGAGGTTACGAAGGCAAATTTATCTATGGTTCCAGATAACTATATAAGAAAACAAACACTTGTTGGATCTGAAAGATATTTTACTATGGAACTTAAAGAGATGGAATCTAAAATACTAGGTTCTAAAGATGAAGCTTTTAAATTACAATTAACTATTTTTAATAAATTAAAAGACTTTTTAGTAGATAATATTTTTAATATTCAAAAAACAGCTAAGAATATTGCTAAAATAGATTCTATTATTTCTCTTGCTCAAGTTTCTAGAAATAACAATTATACTAGACCTAATATAAATGATAGTGGAATTATAGATATAAAAAACGGAAGACATCCTATAGTAGAAGCTAAGTTTACAGGTGAGTTATTCGTTCCTAATAATACATTTTTAAATAATAGTGATGAAATGATTCATATAATTACAGGGCCAAATATGGCAGGAAAATCAACTTATATGAGACAAGTTGCATTAATAACTATTATGATGCATATTGGCTGCTTTGTTCCTGCTGATAGTGCAAATATATCTATAATAGATAGAATATTTACAAGAATTGGTGCTTCTGACAATTTAGCTAAGGGCGAAAGTACTTTTATGGTAGAAATGAAAGAAGTATCTAATATTGTTTCTAATGCTACAAAAAATAGTTTATTAATACTTGATGAAGTTGGAAGAGGTACTAGTACCTATGACGGACTTTCTATAGCTTGGGCCATAGTAGAATATATTGCAAAAAATATTAAAGCAAAAACACTTTTTGCAACACATTATCATGAACTTGTAATATTAAGTGAGAAATTTGATAATATTAAAAATTTAACTATAGAGGTTGAAAAAACAGAAGATTCTATTATATTTTTAAGGAAAATTATTGAAGGATTTACTAATAACTCTTATGGTATAGAAGTTGCAAAACTTGCAGGAATTAACGATGAAATAATAAGAAGAGCATCTCAAATATTATCTGTTGTTGAAAATAAAGAAAATAGTAATTTTAAAGAAAAAATAAACGATAATTCTTTAGTAGATATTCAGCAAAAGTCAATTTTTGATGTTAAAAAAGATGAATATATTAATAAAGTTGCAAATATTAATATTAATAGTATTTCACCTATAGATGCATTAAATCTTCTTAATGAACTAGTAAAGGAATCAAGGGATATATAATGAGTATAAAACTTTTAGATGATGCGACAATCTCAAAAATAGCTGCTGGAGAAATAATAGAAAACCCTGCATCTATTATTAAAGAATTGTTAGAAAATTCAATTGATGCTAATGCTAAAAACATTGTAATAGAAATAAAAGGATCTATTGGAGAGTATATTAGAATAACAGATGATGGAGATGGAATAGATGAAAGTGATTTAGATATTGCATTTTTAAGACATTCTACTTCTAAACTTAGAAAAGTCGAAGACTTATATAATATAGTTTCCTTAGGTTTTAGAGGAGAGGCTCTAGCTAGTATTTCTCATATTTCTCATGTAGAAGTAATGACTAAAACAAAGGATTCTAAAGTAGGAACGCGTGCTGTTGTTGAAAATGGAAAAATAATTTCTAAAAATAATATAGGTCTTCCTATTGGTACAACTTTCTATATTAAAGATGTATTTTATAATACTCCCGTTCGAAAAAAATATCTTAAAAATGATACTACTGAATTTAATTATATAAATGAAGTCGTGCAAAAAATAGCACTTGGGAATAATAATGTATCTATTAAATTAATAAGAGATGGAAAAATCGTGCTAAATAGTAATAGAGATGTTGAACTTAAAAACCATATCTATTCAATACTTGGTAGAGATATTGCTGCAAACTTAATAGAAAACAATTTTAATTCTGAATCCTATAAAATCAAAGCATTTTTTTCTAATAATAAATTATATCGTTCTAATAGAAATCACCAATATATTTATATAAATGGACGATATGTTAAAAATTTAGATATTTCAAGAAAACTAGAAAAAGAATATTATTCTTTAATACCATTAAATAGATATCCAGTATTTCTTTTATATATAGAGATAGATCCAATTCTTGTAGATGTTAATATTCACCCTAAAAAGCATGAAGTTAAACTATCTAAGGAAAATAATCTAATAGCTATTTTATGTGAAATGATAGAAGACTCTATATATCCTAATAGAAGTATTGAAAAACCTATTGAAGAAATTGATAGTAAAAATAAAAAAAATGTTACTGTTTTTGAAATGTTTACAGAAAAAGATACAGATGAACCTATAATTGAAGAGAATTTTTTATTAAATGATTTTAATAGTAAAAAATCCTATGATTTTTCTAATATTGATTCTAAGGATAGTATTGAACTTATAAAAGAAAGTGATGAGTTTTTCCAAGATAATTTAAAAGAAACTACATCTTCCTATGAAGCTGAAGACGATATTATAAATAACAATATAGTTACTGATGATAATAAAATTATTCCTGCTAATGAAGATTCAAAAATTGATAAAAGTCTATTGGAAACTACTATAATAGGAACTCTTTTTAAAACATTTATAGTACTTGAAA
Source organism: Peptoniphilus stercorisuis (assembly GCF_017874395.1). Classification (GTDB taxonomy): domain Bacteria; phylum Bacillota; class Clostridia; order Tissierellales; family Peptoniphilaceae; genus Anaerosphaera; species Anaerosphaera stercorisuis. The sequence goes on along the minus strand of NZ_JAGGLJ010000008.1, from coordinate 87,834 downwards.
ATTCCAAGTCTGAAAAATGTTATTTAATAGATCAACATGCTGCACATGAAAGAATTATGTATGAAAAATTCAAATATCAATATGAAAATACGAAAATTGATAAACAAATGTTATTAACTCCTGAAATAATAAATGTAAATGCTGAAGAAAAAAATAAAATAGAAAATAATATAGAACTATTTAATTCTTTAGGCTTTGAAATTGAAGAATTTGGTGAAAACTCTATTTTAATAAGAACTGTTCCTATGATTTTTGGTACTCCTTCTAATATAAGTTTCATATATGACTCTATTAATATGCTTGATAGAGATATTAAATCAACTTATGAAATAGATCCCTATAAAATCATGAGAAAAGCTTGTAAAGCAGCAGTAAAAGCAGGAGATGTATTATCTAATTCAGAGATATATGCTTTAATTGAAAGTTTAATAGATTGTGATAATCCCTATACATGTCCTCATGGAAGACCAACTATTATTGAATTTAGCAAATATGATATAGAAAAAGCATTTCTTAGAGAGGGGATGTAAATGGAAAATTTATTAATATTAACAGGGCCAACTGGTATTGGAAAAACAAAATTATCTCTTAATATTGCAGAAAATTTTAATGGTGAAATCATATCTTCAGATTCTATGCAAATATATAAAAAAATGGATATAGGAACAGATAAAATAAATCTTGAAAATACTAATATAAAACATTATATGGTTGATATTGTAGATCCTGATGAAAATTTTACAGTTTCTGATTTTAAAAATCAGGCAAAAAATATTATTTCAGAAATTAATTATAAAAATAAACTTCCTATTGTAGTAGGTGGTACTGGATTATATGTAAATTCTTTAGTTTATAACTTAACATTTTCAAATGTTGAGCCTAATCAAGAGTATAGAGACTACCTTGAAAATATTATTTCAGATAAGGGACTATATTATCTTTATGAACAACTTCAGGAATTAGATAAAATAGCTTCTGAAAAAATAGATAAAAATAATAAACAAAGAATTATACGAGCTTTGGAGATAATTAAATTTAGTGATAAAAAAGAGACAAAAAACTTCAGAGAAGAAAATACAGATTATAATTTAAAAATGATTGGCCTTAATATGGATAGAGCTCTCTTATATGAAAGAATCAATAATAGAGTTGATGAAATGTTCCAATTAGGATTAGTAGATGAAGTTAAAGATTTATTAGATAATGGCTATAGCGAGAATCTTGTTTCTATGAAAGCAATAGGATATAAAGAAATAATATCTTATTTAAATAATGAGATAACACTTGAAGAATCCAAAGATCTTATTAAAAAGAATTCTAGACATTATGCTAAGAGACAGTTGACATGGTTTAGAAGAGATAATAGAATAAAGTGGTTTGATCGATTAGATAAAAACTTAGAAGAAAAAATATATAATTATATAGGAGATAGTTTTGAAAGAATATAAAGATTTATTATTTAACAGTTATAATATAGATGAAAAAGTAGTTGATTATGTAAATAATTTAGAAAGTGAATTACATGAAAAGTTTGATGCTTTATCACTTATTAGCGAATATAATCAAGTTAAAATATTAAAAGCTATGCAAGATAATAGACTTGCTGCTACAGATTTTAACTGGACTACTGGTTATGGATATGGAGATATAGGTAGAGAAAAGGTCGAAAGTATTTTTAGTAATATTTTTAATACAGAAGATGCTTTAGTAAGACCAAATATCGTTTCTGGAACACATGCTATATCACTTGCACTATTATCAGTATTACAACATGGAGATCATGTATTGTCAGGTTCTGGCACTCCCTATGATACTTTATTAAAAGTAATAGGAATAACTGGCAACGAACCTGGAAATATGCTTGAGCAAGGCATAGAATATTCAGAGGCTGAACTTATAGATAATAAAATTTCAATTGAAAATATAAAAGAAAAACTTCAAAAAAATACAAAGGTAATAATGCTTCAAAGATCTACTGGATATAGTGATAGACGTGCTATTACTGCTGATGAATTTAAAGAAGCAATTGCAGGAATAAAAAAAATAGCTCCTGATGTTATAATCTTTGTTGATAATTGCTATGGTGAGTTTACTGATTTATATGAACCGAGTGATTTTGGCGCCGATATAATGGCTGGATCTTTAATTAAAAATCCAGGTGGTGGACTTGCATTTTCTGGTGGATATGTAGTAGGTAAAGAAATTTATATTAATAGAATTGCAAATAGACTTACAGCTCCAGGAATAGGTAAAGAATGTGGACTTAGTTTTGGAATGACAAGACAAATATTACAAGGATTGTTTATTAGTCCTAAAGTAGTTGAAGATGCAATAAAGGGAGCTCTACTTTTCACTAAAATTTTCACAAATTTAGGATATGATTGTACACCATCTCTTGAAGATAAAAGATCTGATATTATTTTAGCTATAAAATTTAAAGATCCAGAAAAAGTTAAGGCTTTTTGTCAATCTATTCAAGAGGCATCTCCTGTAGATGCACATTTTCTTCCAGAACCTTGGGATATGCCAGGATATGATGATCCAGTCATTATGGCAGCTGGTGCTTTTATTGAGGGATCTTCTATTGAACTTTCTGCAGATGGACCAATGAGAGAACCTTATTATGCTTATTATCAAGGTGGACTTACTTATTATCATGCTAAGTTTGCGCTTATAAAAGTTTTACAAAGTTTTTTAGATAAAAATTTAATAAATATAGATGAATTAATTTAAAGAAGGTCGGTTTATTCCGACTTTTTTTATTGTCTAAAATACTACATATTTTATATAAGACTAAAATAGTATATAATTATACAAATTAATGGGTACCATTGTTAATACAAAGATATATTACATTATTTGAATATAAGGATGGCGATTTTATGAAAGATGTAGTAATTGTAAGTTACGCTAGAACGCCTTTTGGTAAATTAGGAGGTGCTTTAAAAGAATTTTCAGCAGTTGACTTAGGTGCTATGGCCATAAAAGAATCTCTTAATAAAATTAATCTTAACCCTAAAGAAGTAGATTATATGTATTTCGGACAAGTTTTACAAGCAGGTTCTGGACAAATGCCTGCAAGACAAGCTCAAATAAAAGCTGGGCTTAGTTGGGAAACTCCATCTGTTTTGATTAATAAAGTTTGTTGCTCAGGTATATCAGCTATACAATCAGCTTATTTTCGAATTTCTATGGGCTTATCAGATATTGTAGTCGCTGGTGGAATGGAAAATATGAGTAATACTCCTTATGCAATAGATAAAATGAGATTTGGTACAAGAATGGGAGATTCTACGGTAAAAGATTTAATGATTAGTGATGGATTATGGTGTCCTTTTTATAATAGACATATGGCTCTACATGGAAGTGATATAGCAAAAGAATTTAATATTTCAAGAAAAGAGCAAGATTTATGGGCTGAAAGATCTCATAAATATGCAATAAAGGCTATAGAATATAACAAACTAGACAATGAAGTATTTCCAATAGAGACTAAAAATGGTATTTTTTCAAAAGATGAGTCACCAAGAAAAGACACAAATTATGATATTTTATCAAAATTACCTCCAGTTTTTGATGAACACTCTCTAATTACAGCAGGTAATGCTCCTGGTATAAATGATGGAGCTGCATCACTAGTATTAATGTCTAAAAATAAAGCAGAAGAACTTAATTTAAAAGTACTTGCTACTATAATAGACTATCAAGAAGCTTCTAGAGAGGCTAAATATATAGCCACTGTTCCAGGACATGCTATTAATAAAATTATTGAAAAAAATAATATTAACATTGATGAAATTGATTTATTTGAAATAAATGAAGCTTTTGCTGCAGTTGTTCTAGTAAGTCAAAAAATCGCAAATTATGATTTAAATAAAGTTAATGTCGATGGAGGAGCTGTAGCTTATGGACATCCAATTGGTGTTACAGGAGCAAGAATTGTAATGCATTTAATAAATGCTCTTGAACAAAGAAATGGCGGATATGGAATAGCAGCTATTTGTAGTGGTTCTGCTCAAGGTGATGCTATTTTATTAAAAGTTGAATAAGAAGGGATATAATGAAAAAACTTAATATCATGGTTATAGGAGCAGGACAAATGGGAGGAGGTATTGCTCAAACATTTGCCCAATCAGGCTATAAAGTATATCTATATGATTCTATAGAAGATGCTCCAAAAAAAAGAATTGAATTTATAGAAAATATATTAAATAAAAACATTCAAAAAAATAAAATAAGTGAAAAAGATAAAGTAAATACTTTAAATAATATTAATATCTCTACATCTTTAAAAGACGCAAAAGACTGTGATCTAATAGTTGAAGCAATTATAGAAGATATTGATATTAAAGCTGATTTATTTAGAGAGTTAGATAATATAGTTAATGATAATTGTATATATGCATCAAATACTTCATCACTTCCTATAACAGAATTAGCTTCTAAAACAAAAAGAGCAGATAAATTTATAGGAATGCATTTTTTTAACCCAGTACCTGTTATGACTCTTGTGGAATTAATAAGAGGTCTTGCAACAAGTGATGAAACATTTAATTTTATTTTTGAAATATCTAAAAAAATCAATAAATATCCAGTATATGTTAAAGATTTTCCTGGATTTATTTCAAATAGAGTTTTACAAGTAATGATCAATGAAGCAATATACTGTGTTCATGAAGGAATTAGCTCTATAGAAGGAATAGATGAAATAATGAAAAGAGGCATGAACCATCCAATGGGACCTTTAGAACTTGCTGATTTTATAGGATTAGATACTGTATATAATATATTGAATATTATGTACGAAGGTTTTGGTCAAGAGAAATATAAACCTTGTCCACTATTAAAACAGTATGTAACTATGGGATGGTTAGGTAAGAAGACAGGAAGAGGTTTTTATAATTACAATAAAGAGGTGTAAATAAATGAATATATTGTTATATTAAAAAATTCTATAGAAAAAGATAGCGACTATACTAGTATAAACAAATTTGATAGAGCTTCACTAGAGATGGCACTAAGTATAAAGGATCAATTAAAAGACACTAATATTATAGCTTTATCTAGATCTAATGATGAACTTTTAATTAGAGAAGCTTATTCTATTGGCGTAGATCAAGGTATATTATTTAAAGATGAAAGTTATACAAAAGAGACTTTAATAGAAAAAATCAAAGAATTTGAACCAAGTATTTTAATTACAGGAAAAGATAATTTAGAAATTCAAGAAGATATATCTAAAAAACTAAATTTACCTTTAATAAATAATGTAGAAAATATAAATATAAAAGACAATAAACTTGAAGTTAAGTGTGAAACTAATAATGAACTATTAAATTTTCCTATCTCTGTAAATATAATTAACAAAGATATTAAGATTAGATATTCTTCCATTGGAGAAATTTTTAAATCATACGATAAAGATTTATTAGTTATTTAAATATGAAAAGGAGATGTCTATATGTTTGAATTAACTGGAAAATATAAACTTGTACAACAAATGGCAAAAGAATTTGCCGAGAAAGAAATAAAACCTATTGCTCAAGAAATAGACGAAAACGAAAGATTTCCAGAAGAAAGTATACCTAAACTTTTTAAAGCAGGAATAATGGGATCACAATTCCCCGAGGAGTTTGGTGGTGAAGGTGGAGATACAATGTCCTATGTTATAGCTTTAGAGGAAATAGGAAAAGTATGTGCTACTACGGCTACTATTGTATCTATACATTCATCTATTGGAATTAATCTTTTAATAAAATATGGAAATAAAGAACAACAAGAAAAATATTTACCTATTTTAACATCTAAAGGAATAGCTGCTTTTCTATTAACAGAACCTCAAGCAGGAACAGATGCCACAAATCAAAAAACAACTGCAATTAAAGATGGAGATTACTATATTATAAATGGTAGAAAAATGTTTATATCTAATGCTGGACATAATGATCTTTATATTGTTATTGCTGTAACAGATGCTGATAAAGGAACTAAGGGAATTACTGCTTTTCTAGTAGAACCTGATAATCCAGGAATAAGAGTTGGAAAACCTCTTAAGAAAATGGGAATAAGAGGATCTTCTACATCAGCAGTATTTTTAAAAGATTGTAAAGTCCATAAGGATTCAATTTTAGGCAATGAAGGAGATGGCATAAAGATTGCTTTAGGAACTCTTGATACTGGTAGAATTGGAATAGCTGCAGAATCTATAGGAATAGCTCAAGGAGCTCTTGATGAAGCTATTAAGTATGTAAACAAAAGAGAGCAATTTAATCAAAAATTATCTGCATTTCAAAATACTCAATTTAAAATTGCTGATATGCAAACAAAAATTGATGCTGGGAGACTTTTAATCTGGAGAGCAGCAACTTTAAAAGATGACGGTAAAAACTATGCTAAAGAAGCTGCTATGGCAAAACTTTATTGTTCTGAAATTGCAAATGATTCAACTAGACTTGCTGTTCAATTATTTGGAGGATATGGATATTTAAGAGGTAATCATGTCGAAAGAATGATGAGAGATGCAAAAATTACAGAAATTTATGAAGGAACATCTGAAGCACAAAAAATTGTCATATCTAGATTTTTAGGAGTTAAATAATAAATTTAAATATAAAAGGTACTTAAGATAAATTTATCTTAAGTACCTTTTATATTTTTCTATACAATCCAACAATTTTTCCTAAAATTTTAACTTCATTTAAAATAATAGGTTCCATAAAATCATTTTCTGGCTGTAATCTATAATATCCCTTTTCCTTATAAAAAGTTTTTATAGTTGCTTCATCATTTATTAAAGCTAAAACCTTATCTCCATTCTCTGCATAATCTTTTTTTTCGATTATTACAAAATCTCCATCTAAAATTCCAGAATTTATCATACTCTCTCCAGAAACTCTCAATATAAATAGGTTTTTAGAGGCTGCAAACTCTGCTGGTATAGGATAGGTATCCTCAATATTTTGATATGCTAAAATAGGTTCTCCTGCCGTTACACGTCCAATCACCGGAATATCCACAGTTTTTTTCTTAATCATTAAAAAATCATCACTTGGATCTAATATTTCAATAGCTCTAGGCTTTGTTGCATCTTTTCTTATATATCCCTTTGTTTCTAACTTTTCTAAACTAGCATGAACAGTTGAAGTACTTTTAATATTTAATTCTTTACATATTTCACGAACAGTAGGGGGATATCCTTTCATATCAATAGCTTTTTTTATATAGAGTAAAATTGCAATTTGCCTTTGATTTAAATCTTCATACATAAAATTTCTCCTTTATATTAAAACATCAATTTAATAAAGTTTAACTACATTATATCAAAACAATATAATCTCTTCAAACATTTGTTTAATCTCAAAAAATAAAAGAGCATACGTTTGAAACTTATGTTTGTAATATTTTTAAAATTTACTATTAACTAATTGTAATAATAGAAGCGGTTAATATTTTATATAATAAATATATTTAACCTTTTAATTATATCTGAATTTAAAAAATATTATTTTATAATTATTTAGATCTATTATAATTATATTTTTATCTTGCACGAAATAGAGAAGTAGCAAAAAAATATAATTATAAAAATTTTAGAAGAGGAATAGTGATAAATAGTCTAAAAAAGGTCTTTTAAATTAGTCACAAAATAATAATTTTGTGACTAATTTAAAATATTTTTGACCAGTTCTCTTAAATTTTCACTTTTTTAGCTATTTTATGATTTTTTCAAATTTGTTAATAATTACTATATTCTATAAGTATTTTTATTTATTATAATGAGTTTAATAATAATAAAATAAAATTAAAATAAATAAATAATATATTTATCTATATAAATTATTAATAACTTTAATTTATGATAAATATATTCTTTATATTATTCTTATATCTTATATTTAATTAACACTTACTCAAATATATTATTAATTACTTATTTTTAATAAGTTTGTTAATTTTTAAACAATTCTATTATTCTTCTTAAGATTACCAAATTGCTATATTTGAATCTGTTCTAGGATCACATCCACCACAATATATATTTGCATCATTTTTCCATATAATTTGTCCTCTTCCAAAAGTTGATGAATCTTTTTTAATTATTGTATTATGTCCTATATCATTTAATCTATTGATTATATCCTTATCATAACTATCTTCAAATTCAATAATCTTATCACCTACCCATTGCCAACGTGGCTTATTTAAAGCATCTTGAGGATTTAACCCCTCAATTATAGTTGATAGCAATACTTGTAAATGACCTTGTGGTTGCATAAAAGCTCCCATTACTCCAAAAGGACCTACAGCTTTATCATTATGCATTAAAAATCCTGGAATAATTGTATGATATGGACGTTTATTAGGCATAATATAATTATCTGATTTTTCATTTAATGAGAAATTACATCCTCTATTATGTAAAGATATGCCTGTATTAGGAATTACTATCCCAGATCCAAACTGAGTATAATTACTTTGAATATAAGATACCATATTCCCCCACTTATCAGCTGTTGCTAAATATACAGTACCTCCTGATTGAGGTTTACTTATAGTTGGAAGGATAGCATTATCTTTTATTAAATTTGCTCTTTTATAAGCATATTCCTCAGATAATAAGTAATCTATGCTATATGTCATATGATTTTTATCAGCAACATATTCTTTTACATCAATAAATGCAAGTTTTAAAGCTTCTATTTGTTTATGAATAGATTCTACAGAGTTTAAATTTTCTATATCTAAATTTTTTAATATATTTAATGCAATAAGAACTGTAATTCCATGACCATTAGGTGGGATCTCACATATATCAAAACCTTTATAGTTTGTAGATATTGGATCTACCCATTGGCTAGAGAAATTTTCTAAATCTTTTTTTCTTAAATATCCTCCATTTTTTTTTCATGAAATCATCTATCTCATAAGCTATTGCTCCACTATAAAAACTTTTACCTTTAGTTTTAGCTATTTCTTTTAAACTTTCAGCTAAATCTTTATTTTTAAAATATTCTCCTGCTTTTAATGGCGCATTATTTTTAGAAAAAACTTTAAACCATTCATTAAATATAGAATCATCTTTAACTTTATAAAACCTTTTAAATTCTTCTTTCCATAAATGACCTACTAGCGTTGAATTATATATCCATTTTCAGCATAATCAATTGCTGGCTTTAATAGCTTTTCAAAATCTACATTTCCAAACTTATTTGACATTTCAGACCATGCTTTTACTTGTCCTGGTACTGTTATTGGAATTAGTCCCTCAAAGGGAATTTTATTATATCCTAAGTTTTTAATTTTTTCTGCTGTTAATAACTCTGGTGATACTCCTGAACTATTTAGTCCATAGAGTTTATCATTATAATATATAATTGAAAAAGCATTTCCACCTTGTTTTAACACTTCTAAGCCTGCTTGAGATGCCATAGGGTTTCCTGTTGCAACCATTCCTCTATTAGAATAGACTACATTTCTATTTGAACTATACTTATAATTATATGTATCAAAGTTTAAATTCATTATTATCTCCATTTCCTTTTTACTATATAATAACATATAATTTTAAATATAAAAAAAGCCACTAGAAAACTAGTGACTTTAAATATTTATCTTAAAACATTAGCATTGATGCACATAGTATTACAACATTTACTACGGCAATTATTAACATTGGTTTCGTAACAAATTTTACCCAAGTTGAATACTCTACTTTAGCCATTTCAAGACCACCCATAACTACTCCTGATGTAGGTGTAATTAAGTTAATAAGTCCACATCCAGCTGAGAATATCATAATCATAACTTCAGGGCTCATATCTAATGCATATGCAAGTCCACCCATTACAGGTATTGAAACTGATGCAAGACCTGATGTAGATGGTATTAAGAATGATAAGAATAGATATAATAAATAAGATCCTATTACAAAGATTATAGGACTTAGTCCATACAATGCTTTAGCAGCTCTATCAAGGATTAAAGCGTCTATATGTGTACTACTCATTAATACAGATACAGCACGTGATACAACTATAATTAATACTACTGATAGAATATCTGCAGCTCCTGCAATAAATTCATTAACTATTTCTTTTTCACTCATACCAGCAACTATTGCAGTGACAATTCCCATAATAAAGAACCACATTGCAATTTCACCAAAGTACCAGTCTCCATAGTCTTCTCCTGTTAGTTTAGAAGACCATCCATCAAATACATTAACTCCAAGATCTTTCCAAGGAATTAGTGAACCAATCATTACTATAAATGTTATAGCAAAAACAATTAAAATTGCTTTATGTTTTCCTGTAAATTCAAGTTTTTCTGAATCAGATAAACTAAATTCATTTCTCATATCTTCTTGTTCTTGTAAAGATAAAAGAGTAGATCCCTTATCTTCTTGAACTTTTTTAGCGTATTTTGTAACAGTAAAGATACAAATTATAAGAGTTACTATCCAAAGAACAACTCCTATTGGTAATATGATTTTTTGGTTGGCATCTATTCCAACACCTTTTAAAGCATCAACTGCAGCACTTATAGAGAATGGATTTACTGTTGAACCTAAAACTCCTGCACCTGCTCCAAGACATATTGTTCCAACAGCAACTAATGAGTCAAATCCTGCAGCAACCATAGCCATAGTAATTATACCATAAAAAGCTACAGTCTCTTCTGCCATACCATAAGTAGTACCACCTATTGAAAATAGTATCATTAAGATAACTATTAAACTTAATTCTTTACCTTTTCTTTTCTTTACTAATGAATGAATTCCTGCTTCAAGTGCACCTGTAGATTGAATTATTCCTAAAAAACCTCCAAGTACAAGTACGAATATTGAAATATCAATAGCATCAACGAATCCATTATATGGTGACATTACTAGTGTTGATATTTTTGCACCAGTTACTTGAGACACCATCTCACCAGTAATTCTATCTTCAATGGGATCAAATCCCATTCCATTTAACAATTTAGAAATTATAAAAATTACAAATAAAATTATAAAGAGTATACTAAAGGCTGATAATGATTTCTTTTTTTTCTTAGTATCCATTATCTCACTCCTGTTCTAGTACTATTTTTTAATTACTGTTCCAGTTTCTCCACTAATAGCTTCAGCAGCTTTTTCTAAAGAAGTAATTATAGCTACTGCATCTTTTTTGCTATTTTGAACAAAATTTCTACATGCCTCTACCTTTGGTAACATCGAACCTTTAGCGAAATGTTCCTCTTTAATATATTTTTCTACATCTTCAAGTGTCATTGAAGATAATTCTTCTTGATTTGGTTTATTAAAATTAATTGCTACTTTTTCAACAGCTGTTAGTATTACTAATATATCTGCTTCTAAATCCATTGCAAGTTTAGCACTTGATGAATCTTTATCAATAACTGCTGGAACTCCTTCAAGTCCATTTTCAGTTTCAATAACTGGTATTCCACCACCGCCAACTGTTATAACAATATTTCCTTCTTCTACAATTTTTTCAATTACATTAGATTCAACAATTTCAACAGGTTTTGGTGAAGCAATCACTCTTCTATATCCTCTTCCTGCATCTTCTACAAAAGTATATCCTTTTTCTTTTGCAATAGCTTCAGACTCTTCTTTTGAATAGAAAGAACCTATTGGTTTTGTTGGATCTTTAAATGCATTATCATTTTTATCTACTACTACTTGTGTAACTACAGTTGCACAAGTTTTATCAATACCTTGTTTTTTTAACTCATTTCCTATAGCTTGTTGTAAATGATATCCTATATATCCTTGGCTCATAGCACCACATTCAGGAAAAGGCATATAAGGTGTATTGATATCACCTTGCGATGCATATTCCATCGCAAGGTTAATCATACCAACTTGAGGGCCATTTCCATGTCCAATCATAATTTCATAGCCTTCCTTAACTAAATCAACAATAGGTTTTGCTGTATTTTTAACTAATTCTAGCTGTTCTTCTGGACTATTTCCTAGTGCATTACCACCAAGAGCTATTACTATTCTTTTACTCATAAAATCCCTCAATTTTAATTTTTATTTTAAATTTAATTTTTATTTTAAAGTAGCATACATAACTGCTTTAATTGTATGCATTCTATTTTCAGCTTCATCAAATACCTTAGATTGACGAGATTCAAATACTTCATCTGAAACTTCCATTTCTTTAATTCCAAATTGTTTTTCAATATCTTGACCAACTTTAGTATTTGTATCATGGAAAGATGGTAGACAGTGAAGGAAAATACATCCTTTAGCTCCTAAATCCATCAATTCTTGTGTTACTCTATAAGGTTCAAGAAGTTTAATTCTTTCTGCCCAAACATCAGCAGGTTCACCCATTGAAACCCAAATATCAGTATAAATTGCATGAGCATCTTTTGCTCCTTCTTTTGGATCTTCAGTTAGAGTAATTGTACTTCCATGTTCTTTTGCAAGCTCTCTACAAGTTTCTACTAAGTCAGCTTTTGGCATTAAGTCTTTAGGTCCACAAGCTGTAAAGTTTATTCCAAGTTTTGCACTTACTACCATTAATGAGTTCGCTACATTGTTTCTAGCATCTCCCATATAAGTTAAGTTAAGTCCTTTAAGACGTCCGAAGTTTTCTTCAATAGTCATTATATCTGCAAGCATTTGAGTAGGATGGAATTCATCAGTTAAACCATTCCATACAGGAACTCCAGCCTTATCAGATAATTCTTGAACAAGATCTTGTGAGAAACCTCTATATTCAATACCATCATAAAATCTTCCAAGTACTCTTGCTGTATCTGCAATAGATTCTTTATGTCCCATTTGAGAAGAACCTGGTTCTAGATATGTTACTCCCATACCTAAATCATATCCAGCTACTTCAAAGGAACAACGAGTTCTTGTTGATGTTTTTTCAAATAATAAAACTATATTTTTTCCTTCAAGATATCTATGTGGTGTTCTTGTTAGTTTTAATTTCTTAAATTCTTTAGATAATTCTAAAAGGTATAAAATTTCTTCTGTTGAAAAATCTAAAAGTTTTAAAAAACTCTTTCCTTGTAAATTAATAGGCATATTCTTAATCACTCCATCTATATTAAATTTATATTTAAAATTCTTCTATTAGTCTTCTCTTACTAGAGGCATTGACATACATCTTGGGCCGCCACGTCCTCTTGATAACTCTGCACTTGGCATTTCAATAAGATTAAGTCCTTTCTTTCTAAGAACTTCATTTGTTACATCATTTCTTTCATAAACTACAATAGTTCCAGGACTAATACATAAAGTGTTAGATCCATCATTCCATTGTTCTCTAGCTGCTACTATTGCATCACCATCACCACATAGAATTAAATCTACTGGATGACCTAGTGCTTCTGCTAGAACATGTTCTAAAGTATCATGCATTTCAACAACTTTAACATCATCATTTTCTTTAGTTAATTTAAATACTCTTAATGTTCCTAAAATTGCTGGATGAATTGTAAATTTATCAGTATCAATTTGTGTAAATACAGTATCTAAGTGCATAAATGCTCTTGTAACTGGTATATCAAAAGCAAGTATTTCTTCTACTTTTGAATTTGATTCAAAGAAAATATTTCTAGCAAGTTGATCTATTGCTGCAGCTTCAGTTCTTTGAGAAATACCTATTGCAAGAACTTTATCATTAATATTTAGCACATCTCCACCTTCAATATGGAAAGGAAGATCTCTATTATAAAGTAATTCTACTTTTCCTTTGTATTCTGGATGATATTTGAAAATATAATCAGCATAAATTGTTTCTCTATTACGAGTTACTGAATACATTCTATTTAAAACTACTCCATCACCAACAGATGCAAAAGGATCTCTTGTGAAATAAAGATTAGGCATTGGATTTAAAATCATCATTGAATTTGAATCATTCATATAATCAACTAAAGAGTTAGATTTTTCGATTTTGAGTTCGTTAATGTTAACGCCTTCCATAGTTTTTAGAACTAATTCCTTATCATCTTTAATAGCATTAAAGAAATCAAAAATCATTTTTTGGTATCTTTCTGTTTTTATTCCTGCTTCTTTAATAAATTGTTTTAAAAATTGTTCTCTAAGACCTTCATTAGCTTTTAGTGTTTCAGCCATTAAGTCTTCTAGATAAACTACCTCTACTCCATTATCTTTTAAGATTTTAGCAAAAGCATCATGCTCTTCTTGAGCTACTTTTAAAAATGGAATATCGTCAAATAGTAATTCTTCTAATGTTTCAGGAGTTAAATTTAATAATTCTTTTCCTGGCCTATGAAGTAATACTTTTTTTAAAGGTTTAATTTCACTAGTTACATTAATTACAGACATTATTTTTAACCTCCTTGTTAAAACTAATATATTCTACTAAATATTCTTACATTAATATTATACCCATAAATAATTTCTTAATCTGGGAAAATACAATGAATATTTTTGTATAATCCATTAAATTTTTAAAATTGATGACTATACTTGAATTTCTACATCTCTTCTAAAGTCAGTTGGTCTCATTTTTTTCAAGCAATAAAAGTGGTTGTTAAAAGTTTTTACATTATTGTATCCAACCATTATTGCAATATTCAATATGGTATAATTGGTAGTTTTTAGTAACTTACATGCATAATTTATTCTCAAATACTTGAGAAAATCATCTACATTCATCTCTACATTAAATAATAATATTTTATTTATTTCTGAAATAGACATTGAAAATTTTTCAGATAAATACTTTTCATCTAAATTTTCTAGAAAATTATTTTTAATATACATAATTAAATCATAAGTTATATTCTTTTCTTCTGAATTTAAAATATTGACAACATTTTGATTGATCTTTCTATACTTTCTAGGAGTGGTACCTATTCTTTTAGTGAAAAATTTAGACAAATGAGATGCATCGCCAAAACCTACAATTTCAGCTATCATGTTTAGAGAAAAATCAGAATACATTAAAAAATCCATAGTCTTTACAAGACGCATTTCATCTAATAGATCATGAAAAGTATTTCCAGTAATACTTACACAATAATTAGAAAGTGTAGATTCTGATATATAGAATAATGATGATATAGATTTTAGAGTTTGTTTTTCTCTTAAATGTGAATATAAATATTTAAAAATAGATGATTTATCTTCTTGAGATATATTTGAACTGTCTATACAATCTAAATTCTTGGTTTTATGTTTAATCCTTATATAATGAATTAAAAACTCTATAATTTTATTAGTTATATATATATTTGATAAGATTTTATGCTGTTTTGTATCAAGTAAAGACTCCACTCCAACTTCTTCTTTGATATCATTAAGTATAATAGATAAATTTTCAGCTTCCTTCTTGTCACAATATACTATTGGACATTCTGAGAGTTCTTGTAAAAAATTCATTTCTTCACTTAAAGGACTATAAGAAGCCTTTATATTTTCATTTAAAAAGTTAAAATTATAAATAACCTTTATAAATTGAAGAGGTTCTAATACTTCTGTAACTTCACTTATTTCCCAAGGGATGATTGCAACACAAGAATTAGGAAGTATTTCATAAGATTTCCCATTTAGTTTTATTGTTCCTTTTCCCTTTGTAAAATATAAAAATCTTGAATTTTGATGCATTATTAAATGTGTTGGTTCTAAAATTTGTTCTACATCATAAGAGCAAATTTTTCTTTTATCGAACATTGAACTATACTGTGTTTGAAGTTCAGAAATTTTATTCATTTACACATACACTCCTATACGTTATTTAAATAAAAAACAGCATAACTAATCCTCATCTTCACCTATATTAGCAAGAGGATTACTATTTACAGTATTTTTAAGTTGTTCACTTCTTACATGAGTATATATTTGAGTTGTAGTTATAGATTCATGACCTAATATTTCTTGTAATGACCTTATATCTGCTCCACCATATTGATACATTAAAGTTGCTGCTGTATGCCTTAATTTATGAACACTATATTTTTTTGAATCTAATCCTGTATCAACTATATATTTTTCAATCATATGTTGAATGGCCCTATTACTCATTCTATTATTTCTCATTGATAAAAATAAAGCATTGCTTTCTATATCAGGTCTATTCTTCATATAATCTTCTAATGCATCTTGACATGCATTATTTAAATAAATAGTCCTTTCTTTATTACCTTTACCCAATACTCTAAGTGTATTATCATTTGATATGTCATCTAAGTTTATTCCAGATAGTTCTGATAGTCTCATTCCACAGTTTAAAAATAGAGTAACTATTGCATAGTCTCTAGTCTTATATATTTCTTTTTTATTTGTATTTTTAATTGTATCTAATAAATTTAAAGCTTCATTTAAATCTAAATATTCAGGAAGAGTTTTCTCAAGTTTAGGCATATCTATATTTTCTATTGGATTATATTCTATTAAGTCAACTTTTGCTGATAGATAATTAAAAAATGTCCTAATAGATGAGATTTTTCTATACTTAGAACGATTTGAAACTTTTCTAGTTTTTTCTAAAAAGGCATTAAATGCATATATATCTTGTTTTTTAACTGATTTTAAAAGTTCTATATCTATATCTTCTATTGATATATCATCAAATTCTATATCTTTTGCAAGACCTCTTCTTTGTTTTAAAAATCTTAG
Source organism: Peptoniphilus stercorisuis (assembly GCF_017874395.1). GTDB lineage: Bacteria > Bacillota > Clostridia > Tissierellales > Peptoniphilaceae > Anaerosphaera > Anaerosphaera stercorisuis. The sequence continues at coordinate 71,216 of NZ_JAGGLJ010000008.1, read as the reverse complement.
AAATAATCTAATGTCATAATAATATTCTTTTACAGTAGATTCCGAAGAACCCCTTGTAGATTTCATATAATCTAAAAAATCATCTAATAAATTACTTTTTATCAAAAAATCACCTTCTATTATTCTTTATATATTAAAATAACCTGCCAGATGGCAGGTTATAATTTATTTTGCATAATCAATTGCTCTTGTTTCCCTAACAACATTAACTTTGATTTGTCCTGGGAAATCTAATTCAGACTCAATTTTTTTAACTATATCTCTTGCAAGTATAATTATTTCAGATTCTGAAATATCTTCAGGTTTTACTATTATTCTAATTTCTCTACCTGCTTGAACTGCATAAGATTTTTCAATTCCATCAAAGGAATCAGCTATTTCTTCAAGTTTTTCAAGTCTCTTTATATAAGCTTCTACTGTTTCACGTCTTGCTCCAGGTCTTGCAGCACTTATAGCATCAGCAGCTTGTACTAATACAGCTTCTACTGAATGTGCTTCAACATCTCCATGATGAGCTTCTATTCCATGAATAACAGCTTCAGATTCTCTATATTTACGAGCAAGTTCAACACCAATATCTACATGTGGTCCTTCTACTTCATGATCTATACTTTTTCCTATATCATGTAAAAGTCCAGCACGCTTAGCAACTTTTACATCTGCTCCAATTTCACTTGCAAGCATTCCTGCAATATGTGAAACTTCAACAGAGTGTTTTAAAACATTTTGTCCATAACTAGTTCTAAATTTAAGTCTTCCTAGATACTTTATAAGTTCAGGATGAATTCCATGAACTCCTGCATCATAGGCTGCTTGATCTCCAGACTCTTTAATAGTTATATCAACCTCATGTCTTGCTTTTTCAATTGTTTCTTCAATTTTTGTTGGATGAATTCTTCCATCAGAAACTAATCTTTCTAATGCTATTCTTGCTACTTCTCTTCTTATAGGATCAAAACAAGAAAGTACTACTGCTTCTGGAGTGTCATCTATTATTAGATCTACTCCTGTTAGAGATTCAATAGCTCTTATATTTCTTCCTTCTCTTCCTATAATTCTACCCTTCATTTCATCATTAGGTAGATTTACAACAGATACTGTGCTCTCAGCAACTTGATCAGCGGCATATCTTTGAATTGCTTGTGCAATTACTTCTCTTGCATACTTGTTGCTCTCATCTTTAATTTTAGCTTCATTTTCTTTAATTATAAGTGCAGATTCTTGAGTTATTTCTTTTTCTAGTTCAGATAAAAGTATTTGCTTACCTTCATCTGCAGTTAACCCTGCAATTTTTTGAAGTTCTTCTTCTCTTTCAACTACTAAAGCTTCAGCTTTTTCGTCTTTTTCTTTTAAATTTTCAATTTTGTTAGTTAATTTTTCTTCTTTTTTCTCTAATTGCAAAGATTTTCTTTCTACAGATTCTTCTCTAGATAAAACTCTTTGTTCTAATTGTTGTAATTCGTTTCTTCTAATTTTAATTTCATTATCATGTTCAGATCTTAATCTATGAATTTCTTCTTTCGCTTCAACTAATAATTCTTTCTTCTTAGTTTCAGCATCATGTTCTGCATCTGTTACTACTCTTCTTGCAATTTCTTCAGCATTATTAAGCTTACCTTCTGCAATATATTTTCTAACAGCATAACCTATAGCTACACTGATTAAACAGCAAATAATAACAATCAATACATTTAGCATAATTGGCAACGGTTACACACCTCCCTATTAAATTTTCAAGTTCCAAATTATTTATTTTAAATTTTATATTTAAACTTGTATAAAATTATTTTATATCTTTTTTAAAAATAAGTCAATCTTACAAAAAATATGTATATAGGAAGACCTATTAAATTTAAGATACTTCCTCAACTTTCTCCAAAAAACTAATTCCATCTTTAATATTTATAGTATGTGATTTGTCACATATTTGAGATAAATAAGTATTATGAGTTACCATAATTATTTGTCTTCTAAACATTTTTGAAGCCTGTTTTAAAAATTCACCTAAGTTGAAAACATAATCATCACTTACATGTTTACCAGGCTCATCTAACAAGATAGGGCCCTCTATTTGAGGTTTGTGTATCTGAATGAAGGCAAGCCTTAGTGCAATTGAAATTATATCAACTACACCCCCTCCACGAGCTATCTCTGGTTTTGTCTTTACAGAATACCCATCACTATAATGTGACACTACATAAAACTCAGCTTGTGGAATATTTCTGCTTTCTGTTATTTCAATTTGAAATTCAATATTACTTTCAAATATAAATTGCAAACATTTAGTTACTAACTCTTCGATTTGAGTCTTAGCTTGAAGTCTTCCATATTCAGATGTTTTTTGAAATAATATCATTACTTTACTTAATAATTCTTCCTCTTCTACTAAGTTATTTATTTCCTTAGATACTTCCTTTAAATTCTTTGAAATAACTTCTTTTTTTCCTTTTTCAATATTTATATCTTTATCTAATTGATTAATATATATATCTAAATCTTTAACATTCATTTTAATCCCTCGGAATTAAATTTTCAGCTTCTTTAAATAATGCTTCTATTTCATTTTTCAACTTTATTATTTCATTTTCTAATTCATCAGGTTCAATACCTTCTTTTTTTATATCTTCTATTAAGCTATTCTTTTGAATATTTAGTTGTTCAAGTGCAGCTTCTGCTTTATACTTCTTTTCTTTAGATTCTTCTAAATTATTTTTTAAATAATTTAGTTTTTCTTCATAATTCATTTTTCACCTCAAAAAATGTTGATTTATATGTTCTAATGTATTATTATCAATTTTACTTCTACAAAAAGGACAATATCCTAAGTCTAATAAAAGAGTATTATAAGTTTTCATATCTTCATCTAGATTATAATTTAATATTTTTAATTCCTTATCTCTTTTACTTATTTTAAGAGATAAATTCTTATAATCTAATAGAGATACTTTTAATTTTTCTAGTTTTTTATTTTTTACATAAATAGTATTTATATCTTCTTCAAATTCTCCTATATAAGATAATTTATTTAAAAAAATCAGACCATCATTTATTCGTTTATTAGTATAATTATAATTTTTATTTAATTTACTTATCTTATTATATCTATAAATATATTCATCTAAACTTCTAGCTTTTACATATAATTCATCTAAGTAAATATATTTATCTAAAAGATATTTTAATGAATTTTTTTGTTCCTTTAACTTAATAAGATTAGAATATAAATTAGTATATTTTTTATAATTTTTTAGTTTAAAATCTAATAATAAAAGATTTGAATTTAATTTATCTATATCTATAAATTTATTAATTAATATTTGATTGTTTTTTATATTAATATTAGCTCTTTTTATTTCTTCACTATATCTTCTAAATCTTTTTAAATTATTCAAGTTATTTTCTTCTAAATAAATTTTTTCAGCAATTAAGTCTAAATTTGTATATTTACTGTAAATTTCTTCGTTAATTTCAATTTTTGCATTTAAGTTTTTTAAATTCTCATTAAAATTAATTAATAAATTTAACTTTGATTGATTATCTAAAATAAGAGTTCTTATTTTTTTTAGATTGTTTAAATCCTCTTCGGCTTTATCTAAATAATCAAACTTTTTTAAATCCTCTTCTAAATTTTCTTTTCTGATATATAAATTTTTAATATTAGAATTAATTTGTTTATTATCTCTAATAGTTTCTCTTAAGGCGTCATCTATATAATTCACACCAACTAGTCTACCTATTGCACTTGCTCTAATTGATGATTTTTCATTTAATAGAAAAGGACCTTCAAGTTGTTCTGCAATATTTATAATTGATGTAGATTTTTCATCTAAGTTGATCTTATCCATTTCTATTTCATCAATTATTTCCTTTGGAACTCTTTGTCCAAATCCATCAAAAGTATATTCTTCACCATCAGATTTTTTTAAATAGTAAGTATTTTTAGATGAAGATCTATATCGTCTAACTATGGCATTAGTGTTAAAGTGAATTGTGACAGAAACATCTTTTTCACCTTGTTTTATAAAATAATCTCCTAAGGGTTCATTATATAATGCCCATTTAATAGCACGAAGTATTGCAGTCTTTCCACTATCAGAATTTCCAACAATTACATTTAAACCACGATGAAACTCTAAAGTAGTATTTTCATGAGACTGAAAATTTTTAAGTTCTACTTTTGTAATAAAAATCATTAATATTCAGCCTCCCTTAATTGAATGTCTTGTACCCTTTTTATAGCTTCATCTCTAACATCTTCTGGTATTGATTCATTTTTAGAAATTTGAACTAATAAATTAAATATATCTAAACTTCCTAGATCTGATGTCGTATCTATTATCTCTTTAAATTCATATATTTTACTTCTTTTAAATTTATGTCTTTCCATTTCATTTCTGTCTAATACAAGTTCTCCTGGAAGTGCTGATTTTAAATAAATTTCTTTTATAGATATTTCATCTTTTAAGTCTATTAAAATAACCTTAGGACGTCTTTTTATCTCTTCTAAACTATTAGAAATTCTAACTATAGATCCAGGATTTATAAAATATTTATTATCTATATTAATAGTTTTAAATCCAAAATGATAATGTCCAGCAAGTGTTATATCTGCAAGTGTATCTGTAATTTCACTTATTAATGTATGAGGAACTCCTTTAATAAAAGGTTTATCTAATAAAAATCCATGTACCATATGAATCATATAATTTACATCTTTATTTTTTTCTAATACTTTGTATTTATCTTTATAAGACTCATCTTCCATATTAAAAGAATATGGATTTGCCGTTAATTGAACTTTTATATTATCTTTTTCTAAAATAATTGGATTTTCATCAACTAATTTTACAAGGTTTAAGCTAGATAATAATCCAAGCATAGTTCTATTTATGGTTTTTTGATTATGTCCAAAAATATCATGATTACCACTAACTATATAAATAGGAGCTTCAAACTTTTGTAATATTTGAGAAAACTCACTAACCACTGCAATAGAAATATCGGGACGATCAAATAAATCGCCCCCATGTAATATATAATCAACATTTTCATTTATACTAATATCAACAACTTCATTTAATTTATTTTTTAATGTTTCAATAAAATTGTCTTTTCTATTTTTTGGATTGTTTCCTCTAATATGAGTGTCTGTAAAATATAATAATTTCAAATTATCACAATCCTTATTTTTCGTCTTTCTTGCTTTCTTCTTTTATTTCTACTTCTTCATCTGCAGGAATTAATTCATAAAATTGTCTAACTTTCTTTTCAACTTCAGTTAATATCTCTGGATTTTCAACTAAGAAATTTTTAGCATTTTCTCGACCTTGTCCTAATTTTTCTTCACCATAAGAATACCAAGATCCTGCTTTATTTATAATGTCTGCTTGAACAGCTACATCTAAAATATTACCTTCTTTTGAAATACCTTTTCCATACATAATGTCAAATTCAGCTTGTTTAAAAGGTGGTGCTACTTTATTTTTAACAACTTTAACTCTAACTCTATTACCTATTATGTCATCACCTTGTTTTAAATTTTCAATTTTTCTTATATCAAGTCTAACTGATGCATAAAATTTCAGAGCTCTACCACCTGTAGTAGTTTCTGGATTTCCAAACATTACTCCAATTTTTTCTCTTAATTGGTTGATAAATATAACTGATGCTTTAGATTTATTAATTGCACCTGTTAGTTTTCTAAGTGCTTGAGACATAAGTCTTGCTTGAAGTCCCATATGACTATCTCCCATTTCGCCTTCGATTTCAGCCTTTGGTACTAGTGCCGCAACTGAGTCTATAACTACAAGATCAACAGCGTTACTTCTTACTAAAGATTCAGTAATTTCAAGTGCTTGTTCGCCTGTGTCTGGTTGAGAAATTATTAAATTTTCTGTGTCTACACCAAGATTTCTAGCATAGGCAGGATCAAGAGCATGCTCTGCATCTATAAAAGCTGCTATTCCACCGCTTTTTTGTGCTTCTGCTAATATATGAAGAGCAAGTGTTGTTTTTCCTGATGATTCTGGTCCATAAATCTCAATTATTCTTCCCTTTGGAATTCCACCAACTCCCAAAGCTAAATCAAGAGCTAAAGAACCTGTTTCTATAGTTTCAATATCTAAAGTTGAATGTTCACCTAATTTCATTATGGAACCTTTACCATATTGTTTTTCTATTTGAGCAATTGCTAAATCAAGTGCTTTCTTTTTATTTTCATTTTCCATTTTACTTGCCCCCTTAATTGATTTTTAATAATAATTTTGTAATTATATAGTTTGCAGCTCTTTCTTGTATTTCATTTCTATTTCCATGAAATTTTATATCTTTAATAAAATAATTATCTTCGCCTTCATAAAAACAAATAAATACTTGTCCCACTTCTTTTTCTGTTGGAGTAGGACCTGCTTCACCGGTAATTGATATTGCAATATTAGAAAATCCTTTATTATATAAACCTCTTGCCATTTCAATAGCTGTTTCTTCACTAACTGCACCAAATTCATTTAAAGTTTCTTCTCTTACATTAAGTTCAAAGATTTTAGCCTCATTTGAATATGTCACATAAGATGATTTTAAAATTTTAGAAGAGTTTGGAACTGATGTTATCTTTGATGAAAGTAAACCTCCAGTAATAGATTCCGCAAAACTTATTTTTATATTTTTATCTATTAATTTTTTAACTAGAGTTTCACATGGTGTTGTCAAACCTGTTGAATATACATTTTTACCAAATTCTTTTCTTATTAAATATTCAATTTTACTGATTTCTTCTTTTAATAATTCACTATTAAGTCCCTCAGCTATAATTTTTACTTCAGTATCATAGAAATGAGCAAAGGTATTAATTGTAACATTATTATAATTTATATTTAATTTTCTAATTCTATCTTCAATATTTGATTCTCCAAGACCTATTATATTAATAGATAAAATTTCAATATCATTATCTTCATAGATATTATTTAAAACATATTTATTAACCATAGGTTCAAATTCCTTTGGTGGCCCTGGTAATAAAAATATTTTTTTACTATCTAATTCAATAAGTTCTCCAGGAGCTATCCCCCAATGGTTATGAAAAACTTTTGATCCTTCTATTACTCGAACTTGTCTAATATTATTTTTAGTCATAGTTTTATTAGAATTTTTATAAAACTCTAATAAATTCTCTTCTTCTTTTTTATCAATATATAGCTTTTTATTTAATACATCTGCTAAAACATCTTTTGTAATATCATCTTCTGTAGGTCCAAGTCCACCACATAAAAATATTAAATCTGATCTTTCTATAGATCTATTTATTTGGTCATATATTTTATCATAGTCATCTTTTACAGAAATTTGATACTCAACATTAACACCTATTTCAGATAATTTTTCAGATAAAAATTTAGCATTTGTATTTAAAATACTTCCGATTAATACTTCTGTTCCTATTGTTAATATTTCAGCTTTCAAATTTCACCTCAAATATTTTTTAAATCCAATACTTTAATATTTTTAACAAAATAATCTATTCCTGATATTATTGTAAATAAAACTGCAAAGTAGAATAAATATAAACCAGCATTATATAAACTTACAATATCAGATAATAAAAGTATCATAGCAATTAATTGAGATACTGTCTTTATTTTTCCAAGTTTACTTGCTGCTATTGTAATATTTTCAGATGCAGCTATAACACGAAGTCCTGTAACTGCAAATTCTCTAGCTATTATAATAATTACGCCCCAAGCAGGAATGTCTCCTATTTCAGTTAAACAAATAAGAGCTGCACACACAAGGATTTTATCAGCTAAAGGATCTGCAAATTTACCAAAATTTGTAACAAGTCCATCTCTTCTTGCAAGATAGCCATCTAAAAAATCAGTGAATGAAGCTATTGCAAATACTGCTGTTGCTACAAGTCTTGAATTTTCAAAATTACAATACATTAATACTACAAAAATTGGTACCATTAATATTCTTAAAAATGTTAATTTATTTGGCAAATTCATATTAATTCTCCTATTAAATCATATTCTAGGGTTTCATTAATTTTAACATTAACAAAACTACCTAAGTCTAAAGGCTCATCACTATGAATATATACAACACCATCTATTTCTGGAGAATCCATATAAGATCTGCCTATAAATAGATTATCTCCAGCAACTTCCTCTACAATAACTTCTAAAGTTTTACCAATGTTTTTTTCAAGTAAGTTAGATGAAATTTCTTGTTGTACTTCCATTAATCTATTTAATCTATCTTCTTTTATTTCTTCATCTATTTGATTATTCATAGAACAAGCAACTGTATCTTCTTCTTGTGAATATTTAAAAGCTCCCACTTTATCTAAAGGATTTTCTTCAATAAAATTAGTTAATTCATTGAAATCTTCTTCACTTTCTCCTGGAAAGCCTACTATAAATGTAGTTCTTATAACTATATTTTGCACGTTTTTTCTAAGTTTTTTTATTAAATTAATAATATCATCTTTATTAGTTCTTCTATTCATATTTTTAAGAACATTGTTACTAATATGTTGTAGTGGAATATCTACATATTTTACTAATTTTTCATTGTTTATAAACTCATTTACTAGTTCATCTGTAAAATGATCTGGATATAAATACATAACTCTGATCCATTTAATTTTTTCTATTTTAGATATTTCTTTTATTAATTCATGAAGTTTATATTCTTTATAATTATCTATTCCATAATCAGTAGTATTTTGAGCTATTAAAATAACTTCTTCAGTTCCATTATTAGCTAGATACTCTACTTCTTCTACTATAGATTCTATATTTCTAGATCTATTTTTTCCTCTTAATTTAGGAATTATGCAATAGGTACAATTATTATTACAACCTTCTGAAATTTTTACATATTCAGTTTTTAAAATAGAATTTTTTTCTTTTTTATATCCCTCTAAATATTCATCATTAATATTATCAGCTTTAATTATTTTTTTATCATCTAAAACTTTATCTAAAAAAACATTAATATCTTTAATATTTCCAGTTCCTAAAATACCATCAACTTCTGGCATTTCTTCAAGCAACTCTTTGGAATATCTTTGAGCTAAACAACCAGCTAATATTAATTTATCACATTTTCCAAACTCTGAATCTTTAAATTTCGCACATTCTAATATAGTTTCAATAGATTCTTCCTTTGCTGAATCTATAAAACCACAAGTATTTACTACTATTATATTGGCTTCTCTAACATCCTCTGTAACAGCATATTTACTATTATCTAATACAGATTTCATAAGAGATGTGTCAACTTCATTTTTTGAACAACCTAATGTTACAAAATTAATGTTATTCATTAATTTCCTCCAATATCTTTTCTATTTCTTCCTTGCTCATTAATAAACTTCTTGGCTTAGATCCTTCATGTGGTCCAAGTATTCCAACTTCTTCCATTTGATCTACAATTCGAGCAGCTCTTGAATATCCAATCCTAAGTTTTCTTTGTAGAAATGAAATTGAAGCTTGCTCCTCATTTACTATATATGATAATGCATCAAAAAATAGAGGATCTTTTTCACTTTGACTTTCATTCTTTTTCTTTTCTATTTCTTTTATTATAATTTTTTCTAATTTATCTTCTTTTATATCTGATGAATTTGCTTTTATAAAGTCAACTACACTTTCAACTTCTTCATCACTTATAAAAGCACCTTGAACTCTTTGAGGTTTTGAATAGAAACTTGGATAGAATAACATATCTCCTTTTCCAAGTAATTTTTCAGCTCCACCCATATCTAAGATAGTTCTTGAGTCCACAGCAGAAGATACTGCAAAAGCAATTCTAGATGGAATATTTGCCTTAATTGTACCTGTAATTACATCTACAGAAGGCCTTTGTGTTGCAATAATTAAATATATTCCTGCAGCTCTTGCCATTTGAGCAAGTCTTGCTATATAATCTTCAACTTCACTTGCAGCAACCATCATTAAATCAGCAAGTTCATCTACAACAATTACTATTTTCGGAAGTTTATCATCTTTATTTCCATTTTTTTCTAATTTTTTATTATATGATTTTAAATCTCTTACTGAACTTTCAGCAAATAATTTATATCTTTTTTCCATTTCTCCAACAGCCCAACTTAATGCAAGTGCTGCTTTTTTTGTATCTGTTACAACTGGTATCAATAGATGAGGAATTCCATTGTATACATTTAACTCAACAACCTTAGGGTCTATAAGCATTAACTTTACCTCTTCAGGTGATGATTTATACAATATACTTGTAAGTATACTATTAATACAAACAGATTTACCTGATCCTGTTGCTCCTGCAATAAGTAAGTGAGGCATTTTATCTATTGAAGATATAATAATTTCTCCTGATACATCTTTTCCAAGTGCTAGTGGAAGATCTGTATTTAGATTATTATATACATCACTTTCTATAATTTCTCTTACACTTACAGGATCTTTTATTTTATTTGGAACTTCTATTCCAACTGCTGATTTGCCAGGAATAGGAGCTTCAATCCTAATATCCGAACTTGCAAGACTCATTGCAATATTATCATTTAAAGCAACTATTTTACTAAGTTTAACACCTGGAGCAGGCTCTAATTCATAACAAGTAATAACAGGACCCTTATTAATGGCAACAATTTTAGAATCTATTCCAAAGTTTTCCATTGTTTCTTCAATTATTTCGCCATTTTTAATAATTTCATCTCTTGATGTATTATTCTTTAATTCTGTAATGTCTAATAGCTCAATAGGAGGAAATGTATAATCACTTTTTTGCATTTCATCTATTTCTAATACTACATCATCATCTTCTGAATTTTCATCTATTACATCATTATTTTTTGGTGTATCTTCTTTATTTTTATTACTACTATATTCTGTTATTACAACATTTTTCTTGCTAATTTCTTTATTTTTTTCTTTAGTGGATTTTTTCTTTGTTTTTTTAGCACTTTTTTCTTTAACAGTCTCTTTGTTATTTTCTATTTCTTTTTGTTTTTTATTTTCTATTGCTCTTTTTTTGTATTCTTCAAATTTAATTTTTATATTTTTAAATAAGTCTTTAATATTTGAAAGATTTAATTTTAATATGAAATATATATTTACTAAAATAACAATAGTTAGTATTGTATAAGTACCTATTGATCCAAATAATTTATACATAAAAAAACCAAATATTGCTCCTATTATTCCACCACTGCGAGCTATATCAGCATATTCTAGTGATAATTGAATTCTATCAATTAATGTTAAATCATAGGGCTTACTACCATCTAAAATAATCAATATACAAAGTAAGATTAAACTAGTACCTATTATATATCTTTTATAAGAGTTAATAAGATTTTTACTATTTAAAACTATTCCCCAAAATACTAATAATATAGGCATTATAAAATTCCCACTTCCTAAAGTTAAGGAAAAGAATTTATAAAGTAAAGTTCCCACTATGCCCATTTTATTACTATACAAACTTATAAAAGAGATAATTCCAAATACTATTAAAAATAATCCTAAAATTTCAACATTTATTTTTTTAGAATTTAACTCTTTAGTAGATTTAGTTTTTTTCTTTACTGATTTTTTTTTAGTTTTTCTCTTGTCCAATATAACACCTCTTTTGTATTAATTATAACATAAAGAAAAGTCAAAAACTATTAAACACCAGTATGTCCAAAGCCACCTTCTTGTCTGTCAGAATCAGTAAGAGACTCAACTATCTCAATTTCTGCACGCTCATATTTCATTATTACAAGTTGAGCTATTCTATCTCCATCATTAATAATGATATCTTCTCTACCAAGGTTTATAACTATTACTTTAAGCTCTCCTCTGTAGTCTGAGTCGATAGTTCCTATTCCATTTGGAAGTGATAATCCTTTTTTAAGAGCAAGTCCTGATCTTGCACGAACTTGTCCTTCAAAACCCTCTGGTATTTCTACAAAAATTCCAGTTGGAACCAATGCTCTATCTAAATTTTTTAAAATTAAAGGTTCTTCTAAATTTGCTCTTAAATCCATTCCTGAAGAACCCTTAGTTTGATACTTTGGAAGTTCATTTTTACTTTTATTTACAATCTTAACTTTCATAATTACTCCTTTTATTCCTAAAAAAACATGAACCAGTGGGTTCATGTTAATTCATTTTATAAACAATTATTGACAATCTTTTTCTTCTTTTTCAATTAATGCTTTTCTTGATAAAGAAATTTTGCCATCTTGATCAATATCTAATACTTTTACTTTAACAATTTCTCCAGCTTTAAGAACATCTTCAACTTTATTAGTTCTTTCATGTTGAATTTCTGAAATATGAAGTAATCCTTCTGTTCCTTTTTTAAGTTCTACAAAAGCTCCAAATTTCATTATTTTCTTAACTTTTCCTTCATAGATATCTCCAGGTTCAACTTCTTTTACAATTCCTTCAATAATTTTAATAGCTTCTTGTGCTTTTTCATTGTCTTCAGAAAGAACTGCAACTTTTCCATCTTCATCTATATCTATTTTAACGCCAGTTTGTTCAATTATTTTATTAATAACTTTACCACCTGCACCAATAACATCTCCTATTTTTTCTGGTTTAATAGAAATCGTATGGATAATTGGAGCAAATTTTGATAAATCTTTTCTTGGTTCTTCTATAGTAGTATGGATATGATCTAGTATTTGAAGTCTTGCAACTTTTGCTTGTTCTAAAGCTTTTTCTAAAACTTCTCTACTGATACCTTCTACTTTGATATCCATTTGAATAGCTGTTATTCCCTCACGAGTTCCAGCTACTTTAAAGTCCATATCACCGAAATGATCTTCTAGACCTTGAATATCTGTTAAAATCTTTGTTACACCTTTTTCTTCAATAAGTCCCATTGCAATTCCTGCTACTGGAGCTTTAATAGGAACACCTGCATCCATTAATGCTAAAGTAGATCCACAAATTGAAGCTTGAGATGATGAACCATTTGAACTTAATACTTCAGATACAACTCTGATAGCATATGGGAATTCCTCTTCAGATGGTATAACTGGAACTAATGCCTTCTCAGCTAATGCACCATGTCCGATTTCACGTCTTCCTGGTCCTCTTACTGGTCTTGTGTCTCCTACGCAATATGGTGGGAAATTATAATGATGAATATATCTTTTTGGTGTATCATCACCTATTCCATCTATTACTTGAACATCTGAAAGTCCAGATAAAGTTGCTACAGAAAGAGCTTGTGTTTGTCCTCTTGTAAATAGTCCTGAACCATGAGTTCTAGGTAGAAGTCCAACTTCAGAAGAAAGTGGTCTGATTTCAGTTAATGCTCTTCCATCAGGTCTAATTTCATCTTCAAGTATTCCACGTCTAACTTCAGTTACTTCAATTTCTTCCATAACTGCAGATATATCTTTTTTATAATCTTCTAATAGATCTTCAAAATGCTCTTTAATAGTTTCTTTAGCTTTTTCAACTTGTTCTATTCTAAGCATTTTATCTGCTTCATTAATAGCGTTAACAATAAGGTCTGTACCAAATTCTTTAACTTTTTCTGCTATTTCTTCATCAGGTTTAAATACTTCATATTCAGATTTTTCTTTTCCAACTTCTGCAACTATTTCATCTACAAAAGTACAAATTTTCTTAATTTCATCGTGACCTTTTATAATAGCATTTAGCATTTCTTCTTCAGTTACAATATTAGAACCTGCTTCAACCATCATTATGGCACTGTCAGTTCCTGAAACAACTAAATTTATATTAGTTTTTTCTCTTTGCTCTTCAGTTGGGTTAATTATATATTCTCCATCAATATATCCAACCATAACAGAACCTGTAGGTCCATCAAATGGAATGTCTGATATTGCAAGAGCTATAGAAGAACCTATCATTGCTACAATTTCTGGAGAACAATCTTGTTCTACTGATAATACTGTTGCAATTACTTGTACATCATTTCTATAACCTTCTGGAAATAGTGGTCTAATAGGTCTATCGATTAGTCTAGAAGTTAGTATTGCTCTATCGCTAGGTCTACCTTCTCTTTTAATAAATCCACCAGGCATTTTTCCAACTGAATACATTTTTTCTTCAAAATCTACACTTAATGGAAAGAAATCTATTCCTTCTCTTGGATTTTTAGAAGCTGTAGCTGTTACTAATACAACAGTATCTCCATATTGTAAAAGACATGCTCCATTTGCTTGTTCAGCAACTTTTCCAATTGTAACTTTTAAAGTTCTTCCTGCTAAATCTAGGGTAAAAACTTTTTCCATGTTTCCTCCTCTTAAAAAATAAAGAGCGGCATCCCCCCGCTCTTTTTCATTAACCTCTTATTCCTAATTTTTCAATAAGATTACGATATCTTTCAATATCTTTTTTCTTTAAATATCTAAGTAAGTTTCTTCTCTTACCAACCATTTTTAAAAGACCTCTTCTTGAATGATGATCTTTTTTATGTTCCTTTAAATGTTCATTAAGTTCATTAATTCTTTTAGTAAGAATAGCTACTTGAACTTCTGGTGAACCAGTATCTTTTTCATTAATTTTAAATTCTTCAATTATTACTTTTTTTTCATTTGCTTTTATCATTATATACCTCCAAAATTTTTAATATGCCAATGCACAAGTAAGCGCCGAGGAACGTCAAACACATGCATGGTATTATATTTAATATATTATCATAAGATTTTTAAGATGTAAATAATTAAATCACCTATTCTCTACATCTTTTACATCTTTAGCTATTTGTTTAAACAATTCATCTACAGTATCAAATTTGATTTCAGGTCTTAAAAATTTAATAAGTCTCAATGCAACTTTTTTACCATAAATGCTTTCTGAAAAGTTTAAAATATGTGCTTCTACTCTTAATCCTTCATTTTCAATTGTTGGATTTTTCCCAATATTTGTAGCAGCTTTATAGACTTTTCCATCAATTATAATATCTGAGTCATATACTCCATACATTGGAATTACATATTTTACATCAGGTTCTATATTGGCTGTTGGATAACCCATTTTATTTCCAAGTTGCTTTCCATGTATTACATACCCATCAATTGTATAACAATGACCTAGTAATTTATTAGCCTTATCAACTTGACCTGATTTTATTAAATTTCTTATATAAGTGCTAGATAATAGATCTCCTTCTATTTCAACTGGTTTTATAATATTTAAATCAATATTATTTTTCTCACAAAGTTCTTTTAATATTTCAATATTTCCACTTGCTTTATATCCAAAAGTATAATCAAAACCTACTATTACAGAATTAATTTTTAAATTATTAAATAAAAAATCTTCTGCAAAATACTCTGGTGTCATTGTCATAATATCTTCATTGAATATTATTTCATAGACAATATCTATTCCTATTTCTTCAAATATTCTATATTTTTCTTCATTTGAAGTTAATAAAAATTGTTTTTCTTTATAAATAAAGTTTTTAGTATGTTCTTTAAATATAAGAATACTGCTTTTCATATTTAATTCTTTAGCCTTTGATACTAAAGTTTTTAATAATTCTCGATGTCCTAAGTGTACACCATCAAAATTCCCAAGAGCTATTACAGATTTGTCATTTGCAATATAGTCTTTGTCTATTTTTATAATTTCCATAGGTCCCCCCTACAACAAGAGTTTTTTAATTTTCAACCTTTGGTCACTATCCTTAGTTACAACTTCGCCAATTCCCAAAAACTCATTGTTGCAATAAACTCTATATAGTTTTTCTTCAACATTTTTTTTCAATATAAATTGTACACCATTAATAGCACGATTGTAAAACCATTCTGGTAAAATAAATTCTTCTAAATCACTTAATGCTGTATCCATAGATATAATCTTTTCTTCTAACTCTTCTAAAGACATTAGATCCAGTTCTTCTTTAGTAATTGAATCTTCTATTTTATAGTTTCCAACTTGGGTTCTTTTTAAAGCTGTCATTGTACATAGTGAATTTAAGGCTATTCCCATATCTCTAACTAAAGATCTAATATAAGTTCCACTAGAACAATTTACTTTTATTTCAATTTCTTTATCAGATATTATATTTAAAATTTCTAAATTAGAAATAGTTATTTTTCTTTTTTTTCTTTCAACAGTTATTCCTTCTCTTGCAAGTTCATATAGTTTTTTACCATTGTGTTTAAGTGCAGAATACATAGGTGGCTCCTGAAGTATTTCTCCAGTAAATTCTTTTAGAATACTTCTTACCTCCTCTATTGTTGGTATATAGTCTGTAGTTTTAGTTGTAGTTCCTGTAATGTCATAAGTGTCTGTTTCATATCCAAATTCAAGGCGTGCTATATATTCTTTAGTATCAGCACTTATATATTCTGCTACCTTCGTAGCTTTACCTATACACATAGGAAGAACCCCTTCAGCAAGTGGATCCAGGGTTCCAGTGTGTCCTATTCTTTTTATTCCAGTTTTTCTTCTTAGAATATAAACTACATCATGAGAAGTTATACCTTTAGGCTTATTAAAAATTAATATTCCCTTCATCTTCTTAACTCCTCAATAGCATATTTTAAAACATCTTCTTTGGCAGTTTTTAAATCAGAGTTAATAGTTGCACCAGCAGCTCTAATATGTCCACCTCCACCAAACTTTGAAGCTATTTTTGTTACATCTACATAAGATTTACTTCTAGAACTAAATCTTACACAATCAGTTTTTTCTTTTAAAAGAATTGCAAGTTCAACTGTTGAAATATCTCTTACAAATTCTACTATGCCATCTGCATCAGATTTTCTTGCATTGCAAGATTTTATATCCTCATCTGTTAATACTACAATTCCTAGTTTATTATCTTCATAAAGCTCTAAAGTATCCATAACTTTTAATAAAAGTTTAGTTTTCCCAAGACTTCTTTTTTGATATAAATTAACAGCTATTTCATTTAGATTAATTTTATAATCCATAAGTTCTGCAGCTATTAAGAAAGTTTCTTTCCTAGTACTGTCATATTTAAAACTTCCAGTATCAGAAGATATTGCAGAATATATAGATGTTGCAATATCTTTATCTAATTCAAAATTCATATTTTTTAATACTTCATATAAAGTTTCTCCTGTTGCTGGAGAATTTTCATCTACAATATTTAAATCTGCAAATCTTGTATTAGTACTGTGATGATCTATATTTACAGTATGCTTAGCACCATTAAATAGATCTTTTGCACTTGCTAATCTATCTACATCAGCACAGTCAAGAGTAATAAATAAATCAGCATTATTTTCTAATTCTTCGCTTCTCACCATAAATTTATTTGCAGGAAGAAACTTTTGAGCATCTGGTATTTCATCATCTTCTATAAGAAATACATTATCTTTTCCATATTTTTTAAGAGCTAAATACATTGCATTTATACATCCTAAATTATCCCCATCAGGATTAATATGTGATGCTATATAAATTTTATTTGAATTATCTATTAGAGATTTTAATTTACTTATCTCCATGATTTACCTCATTTATTAATTTAGCCATTTTTACTCCTCTTTCTATAGAGTCATCAGCTACAAAAATAAGTTCTGGCATTGCTCTTAATTTTACAGATCTTCCAAGTTCTTTTTTTACAAATCCCTTAGCACTATTAAGTCCTTCTATTGCTTCTTCTTGTTCCTTCTCAGAGCCAAATATAGATATATATATTTTTGCAAAGGAAAGATCATTAGTAACATCTACATGAGATATACTTATAATCTCAGGGATTCTTGGATCTTTTACTTTATTTTGCACAATATCAGAAACACATCTTCTTACTTCTTCTGATATTTGTTGAATCCTTTTTTTATTCATAAAATCACCTTAATCTTTTTTTACTTCTTTAAGAATATAACTTTCGAAAAAGTCCCCTTCTTTAATATCGTTAAATTTATCAAGAGTCATACCACCTTCATAACCAGTAGCAAGTTCTTTTACATCATCTTTAAATCTCTTAAGAGAACTAATAGGTCCCTCATGGATTACAATATCATCTCTTAGAACTTTAACCATTGAATTTCTAGGAAGTTTTCCATTAAGCACATAAACTCCTGCTATAACTCTATTTCCTGGAAGTCTAAATGTTTGTCTTACTTCAGCTCTACCTTGAATTTCTTCAACAATTGTAGGTTCAAGCATACCCTTTGCAGCAGTTTCAATGTCATTTATAATATCATATATTACTCTGTAAGTTCTAACATCTACATCTTCAACTTTTGCAAGTTCAATAGCATTAATATTAGGTCTAACATTAAATCCTACTACTATTGCATTTGATGCTGATGCAAGAGAAATATCACTTTCGTTTATTCCACCTGCTCCAGAGTGAATTATATTAATTTTAACTTCTTCATTAGTTATCTTTAATAAAGATTGATTTACAGCTTCTACAGAACCTTTAACATCACCTTTTACAACGATGTTTAGCTCTTTCATTTCGCCCTCTTTAATTCTATCAAATAGATTTTCTAAAGATACTTTAGTATGAGCATGAATTCTTTCTTCTCTTATTGATGCTCTATTTGTATCAGCAATTTCTCTTGCTACTTTGTCATCCTCTACTGCATATATTAATTCTCCAGAGTTAGGAACTTCTGATAGACCTAATATTACAGCTGGCATTGATGGACCTGCTTTTTTAATTTCTCTATTTTTATCATCAGTCATAGCTCTAATTCTACCACTAGATACACCTGATACAACAGAGTCTCCAAGTCTAAGAGTTCCTTTTTGTACAAGTATAGTTGCCATAGGGCCTTTACCCTTATCAAGTCTTGCTTCTATTACTGTTCCAATAGCTTTTCTATTAGGATTAGCTTTAAGTTCTTGCATTTCAGCTACAAGTTGAATCATATCTAATAAATCGCTTATACCTTCTCCAGTTTTTGCAGAAACAGGAACCATTATTGTGTCTCCGCCCCATTCTTCAGGCATAAGACCATTTTCAATAAGTTCTTGTTTTACTCTGTCCATATTAGCCGTTGGTTTATCCATTTTATTAATAGCAACTATAATTGGAACTCCTGCAGATTTAGCATGAGAAATAGCTTCTATTGTTTGTGGCATTACACCATCATCTGCCGCTACTACAAGTATTGCTATATCTGTAATTTGTGCTCCTCTAAGTCTCATTGAAGTAAATGCTTCGTGACCTGGTGTATCTAAAAATGTAACTTTTTTTCCATCAACATTTACAGTATAAGCTCCTATATGTTGAGTAATTCCACCAGCTTCAGAAGTAGTTACATGTGAATTTTTAATATAATCTAGTAATGATGTTTTACCATGATCAACATGGCCCATAACTGTTACAACAGGAGGTCTTGATTTTAATTGAGATTCTTTATCTTCAAAATCAAGTCCTAATTTTTCTTCAATTGTTTTTTCTGCTTCTGGCTCTTTAAACTCTACTTCAACACCAAATTCATCTGCAAGTAAAATACAAGTATCTTCATCAAGTGCTTCATTTTGACTTGCCATTATTCCTAAACCAATTAATTTTGTTATAACTTGTGCTAGTGGTTTTTCAATTTCTTCCGCGAATTCCTTTACTGTAATAGGACTATTTAGACTAATTATAATATCATCTCCAACTTCTAATTCTTTTTTTTCTTCTTTTTTTCCAGCTTTACTTTTTTTGTTCTTTTTATTATCTTTTTTATCTGATTTATTAGTTTTGTTTTTTTCTTTATTGTTAGAATTTTTAGAACTATCTTCTTCTTTTTTCTCAACCTTTTCTACACTAGGTTTTAAAGAATTTTTAACCAACTCTTGTTCTTTTTCTCCAATAGTTGACATATGATTTACTACCTCTATTTCTAAAGACTCTAATTTTTCTATTAAATCTTTACTACTGATACCTAACTCTTTTGCTAATGCGTGAACTCTAATTTTTGACAATTAGAACACCTCCTTAAAGACGAGGAGCTATTGTTTTTTTAATAAATTTATTGATTCTCTTAACTCATCATAAGTCGTATTTTCTATTTGCATTTCAAAAGCTCTATTTAAAGCCTTTGATTTAATAGCCTTTTCAAGACATTCATTATTAAAACATATATAAGCACCTCTACCGTTTTTCCTACCAGTTTCGTCTAAAAAGATTTCTCCATCTTTGTTTTTTACAACTCTTATAAGTTCTTTTTTTGGTTTATTTTCATTACAACCAATACACTTTCTCATTGGAACTTTCTTTATTTTAGCCATAATACACTCCAAAATTAAATTTCAAAATCTTCATTGTTTTCTAACTCTTCTTCTATATCTTCAGAATCTTCATCTGATTCAATAATTTCTTCTATTGATTCTTCTTCTGTTAAGTCTTCTAGATTATTTTCAGGTTCAATTATTTCTTCTGTTAAGTCTTCATTTTCCTCAACTTCAACAACTGAGAATAATTTTATAACATCTTCTTCTGTTAAGTTTTCAGTTTCTAAATATTCTTCAAATTGTGCAACTGATTTTATATCTATTTTCCAGTTTGTAAGTTTAGCTGCAAGTCTTGCATTTTGTCCTTCTTTACCTATTGCAAGAGATAATTGATAATCTGGTACAACTACTAGAGCAGATTTTTCTTTTTCATTTGCAAATACTTTTTCTACTTTTGAAGGACTTAATGCATTTGCTATAAATTTTTCAATATCTTTTTCATAAATTACAATATCAATTTTTTCATCATGTAATTCATCTACAATAGCCTTTACCCTAGCACCTTTATATCCTACACATGCTCCAAGAGGATCTACTTTTTCATCTCTTGAAAATACAGCAATTTTAGTTCTAGAACCAGCTTCTCTTGCTATTGAATAAATCTCTACAATACCATCAGAAATTTCTGGTACTTCTAATTCAAATAATCTTTTTATTAAATTAGGATGTGATCTTGATAAAACAACTTGTGGTCCTTTTGTAGTTTTTTTAACTTCTAATAAAAGCAGTTTAAATCTATCACCTTGTTTATAATTTTCACCTTTTATTTGTTCATTTTGTGGTAATACAGCTTCAGTTCTTCCTAAATCAAAAAATACATTTCCATAAGAAACTCTTTGAACTTGACCTGTTATAATTTCATTTTCTCTATCTGTAAAATCTTCATATATAACATCTCTTTCAGCATCTTTTATTCTTTGAATAACTACTTGTTTTGCTGTTTGTGCTGCAATTCTACCAAACTTTGCAGGTTCTATTTCTTTACTGTATATATCTCCTACTTCAAATTTAGGATCTAATTTTTTTGCATCTGTAATCGTCATTTGAACACTGTCATCTTCTACATCTTCATCAGCTACAATTTCTTTTACTGCAAATAATTCAATTTTTCCTGTTTCACGATCTATATCAACAGTTACATTTTGTGATGTACCAAAGTTTTTTTTGTAACTTGATATAAGTGCTGATTCTAAAGCATCAAAGATAATTTCCTTTGAAATTCCCTTTTCACGCTCTATCTCTTCTAGTGCACCTATAAATTCTTCATTCATAATTTCCTCCACCTTAAAAAATAATCCTTTGTCTCATTAACGAAATGGACTTAACAGGTAATTTTATTTCATCTTTTTCTCTTTTTATAGTTACATTTTCATCATCATAAGAATATAATATTCCTTCTAGATGTTTTTCTCCATTTAATGGAGCATATAATTTCACTTCAACATCTTTATTCAGGTTTCTTCTAAAATCATCTTTTGTTTTTATTGGTCTATCTAAGCCTGGAGAGGATACTTCTAAATAGTAAGGATTCTCTATTAAATCTCTATTTTCTATTTTATCTTCAATGTCTCTGCTCATATCAGAACAGTCATCTAAATCTATTCCTTCTTCCTTGTAAATGAAAATTGTAAGTAAATCGTGTTTAGATCCTTTTTTGTATTCAATATCAACAATTTCGTATCCTAAATTTATAGCGCTTTTTTCAGCTATTTCGTAGATCTCTTTAATTAATTCACCCTTTTTCATAATACACCTCCCCTTTTTAAAAAAACAAGAGTGGGAAAACCCACTCTTGAAACAATTTCTATATCTTTCTTAACAATTATAACACAATTCTCTAGTATTTCCAATAGTTTAGGCCTTAAAAATAGTATGTTTTAAAAATTCATTTTATAAATTAAATAAGCTAAGTTGATTACTTTCAGGAAGTTTATCTACCATATTATTCTTTTTAAATATTTGAATATTTGTCTTAGTAGCCTTTGTTCTTTTAACTAAATCTTCAATAGATAAAAATTCTCCTTTTTTTCTTTCTTCAACTATATTATTAGCAACATTCTCACCAACTCCAGATAATCCTCTTAAAGGTATTAAGACTTTATTATTATCTATTGTAAACTTAGAGGCTTCAGATTTATATAAATCAACTGGTTCAAACTCATAACCTCTTGAAAGCATTTCTAATACAACTTCAAAAATAGCAATTTGCCCTTTATCTCTTGCTGATAATTTTTCATCTGAATTTTTTAAAATATCTAATTGCTGTTTTATTGCATCTGGACCACTTAATACAAGTTCAGCATCAAAATCTGCAAGCTTTATTGTAAAATGTGTTGCATAAAATGCAAGCGGATAATTAATTTTATAGTAAGCTATTCTAAAAGAAAGCATTACATAGGCAACAGCATGAGCTTTAGGGAACATATATTTAATTTTTTCACAAGAATCTATATACCAATCTGGCAAGGGTAATTTTGACATAATTTCTTTCTTATCATCTGTTAGCCCTTTACCTTTTCTAACTTTTTCCATAGTATCAAAGGCCATTTTATTTTCAGCACCTGCATGAATTAAATAAAGCATAATATCTTCTCTTGTACATATTACTTCAGATAATTTTGCTCTTCCTGCTCTAACAAGTTCTTGAGCATTATTAGTCCATACATCTGTACCATGTGAAAGACCTGAAATTCTTACAAGTTCAGAAAAGTTTTGTGGTTTTGTTTCAAGTAACATTTGGATTACAAAATTTGTACCAAACTCTGGGATACCTAAAGTTCCAGTACTACATTTAAAAATCTCATCATTCATATTTAAAATATCAGCATTTGAAAAAAGAGATATTGTTTCTGGATCATCAAGAGGTATTTCCATTGAATTTACTCCAGTAAATTCTTCTAATAATTTTATTATAGTAGGACCATCATGCCCTAAAATATCAAGCTTTAAAATTTTTCCATGAATAAAGTTATAATCAAAATGCGTTGTTATAACACCTGATTTTTTATCATCTGCTGGATATTGAATTGGAGTAAAATCAAAAATCTCCTTGTCTCTTGGACAAATCATAACTCCACCAGGATGTTGTCCCGATGTTCTTTTTACACCGATACACTCTTGTGCTAATCTTTCAACTTCAATATTTGGCATATATTCTTCTTCATAAAATTTCTTAACAAATCCATAAGCTGTTTTTTCAGCTACTGTTCCTATTGTTCCTGCTCTAAATACATATCCCTCTCCAAATAAGTCTTCAGTATATTTATGAGCTCTTGGTTGATACTCTCCAGCAAAGTTTAAATCTATATCAGGCTCTTTGTCTCCATAAAAACCTAAGAATACTTCAAAGGGAATATTGTGCCCATCTTTACGCATTCTAGTATTACAATTTGGACAATCTTTTTCCTTTAAATCTACTCCTGAACCTATATCTGGATCATCAATAAATTCTGAATGTTTACAATTTGGACAAACATAATGTGGCGGAAGTGGATTAACTTCAGTAATATCACTCATCGTTGCTGCAAAAGAAGAACCAACTGATCCTCTTGAACCTACTAAATATCCATCTTCATTTGATTTTTTTACAAGTTTTTGTGCAATTATATATAAAACAGCATATCCATGAGTTATTATAGAATCTAATTCCTTTTCAAGTCTTTTTTCTACAACTTCTGGAAGTACATCTCCATAAATTTCATGAGCTTTTTTATAACACATATCCTTTAAATCTTTTTCAGATCCCTCAATTACAGGAGGGTATGTTCCATCTGGTATTGGCTTTACATCATCACACATATCTTTTATTAAATTAGTATTTTCTATTACAACTTCTCTTGCTATATCCTCACCTAAATATGAAAATTCTCTTAACATTTCATCAGTTGTTTTAAAATAAAGTTCTTGAGGAATTTCTGCATTCATAGGAGGTCTTCCAGTTTGACCATTTAATATAATTCTTCTTGTAATATCATCTTTCTCATCAAGATAATGTACATCACCTGTTGCTACAACTGGAATATTTAATTCTTTTCCAATTGAATATAATTTTTTATTTATATTTTGTAAATCTTCTTTACTTTTTACCATATCTTTTACTATATAAGAAATATTATTATTCACTGGTTGAATTTCAATATAATCATAATATTTAGCAATATTTTTTATAGTTTCATCAGTTTCCATATTAAATACAGCTTTATATAGTTCTGAAGAAGAATTTCCACTTCCTATAATTAATCCTTCTCTGTATTTATCTAATAAAGATCTTGGAACTTTTGCATTTATATAATAATTTTCCATATGAGATTCACTTACAAGTTTATATAAATTTTTAAGTCCTACTAGATTTTTAACTAGAATTGAAATACTTCCTGCAAAAAGAGCTGAAGAATTTATTTCTTTATTTAAAGTATTCATTTCATCAAAGGTTTTTATATTGTCTTTTTCCATTATATCTAGCATTTTCAAAAATACTTCTGCCGTAGCTTCTGCATCATTTACTGCTCTATGGGCATTTACCAAACTAACACCAAGTCTTTTTGAAATAGTTCCTAAATTAAACCTTTTAACACCTTTTACAACTGCCCTTGCAAGAGATAGTGTATCTATTACTGGATAATCATATTCAAGATTATTAGACTTCATCTCACGCCTAATAAATCCTGTATCAAAGGTAGCATTATGAGCTACTAATACTGCACCTTTACAAAACTCATGAAAATCTTTAATAACAGTATCTATTGTTGGCTCATTTTCTACAAAGGAATTACTTATTCCAGTAAGTTCTACTACAACTTGCGGAATAGGCATTTCTGGATTTACAAGTTGAGAAAATCGCTCTACTATATGTCCATTTCTAATTTTTACAGCACCTATTTCTGTTATCTTATCATTTCTAACAGAAAGCCCAGTAGTTTCAATATCAAATACTACAAAAGTATTATATTCAAGATTAGAATCATAATTTGTAACTATTTTCAACTGATCATCTACAAAATTCCCATCTAATCCATATAATAATTTTAGATCATATTTTTCTGCAGCTTCCATAGCTTCTGGAAATCCTTGAACATCTGCAACATCTGTAATAGCTATTGCATCATGGCCCCAATATTTAGCCCTTTTAGCAAGACTCATAAATGAAGATACTCCATTCATCGTACTCATTTTACTATGAAGCTTTAGCTCAACTCTTTTATCATTACTTTTATCTTGTCTTATATATCTTGAGGACTCCTCTAAATATCTAATCATTATATTTTCAGATTTAGAAAAGTTATCATATTGCATATTTCCCGTAATTATTAATGTATCTCCAGTTGAAACATTATCTAAAAAATCCTTAGATTTATCTTTAGACATAAATATCTTTGCAGTTATAGAAGATGTATAATCTGTTACTGACAAAATAAGTAAGTCTTTTCCACTTTTTAAGTTTTTGACCTCTAAATTAAATAAATCTACTTTTACTGTAACTTTTTGCATATTTAAATTTAAGTCTCTAATATCTAAAATTTCTCCTATATCTTTTCTTCCATAGGAGTATATTTCATCACTTGATTTATTATTATTTGATTCTTTAGCAGGAATATCTCTTTTAATTTCAATATTTTTACATAAGTTTTTCTCTTCTGACTCAATACTTGATATAAAATCTTCTATTTTTCCATTAGAATCTTCTTCATTCATTAAAAACTGAACACTATATGTGTCAAATTCTTCTAATTTATTTTCTAAATGCTTCTTTAGACCATTATTAGTAAGTGAGTAATATATACTTTCTTGATTTACTAAAATTTGAACTGATTTATTTTCTCTATTCACATTTATATTAATAGTTTCAATCCAAGCTCCACTAGAGGGATTGTATTTTAATATTTCATTTTTTATTAAATCTTCTTCAGATTTATAGTCATTTAACTGCACTTCATATTTTATATAAACTTTAAATTCGCTTAAAAGTCTTCTTGCCCCTTTTAAAATTAATTGTTTTTCTTCTTGTGTAAATTCACTATAAGAAAGAATATGGAAAAACATCTCCATATTCTTTTCATCTAGATATATTTTTTCAATTGTAGCGTCTTTATTATTTAATTCTTCTTTTTTAACTGATATAACACTTAAAAATTCTGAAAAACTAACCAAAATATCACCTATAACTTTTCTATTTCTTTAAATAATTCATCTAGTAAGTCTTCTTCTCTTACCTTTTTAACGATTACTCCCTTTTTAAAGATGATGCCTTCTCCATCTCCACCTGCTATTCCAATATCAGCTTCACGAGCTTCTCCAGGTCCATTTACAGCACATCCCATAAGAGCAACTTTTAAATTTTTATCTTTTATTTTATCAAGTCTTTTTTGAGCTTCTTCAACAATTTCTAATAAATTTATTTTAGTTCTAGCACAAGTAGGACAAGATACTATATCTATTCCTTTAGTATATAAGCCTAAGGACTTTAAGATTTCACGACCAACTTTAACCTCTTCAACAGGATCAGCTGTAAGTGATACTCTTATAGTATCCCCTATTCCATTAGCAAGTAAAGTACCTATTCCAACAGAAGATTTTATTGTTCCTGCAAAAGCAGGTCCTGCTTCTGTAATACCTAAATGTAATGGATAATCGCTTAATTCTGAAAATCTAGTATAAGATGCTATAGATAAATTAACATCACTTGCCTTTAGAGAAACTTTTATATCATTAAAATTCATAGATTCTAAAATTTCAATTTCTTCTAGTGCTGAGTAACATATTGATTCTTCATTTACTCCATTATATTTTTCCAAAAACTCTTTTTTAACAGATCCTGAATTAACACCAACTCTTATTGAAATATTATGTTCTTTGCAAGCTTTTACTACTTCTTCAACTTTCCATCTTTCACCAATATTTCCAGGATTAATTCTAAGTCCATCTATTCCATTTTCAGCAGATGCAAATGCTAGTCTATAATCATATTGTATATCTGCTATAGTTGGAATATTAATTTTACTTTTAATAATTGGAATTGCTGCTGCGTCTTCTAAATCATTTACAGCAAATCTAATAATATCACAACCTGCATCTTCTAATTTTAAAATTTGTTCTACTGTTTTATCTATATCTTTTGTAATTGTATTAGTCATAGACTGCACTGATATAGGTGCATCTTTACCAATATATAAATTTCCTACTTTAATTTGTTTTGTTTTTTTTCTATTTATCATATTATTACCTACTAATTATCCTTGCTAAATCTCCAAATATTGTCACATATAGCATTAAACCTATTAAAAAGCTAAAACCTATTAAACTAATAGTTGTTTCAAACTTTTCATTGATTTTTTTGCCAGTGATTGCTTCTATTAATAAAAATAAGAATTTTCCACCATCAAGTGCAGGAATAGGAAGTAAATTTACAACTCCTAAGTTTGCACTTATTATACCTAGTATATTGATTAAATAGACAATTCCCTTTGCCGTTTCTTTTCCAATTTGAGATATTACTCCAACTGGTCCAGATAATAATTGCATATTGAAGTTTCCACTAAAAATCAACTTAAATACATCAATTATACTTATAACTATATACCATGTCATTTGAAAAGCTGATAAGATAGATTTTGATACAGACTTTTCAAGTTTTGTACCTATTCCAACTGTTGGAACTCCATCTTTTAGCTCAGGTGTAATTTCTTTAGTTATCTTTTCACCATTTCTATCTAATTCTAATTTAATAATCTCACTATTTTGTGTTGATGAAATTTCTTCAATAGTTTCTTGCCATGATTTAATTTCTTTATCATTTACAGATAAAATTTTATCATCTTTTTGAACTCCTGCTATATAAGCTGGAGAATTTTCAATAACTACACCTACATTTGTAGTTGAAGATCCTAGTAAAAGCGCAACAAAGAAAAAGGCAACTATTGCCAGAACAAAATTCATAAAAGCTCCTGCAAGTACAACTGCCATTTTCTTTGGAATTGAAACATTTTCAAAACTTCTTGGATCATCTGATGATTCTTCTTCACCTTCCATAGCAACATATCCTCCAATAGGAAGTGCTCTAATGGAGTATTTAGTTTCTCCTTTTTCCTTTTGAATTAACTTTGGTCCCATACCAATTGAAAATTCATTTACCTTTATTCCAACTAATTTAGCTACTGTAAAATGCCCAAGTTCATGTAGCATTATAACTAGCATAAATACTATTATAGATCCTATTAATGTTGCCATAATACCTCCATTTTAGAATAAAAAGAACTGTAAAATATAAATAAATGGAATAATTAAAATAGTACTATCAAATCTATCTAAAATTCCACCATGTCCAGGTAAAATCTTAGCATAATCTTTTATTCCTGTAATTCTTTTTATTTTTGATGCAAATAAATCTCCTATCTGTCCTGCCATTGAAGCAATAATAATAAATATTATAGATAAAATATTTATAGGTAATTTTATATAGTAAAAGTATATTAATGTCAATACTAAACATCCTATAATGCCACCAAGTGCCCCTTCAATAGATTTATTCGGACTTACTTTTGGGATTAATTTATGTTTTCCAATAGCAGATCCTATAAAATAAGCAAATGTATCTGTACTAAATGCTATAATAAATACTAAATATATTAAACTTTTGTCTAAACCATATAGTAAATTTAATAAGTAAGGACCATATATAAAAGAAAAAACTGTAAAAGCAATATCATTTAATGAGTACTTTTCGCTAAATAATACAAATATAAAAGATGAAATTAAAACTAAAATAATACTAAAATCTAAAGACACTTCATAAATTTCAAATATAAATAAAGATATACAACCTATTAATAAACTTATTATATTTAAATTTATTTTAATATTTCTAAAAGCATTATAAAGTTCTCTAACTACTTCTACTGATAAAAGAAATAGTGCTAATTTTAAAAAGATTCCGCCTTGCATTAGTACGAATAATAAAACTACTATTCCCACTATACCTGTTAAAACTCTTTTTTGTAATTCTGTCAATTATATCCCACCAAACCTTCTGTCTCTATTTTGATAGTCTATTATGGCTTTGTATAATAATTCTTCTTTAAAATCTGGCCACAATATATTTGAAAACCAAAATTCGCAATAAGCTAGCTGATATAGCATAAAATTACTAACTCTTAATTCACCACTTGATCTTATTAGCAAATCAAGTTCTGGTTGGCCCTTTGTATAAAGATAATCACTAAAAGTATTTTCATCTATATCCTCTATATCTATAATACCCTCTTTATACTCTTTAGAAATATTTTTAACAGCTTTAATTATCTCATCTCGTCCGCCATAGTTAAGACCTATATTTAATGTCATTTGATCATTTGATTTTGTAAGAGATAATACTCTTTCTACTTCACTTTGAACTTTCTTAGGAAGTTTTGTAATATCACCCATTACATTTATTTTAATATTGTTTTTTATTATTTTATTAAGTTGAGTTCTAATATAATAAATCAAAAGTTCCATAAGTTTATTTACTTCTTCTTCTGGCCTTTTCCAAGTTTCTGTGGAAAAAGCATATAAAGATAGAGATTCAATCCCAAGTTTATAAGAAGCTTCTACTATGTCTATTACTCTTTTTGCTCCTTCTTTATGGCCCATACTTCTAGGCAAATTTCTATTTTTAGCCCATCTTCCATTTCCGTCCATAATTATTCCAATATGATGAGGAAGTCTATTCATATCTATTTTTGATTTTAAGGTTTCCATAAATCTCCTTTTAAAAAAAGGGCCTTTCGGCCCTATTAATTAAATTTCCATTAATTCTTCTTCTTTTGCTTTAGTTATTTTATCTAATTCGTCAATAAATTTGTCAGTGATTTTTTGAATTTCTTCTTCTCCAACAATTCTATCATCTTCACTAATTTCTTTTGATTTTTCTCTTTTTTTAATGTCATCTATTACTTCACGTCTAATATTTCTAATTGCAATTTTAGCATTTTCGCCATTTTTCTTTACAATTTTAGTAAGATCTAAACGTCTTTCTTCTGTTAGTTGTGGAATAACAAGTCTTACTACTTTTCCATCATTTGATGGATTTATTCCTAAATCAGATCTAAGAATAGATTTTTCTATTTCAGGAATTAAGTTTGCATCCCATGGTTGTATAACTAAAAGTCTAGCTTCAGGTGCAGAGATTCCAGCAACTTGATTTAATGGAGTTTGTTGTCCATAACATTCAACAGTAATTTTGTCTAATAATGCTGGATTAGCACGGCCTGCTCTTATAGTTTGTAGATCTTCTTTATAAACATCTACAGTTTTAGTCATTCTTGATTCAGCATCTTTTTTAAGATCAGATATCATATATATCCCCCTTATTTAACATTAGTACCTATGTCCTTACCACAAACAACATCTATCATTGAGTTTGGCTCATCTATTCCAAATACTATTAAAGGAATTTCATTATCCATACATAAAGATGTTGCAGTTGAGTCCATAATTTTTAACTCACGGCTTAATATTTCATAGTATGTTAGATTGTCAAATTTTTTGGCATCTTTATTGAATTTTGGGTCTGAGTCGTAAATACCATCAACACCTTTTTTTGCTAATAGAATTACATCAGCATCAATCTCAGCAGCTCTTAGTGCTGCTGTTGTATCAGTTGAGAAAAATGGATTTCCTGTTCCTGCCGAAAAAATAACAACTCTATTTTTTTCTAAATGTCTTATGGCACGTCTTCTAATATATGGTTCTGCTACTTCTTTCATTTCTATAGCTGTTTGAAGTCTTGTAGTAACACCCATTTCTTCAAGACAGTCTTGAAATGCAAGTCCATTCATTACAGTTCCAAGCATTCCCATATAGTCAGAAGTTGCTCTATCAATTGTTAGAGCATCTCTACCTCTCCAAAAGTTACCGCCTCCAATAACAACGCTAGTTTCTACACCCATTTCATGAATGCTTTTTATTTGTGAAGCTATTTGTTTAACAGTATCAATATCAATACCAATACCTTGTTCACCAGCCATAGCTTCTCCACTTAATTTTAAAACAATTCTGCGATATTTTGGATTCATAGATATCTCCCTATTATTGACCAATTTGTTTTGCTACTTCAGCTGCAAAGTCTTCTTCTCTTTTTTCAAGACCTTCGCCAACTTCAAATCTTACAAATCTTCTAATTTTAATGTTTTCACCAATCTTAGCTGCAAGATCATTTTGAAGATCGATTATTTTTTTGTCGCCATCTTTAATGAATTTTTGATCCATTAAACAAATTTCTTCAAAGAATTTTTCCATTCTGCCAACGATCATTTTTTCAACGATGTGTTCTGGTTTTCCTTCGTTTAAAGCTTGTTCTTTAAGAATTTCTTTTTCGTGTTCAACTTCATCAGCTGGTACTTCATCACGATTTAAGTATTTTGGATTAACAGCTGCTACTTGCATAGCAATGTCTTTAGCGAATTGTTGGAATTCTTCGTTTTTAGCAACAAAGTCTGTTTCAGAGTTAATTTCTACTAAAACACCAATTCTTCCACCATGTACATATGATTCTACAATACCTTCTGATGCAATTCTTCCAGATTTTTTAGCTACGCTTGCAAGTCCCTTTTCTCTTAAAAGGTCCATCGCTTTATCAATATTACCTTCTGATTCTACTAAGGCTTTTTTAGCGTCCATCATTCCTGCTCCGGATTTGTCTCTTAATTCTTTTACAAGTGCTGCACTAATTTTCATATATATACCTCCTAAAAAAAATGAGAGTCTTAAAGGCATAGCTTTAGAACTCTCATAAATATATTATTCTAATTCTTCTTTTTCTATGACGGGTTGCTCTTCTGAATCTTCAGTTTGAGTACCTTGCTTTCCTTCCAATACTGCATTTGCAATTGTTTCGGTTACAAGTTTAACAGCTCTAATAGCATCATCATTTCCAGGAATTGGATAATCAATTTCATCTGGATCACAGTTTGTATCTACAATTCCTACGATTGGAATTCCTAGTATGTGAGCTTCTTTTACTGCGATTCTTTCCTTACGTGGATCTACAATAAAGATAGCATCTGGCATACCTTCCATGTTTTTAATTCCACCTAGGAATTTTTCAAGTCTTTCTCTTTCATGTTTTAATTCAATTACTTCTTTTTTAGGTAGAATGTCGAAAGTTCCGTCTTCTTCCATAACATTTAATTCATTTAATCTTTCAATTCTTTTTTTGATTGTTTTGTAGTTTGTAAGAAGTCCACCTAACCATCTTTGGTTAATAAATGGCATTTCGCATTTTTTAGCTTCTTTTTCAATAGCATCTTGTGCTTGTTTTTTAGTTCCTACAAAAAGAATTGTTCCACCTTCTGCTGATATTTCTCTTACGAATTCATAAGCTTCGTCTACTTTTTTGACAGTTTTTTGAAGATCTATAATATAAATACCATTTCTTTCAGTAAATATAAATCTATCCATTTTAGGATTCCATCTTCTAGTTTGATGTCCAAAATGAACACCAGCCTCTAATAAATTTTTCATTGATATAACTGACAAAATATCCACCTCCGTTTTTTATTCTTCCACTTTTGTCATTTGATTTAAGGACTATATAAGCAACTCTTAAACCATCTAAAAGTGTGTGTTTTAATTATCGTAAATAAGTATATCATAATATTTTTTAACATTCAACAAATAAATAAACTTATAATTAAAAAATCCCAATTTCTTGGGATTTAAAATTTCAATTCTTTTTTATCATAAACTAAATAAGTCAATAAAATAAATATAACAAAAACTACTAAATTTATTAATATTCCAACTATTGAAAAAGTTCCTGTTAACATTTTTATTGGTTTAAATACTTCTAAAGAAAAATTATTAATAATATTTTTAAGTGTTCCACCATTTATTTTACCAAAAATAATAAGAATAATATTTATTAAAACAAATAATACACTTATTCCTTCAGTATAATTTATAGTCTTAGATAGAGAACTTACAAAATATCCAATAGACATATATACAAATCCGCTTGCTAAAAGTCCAACAAATATTTTAATAAGATCAATTACAATTTGTTGTTTCCTTATATCTGCATCCTTAGGAGTAAGTACAACAGCAAGACCAAATGTCGCAACTGCTAAAACAACTAAGAATATTATATAAGTTAAAACAGATGATAATAATTTTTGAGTAACTATTTCACTTCTACTTATTGGATTTGAATAAATATATTCAATATTTCCAAGACTTTGTTCTCTAGCTAGAGAATTTGCTCCAATTTGCATAGCAAACATAGCAATTAAAACTGCAATATATTGATATATAAATGCAATATATTGTCCCATATTAGTATAATCAATTTTTTCTTCTAGTCCTAAACCTGATTTAAAACTAGTGCTTAAACTAGAAATAAAACTATCAAACATACTTTTCATATTTAAGTCAAGCATCATAGGATATAATGCAAGTAATAAACCTACTAAAACAAGTAGCACTAATATCCAGGCTATCATTTTTCCAAAGGTGGATTTAAATTCCATTTCGAAAACCATTATTCTGCCTCCTTCTTAGTGTAATAAGCTGTGATTTTATCAGCAAGTGATGAATCTTCAATGCTATAATTATCAATATTTAAATCTGCTATAGTTCTAGATAATTCTTTTAAATCTCCATCAAAATATAAAACTTTCTCTTCAGGAGTATTTTTTATAATCTTAGATCCTATCATTGTAAAGGCATCAATAGTTTCTATATTACTATATATTTTTACAATCTTATCATTTGAAATTTTATCATTTAAATATTCAATATCTTTAATTTCACCATTATATAAGTAAGCTGCTCTATCACAATAGTTTTGAGCTTCTATTAATGAATCTGTAAGTAAAAGTATAGTAAGACCTTCTTCAGTCTTTAATTTATTTAAATGTTCAAATAGTTTTATAGATTGTTCAACTGTAAGACCTCTAGTTGGCTCATCTAAAATAATAAGTCTAGGTTTTACAATTAAAGCATTTATTATAGAAAATATTTTCTTATCATTTTCTGTCATTTCTGGAACTCTTATTTTGGGATTAAATCCAAAATAGTCTAATAAATATTTTAGTTCTTCAGTATTTTGTAAATTATGAAGAGCTAAAGTTTTCTTAAATAATGTAGATGCTTTTATATTTTCTTGAAATAATAGTTCTTCAGATACATAACCAACACTCTCTTTAATAGTTTTAGAGTCTTTAGAACAATTCATATCAAAAATAGTCGCAGATCCCATGGCTGGTTTTAAATAATTAAATAATATTCTTGCAAGTGTTGTTTTTCCTTCTCCTTCTAAAGCTAATAGAGAAAAAAACTCTCCTTCTAAAACCTCTAAATTAATGTTAGAAAAAATAATTTTCTTTCCCATTCTTTTAGTCAAATTATTTATGACTATGGCACTCATTACTATTCACCTCTTTATTTTCTTTTCTCTTATTTATTATACACTAAGGCCTATATAATTCCAATATCTATAGTTTCTATAATTTATCCTTTTAAATCAAAACATCAAAAATTAAAATAATTAATATTTCTTAAATTTATAAATCTCTTTTACATTGGGTAATAAAAACATTTATGATATAATATAGCCTGAAAAAGAAGAAAATGAGGCGATAAAATGAAATTAGGTATAGTAGGACTTCCAAATGTTGGAAAATCAACTCTATTTAACGCACTGACAAAAGCTGGAGCAGAGGCAGCAAACTACCCTTTTGCAACTATTGAGCCTAATATTGGTGTAGTAAATGTTCCTGATGAACGTTTAAAAAAACTAACTGAAATAAGCAATTCTTCAAAAACACTTTATACAAGTATAGAGTTTTTTGATATAGCAGGTTTAGTAAAAGGCGCTAGTAAAGGCGAAGGATTAGGTAATCAATTTCTAGCAAATATTCGTGAAGTAGATGCTATAGTACATGTTGTTAGATGTTTTGAAGATGAAAATATAATACATGTTGATGGATCAGTAGATCCCCTTCGTGATATTGACAATATAAATCTAGAACTTATTTTTTCAGATCTTGAACAAATTGAAAAAAGACTTTCTAAAACTCAAAAACAAGCAAAAGGCGACAAAAAACTTTTACCAGAAGTTGCTTTACTTCAAAGATTACTTGAAGTTTTAGAAAAAGGTGAACCAGCTAGAACTGTAAAGTTAAATGAAGAAGAAGATAAATTAGTTAGAAATTATGCACTTCTTAGTGCAAAACCTGTAATTTATGTAGCTAATGTTGCTGAAGACGATTTATCAGAAGATATGTCTCACAATAAATATGTTCAATCTGTTGAAGAATTTGCAAAAGAACAAGGCGATGAAATAGTAGTAATAAGTGCTGAAATAGAATCTCAAATTCAATCACTTGAAGATGATGAAAAAGAACTATTTTTAGAAGAACTTGGACTAAGTTCATCTGGACTTGATAAACTTATAAAATCAAGTTATGACCTATTAGGACTTATAAGTTTCCTAACAACAGGACCTGAAGAAACACGTGCTTGGACTATTAAACGTGGTACAAAGGCTCCTCAAGCAGCAGGTAAAATCCATACTGATATTGAAAGAGGTTTTATAAAAGCAGATACAATCTCTTATGATGACTTAATAAGTGCAGGTTCAATGGCAGTAGCAAGAGATAAAGGATTAATAAGAAGTGAAGGTAAAGAATATATAATGCAAGACGGAGATGTCGTGGTATTCAAATTTAATGTTTAATTATCTTACTATGAAAACTTATTAATTAATTAAAAGACTAGTAAACCTTATTGGTGATACTAGTCTTTTTTATTTAAAATTTTAATGTTTTTTATAATAATGTTATAATTTATATTTAAAGAAGGTGATTTTATTAAACTTGGAATTATTGATGTAGGCGGAGGCCTTCGTGGTATATATGCTGCTGGAGTTTTAGATTATTGTTTAGATAAAAATATTAAATTTGATATAGGAATAGGAGTTTCTGCTGGAAGTGCTAATATAGCTTCTTTTGCTGCAAATCAAAGAGGTAGAAATTATACCTTTTACACTAAATATATTCATAGAAAAGATTATATGAGTCTTAGAAATTTCATAAAGAAAAAGTCCTATATTGATTTAGATTATGTATATAGCACACTTAGTGACTCTAATGGAGAAAATCCCTTAAATTATAAATATTTAATTAAAAATCCAATGGATGTATTTATAGTTGCCACTGAAGCAAATAATGCAAAAGCTATTTATTTTAATAAGAATGATATGAAACAAGATGACTACACTATTTTAAAAGCTTCTTCTGCTATTCCTCTTGTTTGTAATCCTTATTATATTAATGACAAGACATATTTTGATGGCGGAATTTCAGATCCAATTCCCTTTCAAAAAGCTTTTGAACTTGGTTGTGATAAATTAGTTGTAATACTAACAAAACCAAAAAACTATATAAGAAATCCAAGACAAGATATTAGAATTGCAAGACTTATTTCTAAAACCTACCCAAATACAGCTAAAAAACTTGCTAAAAGAGCTTACTTATACAATAAGCAACTTTCTATCTTAAAAAAACTAGAAGAAGAAAATAAGATTATTATTATTTCTCCAAATGATACTGCTGGAGTTAAAACATTAACTAAAAATACTAATTCTTTAAAAACTTTGTATTTAAAGGGTTATAATGATGGGAAAAAAGTTAATAATTTTCTAAATATGTAATTTAAAAATCCAAGTTTAAATAAACTTGGATTTTTTTATATTCCTTTAATAAATTTTAAACCTATGTAAATTAATATTAAAATCAAAGTTACAATTAATGGCACTTTTGGATTCTTTTTCATAAAAACCTCCTTACTAATAATATTATTATACTATTTTAAATATATAATTAAAGCTTTTTAATAGAACATATATTTAGAACATATATTCTATCTATTTTCTTATAAACTTTTAAATTTTTGTGAAAAGCACTTTAAATATTTACTTGTTTATTTAAAAGTATTGTACAGTAATATATTCTAATGATAATTTATTTAAATGTGTAATTATGATAATATAATAATATAAATTAATTGAGGTGATTTTATGGGATATGTATCAAAAAAGAATATTTTTATAGCAACTATGGCAGGTCTTACTAAAGATGATGCTTTTAAAAATAATAGAATAGGACTTTTAACATCTTTTGGTTTAGTTGTTGGAGAAATTGCAGATTTTTCTGAAATTGAAAATAAAGATATTTCAACTCTTAATAAAGATGAAGCTGTAGATTTTGCAGTAAAGTATTATACAGAAAGTTCATTTGAAAACTACAAGAAAGTAAATGAAGATAATTCTAGACCTGATGATGCTCTTTATGATGGAGTAATTACATTAAAAAACGTTGAAGTTCGAGGTAATATTACAATTAACCTTCAATTTTTAACTGTATTTTATGATCAAGTTCTTGGTATTACATTTATAAGTGAATAATTTATGAGGTGATAAAAATGATACTTTTAAAAAATATCGAAGTTTTTTCTCCAAAATATATTGGTATTAAAGATGTATTAATCTCTGGAAACAAAATAGAAAAAATAAACGACCAAATAGAAGATAATATTTTATTTGAAACTATTGATTGTACTAATAAAAAATTAGTTCCAGGGTTTATTGACAACCATGTGCATATTATCGGTGGAGGCGGCGAAGGAAGCTTTAGATCAAGAGCACCAGAGATTTACCTATCTGAACTTATTTATGGCGGTATAACTACTGTATGTGGATTACTTGGCACAGATTCAGAGACTAGATCTATTGAAAACTTAGTAGCTAAAACTTATAGTCTAAGAGAAGAAGGAATTTCTGCTTATTGTTTTACAGGTTCTTATGGTTATCCATCTATAACTCTTACAAATTCTTTAAAAAAAGATATAACTTTTATAGATCCTATTATTGGAACTAAAATTGCTATTAATGATCATAGATCAGCTTCTATTACAAACTCAGAACTTGCAAGACTAAGTTCTGATACTAGAGTTTCTGCTATGATTTCTGGTAAATCTGGAGTTGTAATCGCTCATATGGGTGATGGTAAAAGAAATCTAAAACAAATAAGAGAAGTAATTGAAAATAGTGATATTCCTATTACAACAATTCATCCAACTCATGTAAATAGAAAAAAAGAACTCTTAAAAGAGTCCTATGAGTATGCAAAAATCGGAGGATATATTGATATATCTGCAGGTTATATTGATGATGATACTGAAACTTCTGTGCTTAGTGCAATAAATAATTCTATTAGGAAAAATATTCCTCAAAATAGAATTACAATTAGCTCTGATGGACAAGGTTCTTGGTCAAATTATGATAGTGATGGAAATTTAATTAATATGGGAGTTGCATCTGTAGATATTCTATTTAAAGAATTTAAAAATTTAATAGATAATGACTACTCTATTGAAGATGCTCTTATTTATTTTACATCTAATGTTGCTGATTCTTTTAATTTTAAAAATAAGGGTTATATTAAAGAAGATAAAGATGCTGATTTAATTATTTTAGATAATGACAATAATATTGATTCTGTAATTACTCTTGGTAAGTTTATGTTAAAAGAAAAAGAGTTAATTAGAAAAGGAACTTATGAAATTTAAACATAAAAAAAAGAACTTTCAAATGAAAGTTCTTTTTTCTTTGGAGCGGATGACGAGATTCGAACTCGCGACCCTCGCCTTGGCAAGGCGATGCTCTACCACTGAGCCACATCCGCATACTTTGATGGTGCCCGGAACCGGAATCGAACCAGTGACACGTGGATTTTCAGTCCACTGCTCTACCGACTGAGCTATCCGGGCAAGTCCTTTACTCACAAGGACTAACAAAGTATACCATTTTAAAAAATAGTTGTCAATACTTTATCAAAGATTTTTTAAAATTTTTTTAATTTTTAGAAATTTCTAATAATTCTTCTAAATCTTCTTCATTAAATTTATAAGATTCATTACAGAAATAACACTTAACTTCTGTTTCTTTATCTTCTTTTAATATAGAATTAATTTCATCTGTTCCCAAGCTTAATATAGCATCTTTTATTTTTTCTCTTGAGCAATCACATTTATACTCTATTTCTTTTTTCTCTAGAATAGTCATTTCAAAGCCATCCATTACTCTATTCATAATGTCTTTAGCATCATAATTTTCTTCCATCATTTCAGTTACACTTTTTATATCTTTAATATTTTCTTCTATTCTTGAAATAGTTTCTTCACTTGCTCCTGGCATAAGTTGAAGAATAAATCCACCTGCTCTTTTTACAGAATAATCTCTATCTACTAAAACTCCAAGTCCAACAACTGATGGAATTTGATCAGATGTATAGAAATAATTTGCAAGATCCTCTGCTACTTCACCAGATACTAAAGGAACTTGGCCTGTATAAGGTTCTTTTAGTCCTAAGTCTTTAACAATAGTAAGTGTTCCATTTCCTATTATCTTAGAAACATCTAATTTATTATCAGATTCTCTTATATCTACATCAGCTTCTGGGTGATCTACATATCCCTTTATTTTTCCATCATTTTTTCCAGTAACGATAATTCTACCTATTGAACCGTCGCCTCTTATATTTATTGTCAAGGAATCTTCCTTGTTTTTTAAATCATCAGTCATCATTACACCTGCAGTAAGCACTCTTCCCAATGCAGCAGATGATGTCTTAGATAAACCATGAATTTTTCTTGCATTTTCTACAATTCCAGTAGTTATTGCAACTTGAATCTTTACATCTTTTTCTTTATTAATGGCTCTAATTATATAATCCATTATTACCTCCTAGCTATAAATACTAATCTATGAGTAAAATCAGAAACTTCATCTAAATAATAATCATCATATATTTCTACATCTTGAAATCCAGCTTTTTTTAAGGACTCTTTTACAAAATCTATACTATAAGCTCTTTCAATATGTTCTTCATAGACTCTTTTATAAATATCTTCAAACTCATCTTTTTCTACGAAAAAATTTACCCCATAGGTGTTTAATTTATTTTCATAATCATAATAATTTTCCCAAACATAAAACACATCATCTACTTCTTCTACATAGACTTCTTCCATATCTAGAAATTTTCTTTCTGTATTTAAATCAAATATAAATTTTCCATTTTCTTCTAAATGATTATATACATTTTTAAAAATATTATCTATATCATCTTTTTTTAATATATAATTTAAACTGTCACATATACAAAAACAAGCATCATAAGTTTTTGACATATTAAAATATCTCATATCTTGTTTAAATAATTTCACATTTTTAAATTTATTAATTTTATTTTGTGCAATAGAAAGCATATCCTCTGACAAATCCAATGCATCTACATTGTAATTATTTGCAAGTTTTTCAGTTAAACTTCCTGTTCCACAGGCTAATTCTAAAATATTTAATGTATTTTTATCAACTGTATTCTTTAGTGTTTCATATACTAAATCATAATCAAAATCATACATTAAAGCATCATAGATTTTTGCAAAATCTCCATAAATCATAATTGTTTTTCTACCTCATGTAGTATTTGACTTAAAACTTCTCCTGAAGATCTATTAAATACTACTTCTGCCTTTCTATCTTGTGGTGTTGGATCATTATTAATAATAATTAGTTTTTCTGCATAATCAGGTAAGAAATTCACAGGACTTACTGTAAGGCTTGATCCTACAACTATTAAAAGTTCTGTTGAATAAAGTTCTGCTAAAGCCTTTTGAAAAGCATCTGGCATCATATCACCAAACATAACTACATTAGGCCTTAAAACTCCTCCACATTCATCACATTTAGGTGGGATTTCTCCTTTTTCTACTTTATTTTTCATAACTTTAAAAGGATATTCTTTTCCACAACCCATACAGTGAATTCCTCTAGTTTCTCCATGTACTTCATAGACATTTTTACTTCCTGCTTTTGTATGAAGATTATCAATATTTTGTGTTATTATACCATTGAGTTTTCCAATCTCCTCTAATTTTGCAAGAGCTAAATGTCCTTTATTAGGTTCTTTTTCATTTAAATCAGTTAAAATCAAATATCCTTCCTTGTAAAATCTTTTTGGATTTCCAAGTAATACATCTTTTGAAAGTGCCATTGCAGGATCCATTTTAGAATAATATCCTGTTGATGATCTAAAATCAGCTATGCCAGATTCAGTGCTAATCCCTGCTCCAGTTAAGGCAAATGTCTTTTTCGAATTTAAAATCAACTCTGCTGCTTTTTTAATATCGTCCATAATGTCCTCCTTTTGCTAAAACACAATTGCATAATATATAAAATACAATATTACTAATGCGACTATTGGTACAAAATTGAAAAAATCAATTGACTCAATTTCTCTAATTCTTTTTTTATTCCCAGATTTTGCAATACGTCTTTTTCTCTCTCTGTTCATTCTTACAAAAATTTTTCTAAGAAGAATCCCCGATATAATAGATGCAATAATTAACACTATAATAATATATAATTGCAAAGAACCTATATCTTGAGCCATATTAGTATCTTTTAAATAGGCAAATATTTGATCATTTAAATATTTTGATGTAATAATTCCAAGTACATTATTTATAAAATGTCCAAGTATTACAGCAAATAAAGAACCTGTTAATTCTAAAAGATTCCCAAATAAAATTCCAAGTAAAAAAGGAGCTATGAAATTTTGAATATCAAAATGAAATAGTGCAAAAACTAACGAAGACATAAATATAGCAAACTTGCTACCATATATATCATAAGAGTTTATTAATGCACCTCTAAAAAATATCTCTTCACATATTGCTGGAACAACACATAAAAAGAAAAAATACTGAAGTATTGGCTCTTCTTCTAATAAAATATCCATAGAAAAATTTTTAAGTTCTATAAAATTTGACAAAATATTTAAAAATAGACCATTTAATAATAGTATTATTGGATAAGATAGTACTACTATTAAGATTACCCTTAAAAAGTTTTTTAAAGAAAGCTTCTTAATTCTAAGCACTTCTGTTAGCTTTCCCGTTCTAGATAATAATAGAGCTGGTATTAATATTATAAATACCTCATTAATAAATGTGCCCTTAAAAAAATCTTTACTTTGAATAAAATATCCAATAGTTAAAAAGAATATTGATAATACTAATGTTAAGGTATTTACACTTAATACATTTAAATTATTTTTTTTAAACTTCTTTTTTTCTATCATAGATATGTGTAGATATAGGGCACATTCCTACAATAATCTCCATAATTTAATCCATATCCTACTATGAAAACATCTGGTA
Source organism: Peptoniphilus stercorisuis (assembly GCF_017874395.1). GTDB lineage: Bacteria > Bacillota > Clostridia > Tissierellales > Peptoniphilaceae > Anaerosphaera > Anaerosphaera stercorisuis. The sequence goes on along the minus strand of NZ_JAGGLJ010000008.1, from coordinate 28,782 downwards.
TTTCAAAAGCTACATAGTCTGGTTCTAATTCTACTTCTCTTCTTGAAGGTTTATCTAAAACAACACAAGTTTTAATTGATTTAGGATTTTCTTCTTTTAATTTTTCAACAACAGCCTTCATAGTATGGCCTGTATCCATAATATCATCAACTATTAAAACATCTCTTCCTTCAACCTTAGATCTTAATTCACTTAAAAACTTAACCTTTCCAGAAAAAGTTTCTTCATTTCCATAGCTTGCAGTAGTTAAAAAATCTATTTCAAGTTTAATATCCATTTCTCTTACTAAATCAGCTGCAAAAACAAAGCTACCTCTTAGTAGTGAAATAACTAATAAATCTTTGTCTCTATATTCATCACTTAACTCTTTTCCAAGTTCACAAACTCTATTTTGTATTGTTTCTCTTGAAAATAATACCTTTTCTTCTTTTTCCATTACTTCCCCCTATTTTTCAATTCTTTCATATTTTTTTAATTCAATTCTTAATTTTCTAATTTCCTTTAAAATTTCTATTAAAGTAAGTTCTATTGTAATTAATACTATTAAAAATATCATTACCATTATAAATTTAATATCCATATAATCACCTTTAGTAAATTATAACAGATTACACTTTCATTTAAAACTTAGAGCTTTTTTATGATATAATTATTTCTGAGGTGGATTATGGATAATTCAGAGATGATTGAACTTGCTCAACATAAGCTAATAATACTCTATATTATTAAAGGTGCTAATCACCTTTTTGTTGATGAAGAGCTATCAAGATTTATTCTTGAAAATGATTTATTAAATTACTTTTTCTTACAACAATACATAACTGAATTGTTAGAAAGTAATTTAATATCCGTTGATAACGATAATTGTTACTTTATAACAGAAGATGGTACAGTAGCTTTAGATTTATTTATTAACAAAATACCTCAGGATATTTTAAGTAATTTAAAAAATGAAATCACAGAATTTAAGAAAAATAAAATAAAAGATCAATCTGTAATTTCACAATATTACAAAGATGATTATGATAGATTCTATGTTGATTTATCTATTAAAGAAAATGAGTCTGTAATATTTTCACTTAATTTTGAGGTTCCAACAGAAGATTATGCAAAAATCATTTGTAATAATTTTAAGGAATTCCCAGAGAATTTTTATCTAAAAGTTATTAATATTTTCGATATATAAAAACAGCTTCTAAATTAGAAGCTGTTTTTATTTTTTAAAATTATTTCTTTTACATCACTTACTAAATAAAGCGAACCAGATATAATTATTAAATCATTCTTCTTTGCAGCATTTAAAGTTTTAATAATTGCAGTATTTAAATCTTCTATTACTGAAACTTTAGTATTATACTTTAAAACTTCCTTCTCTAAAATAGAAATATCTGTTTTTCTTTTCGTATTTAAATCAACTAAAATTATCTCTTGTGCAAATAAACTTAATTCTTTTAACATCTTATCATGTTCTTTATCTTTTAAAATAGATGCTATTATATATAATTTATCATATTTAAATATATTAAGATTTTTAGTTAAATTTTTAATTCCATCTAAATTATGGGCCCCATCTAATACTACCATTGGATTATCGTGAATTTTTTCCATTCTACCAGGCCAATAAGCATTATTAATTCCAGTTAATATACTTTTATTATCTATATTTAGAATACCTCTTATTCTAAGCTCTAGTGTTGTCAAAATAGCAAGTGCAGAATTATAAATTTGATAATATCCCATGAGAGAAGTTTTTATATTTTCTAAAATAATATCCTTGTATTTTAAAGAATATATAGAGCCCTTTTCATTTGCAAAAACATTATATATTTCAAGATCTTTTAAAGAATATATATTAGAATTATTTATTTCTGCAGTTTCTTTTAAAATATCTAATACTTTTTCATCAGAATTTGATGTAGCAACTAAAGTATTATTTTTTATTATTCCTGCTTTTTGCACTGCAATTTCTTCTATTGTATCTCCTAAAAATTCAGTATGATCCATTGATATTGGAGTTATAATAGATGCAAGTACATCACAAGCATCTATTACATTTGTACTATCTGATAGCCCTCCCATACCAACTTCTAAAACACAATAATCACATTTATTTTCTTTAAAATATAAAAATGAAATTGCTGTTATAACTTCAAAAAAAGTTAAATCTTCAAACTCCACTTTAATTTCATCTTCTGCCACTAAAACTTTTTCAAATAATCTAATAAAATCATCATCTGAAATCATATCATCATTTATTATAATTCTTTCATTATATTTAACTAAATGAGGCGATGTATAAAGCCCTGTTTTATAACCTTTTGCTTTTAAAATATTATAAATAAAATTTGAAGTTGATCCTTTTCCATTTGTTCCTGCTATATGAAAATATTTTAAATCTTTTTGTGGATTTTCTAATTTTAGAAGTAAACTTCTCATTCTATTAAAATCATAAGATTTCTTTTTTCCTGATCTACTTTCTAAATTATTTATTATATCTTTAAACTCCATTATAAGTTCTCTTTAACACTTTCTATTCTCTTATCAATAGTTATAAGCATTTTTTCATATTTTTCTTTTTTTGCTTTTTCTTCATTAATTAATTTTTCTGGAGCTTTTGATACAAATCCTTCATTGGCAAGTTTTTTAGTAGCTCTTTCTATTTCTGAAACTACATCTTTTCTTTCCTTTGAAAGTCTTTCAAATTCTTTTTTATAATCTACTAAATCTTTAAGAGGTAAAAATATTTCTGATCTATCAAGTACAATTGAAATATTATCTCCTTTAGTATCTTCTTTATTAGAAGTTACTAATACATCTGTTGAATATCCAAGATTTAATAGATGGCCTTTATTTTCTTCAATTATATTTTTTACTATTTCATCTTCTGTAAAAATAATTGTATTTGATTTTTTATTATTTTCAATATTCATCTCAGCTCTTGCATTTCTTATGCCACGAATAGCATCTTTAATATAGCTTATATTCTTTTCATCATCTGTAAAGATATAATCACTATTTACAATAGGCCAATCTGCAACTATTAAAGCACCTTCTGCTGCTGGTAAATGTTGCCAAATTTCTTCAGTTATAAATGGCATAAATGGATGAAGAAGTTTTAATACATTTTGTAATACATATAATAATGTCTTTTTAGCAGCTTCTTTTTCAGCTGAATCCTCTCCATATAGTCTTGGTTTTACCATTTCAATATACCAATCACAATACTCTGTCCAAATATAATCATAGATATCTTGAGCTGCAAGACCAATTTCATATTTATCGAATTTCTCTGTTACATCTTTAATTAAAGTTTGTAGTTTTGATAATATCCATTTATCTTCGCTTCTTAAATCATCAATATTAATATTTGTATCTATATCATCATCAAGATTCATAAGTACAAATCTTGTTGCATTCCAAAGTTTATTTGCAAAGTTTCTATTTGCTTCTACTCTTTCCATATAGAATCTCATATCATTTCCAGGAGTATTTCCTGTTACTAAAGTAAGTCTTAAAGCATCTGCACCATATTCATCAATAACTTCAAGTGGATCAATACCATTTCCAAGAGATTTAGACATTTTTCTACCTTGAGCATCTCTTACAAGACCTGTTAAAAATACATCTTCAAAAGGTACTTCTCCCATAAAATCTATTCCTGTAAATATCATTCTAGCTACCCAGAAGAATATTATGTCATATCCTGTAACAAGTACATTTGTTGGATAGAAATAATCTAAATCTTCTGTTTTATGAGGCCAACCTAGTGTAGAAAATGGCCATAATGCTGATGAAAACCAAGTATCTAAACTGTCTTCATCTTGTTTGAAGTGAAGCCCTTTATATTTTTCATCATTTTCAGGATTTTCTTTTGAAACTACAACTTCTCCAGTTTCTTCACAATAATATACAGGAAGTCTATGTCCCCACCAAAGTTGTCTTGATATACACCAGTCACGAATATTTTCAAGCCAATTTACATAAATCTTTGCAAATCTTTCTGGTATGAAACTTACTTCTCCATTTCTATATGCTTCTAAAGCTGGTTTTGCAAGTGGTTCCATTTTTACAAACCATTGTTTTGAAATCATAGGTTCTATTACAGTATTACATCTTTCACAATGTCCTATTGAATTATGATGATGTTCTTCTCCTGCAAATAATCCTAGTTCTTTAAAATCTTCTATAATTTTCTTTCTAGCTTCATATCTTTCAAGTCCATTATATTTCCCTGCTTTTTCATTTAAATGTCCATCATCTGTAAATATTTTATATTGTCCTAAATTATGTCTTTCTCCAACTTCAAAGTCATTAGGATCATGTGATGGAGTGATTTTTACAGCACCTGTTCCAAATTCCATCTCTACATATTCATCAGCAAGAATAGGAATTTTTTTATTATCCATAATAGGAAGAAGTGCATATTTTCCAATATAATCTTTATATCTTTCATCTTCAGGATTTACAGCAACTGCTAAATCTCCAGGAATAGTTTCTGGTCTTGTTGTTGCTACTTCTATATATCCTGATCCATCTTCTAGAGGATATTTGAACTTCCAAATAAGTCCTTCTGTCTCTTCATGCTCTACCTCTGCATCTGATATTGCAGTTCTACAACTTGGACACCAGTTTACAATTCTGTCGCCTCTATAAATAAGATCTCTTTCATAAAGTCTTATAAATACTTCTTGAACAGCCTCTGATAATTGATCATCTAAAGTAAATCTTTCTCTTGACCAATCACAAGATACTCCAAGAGTTCTAAGTTGTTTTCTTATATTTCCACCATATTTATCAGTCCAAGCCCAAGCTTCTTCTAAGAAACCTTCTCTGCCTAGTCCATCTTTAGTATTTCCATCTGCTTTAATTTTTTCTACAACTTTTGCCTCTGTTGAAATAGAAGCATGGTCTGTTCCTGGAAGCCATAATGCAGAATATCCTTGCATTCTTTTTTCTCTTATTAATATATCTTGAATTGTACTTCCCATTGCATGTCCCATGTGTAGATTTCCAGTAACATTTGGAGGTGGCATTACAATAGTAAAAGGCTTTTTATCCTTATCTACTTCAGCTCTGAAATAATTGCCGTCCATCCAATATTTATAAAGTCTATCTTCAAAATCTTTAGGAGCATATGTTTTTGATAGTTCTTTCATTTTTTCCTCCTTAATAATAAAAAAAGTCCTTCGGCCAAATAAGGACGAAGGACGTGGTACCACCTTAATTCTAATTATAAAAATTTTATAATTAGCACTTAATATTTTAACGTAATAACCGTTGTAAACTACTTTATTTCATTTACAAAGCAACAAAGCTACCTTCAAGTTTTAGTAATGATATTTTGCACCTTCCAATATCTCTCTTTAAATACTAAAAATTTACTCCTCTTTGTTATTGCCTTTATTAAATTCAAATTAAATTTACAAGCTATTATACCTTTACTAAATTAATTTTTCAAGTATTAAGCTTATACTTACTTAAATTGAATTTACATTAATTCTTCTATTTTGTCAACTATATTTCCAATATAATCAATTGTATTAAGAATAAATTCATCTTTTGTTATATCAACACCTGCAACATTACATAATTCTATAAGATCTACTGATCCACCCTTTGATAGAGCATCTAACCATTTATCTGAAGCAACTTTTCCATCTTCATTAATTCTCTTAGCAACTTCTGTTGCAACACTAAGCCCTGCACTATAAGTATATGAATATAATCCCATATAGTAATGAGGTTGTCTCATCCAAGTAAGCCCTGCATAGTCATCTATCTCTACAGCTTCTCCCCAGAATTTTTCAGTAACTTCTTTTGTTATATTAGTTAAAACTTTTTCAGTTAGAGCTTCTCCATTATCTACAAGTCTATAAACCTCTCTTTGATAAGCAGCTTCTAAAAGATGTGTCACACAATTGTGATAATAAGTATTTCCTATTTGTGCTGCATATACAAATCTTTTAAATCTATCATCTTCTGCTTTTTTAAGAAGGCTATTAGAAAGTAATAATTCATTTATTGTAGAAGGAGACTCTATAAAGTATAGTGATGGCTCTTCTTCTAAAATAGAATTATTTTTTTGTGCAAAGTAAAAATGAACACCATGTCCTATCTCATGAGCAAGTGTATATACTTCATTAAGTTGTTCTGTAAAAGATAAAAGTATAAAGGATCCCTTCTTATAAGGAGATGAACAAAATCCTCCAGTTGACTTTCCAATATTATTTGCAAAATCAATCCATCTATCACTATATGCACTCATTGCAACCTTTAGATATTCTTCTCCCATTACACTAAGAGCATCTTCTATATAAGATACACTTTCTTCCTTTGTAATTTTAGGAACAAATTCTGCATCTAGAGGCACTTTTAAATCTGCAAAAGTCATTTTATCTAAATCGTAAAACTTTTGAATTAAACCTGCATATTTTCTCATATGAGGAGCTAAATTTTCCATCATTAAATCAATTTGTCTTTCATAAAGTGGTCTTTCTACTTTTTGTTCAAATAATAAATAATCTATTACACTGTCAAATCCACGAAGAGTTGCAATTTGTTTTTCAGTCATTACATGTGTAATATATAATGATGCAAAAGTATTTTTATATTTTTCAAGTCCCTTAGAAAAACTTTCATAGGACTTTCTTCTTACTTCTGTATTTGTATCATAACAGTGGAAGTTTTCATATAATACAAAACTATTTGCATATTTCTTTCCATTAACTTCAAAATCATCAAAAGTCATATCAGAAAGTTTTGAATCTTCATAAGTTCTATAAGGAGCTGATACTGATGGAGATAGAGCAGCTATTATATTTTCTTCTTTTTCAGATAATAAATGTTCTTTTTTACCTAAAAGCCTTTTTAAATAAGCTTTATATTTTGTAGTTTTTTCTATTGTTTCTTCTATAATATTTTTAGATAATTTTAGCACTTCATTTTCAAAGAAATTAATTTTTAGATTTATATTATTAAAAAATATATTGAAATTATTAAGTCTTAACTTAGCTTCTTCATTAGTAGTATCTACACTATAATCTAAATAACTATAATTATCTGCTAAAGTAATTCCTTCTATAAGTCTTTCATATAAATCTATTGATTCTAATAGTTCTTCTACATTATTAATATTATCTTTAAATTTAACTAATTTCTTTGATAAATATTCAATTTCTTTTAATTTATTTTCATATTCACTTTCATCTTTGAAAATTCTTGTTAAGTCCCATTTTAAATCATTTTTTATTTCAGATCTTTTTTTTAGTTGTTCCATAATTTACCTCGCAATAAATCCCATTTTTTTATGAACTTTTCTAAGTGTCTTAGTTCCAAGATAGCTTGCCTTTTGTGCTCCTTCTTTATAAACCTTCTCAAGATATTCTTTATCACTTCTAATTTCTTCAAATCTCGTTCTTAAAGGTCTAAGTCCCTCAACTACAATTTCAGCTAAATCATCTTTAAATACTCCATATCCAATATTTTCATAATCTTTTACAATCTCTTCTGGAGTTTTTCCAGTAAAAGATGAATATATAGTTATTAAATTTTTAAGACCTGGTTGATCATCTGTATAATTTACAACACCTATTGAATCAGTAACAGCTTTTTTAATTTTCTTTCTAGTTTCATCTTCTGAATCTAAAAGTAGTATATAGGAATCTTTATTATCAGAAGATTTACTCATTTTATATTCAGGCTCTTGTAGTGACATAATTTTCGCACCTACTTTTGGAGTCATAATTTCAGGCACTACAAAAGTATCAGAATACTTAGAATTAAACCTTTGTGCAATATCACGAGTAAGCTCTAAATGTTGTTTTTGATCAATTCCAACTGGCACAAAATCACTTTGATATAATAAAATATCAGCAGCCATAAGCGTTGGATAATTTAAAAGTCCTGCATCTACTTCCTTTGTCTTAGAAGACTTATCCTTAAATTGTGTCATTCTTTGAAGTTGACCAAGTGGTGTTATTGTATTTAGACACCATCCTAACTCTGCATGTTGTGGTACATGTGATTGAATAAATATAGTGGACTTTTCTGGATCAAGTCCTGCTGCAAGATATAAAGATAATACATCTAAAGTATTTTTTCTTAAATCCTTTGGCTCTTGAAATACTGTAATAGCATGAAGATCAACTATACAATATAAACAATCATATTCTTCTTGTAGCCCTACAAAATTTGACAATGCACCAATATAATTTCCAAGCGTTAAGGAACCTGATGGCTGAATACCACTAAAAACTCTTTTCTTTTCCATTTTAACCTCCACTATCTATTTATAAGTTCTTTTGTTAATTTATTTATTTTATATTTTATATATTCTTCGTCAATTGTTAAAATTTCTCTATTTTTCATAATTAAATTTCCATCAACTATTAAATCTAGTATATCATTTGATGATGCACTATAACAAAGTGCAGAAATTAAATTATTATTTGGTGTAAAATTCATTGAATTTAAATCATATATTTGAATATCTGCAAGTTTTCCCTCTTCTATACTTCCTGCATCAAATCCCATAGCTTCAGCACCATTAACAGTAGCCATTTTTAATACTTCTACTGCTGGTACAACTTCTGCATTAAGTTCAACTGCTTTATTTACAATAGATCCTATGTGAATTTCTTCTACCATATTTTGATTATTATTTGATGAAGATCCATCAGTTCCTATTGCAACTTTTATACCAGCTTTTAATAATTTATCTATTGGAGTAAATCCACTAGCTAATTTTAAATTTGAACTAGGATTATAAACTGGATAGAAGTTTTTATTTTTTACTAATTCTATCTCCTCATCAGTAATATGAGTACAATGTGCTCCTATTACTTTAAGATCAAAAAGTCCAATACTATTTAAGTACTCTACAGGAGTCATATTATTAGTTTCTTTACAGTCTTCTATCTCCTTAATAGTTTCTGAAATGTGAATATTTATTACTGAATCAAATTCCTTTGACATATTTATTATTTCTTTTAAATAATCAGTAGAACAAGTATAAATTGCATGAGGTGCTGGAACTATTTTCACTCTACCATTTGCATAATTATGGTAATTTTTATAAAGTTCTCTTGTTTCTTCAAGTCTTTCTTCTCCTCCACCATTTATATCCATAAGTCCTCTTGTAAGAACTCCTCTAATACCAGATTTTTTAATAGCTTCAGATACTTTATCCATTGAATAATACATATCACAAACAGTACTAGTTCCAGATTTAATATTTTCAACAATAGATCCAAGACTTGCCCAATATATATCTTCATCAGTTAGTTTTGCTTCAAAGGGCCAAATTTTTTCATTTAACCAAGTATTTAAATCTAAATCATCTGCATAATTTCTCATCATTGTCATTCCTAAATGTGAATGTGAATTAACATATGCAGGTACTGCTAATTTATTATTTCCATATATTACATTATCAACTGTTAAATCTTCTAAATCTTCACCTATTTTTACAATTTTATTGTCTTCAATTAATATATCTTTATTTTCAACTATACATTCCTTTTTAATATCTAAATAAGAAATGTTTTTTAATAAAATACTCATAATTCCTCCAAAAATTTATAATAAAAAAACCATTCATTCCAAAATTTAGGAACAAATGGTAATTCGCGGTGCCATCCTACTTATATTACATTAGTAATATATCTCATAAGACATAAGTCTTTCTCTTAACGCGAGTTACGTCAAAGCTATTTATTCGCTTTGCATTCATAGAACCCATTCACAAATTTCTTTTATTGATTTTCACCAAACATCAACTCTCTAAAAAATTCCCTTTGCTACTATTTCTAATCAACACTTTAATATCTTCTTTATAATATATTATATCTACTTTAATATGTCAATAAATAAGGACCTATAATAGGCCCTTATAATAATTAATATAAATCAGTACTTAAATATCTCTCTCCATTATCAGGAGCAATATATAGAACTTTTTTTCCACTTCCTAGTTTTTTAGCAACTTCCTTTGCTCCTACTAGTGCAGCTCCTCCTGAAATTCCCATTAAAATCCCCTCAGTACGAGCAAGTTCTCTTGATGCATTATAAGCATCTTCATTTGATACCTTTATTACCTCATCAATTACATTCATATCTAAAATATTTGGAATAAAACCAGCTCCAATTCCTTGAATCTTATGACTTCCCTTTTCTTCACCAGAAAGTACTGCAGAATCTTTCGGCTCTACTGCAAAAACTTTAATATTTTTATTATTTTCCTTTAATACTTTTGCAATTCCAGTAATAGTTCCACCAGTTCCAACTCCTGCTACTATTGCATCTACATCTTTTAAATCTTCTAAAATTTCAAGAGCAGTAGTTTTTTCATGAGCTAAAACATTATTTTTATTTTCAAATTGATAAGCCATTACATATCCATCTTTAGAAGCTATTTCTTCTGCTTTTTCAATTGCTCCAGGCATACCTAAAGAACCTTTAGTTAATACAAGTTCTGCTCCATAAGCAGATATAATTTTTTGTCTTTCTACACTCATAGTATCTGGCATAACTATTATTATTTTATATCCTAAAGCTGAAGCTACCATTGCAAGTCCTATTCCCATATTTCCACTTGTAGCTTCAACTATTGTATCATTTTCTTTTAATTTTTTATCCTCTATCATATTTTTAATAATATAATAAGCTGGTCTATCTTTAATAGAGCTTCCTGGATTAAAATATTCAAGTTTTGCAAAAATTTCTGCACTATTTTCTTTATCTAATGTATTTAATTTTACTATTGGTGTTCTTCCTATTGCATCTACTATATTTTTATATAACATTTTTTAGATCTCCTTTGTATTTTCTTTCTATATTTCTTGCTGGCATTCCTACAGCAGTTGCATAATCAGGTACAGGTTTTACAACTACAGCATTAGCTCCTACCTTTGCATTATTACCTATTTGAATTGGTCCAAGAATTTTACATCCACTTGATAGCAAAACATTATTTCCAACATCAGGATGTCTTTTGCCTTTATCTTTTCCTGTTCCTCCAAGAGTTACATTGTGATAAATTAATACATCATCTCCAACAGTTGCCGTCTCTCCAATGACAATTCCCATTCCATGATCTATACAAATTCTTCTTCCTAAAACTGCTCCAGGATGAATTTCTATTCCTGTCTTTTTTCTTGTGTGGTACGAAATACTATTAGCTATAAAAAACATTTTTTTATTATAAAAAAAATGTGCTATCCTATGTCTAAATATAGCTTTTATCCCTGGATTATGAAAAAATATATCTAAAGAATTTGAAGATGCCGGATCCTTATCTTTAACAGCTTTAATATTTTCTTTTAAATCTTTGATAATTGAAAAATTCCTTTTAATTTTTTGCGACAAAACAACACTTCCTTTTCTATTAATCCATTTATTAGTATATTTAAAAAATAAAAAAACTCGCCTCTATAAAAGAGACGAGTAACGTTGTTCCACTCTAATTCATCTATATAAGTATAGAAATATACAAATAGACCTTCTTCAGATACTGACATATCCTATTCTTATAACGTAGAAATACCGTTGCATCATTTAAATGCAAAACTCCAGAGCGCATTTCATTAATTTATCCGTTTGGACTTCACACCTACCGTCCTTCTCTTTAACGAAAATAAAAAAACTACTTTTCCCTATCTTTGTCTTTATTTTTAAAACTTCTATTAATAAATTTATTCTTATATTAACTTAGTTATTTCAATAAGTCAATAGATTTCGCAGTAATTTAGTAGGAATTTTTATTTTTTTAAAATTTTTCAATAAAATTCTTTACAAAAATGGCTATTTTTAGTATACTACATTTGGCTCTTAAATTATCGCGGCGAGAAATTTATAGGAGTTGAATTAAAAATATGGCAAAAATGATGGATCCTAGATTTAAACAATCTAGAAGATTAGGTCTAAATGTATGTGGTCACCCTAAGGCTATGAAAAGAGCTCATAAAGGAACTGCAAGAAGTGATAAAAAATTAACTGAATACGGTAAGCAATTACTTGAAAAACAAAGATTAAGAGCTTACTACGGAGTGTTAGAAAAACAATTCGTTAACCTATTCAAAGAAGCTAAAAAATCTAAAGAACAAACTGGTCCAGCACTAGTACAATTCTTAGAAAGAAGACTTGACAATCTTGTTTACAGAATGGGATTTGCAAGCTCTATAAGACAAGCAAGACAAATGGTAACTCATGGTCATGTTACTGTAAATGGAGGAAAAGTAAATATTCCTTCTTACAGATGTAACGCTGGAGACGAAATTGCTCTATCACCTAGAGGAAGAAAAGCTGAATTATTCAAAGAAAACTTTGAAACTAATTTCGTAACTTCTTACCCATACATTTCAAAAGATAAAGATTTCAAAGCAACACTTGTAACTCTTCCAAATAGAGAAGATATACCTGTTGAAATCGAAGACCAATTAATAGTTGAGTTCTACTCAAAGAATATGTAATTGAAATTAAGAAAACTGATGAGGTTATTCCCCATCAGTTTTTTCTTTTTCTAAATTATGTTAATATAAATAAAAGAGGTGCTATATGAATAAAAATTTAAAAGATTATGATTTTGTAAAATTAGTTACAGTTTTTGATCAATTTAAAATAGGTGCTGTTAAAGGTATCTTAGAAGATAATGATATTCCATACATATATTATGTACCTGATAATAATAATTATACTTTATTTATTTTTGGTACAAACCCATCTGGTCTAGATATATATGTACCTGATTTTTTACTTGAGAAATCTCAAGACTTACTTGATGAAATTTTTGGAGATGATTATAATAAATCTGACTTAAATGAAAAGTAATTAAAATACTTTTATAGTTTGCTTGTTCAAAAGAAAGTATAGTCTTGTTTTAAATATCTTTATTATTTAAGGATTTTTAAACTGATATCGATTTCAAAGGTAGATTTATATAAATTAATAATCCCATTAAAAAAGGACCTAAAGTAAAAACTTTAAGTCCTTTTTTATTTCTCTAAGTAATTAAATTTCAGCTATTGCTTCAATTTCAACTAAGTTATCTTGTGGAAGTCTTGCTACTTCTACACAACATCTAGCTGGTTTGTGATCAGAGAAATATTCTGAATATACTTCATTTAATGCTGCAAAGTTATTCATATCTGAAATAAATATATTAACTTTAGCAACTTTTTCTAATGATGATCCTGAATTTTCAAGTATCGCTTTAACGTTTTCTAAGCTTTGTCTTGTAGCCTTTTTTATATCATCTTTAACATGTTCTCCAGTTTCTGGAATAATTGGTATTTGTCCAGATGTAAATACTAGGTTTCCTACTACTGTTGCTTGAGAATAAGGTCCTATTGCTGCAGGAGCCTTATCTGTATGTGTAATTTTAATACTCATTAGTTGTTGTCCTCCTTGTTTTCTACTTTTTCGTCTGACCAAAGTCTTTCTAAATTATAGTATTCCCTCTCTTCATTGTGGAATACATGAACTATTATATCACCATAATCTAGTAAAATCCATCTTAATGAATTTTTACCTTCTTGATTATCTAATTCTATTCCTGCTTCAGACATTTTATCTTCTATTTCATCAGCTATTGCATTTACTTGGTTTGAAGATCCACCACTTACAACAACAAAATAATCTGCTACTGAAGTCATACCCTTTAAATCAAGTATTTTTATATCTGTTCCTCTTTTATCTTCACAAGATTTTACTATTATATCTAACTTTTCTTTATTATCCATTTATCCTCCTATTTAATTCCCATTGTTCTTAATAATTCATCTGTTTTATTTTGATTCACAAAAAAATAAGACACTTTATTCCTATAACCTGGATATCCTGGCAATGTATTTGTTGTAATATTTTCTGTTGAAAATTTTCTAACATTTAATCCTAATTTTACAATTTGTGAAAAAGGCATATTACTATCTGTATATTTGCCATAAGATTTAAGTAATATTGGTGCTTTTACAAAAGTTAATGGTGATTTAACCTTATTAATAAAAGCTGATACAAACTGTTGCTGAGCTTGTACTCTACCTAAGTCTTGATTTGTATATCCTTTTCTAAATCTTAAAAATTGTAAAGATTCATTTCCATTTAAACTTTGCACACCTGGTTCTAAATGTATGCTTAAAGGCGGATCTGCCCAAGGATCTTCATAATCCATTTTTATAGGTACATCTACTGTTACACCACCTATTATATTTACTACATCTTCTACAAAGCTATAATCCATAGTTATATAATATTTTATATCTGTTCCTAATAAATTATTTACTGTTTGTAATGTTAAATCAGAACCTCCATAATTATATGAATGGTTTATCTTTTGATTATTATACCCTTCTATACTTGCATAAGTATCCCTAGGTATAGAAATCAAATCTGCACTACCATTTTCCAAATTCATATTTACAAGCATTATTGTATCTGATCTTGTATTAGTAGCAGATGCTGAATCTAAGCTATCTACCCCTAATAATAAAAATTGTATATTATCATTTGAGCTTTTTAATTCTGAAATCATATCTCCAGGATTTTCTATATGATTTTTAAATAGAAAAAATCCTGTTGATCCTACAAATAGTACTACTATTACTAAAAATGTAGTAAAAAAAGCTTTAAAAAATCTTTTCATTTTAATATCTCCAAAATATAGTTTCTTGCTTTTATTGTATCTAAAGCTATATATTCATCTTTACTACACAAAAATTCTATCGTATTATTTAAACTAAATAACATAGCTTCATCTAAATTTATCTTTGATAATTTCCTTGCCTCTTCTACTCCATCAAAATTTCTCATAGGTTCAATATAATCAGCTAAAAAAATAATCTTATCTAAATCGCTCATATTATCTTTTCCAGTAGTGTGACTTTCTATTGCACTTAAAATCTCTATATCATCTATATGATATCTTTTATTAGCAATTTTAGCTCCTAAATATCCATGGATAATTTGAGGAGCTCTTTTCATATCTTCAGTTAAATTTAAATTATAAATTTCTGCTTCTTTCAATAATTCTTCTTTGTTCTTTATTTTTGCACAGTCATGAAGATATCCTGCAATTTGTGCCTTTTCTTCATCTATACCAAAATTCCTTGCAAGTTCCACAGCTGTTTTCATAACTCTTAGAGTATGATTATATCTTTTTTCCCCAATTCTTTGTAGAATCTCATTTTTTATATCTTCTGTTATTATTTCCATAACTAACCTCTATATAAATTATTTTCATCTATATAATCAATAACTTCATCTGGAACTATATACTTTACAGATTTTTTCTCTTTAAGTCTTTTTCTTATTTTAGTAGATGAAATATCATATAATGGAGAATCAACCATATGAACCCTTACATGATATTTCTTATCTAGATAATCAATCTCTTTTTTAATTTCTTTTTCTAAAGCATAATGCGGTCTTACAGCACAAGCAAAATCAACAAGAGTTGCAAGTTTTTCTATATCTTTCCAATTTTTAAGATCAAATAAAGAATCTGATCCAATAATAAAATATAGATCACCTTGTAATTCTTCTTTTAAAATATTAATAGTTTCAATACTATAAGATTCTTTAACTCTTTTAGTTTCCACATCAGATATTTTAAAATCTTGATTTTCCCTAATAGCTATACTAACCATATTATATCTTTGATCAGCTGGTAAATAATCTGTTTTGTGTGGAGGATTACCTGTTGGTATAAATATTATTTCATCTAATCCAAGATCCTCTTTGACATACTCGCTAATCATAAGATGTCCTAGATGAATAGGATCAAAGGTTCCTCCCATTAATCCATATTTTTTCATTATATTTCAATAGTTTTATTCTCTTTTGATTCTCTATAGATTGTAAGCTTACTTCCTATTTGTTGTACAAACTCTGCACCTGTTCCATCAATAATTTCATCAACTATTTCTTTAGCTGTTACAGGTGAGTTTTGAAGTACAGTAATTTTTACTAATTCATGATTTTCTAATAATACATCTATTTGTTCAATTAAACTATCACTAACACCATTTTTACCAACTTGTATAAGAGGTGTTAAATTATTTGCTAGTGATTTTAAATAAGATCTTTGTTTTCCTGTTATCATCTTAACCCCTATTCAAAAAATTCGAATTCAAAATTCATAATAAATACAGAATCCCCTTCATTTATACCAAGCTCTCTTAATTTATCTATTACATTATTTTTTCTTAAGTTCTCTTGGAAATATTTTAAAGATTCATTATCCTCAAAATTTGTAGATTTTAATAATTTTTCAATATATGGTCCATCAACTATATAATTATCATTTTCTACATAGACATTTATACCTTCTTCCCTTGTTTTTACTGGAATGTATTCTTTGTCAAATGTCTTATACTCTTCCTCATCGTCATTTTCATAATTTTGAATTTCATTAAAAGTATACTTCATAAGTTCTCTTAAATTTTCAGTTGTAGCAGCACTACCGCTAAAAATTTTATATTTTTCCCCAAATTCTTTTTCTAATTTTTCTAAATTTTCTTCAGAACCTGGAATATCAGTTTTATTTGCAAATATTATTTGCGGTTTTTCAGCTAGTTTTTCATTATATCCCTTTAACTCTTCATTTATTTTATAAAAGTCTTCAATTGGATCTCTTCCCTCAGAACCTGAAACATCAATAACATGTATTAAAACTTTAGTTCTTTCAACATGCTTTAAAAATTCATCCCCAAGTCCAAGTCCATCACTAGCACCTTCAATAAGTCCTGGTATATCCGCTATTACAAATCCCATTTCTTGACCTAAATTTACAACACCAAGATTTGGTTTTAATGTCGTAAAATGATAATTTGCAATCTTAGGTTTTGCTGCAGAAACTACTGAAAGTAATGTTGATTTTCCAACATTTGGAAATCCTACTAAACCGACATCAGCAAGAAGTTTTAATTCTAAAGTGATTTCTTTTTCTTCACCTCTAGAGCCAGCTTGAGCAAATGCAGGAGCTTGTCTTGTAGATGTAGTAAATTTTGCATTACCACGTCCACCTCGTCCACCTTTAGCGATAATATACTCTTGATCTTTTTCTTTTAAATCAACTATTACGCCACCAGTTTCTTTATCTTTTACAAGAGTTCCAACTGGTACTCTTAGTATAATATCTGCTCCATCTTTACCAAATTGTTTCTTACTTCTTCCATTTTCACCATTAGGAGCTTTATATTCTCTTTTATATCTAAAGTCCATTAATGTGTGAAGTCCCTCATCAGTTTTTAGGATTATGTTTGCGCCATTACCGCCATCTCCACCAGCTGGTCCTCCAGCAGGTTCAAACTTCTCTCTTCTCCAAGCAACAGCGCCATCTCCGCCATTACCTGCTTTTAATCTTATATTAGCTATATCTATAAACATATCCCTTTATCCTTATCTAATAAATTCTAATCCCAATTATATCACAATAAATATAGTTGAAATCTTAAAGTGTTCTTAAAATATCTATGATATTTCTAAGTTTATATAAAATAAAGCCGTAGCAAGCTACGACTTCATTAGATTTCTTATGCTAATTCTTCTGTATATACACTAACAACTTTTTTGTTGCCTCTGCCTTTAGTTTCGAATTTAACACGTCCATCAACAGTTGCAAATAGTGTATCATCTCCACCACGCATTACATTTTCGCCTGCATGGATTTTTGTACCTCTTTGTCTAACAATAATATTACCTGCAATAACATATTGTCCGTCGCCTTTTTTAACTCCAAGTCTTTTTGCTTGAGAATCACGACCATTCTTTGAAGAACCTACTCCCTTCTTAGAAGAGAAAAGTTGTAAATCAAATTTTATCATCTTTGCACCTCCATTACCTCTAAATTTATATGATTAGAGTATTGTGCCTCTAAAAGTTTCAATCCAGTAATCATAAACTCAAAATTACTTTGAATTTTTATATTATTCGATTTATTATAATCTAATTTTATTTCTAGAAATCCATCTTCCTGTATTGCATGAATTTCATTTTCATCTATATTACAATTTTCTACAAGTGAAAAATATAGTCCTTGTGTAAGTATAGATATTGCAGCGCAAACTATATCATATTCTCCGCTACCATTAAAATCCGCATGTCCCTCTGATTTAAAACCAGTATAGACATTTTGATTTTTATAAATAATTATATTAGTCATTAGATAATATTATCTATTTTAACTAATGTATAAGGTTGTCTATGTCCTTTTCTAGTTCTTTCGTTCTTTTTAGATTTGTATTTATAAACAACTATCTTTTTGTCTTTAGCTTGTTTAATAACTTCACCTTCAACTTTAGAACCTTCTACGTATGGAGCACCAACTTTAACATCGTCTCCTGCGATGAATAAAACTTTATCAAAAGTTACTTTTTCACCTTCGTTAGCGTTAAGTTTTTCAACTTTAACTGTTTCTCCAACCTTAACTGTGTATTGTTTTCCACCTGTTTCTATAACTGCGTACATATTGTAGCACCTCCCTATTTTATAAGACTCGCCATTGTAGGTAATTAAAAATTTTAAGACCATACTTTGAGCGGTTACAGTTAATTATAATAGCATAAGAAACACTATATTGCAATATTTTCTTAGAAAATAAAATATTTATTTTTCCTATGTTTACATTAACTTTTTGTAGCTAAATTATATAGTAATATATTAAATAATAAAACTTATTAATATAACTTTCTTTCCAAATATTTTCTAAAATACTTAGTAATAACTATAACTTAATTTTGCTTCACTATAATCATATTTCAAAATCTCTAAAATTTCAATCTTAAATAAATCTTATTTCTATCTTTCTAAATAAAAATTATTTATTATCTAACACATATATACCTATTATATTAAATAATAAACTTTCTCTCTATCATAACCATTTAAAAGCTATCTTTTAAAGCCATACAAGACCTATTTACAAACTTCTACACTAACTTAGTATGAAGTTTACTATATCCAATTATTTTTACATTTTAAGCCCTATAGCATCAATATATCAACTTAAGTTAAATTAAATTTATTTCTCAATATTTTCTCATCTTTAATATCTAAGAAGTAAGCATATATTGGAAGTAAATATAAATAAAAAGAAAATATTATACTTTTTGTACTAGCTCCAACAGTTTCAAGAGGTACCTTTGCTGCAATTGACCAAGGAATTAAAGGAGCTATAACTATAACAGTATTAGCAAGAATAATAGCAAGTTTTTTATTATCCTTAATAATATCCTCACTTAATTGATAAGTTAATAAAATAGATAAAGTTTGATTACAACTTATAATTGATGTAAAAATAGCAACAAAATAAACACTTGCATATTTTGAATACCTATAAGCTATATTATCCACATTCTTTTTAAAACCTTTTAATAAATTTGTTTGCTCAAAAATTCCAGCATAAGCAGAAGATATAAATATAGTTAAAATAACACCAAACATAGATACTATTCCACCGCCATTTAATATTTTTGCAAGCTCTTGATCCATTGATTTATATCCTAATACATAAAATTTAAAAAGTTCTAAAACTTCCATATCTTGAACAAATATACAAATTAAACTTCCTAATAAAATACTTAAAATCATAGTTTTTTTAACATCAACTTTAAAAAAAGAAAATACTACTATAATAATAGCTGGAATAATTGTAATAATACTTAAATTAAAATTTCTTTCAAATAATCTATCAATAGATATAATTTCTCCACTGCTATTTAAACTAAAACCTAAAAATAAATATATAATACAAGTTATCATAAATGGTATAAATGCTATTTTAAACATAATTTTTATATTATCAAAAATATCTGTATTAGTTATCTCAGAAACTAAAAGAGCACTAGAAGACATAGGAGACATTCTATCACCAAAATAACATCCAGATAATATTGCTCCTCCAACAAAGACTTGATCTACTCCTAAAGACGCTGCCATAGTCATACAAATAGCCCCCATAGTTGCAGCAGTTCCAAAAGATGTACCTATTAAAAAAGAAACTAAAGAACATAATAAAAAAGTAATAAATATAAAGCTATTTGGCCTTATTAATTTAGTAGAATGATAAATAATAAAGGCAATAGTCCCTGATCCTCTCCATACAGAAGTTAATATACCAATTATAAATAAAGTAATAGTTACATTTTTAACCTGATAAACACCCTTTAAAGACATTTTAATCATACTTTTAAAACTATTCTTTTCATACAAACCATATATAAAAAATAATATATATCCAAAAAACAACACAATTATTATTGAAATTTTACTTACTACACAAAAAATCAAGCTCAATATGAAAACACCTAAAACAATTGATTCAATCATGGCATCCTCCCTTTTAATAAGAATATATTGTTTATTAAAAAAAGTCCATTAATAAAAATTTTTTCGTAAATTTTGTTTATCTAAGTATTTAATTGTATTCTTATGGGTATAATATTTTATTATAATGTATTTAAAATACACAGTAGGATTAAAATGATTAATCGGTCTTATAAATTAAGAAAAATAGACCTTAAGGAATTTAAAAGAATTTACAAAAATAACTTAAAAAATGTTTTTCCATTTTCAGAGAGAAAGCCATTCTTTCTAATAAAAAAAATGTATCAAGAAAATAAATACACTTGTTATATTTTAGAAAAAGATAATCAATTAAAAGCTTATGCAGCCTTTGTTTGGAAATGTGAAAAAACTTTACTATTAGATTATTTTGCAACAGTTCAAGAAGAAAGAGGAAATGGTATTGGAAGTATTATGCTTGAACATTTAAAAAATGAACTTAATATAAACTCTCTAATATTTGAATGTGAAAATCCAAAGTATGCAATAGATGAAAATGAAAAAATAACAAGAACAAGAAGAATAGATTTCTATAAAAAAATGGAGCATACCTTTCAAATGCAGAAATAAATTTAGCAGGCGGAAAATTTAATATAATGTATATGCCAATGAAATTATATAATTCCAATACAAATATCAAAAAAGAATTAAACTTAATCTACAAAAATATGTATCCAAAAATTTTATTTAAAAAAATAGCAAAGATATACTAAGAAGTATATCTTTTTGCTTACTTATAAATAAAAAATTATATATTATCACTAATTCTTTGTATATAATATGATTGTAATTAAAATTATTATATTAATGGAGAGCATATGAAAAAATTTATATCACCACTATTATTAATTCTGGGAATAAGTTTAATCCTTATCCCTAAACTAAATGATTTATATATTAATAATAATTCAAAAAAAACCTTGAATAATTCTTATAATAAAATCAAAAACTCAGAACTTCAAAATGAAAATATTAATAATATTAATAACTTAGAGATTGATGATGCAAATATTCTATTGACTATAAAATCTTTATTTTCCGAAAAAAATAATAACGATATAATAGGAATTTTATATATTCCAGATATTGATACTAAACTTCCTATTTTTAATGAACCGACTAATGAAAATCTAATGACAGGCACTAGCATTGTTAATACTAATCAACAAATGGGACAATTAAATTACACTTTGATTGGTCATTATTCGAAAAATAAATCCGTTCTCTTTGGGGCTTTAATGGATATAGAAATAAATTCTCCTATTTTTATTAGTGATGGTTCTAATTTATATAAATATAAAACCGTTGAAACATTAGTTGTTGACGATACTGAAGTAAGTATGATTAGTATTGATAAATATTCAGATCCAACTATATCATTAATGACTTGTTATTATAGTTCTAAAACTGGTAAAAGATTTTTTGTTATAGGAAAATTAGAAGAAGTTTCAGACTTAGACAAAAACCAATACAATTTAATATTTAATTAAAAAAAGGATAGAAAAATCTATCCTTTTTTATTATTCTGATTTAGTTTTTTTCTTAAAAATAAAACTTAATAGAATTAAAACACTTCCTAAAAGATAATAAATAACATTATCTTTTTGTCCAGTTTTAGGTAATCTTTCTAAATTACCATTTTCGTTATATCTTGAATTGTTTTCTTCTTTATTCAAATTATTATATTCATCTAAATTACTTGATTTATTAATATCTCCTATATTTTTTTTATTATCTACACTATTTGATTCAAATTGATCTGTTGGATCAATTGGTTTCGTTGGGTCAACTGGTTTCGTTGGGTCAACTGGTTTTGTTGGATCAATTGGATTCGTTGGATCAATTGGCTTTGTTGGATCAATTGGCTTTGTTGGATCAATTGGATTCGTTGGATCAATTGGATTCGTTGGATCAATTGGATTCGTTGGATCAATTGGTCTTGGCCTATTTGGTCTACTTGGTTTTGATGGTCTATTAGGCTTTCTTGGCTCTTCATAAATATTTGTAATAGTTAATCCATTTAATTTTTTTCTATAATTTTTTGGAACATTTACTTCATCTATTGTATATTTATATTCATTTCCATTATGATCATTTTTATCTAAATCTGTCCAAGTATAACTTAACTCACCATTTTTAAGTTTAATTTTTTCTCCAAAAGCTTCATCATTTCTATAAAGTTGGATCTCAATATTTGGTTTATCTTTTGGTCCACCATTCCAAATTTTTCTTCCTGTTATTTCAGTTTTAGGACTATTGTAGATATTTTTAATAGTTAAATCATCTACTCTTTCTTTTCCATAATCCTCTGGTGTTTCTACTTCGTCTATTGTATATTTATATTCATTTCCAACATTATCTGTTTTATCTAGATTTTTCCAAGTGTACTGAGTATTTCCAGATTTTAGTAAAACTTTTTCTCCTAAAACTTCATCATCTCTATAAAGCTGAATTTCAATATTTGGTTTGTCCTTTGGTCCACCATCCCAAATCTTCTTTCCAGTAATATCTATTTTTTCTTTTTCGTTTTCTATTGTTTCATTAATTTTTTTATGATCTTTATTTATTGTAATTTCTTTTGGCTCTTCTAAAAGAATATATCCTTTTGGAGCTTCTACTTCTTCTATGAAATAATTTCTATAAGGCAAACCCTTAAATGATATTTTACCATTAACTGTTGTTATTATACCATCTTCATCTTCACTTCCAATTTCAGTTTTTCCTTTAACTAGCTGTCTGTCTCCATTTAGAAGATAATAGAGTTTAAATTTAGCCTCATTTTTTTCTATAATTTCTTTAGTACTAGAATCTATTTTGATTATTTCTAAGGATCCTATTTTTTCTTTTCCTGAACCTGTAGCCCATGAGCTTTGCTCTACTGTATATTCCTTTTTTGAGTTAGTTTTTTCTTCAATACCCTTACCTGTTAGCTCAGCTTGATTTGATATACTTCCATTTGTTGATAATACTACTGTCTTATATTGGATTTTTAATTCTTTATCTAAGTTTCCTAAATCTAATTTCAATATAGTTTCACTATCTACATTATTATTTTCAACTTTTAATTTATCCTTTATATTTTCTATCTCTTTACCTGATTTATCAAATACTTTTAAACTGTCTTCTATATAAATATGCCCTTCACTTATTGTATCTTTAAAAACAGCATTTTGAATATAAGATAAACTTTTATTAATATCTACAGTCCATAAAATTTCATCATCTGTATATGCTTTTGAACCTTCAATATCACTTTCTTTGTCTATAAAGCTATTATGATAATCATAATTTACTTTTTTACTATATTCCTTTGAATAATCTGAAGATTTTACATTTGCTTTATTAGAATAATTTTCCTTTGAAATCCCTACAATTTCACTAGAATACTCTAATAATATAGGTTTATCTATTCCATTTTCAAATTCTATTGAAAAACTATCATCAGATAAATCTTTAATACTAAATCCATCATTTATTTCCTTTATATTAACTATATTTCCATCTTTATTTATATCATATGTGCTAATTTTTATATCTTTATTTGATTTTTGTCCTTCACTTAATTTATCTGTGATAGTGTATTTATCAGAATATTTCCTTGATAAAGTATTAGTATATACTTTCCAATTAATATTTCTACTGTCTCTATCTAAGGATGCTTCTTTTTTTCCATTATTAAAAATATATTTTTTTAAGTTATATTCAGCTGTTTTTTCATCACTAAATTTTTCATCTTTACTATTTTCTCCAGTAAAGGTAGCTTTATTATTATAAGTTGATTTTTCATTATAAGTTGATTTTTCATTTATTATTCCTTTTTTTTCAATTAACTCATTAAGTTCAAAGGATGTTTTAAAATAAATTTCATATTTTGCTTTTTCTAATTCTCCATTAAAGTTAATTCCAAATCCATCTACTCCATGATCTACTATTTGATATAAATTTTTATCCAAAACTATATTATCTTTCATAATTATAAGACTATCTTCTAATAAAAACATACTTCTAGCAGGAGTAAATTCTTCTTTAATATTTAATCTTTTTATTTTATCTTTAAAAGCATCTACTGTCAGTTTCCAAGACATAGTTTTATTTTCATAATCTATACCATTATAATTAATATCATTTATATTTCCATTAACTGTTTCTTTAGCAAATATATTATTTTCTGTAAGTGTTCCAGAAACATTTATTTCTTCAATTATATTTTCTTCAGTTCCTGTTCCTGGGCCTTCTTTAAAATTCCCTTTTAATATTGCTTGGTTTGTATATTCTTTTATATTTTCATTTGTAATTTCAACTTTGTATTTTATAGTATATTCTTCTTCAATAATTCCTAAATTTATTTTGAATCCATTACCATTTATAGAAATATCACTATCATTAATTTTTCCTGAAGAATTTTTTATCTCAATACTATCTTCTATTAAATTTTGACCTTCTCCTATTGTATCTTCTAATATAGAATTATATATTTTTGCATTTGCACTATTTACTTTTATAGTCCATTCCATAATAGGTTTTTCATCTTTATAAGAAGTTATTTCTCTACCACTTTTAGATAATATACTTCCTCTATCTATTTCTACCTTAGCATTATCTGACCAAGTTTGTTCACAAGTTTGTTCATTAGATTTTAAAGAAGCTGTATTCTCAAATTCTAATTTTTCTTTAAATTCTACTTCGTCTAATTTTGCGTAATCTATATTTGTTTCAAATTCTATTTCATAAGCAGAGTCTATTTTTCCAAGATTAATTGAAAGGTTTTTATAGTCATTGTTTAATTCTTCCTCTCTACTAAAGTCAGTTCCATTTTGATTTAACTTATATACTCTTATAGAATTTTCTTTTAAAATTAATCCCTTTGGAAGATTATCTTCTATAGTTGCATTTTCAAGATTATCTAATCTCTTATTTACAAATATATTCCATTTAATAGTTTTATTATCTATATTATTTCCAGTTTTTTCTATATAAGAGCCTTTTTCTTTAATATCATTTGCTTTTTCTTTGTCATCTTCTAATAAAATAGCTTTATTCTTAAATGTATTTTCATTAGAATCAACTATATTAGTTTTATATTTTATTCTATATGCAGAATTTATATCACCTAGATCTATTGGAAATTCATAAAAATCTTTATATTTTGTCCCCTCTACAACTTTTCCCTTTGATCCAACTATTAAATTATAAACTTCAATACTTCCATCTAATTCTAGTGATTTTATAATATCATCTTGAATTTTAACTTTTTTTAGATCATCTAAGGAAGTATTTATATCAATAGTCCAGTTTATATTTTTTGGATTTAATTCATTGTCAAATTCTCCATTTTTTTCTATTGTTTTACCATTTTTGGGTTTAACTGTAATATTATAATCTTTTTTTTCTTTAGTTTCAAAAGATATAATTTGCTTAGTATTTTCCTCAAAAATATCATTATTAATATTAAATAATAATCCAAAAGTTCCATTTCTTTCTTCTAATTTATTTAACTTGTCATTAAAAACAATTTTAAGATTATCTCCTTCTATATTATATATTCCAACGACTTCATCATTAGATATAACATTTCCGCTTTCTGATGATTTAATTGCTTTAATAGCATTTGGTAGTTTAATACTTGCATAGTCTTCAGCTATTATTTCTTCATCATCAGCAATTTCCCAATTATATTCCACTTTTATTGAACTAACTTCAGAAATCTTAACTTCGTCCTCTGGACTAATTTTGTTACTATCTATCTCTATAGTAGCATCTTTAAAAATATTTCCTAAGTCTTTAGCTTCTAAATTCTCATCTTTAGCTTCTAAATTCTCATCTTCTGGCATTTCTTCTTCGAATGTTTCAAATATTGAGATATTATTATGCTCTATACTTTCATTTGCAAATATTAAATTGTTGAATGGATATATTATTTGCAATATGAAAGAGAATAAAAGTATTACCGCTATGTTTTTTTCATTTAAAATCCCCTTTTTTAAATATTTAATTAATCCTGTAAAAACATTTTCTTTAATTTGATTAACTCTCCCATATAATCACATTCAAATATAGTATTTGTATATCCTTTATTCAATAGCATATTTCTTTATTTAGTTCCCATTTTTTAGATAAAAATACATTTTTTCCATTTAGTTTGATTATTCCTATGATTAGGGACTTTTTCTTCCATTATTAGGGACATTTTATGTTCATACAAATATTAATATAGTTTGTATCTATTAAATTTAAACATACTAATCATTTTAACTATATTCATTTGGATATTTAAAACTCTAATTATTTTAGATAAACAATTTTTAAATGTTAAATAACATAAAAAATGGATCTAAAATATTATATAGACATTAATTTAAAATATAAAAACCTCTTTCTTGCATTATCAAGATATCTCAAATATTAGCTAATACATTAAATTTTCTTAAAATAGTGATATGATTATAATATGTTATTACTTATGTAAAATTTAAGGAGTGAAATTATAGGGAAATTATTATTAGTTACATTATTATCTAGTACATTATTACTTACATCTTGTGGAAATAAGCAAACAAATAATATTATTAATGAAAATAATAAAAATCAAGTTGAAAATATGACAAAACAAGAATTTCCTACTGTTGAAGATTTACAACTTGAAATCACAAAGCCACTAGAATTACAAGGAGAAGCCTATTATGGAAAGTTTATACTTTCAAATAATTCTAAGTTTAATATTAAAAGTTGGAAAACTCTATATAGAAATAATAAAGAAGAAGAGATTCTCCTAGTAGTTGCAGAAACATTGACACCAGGAGAAGTTTCTGTTGAAAAAGATATTTTTTCAAATGAAGGAGATGTTGATATTAAAAATAGTAATCCTATATGGACTGAAGTTATATATACAGGTGGAAATGGAGAAGAAAATTATTATAAATATGATTATAAATTAAAAGCATATGAAGAGTATTAACTAAGTAAGTTTATATAATTAGTTATGAAAAATTAAGAAGGAGTTATTTATGAGTAAGACAATCAAAAGATTATCTCTTGTATTAATGCTGTTAATTTCATTAATACCAAATTCTATTTATGCAGAAGAACAACCTATAAAAATATGGATTAATGGAAACTATGTAAATTCAGATGTTTCTCCTATTATTGAAAATAATAGAACTCTAGTACCTATAAGAGTTGTATCTGAAAATTTAGGATATAATGTGATTTATTATCCTGAAAATAAAAGTATTCATATTGCATATTTAGAAATAGTTAATGATGTAGAAACAAAAGATGATAGTATTTTTAATACCTTTCATATGACTATAGATAATCCTATTATTAATGTTGATAATCCCAAAAATGCTACTTCTTCAACAAAAATTCTAGATGTTGCACCTAAGATAATTAATAATAGAACTTTTGTACCAATAAGATTTTTAGCTGAAGAAATGGGATTAAATATAGATTGGGATTCTGAAAATCTAACTGTTGTTATAGGCTCTGGTTATAATAAATAAAATATTATTAAGCAATATGATATTCTAAATTTTAACTTAGATAATAAAATTTCAAATTCATTTAGAACTATATACGATGAAAATAATCCTGAACATCAAAATTTACCACATTCACCAGAGATAGGCTATAATTTTGAATATGATCTATTAAATATGTAGATAATAATGAAAAATAAAAATCTTCTAAATAATAAAAAAACCTCGCAATCAACGATTACGAGGTTTTTTCTTGGTGCACCGTAAAGGATTCGAACCCTCGGCCTTCTGGTCCGTAGCCAGACGCTCTATCCAACTGAGCTAACGGTGCAAATTTTTGGAGCGGATGACGAGATTCGAACTCGCGACCCTCGCCTTGGCAAGGCGATGCTCTACCACTGAGCCACATCCGCAAAACTGGTGGGGGAGAGTGGATTCGAACCACTGAAAGCTGAGCTAACGGATTTACAGTCCGTCCCCTTTGGCCAACTCGGGAACTCACCCTTAAGTAAATATATATAAAAATGGAGCTGGTGAGAGGACTTGAACCCCCAACCTACTGATTACAAGTCAGTTGCTCTACCAATTGAGCCACACCAGCTTACTTAAATGCTATAAAATTTTTTGGCGACCTGGAAGGGACTCGAACCCTCGACCTCTAGCGTGACAGGCTAGCATTCTAACCAACTGAACTACCAGGCCGCATATGGTGGACACAATAGGGCTCGAACCTATGACCCCCTGCTTGTAAGGCAGATGCTCTCCCAACTGAGCTATGCGTCCATAAATGGTGACCCTGCCGAGAATCGAACTCGGGATACCACCGTGAAAGGGTGGTGTCTTAACCGCTTGACCACAGGGCCTTATTAAATTTTTGGTAGCGGGAAGTGGATTTGAACCACTGACCTTCGGGTTATGAGCCCGACGAGCTACCGAACTGCTCCATCCCGCGTCATTTATTTTTATAGCA
>NZ_JAGGLJ010000007.1 GCF_017874395.1 Peptoniphilus stercorisuis | reverse complement strand
TGTAACCATACCGAACACAGTAGTTAAGCTCTTAACCGTCGATGGTACTTGGCTGGCAACGGCCTGGGAGAGTAGATAATCGCCAGTTTACATAAAGATCCGTTGACGTATCTAGTGATCGTTGGCGGATTTTTTAAGTTAAAAATAAATAAAAGGCCCTGTGGTCAAGCGGTTAAGACACCACCCTTTCACGGTGGTATCCCGAGTTCGATTCTCGGCAGGGTCACCATTTATATAGATAAATAAAAAACACATTATAAAATAGCCTAATAGAAGTATTGCTTCATAGGTAAAATAATATAAATGACCCATTAGCTCAGCCGGTAGAGCACCTGACTTTTAATCAGGGTGTCGCGCGTTCGAATCGCGCATGGGTCACCATAACAATCTATCCAAAGAACGAAGTGATTTGTAGATAGATTTTATACAAGGATTTCCTATGAGAATGAAATTCGAATAGCTAGAAATCCACTGTAATACAACCTAATTATATTAAACAATTAAATATCTGGACGCATAGCTTCTAGACCTAACAGAAATCTTTGATTTCGTTGTAGGTCAAATGTAACGAAGACCAAATTATGAATTAATTTGTGCCGTAGTTACCAGTTGGTATGTCTTAAGTATATAAATAAAGTAATTATATTAAACAATTGAATATCTGGACGCATAGCTTCTTGACCTAACAGAAATCTTTGATTTCGTCGTAGGTCAAATGTAACGAAGACCAAATTACACAGTAATTTGAGCCGTAGTTACCAGTTGGTACGTCTTAAGTATATAAATAAAAGTAATTATATTAAATAATTGAATATGGACGCATAGCTCAGTTGGGAGAGCATCTGCCTTACAAGCAGGGGGTCATAGGTTCGAGCCCTATTGTGTCCACCATAGTTAATCTACTAGAAATAGTAGATTTTTTTGTTGTATTTAAAAGTATAATGCATCTTATATAATATATATTTATCTTTACCTATATTAGATAAAGTGGTACAATATTACCATTATATAAAAATGATAATTGTTTATATTTAAAACAATTAGTCTTATATTTACTTAAATAATAATTTAGCTATTTTTCTTGCTAAATCATTTATAAATATTATAAATAAGAAAGGATGAGAAAATTGATAATTAAACCAGATATGATGCAAACTGCGGCTATATGTATTGTAGTTTTATTTATTGGTAAGTGGATTAAAGGGAAGGTTGATTTTTTTGAGAAATTTTGTATTCCTGCACCTGTTATTGGTGGATTTTTATTTGCAATAATTCATTTATTTTTAAGAGAGTTTGGAATTCTTGAGTTTCAAATGGATGTTACTTTTCAAGATCCCTTTATGATGTTTTTCTTTACTAGTATTGGACTTATCGCAAGTATAGATATTATTAAAAAGGGTGGCGTTGGAGTTATTATTTTCTACATAGCTACAGTTATACTTGTATTTTTACAAAATGGTGTTGGTATTGGAATTGCCAAGTTTTTAGGTGAGGATTCTCTACTTGGTCTTTTATGTGGTTCTATAACTATGGTTGGTGGACATGGGACTGCTGGTGTATGGGGACCTGAGTTTGTAAAGAATGGATTTGTAGGTGCGAATGAAATAGGTATGGCAGCTGCTACATTTGGTCTTATTATGGGCTCTTTAATTGGAGGACCAATTGGTGGTAGATTAATTAAAAAGAATAATTTAGCACCTTCTGTTTTAGATAAAGAGGAAAATATAAGATATAAGGAAGAAGAACTTATAAATACTGTTGTTGAAGAAATTAATGTCAATGAGATATTAAAGACTATGGCAGTTATTTTTGTATCTATTGCTATTGGTGTAATTTTAAAAAATGAACTTTTAAAGTTATGGCAAAAGTTAATTCTTCCTGCTTATGTAACTTCAATGTTAATTGCTGGAATTTATAGAAATACTATTGGAAGAAAGGGAACTTTCAAGGTAAATGAAAGATGTGCAAATTTACTTGGAGATATTGGTTTAAATATGTTTCTTGCAATGGCTCTTACAAATTTAAAATTATGGCAATTAGCAGAAGTTGCAGGTCCTATGATTATAATATTATTAGTTCAAACTTTAATCATTGTTTTATATACTACTTTTGTTACTTTTAATATTATGGGAAGAGATTATGATGCGGCTGTTCTTTCTGCTGGTATGTGTGGTTTTGGAATGGGAGCTACGGCAAATGGTGTTGCTAATATGAGTTCTGTTGTAGAAAAATATGGACCAGCGCCAAAGGCATTTTTTATACTTCCAATTGTCGGAGCGTTTTTAATAGATCTTACAAATACTTTTGCAATTACATTTTTTGCTTCGTTATTTTAATGATAAGGACTTCTATTTAATTATAGAGGTCTTTTTTATTTGTTTACAAGTATAGGAATTATATACTAATCAATAAGGTAAGTATATGAATTTATGTATTAGCTTTAATTTTAATATTATATTATAATCTATTTATGATTTCTTAATTAATGGAATACATTCCACAAAACGGAATATGCTTAACCTCACTAAACATTATGAATAGATTTTATTAACAGGGAATGTATTCCTATAAATTTAATAGTTAAAATATTTACACTATATAACCTAATAACTAATTAAAGCTAAAAAAATAGACCAGAAATGGTCTATTTTTTTAGCTATTTTTAAGGAATATTCTTCCTATTACTGTTCCTGTATATTTACATTTATCACAACATTTTTCCATTCGATAAATAATTTCTTCCCACTGTGTAAGTATTAATGGATCATTTTCTTCTTTAAATAATTTTTTTGTGGAGTTTATATAAATTTTATCTGCTTTATCTTCTAAGTATGTTAATTTATTTAGGTGTTCGTTTATTTCTGTAAGTTTTTTCGTTTTCTTTAGATTTATCAATATTAAATTTATAGTTTCTACACATTCTGAAATTATTCCTGCAAATAAAGTTGCTTCATGTCGAAGTTCTTTTACTGCAAACATATAGAAATACTGTGTAATTGTTTCAATTGAATCTATAATTGAATCTATACTTTGAGCTATATCGAAGAAATCTTCTCTTTTAATTGGCAGTATAAATTGATCTACTAAGGATTTATTTAAATCGTGGACTATTACATCTGCTTCTTTTTCTATTTCTTGCATTTCAACCATTAAATATTTCATATCTTTATAATCAAATTCTTTTAATATTCTATTTAATAGGTTTGATGCTGATGTTGCTTTTTGTCCTAGATTTACTAACATATTAAAATAATCTATCTTTTTAGGCATAAAAAACCTCCCTAGTAGTTAATTTACCATAAAGGACTTTACATATCAATAAAATAAAATTTATACTATTTTTACAATATCTCTTTCAATAATCTTCTCTATCGGGTATTATGAATATGAATTAATAAATTGGAGGTCTTTATGTCTATAACTTATATTTTTGGGCTACTTGGAGGTCTTGCCTTATTTTTATATGGTATGGATCTTATGAGTAGTGGACTAGATCTTGTCGCGGGAAATAGAATGAGAAGCTTTGTTGAAAAAGTAACTTCAAATCCAATTAAGGGTGTTTTTGTTGGTGTTATTGTAACTGCAATTATTCAGTCATCATCAGCAACTACTGTTATGCTAGTTGGGTTTGTTAATGCTGGGCTAATGTCAATTTATCAGGCGACAAGTGTTATTATGGGAGCTAATATTGGTACTACTATCACTGGTCAGTTAGTAGCTTTAAATATTACTAAAATTGCTCCAATTATTGCATTTATTGGATTTGCAATGAATAAGGGATTAAAAAATGAAAGGCTTAAATATATAGGTCAAGTTATAATTGGTCTTGGATTTTTATTTATGGGTATGGAGTTTATGTCATCTTCAATGGCTCCTCTTAGAAAAGATCCAGCATTTATTCAATTAATGACAAAATTTTCAAATCCATTTTTAGGTATTTTAGCAGGTACTGTTATAACAGGAGCTATTCAATCATCAGCAGCAGCCCTTGGTATTTTACAAGCTATTGCAAATGAGGGATTAATTGGATTACATAGCTCAATGTATATTATTTGTGGTTTTAATATAGGAACTTGTATAACTTCTGTATTATCTGCAATTGGTGCTAGTAAAAATGCTCAAAGAACAGCAGCAGTGCATGTTCTATTTAACTTTATAGGAACTGTAATATTTGTTCTTGTATCATTCTTTGTGCCTTTAGATGTTTTTGTTGCTAATTTTTCAAGAAATTTACCAGCAGCACAAATTGCAAATATGCATACTTTTTTTAACTTTATGACAACTATTATTTTATTTCCTTTTGCAAAGCAATTATCAAATCTTGCAACTAAGGTTATTAAAGGTAAAGATAAAGAAGCTGAAGAGTTATCACTTAGATATATTAATCCAAAAACAGCCAATGATACACTTTTAGTTCTTACAAATGTAAAAGCTGAAACTCTTAGAATGTTTGATATTGCAAGACAAAACTTTAAATATTCATTAGAGATTTTTTATAATTTTGATGAGGAAAAATACGATATTATATTTCATAATGAAGAGATTATAAATTATCTAAATACAGAGATTACAAAGTATATAATCGATGCTCTAGGACATCAAATGGATGATGAGCTAGCTGCAAGTCTAACGGGCTATATGAGAGCTGTAAGAGATATTGAAAGAGTAGGAGATCATACAAAATCAATAGCAGAAAGTGCAAAGGCAAATGTCACTGATAATTTAGTATATACAGAAAATTCCTTAAAGGAATTAAATGCTGTAGAAACTTCTATTATGACTATGTTTAATACTATGTATGAAGATATTTCAAGAATTGAAAGAAATAATAGATTGAGATTTTTTAATAAAAAAGTCCAAAACTATGTTATTACTTATAGAAACTATCATTTAGAGAGAATGAAATCTGGAGAGTGTGATCCTGTAAGTGGTCTTGCTTTTGAAAAAGTTTTAAGTTCTCTTGAAAGAATTAGTTCTTATGTAAGTAATGCAGGTAAATTATTAGATTAAACAGTGCTTAGCACTGTTTTTTTATTTAGAAAATCTAAAGATTCTTAAAAAAATCTTAAGAATAGTGTAAATTGAAAAAATCCTCAAAAAAGATGATATTATCTAATTAGATGATTAAGGAGGATTTATGGAAGAGATTATAATTAATATAATAGATAGTTTTGGATACATTGGTATTTTTCTACTTGTTGCATTAGAAAATATATTTCCACCTATACCTTCTGAGATAATACTTACATTTGGTGGTTTTTTAACGACATATACGAATATGAATATAATTTATGTTATAGTATCTTCAACAATAGGTTCTGTTTTTGGTGCTGTGATTTTATATATGGTAGGTAGATTTTTAAATAGAGATAGACTTAAATATTTGATTAATAATAATAGTTTTGTCAAAATTTTAAGACTTAAGGAAGAAGATTTGGATAAATCAGAAAAATGGTTTAATAGACATGGTTCAAAGGCAGTTTTACTTTGTAGATTTGTTCCAATAGTTAGAAGTTTAATTTCAATACCAGCTGGAAGTGCAAAGATGAAACTTTATAAATTTATACCTCTTACTTTTATAGGGACTTTAATTTGGAATTCAATTTTAATTTATTTAGGAAGTATTGCACAAAATGCTTGGAAGGAAATTCCAAAATATATGAGTTTTTATAGTATTATTACTCTTTTTATAATTTTTGCTATTGCGGGAATATGTATTTATAAATTATTTAAAAAAAGAGAATATTTAGAAGATATAATGTAAAAGCACTGTAAACAGTGCTTTTTTAATTGTCTATAAAATTAAGGGCTGAAACTGCAAATAGTATTAGGGCCATTCCCAATATGTCATATAGAGAAAAGATTTCTTTTAAAAATAAAACTGAAAATATTAAGGCAGATACTGATTCAAGTCCTGCAATTAAAGATCCTTTCACAGGTCCTATAATAGTAACTCCATATAGGAAAAAGGAAAAGGCAAGGATTGTACCAATAAGAACTATTCCAATAAATCCAAGAATAATTCCTGTATCAAAATTAACTGTAATATTCCATGGTTTTGTGAATATACTAAGTGCAATTCCTCCAAAAAACATTCCAAAGCCATTTACTACAAAACTTGTGTATTTTGGCATAATTTCTAAAGGAAGTAAAGTGCAAGCTACAATTCCAAGTGCAGATATTAAAGCCCATACAAGGCCTAGAGGATTAATAACTAGCTTTGATATATCAAGATGCGTTGAAAGTGTAAATGTTCCTAAAATCGCCAATAAGATAGCTAGTATTTCAATTTTTTTAGGAAGTCTATTTTCTTTAAAGCAAGTTATTAAAACTATAAATATTGAACTTAAAAACTGAAGTGTAGTTGCTGTTGGTGCATTGGTGTAATATATTGCTTGTAAGTAGGCGAACTGAGAAAATAACATTCCAAGTACACCAAATAATATTAATGTAATAGTATCTTTTTTATTTTTAAATATTCTAAAGGCATCTTTTTTGTATTTAAAAATTGCAAAGATTATAAGTAATAGTCCACCAAAGATTAATCTTACATTTGCAAGATAAGTAGAATCTACATTTTTGTAATTCATAAGGTATTGGCCACAAGTTCCAGAAAAACCCCAGGCAATTGCTCCTAAAATAGTAAGTATTAATCCTTTTGTTAAGTTTTTGTCAGTATTTTTCAACAAATCACCACCTTAAAGTCATTATAACATTTAATATTTAAATAAAAAGTTTTAAATAAAAAAGAAAGAGATTTACTCTTTCTTTAAACTAAGTGTTGTAACAGCGATTAGGATTAGTGCCATTCCAAGAATATCAAAAAAACCAAAGGATTCTTTAAGTAAGATTATTGAAAAAAACAGTGAGGAAATTGCTTCAAGTCCTGCTATTAAAGATCCTTTTACAGGTCCTATAATACTAATTCCTGCAAGAAATGATGTAAAAGCAAATACTGTTCCTATTATTGTTATGGAAAAAAGTGCAAAAAATGTCATAAAATCAAAATCAATTTTAATATTCCAAGGTCTTAATATAATAGTAAGTACAACTCCACCTATAAACATTCCAAAGCCTGTTACTACGATACTTGAATATTTTTTAAGTATATTAAGTGGAAGTATTGAGTATAAAACTACTGCAAGTGCTGCAACTATTCCCCAAAAAAGTCCAAGAGGTGTTATTACTAAGGAATTTAGATTAAAGTGAGTTGCAAGTGTAAATGTTCCTAGGACTGCTGTAATTACTGCGAAAATTTCGATTTTTTTAGGAAGTCTTTTTTCAATAATACAAATTCCAATTACTATAAAAACAGAACTTAAAAATTGAAGTACTGTTGCAGTTGGTGCATTGGTATAATATATAGCTTGTAAGTAGGCAACTTGGCAGATTAACATTCCAAATATTGCAAATAAAAATAATGTAATAGTATCTTTTTTATTTTTGAAAATTTCAAAGGTTTTATTTTTGTTTTTAATTATTGAAAATATTATAAGTAATAGTCCTGCAAATAAAAGTCTAATATTAGTAATATAATTTGAATCAAGATTTTTAGTATTCATTAAATACTGACCACAAGTCCCAGAAAAACCCCAAGATATTGCTCCAAATATAGTTAGGAGAAATCCTTTTAATTTATGTTTTTTATTTTTGTTCAAAAAAAACACCTCCTTTTAATATAGTAATTATATCATTTTACAAAATGAATATCTCTTAAAACTTGTTTATCTTAAGTTTTGGGGTATTATATAATTCGGAGGGGATTTAATGAAGAAAAAGTTATTAACTTATGGATTTGATCTTAATAGCTCAAAATATAATGAGATTTTAAATGTTGCAAAGGACTTTAATATAGATGTAAAAAATATTGAAGAAAGTGATTTAAATCAAAAAGTTGGATATTTAATGGGCCTTGCTGATTATGATGAAGTTAAAGAGGAGCATAATGACAAAAAAGATTTAGAGTTTTTATTATTTTCAGATTTTGACAGAGAGGATTTAAGTAATTTTTTAATCACACTTAGAAAGCTAGATATAAGTATTCCTCATAAATCTGTAATAACAAAAATGACTAAGGACTGGACTTTTAAAGAACTTCTAGATCATATTGAGATTGAGCATAGAACTATGCAGAAGTTTAATCTTCTTGGTCAATATGTAAAAAAGGCAAGAGAAATATTAGAAACAGAAGAAAATAAAGAGCTAGAAATGGCTGTAGATAAAGCATTAGAGCTTACAAAAATGAATGATATTACAGAAAATGATGTAGATGAAAGATTTGAGATATTTAAAGACATACTTGGCTAAATGATAATAGACCTACAAAAAAGTAGGTTTATTTTTTATTTTATTAAAGAGAAGATTATTTCTTGGAAATATGATATAATACACAAATTAAGGATGTGACAAAATGGATTATAAAAAATTATCAGAATTATTATTTCCTCATATTGATAATACAGTTGATTTTTATGAAGAAAAATTCCCAAAAAGAGATGTAGAGGACAATGCTGCTATTACAAGACTTGGACCATCACCAACAGGATTTATTCATCTTGGAAATTTATATGGTGCTTTTGTTGATGAAAGACTTGCTCATCAATCTAATGGTGTTATGATTTTAAGAATTGAAGATACAGATGATAAGAGAAAAGTTGATGGTGCTGAGGAGATTATTATTAATTCTTTGAAGTATTTTGATATAAATTTTGATGAGGGTGTGTCATTAGATGGAGAAAAAGGATCTTATGGACCATATCACCAATCTAATAGAAAAGAAATTTATGAAACTTTTGCTAAGGAATTAGTAAAAATGGGAAGAGCTTATCCTTCTTTTACAACAGAGGAAGAGCTTGATGAAATTCGAAAAAAACAAATTGAAAATAATTTAACTACTGGATATTATGGAGAATTTGCAGTAGATCGTGATTTATCCTTTGAAGAAATTGAAGAAAAATTAAATAATAATACTCCATGGACTTTAAGACTTAAATCTATGGGAAATCCAGAAGAGACTATTGAAGTTTTTGATGGAATTCGTGGAAGTGTTACAACTCATCCAAATAATATGGATATTGTAATATTAAAACAAAATAATATTCCAACTTATCACTTTGCTCATGTTGTAGATGATCATTTAATGAGAATAACACATGTAGTAAGAGGAGAGGAATGGCTTTCTACACTTCCTATTCATCTAGAGCTATTTAAGGCTTTTAATTGGGAACATCCAATATATTGTCACACAGCTCATATGATGAAAATGGATAATGGAAATAAGAGAAAGCTTTCTAAGAGAAAAGATCCTGAACTTTCACTTGAATATTACCAAAAACTTGGATATTTTAAAGAGGCATTACTAGAGTATTTAATGACTATTTTAAATTCTGATTTTGAAGAGTGGAGAATGAAAAATAAAGAAAAATCAATTTATGAATTTAATTTTGAACTTTCTAAAATGTCAGGCTCAGGTGCACTTTTTGATATGAATAAACTTGATGATGTATCTAAAGATGTTCTTGTGAATATGGATATTGATGATGTAGTAGATTTCTTTATGAACTGGGCTAAGAATTTTGAAAAAGAAAAATATGAAGTTCTAAAAGATTATAAAGATGATATTAAAAGATTATTCTCTATTGGAAGATCTGGAAAAAAACCTAGAAAAGATTTAATTTATGCATCTCAAATGTTTGATTTTATATCTTATTATTTTGATGAATTTTTTGATGAATATGAAGATTTACCAGAAAATGTATCTAAAGAAATGGCTATTGTGCTTTTAAAAGAATATAGTGAAACTTTTTCTATTGAAGATGATAATGGACAATGGTTTGATAAAATAAGAGAAATTTCAGAAAAACATAATTTTGCAGTTAAGATGAAAGATTATAAGAAAAATCCACAAGATTATAATGGATCTGTGGCTGATGTATCTACTGTAATAAGACTTGCAATAACAGGAAGTATAAATTCACCTGATATTTATGAAATAGGTCAAATTATGGGGTTAGAAAAGACAAATAAAAGAATTGAAAGATATATAAATTAT
Organism: Peptoniphilus stercorisuis; assembly: GCF_017874395.1. Taxonomy (GTDB): domain Bacteria; phylum Bacillota; class Clostridia; order Tissierellales; family Peptoniphilaceae; genus Anaerosphaera; species Anaerosphaera stercorisuis. Next base: position 99,424 of record NZ_JAGGLJ010000007.1, on the reverse strand, counting down.
CTAGATAAATAAAAGGAAGCTTCAGTAGAAGCTCCTTTTTTAATAATAATGATATAAATTATCTAGTATTAAAACTATACTAATTAGAAGTTCTTTTAATATATCATAATCAGTATCATATTCTAAATTGTATTCTTTCTTTTCTTTTGATTTATAAGTATTAATATTTGCAATTTTTTTATTATTAATATTTATAAAGTATTCTCCCTTTGCAATCAAACCTGAAATTTCAACTTTGCCAAAGTCTGTATTTATAAAAAAGTCTGGCATTCTAAAATTATTAGATTCTTTTAAATAATATGTAGTATTATTTGCAATTATTTCAAATAAATTTGATGTAATTGGGCTTTGATAATTTTTAAAAATTGATATTATTTCATTATTTTCATTTATTACAGATATTTTTAGTAAATAAGCTCTTTTTTCTTTTAATATACTCTTAATAGGGCTTGGAAGTTCTGTAAATGCTTTGTAAGTAAAATTATCAGATGTAATTTTATAAGAAAATTGTTCTAGTATTGTTGATTGTGAAAAGATTTTAATTGTTTTCATTAATATCACCTAAGACAATTTTATAATAGTAAGAATTAGATTTCAATCTTTTCATTTTTATGAAAATTATTTATTTAAAAAGAGGTATTATATGATAATAAAAAAAATATTAAATTCTGGAAACTATGGCACTAAAAAAGAGGATAGGACTAGAATTTCAACACAGACATCTTTTGTAGGATTGTTGCTTAATTTGCTTCTTTCTGTAATTAAGGTGTTTTTATTTGTTTTTACAGGATCTGTTTCGATTTTAGCTGATGCAATAAATAATATAACAGATTCAATATCTTCAGTTGTAGCTATAATAGGAGTTAAGATTTCTGATAGACCAGCTGATAGAAAGCATCCCTATGGACATGGAAGAATAGAGTATATTGCAACTCTTATTGTTGCATCTTTTGTATTAGTTGCAGGATTTGAATTTATAAGAGTTTCCTATGATAGAATTAAAAATCCATTTGATATAAATTATTCTTATATTTCAATTGGACTTATGCTTTTTTCAGTAATTGTCAAATTTTATATGGCTGAACTTTATAAAAGTATCTCAAAAAGAATTGATTCTTCTCCACTTATGGCACAGTATAAAGATTCAATGGGAGATGTTTTTATTACAGGGGTTGTAATAATATCAATAATAGTGTATAACATAACAGGTCTAAGAGTAGATGGATATGTAGGTATGCTTGTAAGTGTATTTATTATCTATTCAGGATACGAACTTATTAGAGATACACTTAGTGATTTAATAGGTGAGGCACCTGAGGAAAATTTTGTTGAACAAATAGAGGAAATTATGTTAAGCTATGAAAATGTATTGGGGATTCATGATATTGTAATTACAAATTATGGACCTGTTAAAACATTTGTAACCTTAGATGCAGAAATTCCTTACGACATGACTTTAGTTGAAGCTCATAATTTAATTGATGATGCTGAAAGAGAAATAAAAGAAAAATTAAAGTGTGAAATCACAATTCATATAGATCCCGTTGGCTCATATAGTAAAATTGAAAGAGAAATAATAAAGAGTTTAAATGAGCTAATTAAAAGAGATAATAGGATTTTGTCCTTTCATGACTTAGCAAAAGAAGAAGATATAATAAGAGTTGAAATTGTTGTAGATGGAAATATTATAACTTCAGCTAAAGATATTGGAAAAATAAAAGAAATAATTTCTAATAATTTAGTTTCTTACGAAGGTCTTAAGTATGAAATTCAAATTGATAGAGATTTTTTAACGGAGGCAAAATGAAAGTTTTAATTATTGGATGTGGAAAGCTAGGATATAGACTTGCTTCTACACTTATTGATGAAAAATGCGACATAACAGTTATAGACAGTGATGAAAAGGTAATTGATGATGTAAATAATTCCCTTGATGTATTGTCTATAAATGCCAATGGACTTGATTTTCAAGTACTAAAAGAAATTGAAATAGGAAGCTATGATTTAGTGCTTGCAACTACTACAAATGATGAGGCAAATGTGCTTATTTCATCTGTTGCAAAAAAACTAGGCTGTAATAAAACTATTGCAAGAGTTAGAAATTCTGAGTATTATAACCAAGTTAATTTTATAACTGATGAACTTGGAATAGATTATATAATAAATCCAGATAAGGCAACTGCAAATAGTATTGCTAAATATCTTCTTAAAAAGTATTTGCTTATGAGTGATGATTTTGCTGATGGCAAGGTTAAACTTGTAGATTTTAATATTGAATCTGATGAGAAATTTGTAGGAAGAAAACTTCATGAACTTGAAGGATTTGAAAAATTATTAATAATAGTAATTTCAAGACAAGGTAAGACAATAATTCCAAATGGAGAAACAGTCTTAAAAGAAGGCGATGTTATTTTAATAAGTGGAGCAAGCTCTGATATTGAAGACTTTGACAAAAAACACTCTCATATAAATAAAGCTAGAAGTGTTAAAAAAGTTATGATATTAGGTGGCGGAAAACTAGGTTTAAACCTAGGATATATTTTATCTAAGGAAAAAATAGAAACTACAATAATAGAACAAGATGAAGAAAGATGTCTTGAACTTAAAGAAAAACTTCCAAATTGTGTAATAATAAATGGAGATGGAACAAACTTTAGTTTATTAAATGAAGAAATGATAGATTCCTTTGATGCCTTTGTAGCTGCAACGGGAATTGATGAGACAAATCTTCTAATGGCACTAAGTGTAAAACAAGGTGGAGTATATAAATCGGTAGCTAAGATTTCAAGGCCAAATTACAATAGAATTTTAGATAGAATTGGAATAGATGGAGCATTTAATGCAGCCTTTATAACAGCAAATGAAATTTTAAAATTTGTAAGAGGACGAGGATCTCTTCGTGTAAATCTAATGCTTGATGGAGAAGCTGAATTTACAGAACTTCTTTTAGAAGAAAATGTAAAAGTGCTAAATAAACCAATTAAAAATTTAAATTTACCAAATGGAATATTAATAGCAGCTCTTGTAAGAGATGGAGAAGTTGAAATTCCAAATGGAGATACAATATTAAATGAATCAGATAGAATTATAGTATTTTGCAGACATGATCAACTAGATGTCTTAAAAGAATACTTCTATAAAAGTGAAAAAAGAGGAGGCATATTAAGTGAACTACGCAATCGCTTTTAAAATGCTAGGCTATATTTTAGCTTTAGAAGGCACTTTTATGCTTCCTTCACTGATTTTAAGTGGAGTAATAAATGATGGGGCTTTTTATTCTTTTTTAGGAACTATAATAATACTTGGAATATTTTCTATAATAATGATTAGAGTAGTTCCAGGAAGAGAAAAAGTATCACCAAAAGATGGACTTTTAATAGTTTCATTTGCCTGGATATTAGTTTCAATTTTTGGAGCAATACCATTATTTTTAACAAACTCAGTTCCAACTTATATAGATGGACTTTTTGAAATAATTTCAGGTTTTACAACAACAGGAGCAACAATAATACCAGATATAGAAATAGTGCCAAAATCAATAATACTTTGGAGAAGTGTTACTCATTGGATTGGTGGAATGGGAATTTTAGTATTTGCACTAAGTTTACTTCCAAAACTAGGCGTAGGTGGATTTCAAATGTTTAAAGCAGAATCTCCAGGGCCAATAGCAGGAAAAATTGAGCCGAAAATTAGTCAAACAGCTAAAAGATTATATGTAATTTATATGTTTATTACAGTAATATTATTTTTCTTACTATATCTTGGTGGAATGACAGTTTTTGATGCAGTAGTTCATACACTGGGAACTGTGGGAACTGGAGGATTTTCATCAAAGACAAATTCCATAGGAGCTTATACAGGATATTATATACCGATTATAATGTCTATTTTTATGGTAATATGTGGTACGAATTTTTCAATGCACTATTTATTATATAAAGGTAAATTTAAAGATGTACTAAAGGACGAAGAATTTAGAGCTTATTATATAATTATTATATTAGCTATTATTTTTATTACTATTGATTTGTTTTCACATGGATATGGTAAGCTATCTAAAACAGTAGTTGATTCAGCATTTCAAGTAACTTCAGTAATGTCAACATCAGGATTTTCAAATGCTAATTTTGATTTATGGCCATCTTTTTCAAAATTCATATTACTTATATTATTTTTCACAGGATCTTGTGCAGGTTCAACTGCAGGAGGAATGAAAATAATAAGAATTGTAGTTGTATTTAAAATGATAAAAAGAGAGATTATTAAAGTAGTACATCCAAAGGCTGTTGTGCCGATTAGAATAAATGGAAAAGTCGTAAATGACGAAGTAATACTTGGAATATCATCATATATATATGTATATTTAATAATATTTGTATTTGCAACAGGAATTGTAGCAACAAGTGGAGTAGATCTTATAAGTTCTGTATCATCAGTTACAACAATGCTTTCAAATGTAGGACCAGGATTTTCAGCAGTAGGACCTACATCAACTTTTGCCTTTTATTCAGGAGGATACAAACTATTATTTTGTGCTTTAATGCTTTTAGGAAGACTAGAATTCTTTACACTTCTTGCACTTATTACACCAAGAAGAATTAGCGAGAATTAATAAAAAGGAGATTAAATGGATATTTTAATTATTGGTTCAGGAAGAATAGGATCAAAGGTAATAAGAACCTTAGAAATAGATAAAGTTAATATTACAGTAATAGATAAAAAACATAGTGCCTTAGCACAAGTTTCAGGAAAAAGAGTAGAAACAATACTTGGAAATGGAATGGATGTAGAGCTTTTATCAACACTTAATATTGAAAAATTTGACTATTGCATGTCCCTTACAGAATCAGATAAGACAAATATTCTAACTTGTACAGCACTTAAAAAACTAGGTGCAAAATATACAATAGCAAGAGTAAATAGTACAGAATCAATAGACGAATTATTTTTGTTAAAAGAATCTTTGGGAATAGATTATATAGTAAATCCTCAACTAGAAACATCAAGAATGATAAGAACAATAATCGAAGAAGAATTAGAATATCAAAGTGATAGCTTTGCAAATGGAAGAATAGAAGTAGTAGGACATAAAATAACATCAGGATCAGACTTCGAAGAAGAAAAAATTAAAAATATAGGAAGTCTTACAACAGTTCTTGTAGCAGCAATAGCAAGAGATAAAGAACTTATCATACCAGATGGAAACACAGTAATAAAAGCAGGGAATTATCTATATTTAATAGGACTAAAAAAAGATATAATTAATTTTAAAAACACATACTTTAAATTTAGAAAAAAAGAAAAAGAAAAAAATATTGCAATAATAGGTGGCAATGGAATATCTAAAGAAACAGCAAAAAGAATTAAAGATGCAAATATAAAATTAATTGTAAAAGATGACAATAAATTAAAAGATTTAAGAAGTGAACTACCAGATGTTTTTATAATTAAAAAAACTCTTATAGGAGCAGATTTCTTTACAGAAGAAGAAATAGAAAATGCAGATATATTTATAGCACTAACAGAAAATGATGAGCTAAATATAGTACTTTCATTAATGGCAAAAAAAGTTGGAGTAGAAAAAGTAATAGCAAGAGTAGATGAATTAAATTACTCTAAAATACTAGATGAACTAAACTTTTCAACACTTAATCCAATGAATATAACATCAAATAAAATTATTAAGAAAGTAAGAAAAGGAAAAGGCGTTTCAATTCACTTAATGTTTGGAGGAGAAGCAGAAGTATCTGAAATAAAACTATCAGACCTATCAAAAGTAATAGGACTTAGTCTAGAAGAAATAGATCTTCCAAAAGGAATATTAATAGGTGGAATAGTAAGAGATAATGAAACAGTAGTAGTTCCAAGAGGAAAAACTAAATTTGAAAAGGGAGATACATTAGTTGTATTTTGTAAAAATGAAAATAAAAGAGAACTAATGAAATTTATAAATCCAGAAGAAAATAGAGGATTATTATCAGATCTTTTTTTATATGAATAATAGAGGCCTAAGGGCCTCTTTTTCTATGCATTAAAATAGTAATATTTGAAAAAATAAAAAATTTCTGTATATAATAATATAGACTATTTAATAAAAGAGGTAGAAAATGAAAGAAATAATAAAAAATGATTGGCAAGATTTATTAAAAGATGAATTTGAAAAAGATTATTATAAAGAACTTAGAAACTTACTAATAGAAGAATATAAAAATTATGAAATATTTCCACCAAAAGATGAAATTTTTTCAGCCTTTAATTTGACAAATTATAAAGATGTAAAAGTTTTAATATTAGGGCAAGATCCCTATCACAACAATAATCAAGCCCATGGACTTGCATTTTCTGTAAGAGATGGAATTAAAATACCACCATCACTTAGAAATATATACAAAGAGTTAAATAGTGATTTAGGGCTTGAAATACCTACTACTGGGTATCTTATAAATTGGGCAAGAGAGGGAATTATGCTCTTAAACACAACACTTACAGTTAGAGCTCACACACCTATGAGCCATGCAAAAATAGGCTGGGAAATATTTACAGATAGAGTAATAGAGCTAATAGATGAAAAAGAAGAACCAGTAGTATTTATACTTTGGGGAAATCATGCAAAGAGCAAAAAGAAATTAATAAAAAATAAAAAACATCTAATAATAGAAAGTGTACATCCAAGTCCACTATCAGCAAGTAGAGGATTTTTTGGAACAAAGCCTTTTTCTAAGGCAAATGAATTTTTAGAAGAAAATAATATAAAAGCACCAACTTGGAGAGTATAAGGAGGAAAAATGGACTATTTAAAAACAAACTATGCAGATATAAAAAAAGTACTTATAGCTGAGAAAACACCAGCCTATGTAATAACTCCAAAAAATATAGACGGAAAATTAAAAACTATAATTTTTTATCATGGTTGGAGTAGTAGTGCAAAAAATCAAATATTTAGAGCGAATATTTTGGCAAGCTATGGATATCAAGTAGTACTTCCAGAAGCAACCTTTCACGGAGAAAGAGGAAGTTTAGAATATGATGATATAGAAGTAGTAAAAAGATATATACTAGAAACAATAATGCACAATATTGAAGAATCTCCTGCAGTATTTAAATATATAGAAGAAGAATTAAATGCAGATCCAGAAAACATTGCAGTATCAGGTCATTCAATGGGTGCAATAACAGCAGGAGGACTATTTACCTTTAATAAAAAAGTTAAAGCGGCACTTATATTTAATGGTTCATTAAATTGGAGCTGGATAGTGGAATCTCTAAAAGAAGGAGAAGAAGACTCCTACGAGAGAATGAGAATAAATGATTTTATGATTCAAATGGATCCAATGACACATTTAAATGCCATAGAAAATAGACCACTTGCAATGCTTAATGGAATGGAAGATGACTCAATAGATCCAAAAGCACAAGAAGAATTTTATAAAGAAGCTGTAAAAGTATATAGTGAAAAAGAAAAAATAGTATTTACAGAATACGAACATACAACACATCAACTAACAACACATATGCTAGAAGATGGCATTAGATTTTTAAAAGAAATTGCACAAATGTAAAAAAAGACCTTAGTTTAGACTGAGGTCTTTTTTATTATATTAAGTATTTCATTATTTATTTCTTCTTCTGATTTATTTGCATTGATTATATAATCTGCATATTTACTATAATCTTGAATTTCTCTTAGTCTATCTTCAAGTATATGTTCTTTTTCATTTCTTTTAATCATTCTATTTTCAAGATTGATTTTATCAAGTTTTAAATATATACAAATTGCTTTAAATTCATCTTTTAAGTCTTTTACACCTTGTAAGTCAACTATTAAAATTGTGCTTTTATTTGAGTCTATATATTTTAATAATTCATTTTTTGGAACGGCGTAATAATTATTTGCAAATTTTGTAATGGCAATTAGTTTGTTTTGATTTTTTAATTCTTTAAATGTATTTATGTCTATAAAATGGTAATCTATGTTATTTATTTCATCTGGTCTAATTTCTCGTGTAGTATATGTTATTATTTTGTGAAGATTATTATTTTCTTTTAAGAGTTTTGCCTGTGTGGTTTTGCCAGAGCCTGAGTTTCCAACTATTAGATATATCATAAATCCTCCTTTTTATATATTATATAATATATATCCTAAAATTAATTTTGTAATAATTATTTTATAATTTAATCACAAAAAGTACCTATTTATTGTAAATAATAGATACTTAGATATTTTACAATTTAGTATCTATTATATATAATTTAATAGTTATGGAGGTAATAATATGAAAAAAAGAATTATAAGTTTATTTATGCTACTTGTACTTATGTTTTCGCTTACTGCTTGTGGAGGTAGCAAGGCTGAAGTGGGACGTGATATAAATATTGCATCTCTTAAGGGACCTACTTCTATGGGGCTTGCAAAATTATATGATGATCAAGATAATGAAAAGACTAAAAATAATTATAATTATAAAATAGTTAATACGCTTGATGAAATTGTAGCTGGACTTTCTAAGGGAGATTTTGATATTGCTGCAGTTCCTGCAAATCTTGCTGCTGTTTTATACAATAAATCTGAGGGAAATCTTCTTCAAGTTTCTAATATTAACACTTTAGGTGTTTTATATCTTGCTAGTGCAGATGATAGTATAAAAGATATTAAGGACTTAAAGGGAAAGACTATTATTTTATCTGGAAAGGGAGCTACACCAGAGTATGCTATTAGATATTTACTTGAAAAAAATGGACTTGATCCAAATAGAGATGTTGTACTTTCTTATAAGTCTGAACATACTGAGGTTCTTCAAGAGCTTATAAATGACAATAAGTCTGTTGCTATTTTACCTGAGCCATTTTTGACAATAGCTTCTAAGAAGGCAAATATTACAAATACAATTTCTCTAAATGATATGTGGCAAGAGATAAATCCTGGAGAAAATTTAATTACTGGTGTGCTTGTAGTTAGAAAGGAATTTTTAAAGGATAAAAATAATAAAATGGCCTTTGATGCTTTTTTAGATGAATATAAAAATTCTGTTAATTTTACTAATGATAATATAGAAGAAGCTGCAAAATTAATAGGTAAATATGATATTGTTAAAGAAGAAGTAGCTCTTGAAGCAATTCCTAATTGTAATATTGTCTATATTGATTCTGATGAAATGAAAGATCAATTAGAGTCCTATCTTACAACTTTATATGTTGAGGATCCAAACTCTATTGGAGGAGCAATGCCTGATGATGAATTCTACTATAAAAAATAAATTTAAAAAAATTTTAATAGTGATTTTTTATTTAGTAATTTGGCAAATAATCAGTATGATATTTAAGGAGGAGATACTTTTTGTATCTCCTTTTAAAGTATTAGAAAAAACTTTTATTAATTTAATGGATATTTATTTTTATAAAAGTGTTTTTGCAACTGTATATAAGATTTTATTAGGTTTTATTTTTGGATCTATATTTGGTATTATTTTATCGATTATTTCCTATAGATTTGAAATTTTTAAGGATTTTATATATTTACCTATTACTATTTTAAAGTCAATTCCTGTAGTTTCTTTTGTGATTTTACTCTTGTTTTTTGTGGGATCATATAAGCTTTCAATTTATATTTCTTTTATAATGGTGCTTCCAATTATTTATTTAAATGTTTATGAAGGTCTTAATAATGTGGATAAAAATTATCTAAAAATGGCAGATATCTACAGGGTAAGTTTAAAAAATAAAATTAAATACATATATTTTGAAGAGTTAAATCCATTTTTAATTAGTGCTTTTTCTTTGAGCATTGGTCTTGCTTTTAAGTCTGGTCTTGCAGCTGAGGTGATAGCTCTTCCAAGTTATGGTATTGGAACTATGCTTTATAATTCTAAGATATATTTAGATACTGCAAATCTATTTTCATATACTATAATCGCTGTTTTAGTTTCTTATTTATGTGAAAAAATAATTTTAAAAATATTAAGGAGAGTTTTAGGTTGAATATTTTAATCAAAAATCTATATAAGTCCTTTGATGATGAAATAGTAATAAAAAATCTAAATTTAGAAATAAATAGTTTTGATAGAGTTGCTCTTGTTGGAAAATCAGGTATTGGAAAGACTACATTTTTAAGAATGCTTTTAGGAGATTTAAAGGCAGACTCTGGTGAGATAATCTTTAGTGAGGAACCTAAATATTCTGTTGTTTTTCAAGAAAATCTTCTTTTTGAAAATAGAAGTATTTATGAGAATATTAAATTTGTAAAAAGTGCTAATAGAGATATTGTAGAGAAATATTTAGATATTTTAGGTGTGAAAGGTCTTTTAGATAAGAAGGTATCTCAGTTATCTGGTGGTATGAAAAGAAGGGTTTCTATTTTAAGGGCAATAGTTTATTCTGGAAATATTTATATTTTAGATGAGGCTTTAAGGGAAGTTGATTTAGAAACTAGAGATAAGATTATATATTTGTTAAATGAAAGTATAAGTTGTCCTTTAATATTTACAACACATGATGAAAATGACATTAAAGATTTATCTGCAACTAAGGTTGTAAATTTAGAGACTGGTGAAATATATAATTTATAAAAAAGTTAAATGGGTATATGTAATAAAGTGAAATTTAAGTGAAATTTAGAAAGCTTCATTCTTTTACTATTATATGCACTTTATGATATAATATTTCTTGAAAAATATGCGTATACGGAGGAGTTTTTTTGGAAAAGATTTTAGTAAAAAACAGTTTACATTTAAGAGGTACTGTAAGAACAAGTGGAGCAAAAAATGCAGCACTTCCAATACTTGCTGCATCATTACTTGGAACTGAAGATATAGTTCTTGAAGATGTACCTGAGTTAAAAGATGTAGAAATAATGACAGAAGTTCTAAAATCCTTAGGTAGTGACGTTAAAAAAATTGGTAAAAATAAATTTATTATAAATTCAAAGAATCTAAATTCATATGAAACTAAATACGAGTTAATGAGCAAAATGCGTGCTTCTTTTCTTGTAATGGGGCCGCTTCTTGGAAGAATGGGTAAAACAGTTAACTCTCTTCCTGGGGGATGTAATATAGGTTCTAGACCAATTGATTTACATTTAAAGGGATTTGAAGCATTAGGAGCTATTATTGAAAATAATGTTGGAGATATAACTGCAAGTGCAGAAGAACTTACAGGAAATAAAATTTATTTGGATTTTCCATCAGTTGGAGCTACTGAAAATATTATTATGGCAGCAGTTTTAGCTAAGGGAGAAACAATTATTGAAAATGCAGCAATGGAGCCTGAAATAGTTGATCTTGCAAATTTCTTACGTAAGATGGGAGCAAGTGTTACTGGTGCGGGAACTTCTAGTATTAGAATAAGAGGTGTTGAAAAACTTACAGGTTGTAATCACCAAATTATTCCAGATAGAATTGAAGCTGGAACTTTTATGGTTGCTGCTGCTATTACAAAGGGTGATGTAATTGTTGAAAATGTTATATCATCACATATGAAACCTATTATTGCAAAGCTTAAAGAAGCAGGTTGTGAAGTTATTGAAAATGATGAAGCTATTAGAGTTATTGGCACAGAAAATCCTAAGGCCATTTCTATTAAAACTCTACCATATCCAGGTTTTCCTACAGATATGCAGGCTCAATTTTTATCTCTTATGACACAACTTCGTGGAAATAGTGTTGCAATTGAAACTGTATTTGAAAACAGATTTATGCATGCTGATGAACTTAATAAAATGGGTGCTGATATTAGTGTTGAAGGTAGAGAAGCTATTATTAATGGACCTAAGAAATTAAAGGGAACAAGCGTAAAGGCTACAGATTTAAGAGCAGGTGCTGCACTTATACTTGCAGGTCTTGTTGCAGAGGGAACTACTGAGATTTCTGAGATATATCATATTGATCGTGGGTATGAGAATATTGAGGACAAGTTTAGAAGTCTTGGTGCTAATATAGAAAGAGTTGATAGAGAATAATAAGGGGGAGATAAATTGAAGAAGAAGTCAATAATTGCAGTATTACTTGTTTTAACATTTATGTTAAGTGCATGTGGTGGAGCAAAAACAGATGATAAGACTTTGACAGTTGCTGTTGCATCTGATGCTACAAGTCTTGATCCAGATAACTTTAATGATGATTTCTCAGAAAATGCCATGAGACAAATTTATAATACACTTGTGGAAAAAGAACCATCAGGAGAACTTAGAAATGCTCTTGCTACAAGTATAGAACAACCTGATGATTTAACTTATATTATAAAATTAAGAGAAAATGTTAAATTTTCAAATGATGATGATTTAACTGTTGATGATGTAATATTTTCTCTAAGTAGAGCTGCTAAAAGTTCACAATATGGATATATTTTTGGAAATATTGATGAATCAACTTTTGTGAAAAAAGATGATAATACACTTGAGTTTAAACTTAAGAAACCAGATGGATCATTTTTACAAGCTTTATCACATCCAGGAGCTTCAATATTAAATAAAAAATATGTTGAAGAAAAAGGTGATATTTCACAAGATGCAATGGGAACAGGTCCTTTTAAAATAGAAGATTGGACAAAACTTGATTCTATGACTCTTGTTAAAAATGAAAACTATTGGGCAGATGAACCAGAAGTTGATAAAATTATTTTAAGAGTAATACCTGAAGCATCTCAAAGACTTATAGAACTTGAAAGTGGATCTGTAGATATTGCCTATAAAATATCTGCAAATGATACTTCAAAGTTTGAAGGAAATGATGATTTAAAACTTTACAATAAACTTGATAACTCAACTCACTTTTTAGGACTTAATGTTTCAAAGGCTCCTTTTGACAATAAGGCAGTAAGAGAGGCAATGGCTTATGGAATGGATATGAAATCTATTGTAGATTCAGTTTATATGGGACAAGCAGAAATAGCTACATCTCCTGTAAATCCTAACTTTAAGTATTCAAATGCAAAACAAACTAATCCTACTGCATATGATAAGGAAAAAGCTAAGGCTATTTTAGAAGAATCTGGATTTGATTTTTCAAAACCTTTAAGATTATATGTAAATGAAGATCAACAAAGAGTTGATATTGCAACTATGATGCAGGCTCAACTTAAAGAGATTGGTATAAATGTTGAAATTGAAGAGTTAGAGTGGGGAGCATTTTTACAAGCTCTTAAAAATTCTGAGCATGATATGTTTATAATGAGTTGGTCACCATCAGTAGTAGATCCACATTATGAATTATACCAACCTTTCTCAACAGAAAACAAAGGTAAGGGACCAAACTTTATGTTTTATTCTAATCCAGAGTTGGATTTACTAATGGAAGAGGGTATAAGACTAAAAGACTCACCTGAGAGAGAAGCCGTATATAAGAAAGCACAAGAAATTGTAAATGAAGAGAAACCATGGATTTATATTTGCTATGGAAAAAATCTTGTAGGTACTAGAAGCTATGTAGAAAACTTTGATGTAGCTCCGACTTACACTCAAGAATTATATAGAATTAAATTAAATAAATAATTAAATATCAACGGGGACTCTTATTTTGGGTCTTCGTTGATTTTTTATTAAAAGAAGTTGGGAGGTTATTATGCCAAAATACATTTTAAAAAGAATACTAATACTTATTCCAACATTAATAGGTGTAAGTCTTATTGTATTTTCACTTTTATATTTATCACCAGGAGATGCAGCTCTTGCAAAAGCTGGAGCAAATGCACCAGAAGAAGTAATAGAATCTGTTCGAGAAGATATGGGTTTAAATGATCCTTTTGTAGTTCAGTATGGGCGATTTTTAAAGGGATTTTTTACAAAATTTGATCTTGGAAATAGTTATATTACAAATGCATCAGTTTCAAAAACAATAATGTCAATTTTACCAAATACATTAAAACTTACATTTTTTTCACTTTTAATAGCTATTATATTTGGGATTAGTTTTGGGGTTATTGCAGCAATTAAGAAAAACACAATTATAGACAGTATAACTATGTTAATTGGATTAATTGGACTTGCAATGCCAATATTTTGGACTGGAATATTACTTATTCTTTTATTTGCAGTTAAATTTAAAATACTTCCATCATCAGGATTTTCAAGTTTTAAACATATGATACTTCCTGCCATAGCTCTTGGATTTCAATCAAGTGCTGTTATTATGAGAATGACAAGATCATCTATGATTGATGTTTTAGATTCTGATTATATTAGAACAGCAAGGGCAAAGGGACTTAAAGAAAATAAAGTTATTATTATTCATACGCTTAAAAATGCAATGATTCCAATAATTACAGTAATAGGACTTCAAATGGGATCTCTATTAGCAGGTTCTGTACTTACTGAAACTATATTTTCAATACCTGGAGTTGGAAGACTTATTGTAGATTCTATAAAGACAAGGGATTATCCTATGGTACTTGGAAGTGTAATGTTTATTGCAGCAGCATATAGCATAATAAGTATTATTGTAGATATTATTTATGGATTTATAGATCCTAAAGTTAAGACACAATATAGGTAGGTGAAAAATGACAAAATTAAAGGAAATGTTTAAATATTATAAAAAATCGAAAATTGCAGTAGTTGGACTTATTATTTTAATAATTTTAATTATAACTGCTATTTTTGCAGATTTTATAGCACCTTATCCCTATGATGTGCAGGATTTATCAATGACATTTTTAAAGCCAAGTAAAGAGCATTTAATGGGAACGGACAATTTTGGACGTGATATTTTTTCTAGAATTGTTATAGGTGCAAAAATTTCTCTACAAATTGGATTTATATCTGTTTTCTTTTCAATGATTATAGGAATATTTATAGGTGCAATTGCAGGATATTATAGAAGATTTGACAATATTTTAATGAGAATTATGGATGTAGTACTTTCAATTCCACAACTTATATTTGCAATAGCTCTTGCAGCAGCACTTGGAAATGGAATGAGAAATTTAATTCTTGCAGTTTCAATATCTTCAATTCCAAGATATGCAAGGATTGTGAGAAGTCAGGTTTTAAGTATTAAAGAAAGAGAATTTGTAGAAGCAGCAAAAATGTCTGGAGCAAGTGATTTAAAGATAATCCTTAAATATATTTTGCCAAATGCCTTTGCACCAGTAATAGTTGAAGCAACTCTTGGAGTAGGTACTTCAATATTATCAGCAGCAGCACTTTCCTTTATAGGAATGGGAATTATGCCACCAAAACCTGAATGGGGACAAATGCTCTCAGAAGGGCGTGCATATATAAGAGATTATCCTCATATGACACTTTTTCCAGGTCTTGCAATAGCTTTGACAATACTTTCATTAAATATTGTAGGAGATGGGCTAAGAGATGCACTAGATCCAAAACTTAGGAGGTAATTATGCTACTTGAATTTAAAAATGTAAAAACTTATTTTAAGACAGAAGCAGGAATAGCAAAATCAGTAGATGGAATATCTTTTAGTATAGATAAGGGACAAACTGTAGCAATAGTTGGAGAATCAGGTTCTGGAAAATCAGTAACAGCTCTTAGTTTAATAGGACTTCTTTCAGAAAAGGACACAATAATATCTGGAGAAATAATCTTTGATGGAGAAGATTTACTTAAAATTCCTAAAGAAGAAATGAGAAAAAAAAGAGGAAATGATATATCAATGATATTTCAAGAGCCTATGACATCATTAAACCCTGCACTAAAAGTTGGATATCAAATATCAGAAGTCTTTAGAAATCACTTTAATATGGATAAAAAAACTGCCAAGGAAAAATCTATTGAAATGATAAAAAAAGTAGAAATTCCCGATGCAGAAAATATATATAATAATTATCCTCATGAGCTATCAGGAGGCATGAGACAGAGAATTATGATTGCAATGGCTCTTTCTTCAAATCCGAAACTTTTAATAGCAGATGAGCCTACTACAGCCTTAGATGTAACTATTCAAGCAGGTGTACTTAGACTTATGGAAGATCTGAAAAAGGAATATAATACAGGCCTTATGTTTATAACACATGACTTGTCAGTAGTAGCTGAAATAGCAGATTATGTAAATGTAATGTATGCAGGTAAAATTGTAGAAAAAGCTGATGTAAAAGAGCTTTTTAAAAATCCTCTACATCCCTATACAAAGGGACTTTTAAAATCAAGACCTATTATAGGAAGCAAGGAAAGACTTAGTGAAATAGAAGGACAAGTTCCAAGCCCTGTAGATTTTAAAGACAATTGTCATTTTTGTGATAGATGTAAATATGCAATGGATATTTGTCGCAAAAAAATACCTGAAGAAATAGATTTTAATGGACATAAAGTATCTTGCTTTTTATATTCAAAGGAGAGAGAAAATGAGTGAAGTTTTACAAGTTAAAAATCTAAAGAAATATTTTACTAAAAATGGAAAAACAATAACATCAGTTGACAATGTCTCTTTTGAAATAGAAAAAGGTGAAACTCTTGGAATAGTTGGAGAATCAGGCTCTGGAAAATCAACACTTGCAAGATCTATTGCAAGAATTATAGAGCCCACTTCTGGAAAGATTTTATTTAAAGATAGAGATATATTGTCCTTTAATAAAAAAGAACTAAAAGAATATAGAAAAGAAGTTCAGATGATATTTCAAGATCCCTATTCTTCTTTAAATCCAAGAATGAGATGTGGTGAAATAATTGGTGAGCCACTTAAAAATTTAACAGATTTAAATAATGAAGAAATCAAAAAAAGAGTTTTAGAAACTATGAAAATATCAGGTTTATCTGATTTTCATTATGATAGATATCCCTATGAATTTTCAGGAGGACAAAGACAGAGAATTGGCATTGCAAGAGCTCTTATAATAAATCCTGAGATAATAATTGCAGATGAGCCAACATCAGCGCTAGATGTTTCTATACAAGCTCAAATAATAAATTTACTTGAAGATTTAAAAAAAGAGTTTAATCTAACAACAATTTTTATATCTCATGATCTTGCAGTAGTTGAACATATATCAAATAAAGTTCTTGTAATGTATCTTGGAAAAATAGTAGAAATAGGAAATGTAGAAGATATATTTAACAATCCACTACATCCCTACACAAAGGTTTTAATATCTTCAATACCTGCTAAAAATCCCTTTGAGAAAAAAGAAAAGATTTTGTTAAAAGGAGATTTGCCAAGTAATACAGATATTATAAAAGGATGTAAGTTTTCATCAAGATGTCCCTATGCAAAGGATATTTGTTTTAGTGAAGAACCACATCTTGAAGACAAAAAAAATGGACATAAAGTGTCCTGTCATTTTGTAGATTAAAAAAGCACCCATTGGGTGCTTATATTTTTGACTTTTTATAGCCTGATTTTTTGGCATCTTCTTCAGAATTAAAATAAATTATATTTTTCTCATTTATAGAATCAAAATATCTTTGGCCTTTTATATGATAAATTTTAGAATTTTTATTGCCCTTAATTAAATCTAAATTTTTATTATTTATATTTTTAGATTTTATATTTTTTGACTTTTGTTTATTTAGACTGTCTATTTGAACTTGTTTCTCATTACAATTTTTGCAAAAATTTTCCTTTTCATTTAAATTTCTATTATTTAAAATAATTGTTTTTTCTAAATTATCCCAATTTACATTATAAGAAAAAATCTCTCCAATAGCTCTAATTGGAATATAAGTAGTATTATCTATTATTTCAGGAGATGCATCTAGAGTATATGTATAATTAATTAAATCATCACTATTTGAAAAATCCAGAATATTTATTTTTTCATCTCCTATTTTTAAAATAATAGTTTTAGTCTTAGAATTATTTACATCTTCTGAAATCAATATTTCTTTTTTTGAATTGTCCCAATTTACAATATATCCAAGATTTTCAGTAATAACTCTTATGGGAACTAGGGCTCTATTATTTTTGATAAATATTTTTTTATCAGTATAGATATAATTTCCATCAATACATATTTTTAAATTATTTTTAGCATATACAGTAAAGGGAATAGATATAAAAATACATAATAATATAAAAAGTTTTTTAAAAGTTTTCATAATACCTCCTTAATATTAGCCTAACTTAACTATATCATATATTAAAATTTTAATTTGTATTATAAAAGAAAAACCCCTCTATTAATTAAGAGGGGTTTTAATTATTTTATAAATTTTCAAAGTATATTACTTTGTCATTGTCAAGACATCTAAAAGTAAAGGACTCTGTTATAAATAGCTTAACAGTATGTTCAAGTTCTTTTTCAAATCCAATAGAAAAATCTTGTCCAATAGTAAGCTCTAGATCTTCATTTCTTACTGGTAGAAGCAAAGCTCCTTTTAAGATTTTAGATCTAATAACTTTTCCCTCAATTAGTTTTTCAATATTTTTAATTAAATTTCCACCATCATATAAGATGTTAATTATATCAAAAAACTCTGGAGAAACTATTAAATTAAAAGGTGGTCTAATATAGGCATTGTAAAGCATATATTTTGCATCACCAATATTTTTTAAAATTTCATTTCCATTTTTTCCAAATTTCAACTTATTTGTTGCAGTTTCGCAAAGACCTTTTATATTTGATTTTTCGTATCCGTGATATACTGATTTTTCTTCAAAGAGTACTAATTCTTCAACAGCTTTATATAGATTATCAAAATCAATATCCTTAGCACCTCTTTGAATATTGTCTAGTTCCCATTTATTAAGTTCAAATGTAGTTCTTGCTTCAACGAGATTTTGCATTTCGTAAATACCTGTACAGATGGAGTCTTCATCTTTAGGAGAATCTAAATCAATAAGCCTTCCTGTAGGAACTGCAGTATAGTTCCACCCCTTAGGTCCATTTAGCATAAGAGTTTTTCTAGTTGTAATTATACTTTTTATTACTTTGATAGCTTCTTCATCTATTTCTTTCCATGCTTCGGTAGAAATAGGTGCTATCTGTCTTTTTAAAATATCCATATTGCCTCCTTATAGTTCCCCAATATCTAGAGAAGTAGAGTCAGTAGAACTATTTTCCTCACTAGTTGCTTCCTCTTCAAGTTCTAAAATAGGCTTATCTTTTAAGAGATAAGTTCTAATATTTTTGTCCCATCCCTTTTGATTTCGTCTAAGCCATTCTAAACTCATCATTGCATGTTCCATTTCTTCTTCGGCATTATGTTGCATAATATTTTTTAACTCTTCATCAGTTGCAACATCAATTCTTTGCATATACCAAAGAACTGCCTCAACTTCTTCAATAAGTGATCTTAAAGCACGAGTCATATCTCTAGCTTCTTTTGATAGTTCACTTGCTGGTTCATGATAATCTGTAGACATATTTTCACCTCTTATATCAATTACATTATTAACGTTCTTTATCTATATACCCTGGTAAATTGACATAAATCAAGGCATAATTTTAAAAATAAATATAAAAATTAAGAAAAAGTGTATTTATTTTTTATTAGGTATATAATATTTAATTAAGCAAAGTGATATTACATTACAAGGAGGACATATGTTAATTATTAAAAATGGAAAAATCCATACAATGAATAAAGAATGTGAAGTGTTAGAGGGTTTTTCAATACTTATAGAAGATGGAAAGATAAAAGAAATCAATAAAGAGATAAATAAAGAGATAAATAAAGAATGTGAAGTAATAGATGCAAAGGGAAAATTTATATATCCAGGTTTTATAGATGCTCATTCACATATTGGACTTCACGAATCAGCTATTGGAAAAGAAGGGGCAGATATAAATGAAGCAACAGATCCAATAACTCCACAACTTCGTGCAATAGATGGAATATATCCACAAGATGAAACTTTAAAAGAAGCCTATAAAAAAGGTGTTACATCAGCTGTTATTTGTCCAGGAAGTGCAAATATAATAGGTGGACTATGTAGTGCTATTAAACTTTATGGAAATAGAATAGACAATATGATTATTAAAGAAAATGTTGCAATGAAATGTGCTTTTGGAGAAAATCCAAAAAGAGTATATGGAAATTTAAGTAAATCTCCAGCTTCAAGAATGGCAATAAGTGCAATTTTTAGAGAGACATTATTTAAGACACAAGAATATATGAATAAAAAAGAATCTGGAAAAGATATTTCCTTTGATATGAAATACGAAGCATTAATTCCAGTACTGAAAAAAGAACTTCCATTAAAAGTACATGCTCATAGAGAAGATGATATTTTTACTGCAATAAGAATTGCAAAAGAGTTTGATTTAAATATTACACTTGATCACTGCACATCAGGACATAATATTGCAAAAGAACTTGCAATGGAAAAATTTCCAGCAATAGTTGGACCAAGTTTTGGACATAGAACTAAATTTGAATTAAAAGACAAATCCTTTAAAGGTCCAAAAATATTAAATGAAGCAGGTATGAAAATTGCAATTACAACAGATTCACCAGTTACACCACTAGAGTATTTACCACTTTGTGCAGGACTTGCAGCATCTGAAGGGCTTGATGAATATGAAACTCTAAAGGCAATAACTATAAATCCAGCTGAAATTGCAAGAATAGATAATAGAGTTGGAAGTATTGAAATCAATAAAGATGCAGATATTGTAATAACTGATAAAAATCCACTAAAAGACTTAGATTATAAAGTTGAATATACAATTATAAATGGTGAAATAGTATATAAAAAATAAAAAGACTAGTTTAACTAGTCTTTTTTTATTTTGATTCTGGATTAAATTTTTCAATATCTATTTCATCTTCTCTTAAATTTAAAACATCTGCTGCTACAAATTTAAATTTAGATTCATCTCCTGATACTAAAAACTTAATTTTTCCTGATCCTTTATTATTTAATTTATTTTCATTTTTTAAAAGTTCTTCCATTTCTTTAGCTGTTGCAAAAGCTGGATTAACTATTCTAACATCTTTTTCTTGTTCACGAAGTACAAGTCTTATATTTGATTCTGCTAGTGGAAAATGAGTACATCCAAGGATTAATGTATCATAGTCAAAGTCCTTATAGGGGTCTAGGTATTGTTTACATATTTCATATCCTATATCATCTTCGCCATGTCCTTCTTCTATTGCCACAACTAAATCTGGGCAACCTTGAGATTTAATTTCAATTTCAGAATCTAAAGAGCTCATTGTATTTTCATAAAGTCCACTATTTACTGTTGCATTTGTTCCAAGTAAAAGAACTTTTTTATTGTCTGTTGCTTTTATTGCATCTTTTATAGCAGGAAGAACAACTCCAAGTGTTGGGAAGTCGTAAGTTTCACAGACACCATCAAGTCCATAACAGGTAGAGGTGTTACAAGCTATAATGCCAGATTTTATATTTTGTTCCTTTAGGATTCCAAAACACTGTATTGTAAAGTTTTTTATTTCCTCAGGGCTTCTGTCGCCATAGGGTACTCTAAGAGTATCTGCTATATAAATAAAATTTTCTTTAGGGAAAACTTCACGCATTTTTTTTAGAACGCTTAGTCCACCGACTCCGCTATCAAATAGACCTATTGGTCTTTCATCAAAAAAGTTCATTGTTCACTACTCCTATTTCTATAATATAAATTAAGCTTCATTTAAGAAACTTTAAATTTTAGCCCAAATTATGTACTAAGATTACATAATACCAAAAAATTAGTATTTTGAAAATCTATTAATTATTATATTACAAAAAAATAAAAAAAGAAGAAAGATTAATACTTCCTTCTAATAGATTTGCTAAAATTTAGTTATTGTATTACTTTTGTAAAGCATTTCTAATAGGTTTATAAATTAGTGCTATTACAATAGTAGTAATAATAAGTTCTGGTATCATATAAGTTGCATTATATCCTAGAGAATATAGCCATGGTGCCATTCCCTCAGGTGCATACATACCAAATACTAACCATCCTGATAGGAATGAAGATATATATCTTAAAAATACTGCAAGCATTGTTCCAAATATTGAAGATTTAAAATTCTTATTAAAAAATCCTGCAACACCTAAAACGCCAAATCCTAATAAATAGTCAAGTAATATGGATAATGGATGAAGAGTAAAAGCTCCTCCTAGAATAAATTGTAAAATACCATAAGTTACAGATGCCATCATTCCATACTTGCCACCCCATAAAAGTGCAAATAAAATAATAGGAACCATACTTCCTGGAGTAACTGTTCCTCCTTGAGGCATTTGAATAAATTTAATATAACTTAAAATTTGTGATAGAGCAATCATTACTCCTGCCTCAGCTAACATTTTTGTCTTGTTGTTTTTCATTGTTTTCCACCTTTCAAACAGGTGCTGAAACATCAAATATTTAAGATATAGATGTGTAGAAATTCACTACGCTGGGATTATCCAGATCAGCTTAAGGGTCGAAAATATTTCCTCTCAGCAAAAAGCTCCCCTATTCCTGTATTAATATTCTATGTAATATTATATATCTTAAGTAAAAGTAATTTCAAGGAAACTTTATAAATTTAGTGGAATAAAATACTATATTACATTAAGTTGTTAAAAGAATTTACTAAAAAGCCTTATAAAGATATATAAATTATGTTATAATGCTTTCATTACGTTATTAGTTTATCACGGTATCATATAAAAGGAGAATATTTATGCTATTATTTAATCCTGTTGTAATTTCAGTAATAGTCATGTGTGCATTATGTCTTGTGAAATTCAATGTTTTATTATCAATTCTTGTAGCAGCAATTGTTGGAGGAGTAGCAGCAGGTATGCCGATTTATAGTTCGGCAAATGAAGCTGGAAGTATTATTAATGTTTTGATTTCAGGAATGGGAGCAAACTCAGGAACAGCTCTTAGTTATATTTTATTAGGTGCTTTTGCAGTAGGTCTTGCAAAATCTGGACTAGGAGAAATACTTACTAAAAAAGTTTCAAAGGTAGTTGGAGAGAAAAAATTTTTACTTATTTTTACTATTGCATTTATTGCTTGTTTTTCTCAAAATTTAGTTCCAGTTCATATTGCATTTATTCCAATTTTAATACCACCACTTATTCCTCTTATGAATAAGTTAAAAGTAGATAGAAGGGCAATGGCCTGTGCTCTTACCTTTGGTCTAAAAGCTCCATATGTTTCAATTCCTATTGGTTTTGGACTTATATTTCACAATTTATTAGTTGAAAATATTTCTGATAATGGAGTTATGATTAGTGTTTCTGACACAGGTAGAGTTATGTGGATAGGTGGACTTTCAATGCTTGTTGGACTTATATTTTGTGTGTTTTTCCTTTATGGAAAAGACAGAGAATATGAGGATATTGAAATTACAGAATTAAAAAAAGAAAAAAAAGAAGATGTAAAAATGACAAGGGAAGCTTGGGGAGCATTAGCTGCATGTATTGTAACAGCAGTTGTTTCTATAATTACAAAATCACTTCCTTATGCAGCAATTTCAGGGCTTTTTACAATGATCATAACAAGATGTATAAAATGGTCTGAAATAGATGAAATTATGACTGGCGGAATTGAAATGATGGGATTCATTGCCTTTGTAATGCTTGTGGCTGCAGGATATGCAAATGTATTAAAAGAAGGTGGAGGAGTAAAGGAACTTGTAACAGCAGCTGCAGGTTTTATGCAAGGATCAAAAGTAATGGCTGCTTTTATAATGTTATTAGTTGGACTTTTAATAACTATGGGAATTGGAACATCTTTTGGAACTATTCCTATTATAGCTGCAATATATGTACCTCTTTGTTTAGAACTTGGATTTTCTACAAATTCTATTATTCTTTTAATAGGAATTGCAGCAGCATTAGGAGATGCAGGTTCTCCAGCATCTGACTCAACACTTGGACCTACATCTGGACTAAATATAGATGGGCAACATAATCATATTTGGGATACATGTGTACCTACATTTATTGCCTATGATATTTTCTTAATAATAGGAGGAGTAATTGGATCTGTAATATTAGGATAATTAAAAAAATAAGCCTTAGGGCTTTATTTTTTTGTTTAGATATAATCACATCATAAAGAAATGTACTTTTAGAATAATATACAATAATATTTGTATTTTTGTAGATGAATATAAACAAATTCTTTGAAAATTTGTAGAAAAGCCTTATAATTAGTATAGGAGATTTATATATAAGTAACTAAATTAGGAAAGTGAAGTGAAAAGGAATGAACAATGTAGTATTAACAGGAGACAATCTTACAATTGATGAATTAGTTGATGTTGCAAGAAACTATACTCATGTTACTATCTCAGAAAATCAAATTGAAGCAGTATTAGCTTCTAGAAAAATTGTAGAAGATATCATTTCAGAGGAAAGAGTAGTATATGGTGTAACCACTGGTTTTGGCTCACTATGTAATGTGAATATTTCAAAAGAGGATAGTTCACAGCTTCAAGAAAACTTAATTAGAACGCATTCTAGTGGATTTGGTGATCCATTAAGGGAAGATGAAGTTAGAGCGGCAATGCTTATTAGAATCAACTCACTTGTAAAGGGATACTCAGGAATAAGACTTGAAACAGTAGAAATACTTTTAGAGATGTTAAACAAAAATGTTATTCCACATATTCCAGAAAAAGGATCACTTGGAGCATCAGGAGATTTAGCGCCACTTGCTCATATGGTTCTTCCAATGCTTGGACTTGGTCGTGCATATTATAATGGAGAACTTCTAAGTGGAAAAGAAGCTATGGATCTTGCTGGTATAAAGACTATTAAACTTGCTGCAAAAGAGGGACTTGCTTTAATCAATGGAACTACAATATTAACAGCAATAGGCGCACTTGCAACATATGATGCAGTTGAGTTATTAAAATTATCAGATATAGCAGGAGCTTTATCTATGGAGGCACATAGGGGAATTATAGATGCTTTTTATGAAAAGCTTCATTTAATAAGACCTCATAAGGGATGTCTTGCAACTGCTAAAAATATAAGAGAACTTTTAGAGGGATCAACATTTATAACTCATACAGCAGATTTAAGGGTTCAAGATGCTTATTCACTTCGCTGTATGCCACAAATTCACGGTGCAAGTAAGGATTCAATTGCCTTTGTACTTGATAAGGTGGATATAGAAATAAATGCAGGAACAGATAATCCAATTATTACATTAGATGGTGATGTTATTTCAGGAGGAAACTTCCACGGAGAGCCAGTAGCTCAAGCTTTTGACTTTTTGGCAATAGCAACATCAGAAATAGGAAATGTATCTGAAAGAAGACTTGAAAGACTTGTAAATCATCAATTATCAGGACTTCCATCTTTTCTAGTAAAACATCCAGGACTTAATTCAGGATTTATGATAACACAATATGCAGCAGCTGCACTTGCTTCTGAAAATAAAGTTTTATCACATCCTGCTTCAGTAGATTCAATACCATCTTGTGAAAATCAAGAAGATTTTGTATCTATGGGATCTATTTCAGCTAGAAAGGCAAGAGAAATTGTAAAGAATTCAAGAAGAATTGTTGCAACTGAAATAATGGCTGCTTGTCAAGCAATTGAATTTAGAGAAAAAGAATTTAAACTTGGTGTTGGAACAGAAATTGCATATAATACTTTTAGAAAAAGTGTAAAATCAATAGATCATGATAGTGAAATTGAAATATATGATGAGCTTGAAAAAGCTACAAAAGTTTTAGAAGATAGAAGTTTACTTTTAGCAGTAGAAGAAAAAGTTAAACTTAATATTCAATAGCAATTATATTTAGAGACTTTTTTAGTCTCTAGCTTACATAAAATTTAATAGGGTAAAAATAAGACAGTTAAAGCAATCTAAGGATTGCTTTTTTGTTATTTTTCAAAATAATTAGAAGAAAATTAGATATTGATTTAGTAGAAAAATTGACTAATATGATATAATATAAACAACAGTTCGTAAAAAGAGGTGTGATTATGGAATTTAAAATACATTCAGATTATAGGCCTATGGGAGATCAACCTGAGGCGATTAATGGACTTGTAAATGGATTAAATAAAGATTTAAAACATCAAACATTACTTGGTGTTACAGGCTCTGGTAAAACTTTTACTATGGCAAATATTATAGAGCGTGTTCAAAAGCCAACTCTTGTAATTGCACATAATAAAACTCTTGCCTATCAACTTGCAAGTGAGTTTAGAGAATTTTTCCCAGAAAATGCAGTGGAATATTTTGTAAGTTATTATGATTATTATCAGCCTGAGGCTTATGTTCCTCAAACTGATACTTTTATAGAAAAAGATTCATCTATTAATGATGAAATAGATAAGCTTCGTCACTCTGCAACTATGTCGCTTTTTGAAAGACGAGATGTAATAATAGTTGCATCTGTATCTTGTATATATGGACTTGGAGATCCAATTGATTATGAAAATCTTGTAGTATCTTTAAGGCCTGGAATGATTAAGGATAGAAATGAAATAATGTCTCATCTTGTAAATATTCAATATGCAAGAAATGATATAAATTTTATTCGTGGTACTTTTAGAGTTCGTGGAGATATTTTAGAGATATTTCCAGCATCATCTTCTGAAAACTCTATTAGAGTTGAATTTTTTGGTGATGAAATAGATAGAATTTCTGAAATTGACGCTCTTACTGGAGAGTTAGTTGGATATAGAAATCATGTTGCAATATATCCTGCATCTCACTTTGCAACTTCTGAAGAAAAGGTCAAGCGTGCAATAGTTACAATTGAAGAAGAACTTGAAGAAAGACTAAAAATACTTCGTGATCAAGAAAAACTTCTTGAGGCACAAAGACTTGAACAAAGAACTAGATATGATCTTGAAATGTTAAATGAAATTGGATTTTGTTCAGGTATAGAAAACTATTCAAGACATTTATCTCAAAGAGAAGAGGGTTCAAGACCTTATACTTTAATTGACTATTTTCCAGAGGACTTTTTAACTATTATAGATGAATCTCATGCAACTCTTCCTCAAATTCGTGGAATGTATAATGGTGATAGAGCTAGAAAACAAACTCTTGTAGATTATGGATTTAGACTTCCATCTGCACTTGATAATAGACCTTTAAAATTTGATGAGTTTGAATCTATGATGAATCAATCAATTTATGTATCGGCAACTCCTGGTCCTTATGAGAAAGAACATGAAGAAAATAAAGTTGAACAAATTATTAGACCAACTGGACTTCTTGATCCAAAAATAGATGTTAGAAAAACTGAAAATCAAATAGATGATTTAATTTCAGAAATCAATAAAACTACTGAAAAAGGTGAGAGAACTTTAGTTACAACTCTTACTAAAAAAATGGCTGAGGATCTTACAAAACACTTTAAATCCTTAGGTCTAAAAGTAACATATATGCACTCTGATGTAGATACTATTGAGCGTATGGAGATTATTCGTGATTTAAGACTTGGAGTATATGATGTACTTGTTGGAATCAACCTTCTTCGTGAGGGGCTAGATCTTCCAGAGGTTTCTCTTGTTGCAATACTTGATGCTGATAAGGAAGGATTTTTAAGATCTGAAACATCTCTTATTCAAACATCAGGAAGAGCTGCAAGAAATGTAGAAGGGCATGTAATAATGTATGCAGATAAGATTACAAGATCTATGAAAGTTACTATTGATGAAACTGAAAGAAGAAGAGAAATTCAAAATCAATATAATATAGAAAATAATATTACTCCAAAATCTATTACAAAGGGAGTAAGAGATGTAATTGAAGCAACAATTGCAGCAGAAGATTCTAAGGAATACAAAATTGATATTCAAGTTGAAGAGTTTAGTGATGATGAAATACTTGCTATGATTGATGCTTTAAAAACTGAAATGTATAAATCAGCTGAGAGTCTTGATTTTGAAAGAGCAGCTGAAATTCGTGATAAAATAAATGAACTAAAAAAAGATATGGAAAAATTAAAAGATAATTGAGGTGTAACATTGGCAGAAAATAATATAGTAATAAAGGGAGCAAGACAACATAATCTTAAAAATGTTGATCTGACAATCCCAAGAAATAAATTTATAGTTTTTACA
The DNA here is from genome assembly GCF_017874395.1 of Peptoniphilus stercorisuis. Classification (GTDB taxonomy): domain Bacteria; phylum Bacillota; class Clostridia; order Tissierellales; family Peptoniphilaceae; genus Anaerosphaera; species Anaerosphaera stercorisuis. Next base: position 71,552 of record NZ_JAGGLJ010000007.1, on the reverse strand, counting down.
GGCCTTTCAGGATCTGGAAAGACTTCTCTTGCTTTTGATACAATTTATGCAGAAGGACAAAGAAGATATGTAGAAAGTCTTTCTTCCTATGCAAGACAGTTTTTAGGTCAAATGGATAAGCCTGATGTTGATTATATAGAGGGAATGAGCCCTTCTATTTCAATTGATCAAAAGACAACTAGTAAAAATCCAAGATCAACTGTTGGAACTGTAACAGAAATATATGACTATTTAAGACTTTTATTTGCAAGGGTTGGTCATCCTTTTTGTCCAAAATGTGGCAAGGAAATAACATCTTTTACAGTTGACCAAATGGTAGATAGAATTATGGATCTTCCAGAGAGAAGTAGAATTCAGATTTTAGCTCCAGTTGTTAGAAATAGAAAGGGAACTCATAAAAGAACTCTTGAAAATATAAAAAGAGAAGGTTATGTAAGAGTTTTAGTAGATGGTGTTATGTATGATATTACAGATGAAATAGAACTTGAGAAAAATAAAAATCACAATATTTCAATTGTAGTAGATAGACTTATTGTAAAAGAAAATATTGAATCAAGACTTAGCGATTCACTAGAACTTGCACTTAAAGATTCTGATGGAATAGTAAATATAAATGTAATAGATGGAGAAGATTTAGTTTTTTCTTCAAAACTTGCATGTCCAGATTGTAATATTGTAATAGAAGAAATATCTCCAAGATCTTTTTCTTTTAACTCTCCAACAGGAGCTTGTGAGACTTGTAAAGGCCTTGGATTTTCAAAGGAAGTAGATCCAGATCTTGTCTTGCCAAATAAGGATTTATCAATAGATGAAGGTGCTATTGCATCTTATTCAAATAGTGATGGAACTTATTATATGGAAATGATTAAATCAATTGCAAAAAAATATGGATTTTCTACAAAAGAACCTATAAAAAATGCACCAAGTGAATTAATAGATGCAATTCTTTATGGAACAGATGATAATTTTACCTTTAAATTTGATTCAATGTTTTCTGGAATGAAAACTTATAAGGGCAGTTTTGAAGGTGTAGTTAATAATTTAAAGAGAAGATATCTTGAGACATCTTCTGATAAAATGCTTGAAAAAATAGAAGAATTTATGACTGATAAACCTTGCCCAACATGTCATGGTAGAAGACTTAAAGAGGAAGTTTTGTCTGTAAAGGTAAATGGTCTTAATATTTATGAAGTTACAGAACTTTCTATAAATAATGCAATAGAGTTTTTTGGAAATTTAAAACTTTCAGAAAAAGAAATGATTATTGCAGAACAAGTTTTAAAGGAAATAAAAAATAGATTATCTTTCTTAAAAAATGTAGGTCTTGATTATTTAACATTATCAAGAATGGCAGGAACATTATCAGGTGGAGAAGCTCAAAGAATAAGACTTGCAACTCAAATAGGTTCACAACTTGTAGGAGTAATATATGTACTAGATGAGCCAAGTATAGGACTTCATCAAAGAGATAATGCAATGCTTCTTAAAACTTTAAGAAATCTAACAGATATTGGAAATACTCTAATAGTTGTAGAGCATGATGAGGATACTATGTTTGCAGCAGATCAAATAGTAGATATAGGTCCACTTGCAGGTCGTGGTGGTGGAAGAATAGTAGCTCAGGGAACTGCTGAAGAAATAATGAAAGTAGAAGAATCTATTACAGGAGCTTATTTATCAGGAAGAAGAAAAATAGAACTTCCAGAAAAAAGACGTGACTATACTGATAAATCTATAAAAATCTATGGAGCAAATGAAAATAATTTAAAAAATATAGATGTGGAAATTCCACTTGGAAACTTTGTAGTAGTAACAGGAGTATCAGGAAGTGGTAAATCATCACTTGTAAATGAAATACTTTATAAAGCTCTTGCACAAAATTTAAATAAGACAAAAATTAGACCTGGAAAATTTGAAAAAATTGAAGGGCTTGAATATTTAGACAAAGTTGTAGATATAGATCAATCTCCAATAGGAAGAACTCCAAGGTCAAATCCTGCAACATATACAGGCACTTTTGATATTATAAGAGATATATTTGCACTTACTAATGAATCAAAAATGCGTGGATATAAAAAAGGAAGATTCTCCTTTAATGTAAAGGGTGGAAGATGTGAGGCTTGTAAAGGTGATGGAATAATAAAAGTTGAAATGCACTTTTTGCCAGATGTATATGTACCTTGTGAAGTGTGTAAAGGACAAAGATATAATAGAGAAACTCTTCAAGTAAATTATAAGGGTAAAAATATTTCTGATGTATTAAATATGACAGTAGAAGAAGCCTTAGACTTTTTTGAAAATCATCCAAGAGTAATGAGAAAACTTCAAACATTAAAAGATGTAGGGCTTTCCTATATTAAACTTGGTCAACCATCTACACAATTATCAGGTGGAGAAGCTCAAAGAATAAAACTTGCAACAGAACTTTCAAAAAGACCAACTGGTAAGACAATATATATCTTAGATGAGCCAACAACAGGACTTCATTCAGAAGATATAAGAAAACTTCTAAAGGTATTAAATGAACTAGTAGATCGTGGAAATACAGTAGTTGTAATAGAACACAATTTAGATGTAATAAAAACAGCAGATCATTTAATAGACCTTGGACCAGAAGGTGGAGATAAGGGTGGAAGTATTGTAGCAACAGGTAGACCAGAAGATATTGTAAAAGTTAAAGAATCTCATACTGGAGAATTTCTTAAAAATTTATTATAATTGTTAAATCTACTTGAAAAAAGAAAAATATATTATAAAATATCTAAGTAGATTGGAGTGAAATTATTGAAAAAAATTAAAAATTTAGCAGCATTATTTTTAATGGTAATAGTATTAATACCAAGTGCTGTAAATGCACAATATATAAGACCAAACAACTTCATGGATAAATCTGGAGCAGAAAAAACAGCTGAGATTAAAAAATTTCAAGCATTAAATAATATTCCAGTAACAGGATCAATAAATGACTTAACAAATGATGTTTTATATAAAGAAGATATTGTAGTAAGAGATGTAATAAATCATATGCCAACAACTGGCAAATGGATTGTAGTAAATAAATCTAAGAAAACTCTTACAATGTATAATGGAAAACTTCCAATGTATAAATTTCCAGTAGCTCTTGGAACAAGTGCAACACCAACACCAAGTGCAAAATCAAAAATTCAAAACAAACATGTAAATCCAGCTTGGGGAGGCATGGGTGGAAAATATACACCAATTGCAGCAGATGATCCAAATAATCCACTAGGAGAAAGATGGATGGGAATTTCTATACCAGGAATGAGTGGATATGGAATTCACGGAACAATAAAACCACATCAAATAGGACAATATGTATCAAATGGATGTATTAGAATGTTTAATTATGATATAGAAACATTTATATTTCCAAATGCCTATGTTGGAATGCCTGTATGGATAGGAACAGATGCAGAACTTAAAACTTGGGGAGTAGAGCAAGTAATAGAGAAAAAACTTCCAAATCAAGTTCAAACTCCAGTTCAAAAACCAGCAGAAGAAAAACCAAAAGAAGTAGTTTATGAAGTTGGAGAACTTTTAGAATTTTAAGACCTTAGAAATAAGGTCTTTTATATTTGACAATAAAAAATTATCTATTATACTATTAATTATATGATAGGGGAGTAGTTGGCACGAGTTGTACTAAAATCAACATATTGATATTAATTTATCTGGTTTTAGTTTAAATAATGAGACTTATCTGTGGAAAATTCTGCAGATAGGTCTTTTTTTTATGAGGAGAGGGAAAAATGCCATTTGTAGAACTTTTTATAATAGCTGTAGGTCTTTCAATGGATGCTTTTGCAGTAGCAATATGTAAAGGACTTTCATTAGACAGATTTAGCACCAAAAAATCTTTAATTGTGGGAGCATATTTTGGATTTTTTCAAGGATTTATGCCATTATTAGGCTATATTTTAGGAGTTAATTTTCAAGATAGTATTTCAGCAATAGATCATTGGATTGCCTTTGTTCTTTTATTTATAATAGGATTTAATATGATAAGAGAAGCACTTAAAGGGGATAATACTTGTGAATTAGACGATTCATTAAATTTTAAAAATATGATTACTCTTGCAATTGCAACAAGTATAGATGCACTTGCCATAGGAATTACCTTTGCTATTTTAAATGTAAATATTATTATATCAGCATCATTAATAGGAATAGTTACATTTATAATATCAATAATTGGTGTAAATATTGGATTTAAATTTGGATGTAAATTTAAGTCTAAGGCTGAATGTACTGGTGGAGTAATATTAATTTTAATGGGAACAAAAATATTATTTAGTCATCTTGGAATAATATTGTAAGGTAAAAATTACCTTATAATACATAATTGAAATTTATACTTAATAATACTGTAACACTATAATCAGAAATTCAGGGTAAAATATAATTAGATAAAGAAGAAAACGAAAATTAAATTTAAAAGTTATTTACTTAGGAGGATTATTTAATATGAAAAGATTATCAACAGTACTACTTGCATCAACTATGGCGCTTTCAATGATTGCTCCAGTTGCAGCAGAGGGAGTTCAAGCAATTAATGCAGAAAAAACTGAAATAGCACAAGAAGCAGCTAAAAAAGTAGAAGAAGATAAAAAAGAAGAAGTTAAAGAAGAAGTTAAAGAAGAAGTTAAAGAAGAGAAAAATCCTGAGCTTCATGAAGCTTATTTAAAAGGATACCAAGATAAAACTGTAAAACCAGAAGGCAAAATCACAAGAGAAGAAGCTGCTGCAATAATTCACAGACTTGCAGGAGATGAAAGACCTACTACTATGATGATGGCAGCTTATAAAGATTTAGAACAAGATAGATGGTCATATAATGATATTAATATGCTTGTTAATCAACAAATTTTAAAGGGATATCCAGATGGAACATTTAAACCTGCAAAAGCTATAACAAGAGCAGAAGCAGCTGCAATGTTTGCAAGATATTCAAAAACAGCTCCAGCAATTGCAGTAATTGAAGGAGATTATAAAGGACATTGGGCAGAAACTGAAATTCAAACTGGTGTAACTAAAGGTTATATTAAGGGATATGAAGATGGAACATTTAAACCAAATAAAGAAATTACAAGAGCAGAATTTGTAAAAATGGCAAATAAAGTATTTGGTAGATGTGAAGAAGTAGATATGAAAGATATTGATGAAAAATTAATTCCATCAGACCTTAAAAAAGACGCTTGGTACTTTAACGATATGATGGAAGCTTTAAATGCTCATACTTTTAAAGTTGAAAATGATAAAAAAGTATTTAATGAACTTTTAATTCAACCTAGAGAAGAAGTTAAAGTTGAAGATAAAAAAGAAGAAGTAAAAGAAGAAGATAAAAAAGAAGAAGTTAAAGCTGAAGACAAAAAAGAAGAAGTAAAAGCTGAAGATAAAAAAGAAGAAGTTAAAGCTGAAGATAAAAAAGAAGAAGCAAAAGCTGAAGACAAAAAAGAAGAAGTAAAAGCTGAAGACAAAAAAGAAGAAACTAAATAATTAAATTAGTATTTAAAGAAGAGATGAATATTCATCTCTTTTTTATTAAGTTTAAGTTTTATCTAATTAATGGTTTACATTAATAAAAATTGTGTTAGAATTAGTTTAAGCCATTTTTAAATATTCTAAAGCCAACGATCTTCTTATATACATAATCTTTAAAAGATTATTAATTTAAAATAATGGCTTAATTTCACTAATATACCATAAATAGAGAAGATACTGAAAATAGCACCTTATAGGTGCTTATTTTTATGCAATATTTTATTAAAAGTAATTTTTAATGGAAATATTTCAAATAATAAATTATAATATTTAGTTAATAAGGAGATGATTGCTTTGGAAGGGAAAAAGAATAGTAATATTTACATATATAGTTTATTTTTAGCTTTGATTATTTGTATTAGTACTCTTCTTATAACTGCACTTGGATATAATATAGACAATTTATTTGTAAGTTATTTTAAAGATTTTAGAGTGTTTTTATATAATTATATACTGATATATTTATTTATTTTAACTATTACATTTTTAACAAGGTCTTTGAGGATTTCATTTATATTAAATGCTATTTTATTAAATATAGGATCTTATGCAAATTACATAAAAATTATTTATAGAGAAGAACCTCTTTATGCAGTTGATTTATTAATTGCAAAGGAAGGTCTTACTATGGCAAAAAAATATGATCTTAATTTTAGTTCAATTAATTTTTTAGTTTTAATTGTAAGTATGATATTTTCTTTTTATATCTTTTATAAGATGAAAGATTATATTTTTGATTATAATAACTATCGTAAAAGGACATTGTATAGCTTTTTAATTTTAGTATTTTTTATATATTTTATAATATTTAATACTGACAAATATCATGCTTTAGGAAAAAAATCAGGCGCTAATACTTGGGTTGAAATAGAAGGATATGAGTCAAAGGGTTTTGTATATCCCTTTATTTATTCTATAAAATCTACAAAAAACTACAAGTATAAGGATTATGATGAAAAAAAAGCTGAAGAAATTTATAATAGTTATAATTATGAACATATACCTGAGGATAAAAAGGTAAATATTGTAGCTATTATGCTTGAATCTTTTAAGGATTTTTCTGTATATCAAAGTGAAGATTTAGTATTTCAAAAGGATCCTTATGAATATTTTCATAAATTACAAAGGGAGTCCTTAAGTGGGAATCTATTAGTAAATTCCTTTGGTGGAGGGACTTTCTTAACAGAGACAAACTTTTTAACAGGAATAAAACACACTCCAAGATTTAATAAGAAAACTTGGTCTTATCCAATGTATTTTAAAAATGAAGGATATAAAAATATAGCATTTCATCCCTATATTGGAACTTTTTATAATAGAAATAATGCATATAAAAATTTAGGATTTGATGAATTTTATGAATATGATAAGACTTTTAAAGATATAAATGAAAGTATTTTATGTGATGTGGATTTTTATAATTTTATTGTAAATAAATTTAGTGAAAAAGATGAAAATCAAAAGGCATTTAACTTTGCGGTAACATATCAAAATCACGGTCCTTATAGTAAAGAAAAAGCAAGTGAGGAAAATACTTATATTAAGTGGAAGGACTCTTATAGTGAAGAGTGGTATAACTATTTTAATAATTATCTAACAGGAATACATTCATCATCTAATGCCTTAGAAATTTTAGTGGATTATTTTTCAAGTATTAATGAACCTACAGTTTTAATTTTATTTGGAGATCATTCTCCTTCTATGGGAGATCAAAAAATATGCTTTGATATGTTTAATATTAATTATGATCCTTCAAAAAATGAGGGAATGGAAAATGTCTATACAACTCCTTATGTAGTTTGGGCAAATAATTCTGCTAAGAGAACTATTGGAAAAGATTTTGTAGGAGATACTAGAACTTTAGAACCTGCACTTTTTATGAGTAATATCTTTAAGTATATGGGTTATAAGGGAGATAATTATAATCAATTTTTACAAGATACTTCAAAGGATATTAATATTATTAAAGAAACTTGGTTTTCTGTAAATGGAGAATATACAAAAAATCCTAGTGATGAAGCAATGGAAAAAATAAATAACTTTAGAAATATGGAATATTATATGAGCTATTTATTAGATAAAATTGAAAAAAATATATAATTTTACAAAATTATTGTAATATATTTAATCAATACCTTTTTGGTGTGGTATAATGATTTTAGGAGGTTATATATTATGGAAAATTTAATTAATAAGAAGATAGAAAATATTAAAGCTCCTATTTATGTAAATAAGGCTTTTGGAGAATTAAAAACAGAGGATCTAGAGGGAAAATGGTCAATATTTTTCTTTTATCCTGGAGATTTCACTTTTGTCTGCCCTACTGAACTTGAAGATTTAGCAAATAATTATAATAAGTTTAAGGAAATTGGCTGTGAAATTTATTCAGTTTCAACTGATTCAGAATTTACTCACAAAGAGTGGCATGAGTCATCTGATGCAGTTGGAAAAGTAGAATTTCCAATGGTAGCAGATAGAAACTTTAAAATCTCAAAGGAGTTTGGCGTCTTAATGGAAGATGAGGGACAAGCTCTTAGAGGAACATTTATTATAAATCCAGAACTTGAAATAGTTGCCTATGAAATTCATTCACCAGGTATTGGTAGAAATGCTAAGGAACTTTTAAGAAAGACTGAAGCTGCACAATTTGTATATAAACATGGAGATCAAGTTTGTCCAGCAAATTGGGAGCCAGGTGAAGAAACTTTAACACCAGGAATTGATTTAGTAGGTCAAATTTAATATTTATAAGGGCCAGATTTCTGGTCCTTTTCTTTGTTTTAGGGTATTAAATAAATTAGGCTATTTATATGACTGCAAGTTAGATATTAATTTAACTTATTTACAACAAAAAAACACAAATGCACAAATTTAATATGTTATAATTAATTGTATATTAATATTAGAAGAATGGTGAATATGGAAGAAAAAGAGTTAAAATCATTACATGAGATTGAAAGATCAATTATAAAAAATTATAGAAAATATATATGGGTTAAATTTGTAAAGGCCATTAATGAATATGACATGATTCAAGATGGAGATAAAATCGCAGTTGCAATATCTGGAGGTAAGGATTCCCTTCTTCTTGCAAAGTGTTTTCAAGAGTTAAAGAAACATGGAAAAATGGATTTTGATCTTGAATTTATTGCAATGGACCCAGGATATAAAAAAGAAAATAGAGAGCTTTTAGAATATAATTGCAATTATCTAGGAATACCTGTAAAAATACATGATTCAGATGTTTTTCAGGTAGCAGATAAAGTAGCAGGAGAAAATCCTTGTTATATGTGTGCAAGAATGAGACGTGGAAATTTATATAATAAAGCAAAGGAATTAGGTTGTAACAAACTTGCTTTAGGACATCATTTTAATGATGTGATTGAAACAATTATGTTAAATGTTTTGTTTGCAGGAAATTTCAAAACTATGATGCCAAAACTTCATTCTGATAATTTTGAAGGTCTTGAATTAATTAGGCCTCTTTACTATGTAAAAGAGGAGTCTATTATTAGATTTATAAATTCAACAGGACTTCATGCACTTGATTGTGCTTGTACAGTTACAGAAAAAAAAGAAGGCAATATGAGATTTTATATAAAGGATTTAATAGAAGAAATAATGAAAAAAAATCCAAATGCAGATATTAATATTTTAAGATCTGCAGAAAATGTAAATATGGGTGCCATAGTTGGTTGGAAATACAGAACTGAAAAACATACATTTTTAGAGGACTATGACAAAAAGGAGAATATATGAAATTTATTTCTTGGAATGTAAATGGTTTAAGAGCCGTTGTAAAAAAGGGCTTTGTAGATGAATTTAATAAATTAGATGCAGATATATTTGCACTGCAAGAGATTAAACTATCAGAAGGTCAACTTGATCTTGAGCTTCCTGGATACCATATGTATTATAATTATGCACAGAGAAAGGGATATTCAGGAACAGCTGTATTTACAAAGGAAGAACCATTAAGTGTAAAATATGGAATAGGCATAGAGGAACATGATGATGAGGGAAGGGTTATTACTTGTGAGTTTGATGACTTTTACTTTATAACATGCTATACGCCAAATTCAAAAAGAGGGCTTGAAAGACTTGATTATAGAATGGTTTGGGAAGATGCTTTTAGAGAGTATTTAAATAGACTTGATGAGATAAAGCCTGTTATTTTATGTGGAGATTTAAATGTAGCACATAAAGAGATAGATCTTGCAAATCCATCAACTAATAAAAAAAGTGCAGGATTTACAATTGAAGAGCGTTCTAAATTTACAGAACTTTTAGATTCAGGATATATTGATACATTTAGATATTTCTATCCAGAAAAAACACAGGAGTATTCTTGGTGGAGTTACTTTGCAAAAAGTAGAGACAGGAATATTGGGTGGAGGATTGACTATTTTGTAACATCTGATAAATTAAAAGATAGATTAGTTGATGCAAAAATTCATCAAGATATTATGGGATCAGATCATTGCCCAGTAGAGCTTATAATAAAATAGTGGAGGTAAGTATATTTATGGACAATTTATTAACAGTACCAATTAATGATCATTTATACTATATTGGAGTAAATGATCGCCAAACAGAATTATTTGAAGCAATGTGGCCACTTCCAGATGGAGTAGCTTATAATTCTTATTTAATGACAGGAGAAAAAAATATATTACTAGATCTTGTAAAGATTAATACAGTAAGTGTTTTTGTAGAAAAATTACAAGAAGTTCTTGGAGATAAACCACTTGATTATATAGTAGTACATCATGCTGAACCAGATCACTCATCAGCAATTTTAAATATTCTAGACATATATCCAGATGTGAAAATCGTATGTAATAAAAAGACTGTTGATTTTCTTAAAAATTATTATGATATTGAGGATAATTTAATTATAGTTAAAGATGGCGAAACTCTTGAACTAGGAAATAGAAAACTAACTTTCTATATGACTCCTATGGTGCATTGGCCAGAATCAATGGTATCTTATGAAGAAGAGACAAAAACACTTTTCTCACAAGATATTTTTGGAGGATTTGGAACACTTGATGGTGGAATATTTGATGATGAGCTAAGATTTGATGAATATTATCTAGATGAAACTAGAAGATATTTTATAAATATAGTTGGAAAATATGCAAAACAAGCTCTAAGATCACTTAATAAACTTGCTACAACATTAGATATAAAGACAATTTGTCCAGTTCATGGACCAGTTTGGAGAAAAAATCCACAAAAAATAATTGATCTATATGTATCTCTTGCTAGTCAAGAAGTACAAGATGGAGTAGTAATAATATATGGCTCAATGTATGGAAATACAGAAAAAATGGCAGAGGCTGTTGCAAGAGGAGTCGTTCATGGTGGAATTAAAGATGTAAGAGTAAGAGATGTATCTAAGACACCATTTTCTTATCTTTTAGCAGATGCATGGAAATATAAAGGAGTTATCTTAGGATCATGTTCCTATGACAATGACTTATTCCCACCAATGAAATTTATAACAGAAGAATTTAAACATCAAAAAATGAAAAATAATATTTGGGGTATCTTTGGTTCATACTCATGGAGTGGTGGAGCAATGAAAAACTTAAAAGCTTTTGCAGAAGATTGCAAATATGAAGTTTTAGAAACTCAACCTGAAATAAAAGGTGCTGCAAATAATGAAGATATGGAAGAACTTATGAAACTTGGAGAAGAAATGGCAAAAGCTATTTTAGCTTCAAAAGAATAAAAATTAAGGGGCTTTAAAAAGCTCCTTTTTTATTTTTATAAATAAATATAATAAGGCTAAAAAAGTAGAAAATGTGAAAATATTTCAATAGAATATAAGGGTCTTTTAATGGCTGATTTCATTGATTTTTGCATTTTTCTATGATAAAATTGATACGTTATAGATATAGAAATTTATTTAGGAGGTTGGAAATTTATGGAAACTTTTTTATCTGTTATAATCGCCATTGCAAGTATATTAATGATAGTTGTAGTTGCTTCTATGGAAAGTGACCAAGCAGGTCTTGGAACTTTAAGTGGTGATGAAACTTCTACTTGGGGTGAACACAGAGGAACAAGTAAAAAAGAAATGCAAAATAAGATAGTTAAGATTTCTTCAATAGTATTTGGAGTTGCTCTTCTTATTTTAGCGGCAATTTAAGGAGGAGAAATGGACAATATATTAATAATAGCTCCTATTGTCGGTGTAGTGGCGCTACTATTTGCCTTTGCGAAGGCAAAATTCGTAGTTAGCCAAGATGCAGGAAATGATCGTATGAAAGAAATTGCATCTTACATCGAAGATGGAGCTATGGCATTTTTAAAGAGAGAATATAAAGCATTAACAGTATTTGTTATTGTTTTAGCAATTATACTTGCAGTTGGAATTAATATACAAACTGCAGTTTGTTTTATTTTTGGAGCAATATTTTCAGTATTAGCAGGATATGCTGGTATGAAAGTTGCTACAAAAGCAAATGTTAGAACAGCTAATGCAGCTATGAAATCTGGACTTGGAAAAGCTCTTGACGTTGCTTTTTCAGGTGGTGTAGTTATGGGAATGTGCGTTGTTGGTCTTGGAATTATTGGTATTTCATTAGCATATAAAATAACTGGCAATGTAGAAATCGTAACAGGATTTTCACTAGGAGCTTCATCAATTGCACTATTTGCAAGAGTTGGTGGAGGAATCTACACAAAAGCAGCAGACGTTGGAGCTGACCTTGTAGGTAAAGTAGAAGCAGGAATTCCAGAAGACGATCCAAGAAACCCAGCAGTTATCGCAGATAATGTTGGAGATAATGTTGGAGACGTAGCAGGAATGGGAGCTGACCTATTTGAATCTTATGTAGGAGCACTTTTATCAGTTATTACTCTTGGAGCAGTAGCTTACCAAGATACAGGAGTAACTTATGGACTTGCAATTGCAGTTGTAGGTATAGTAGCTTCAATGGTAGCAGTATTTTTCGTAAGAGGAGATAAAAATCCACAAAAATCACTTAACAATGGTGAATATATTGCAGCTGGTGTAACAATAATAGTATCAGCAATATTATCATCAAAAATGTTTGGTGGATATAAACCATTTGTACCTGTAATTACTGGTATAGTAGCTGGTCTTATTATTTCTAAATTTACAGAATATTATACTTCAGCAGATCATAAACCAGTTCAAACAATTGCAAATGAATCTGAAACAGGACATGCAACTAATATTATTTCAGGACTTTCAGTTGGAATGATGTCAACAATAGCTCCAATAATAATTATTGCAATAGCAATTATTGTTGCTTTCGTTGGATCAGGTGGAAGTGAAGACTCAATATACGGACTATATGGTATAGCACTAGCAGCAGTGGGAATGCTTTCAACAACAGGTATGACAATTGCAGTAGATGCTTACGGACCAATTGCAGATAATGCTGGTGGTATTGCAGAAATGTGTGACTTACCAGAAGAAGTTAGAGAAATTACAGACTCACTAGATGCAGTAGGTAACACTACAGCAGCTATAGGTAAGGGATTTGCTATAGGATCAGCAGCACTTACAGCACTTGCACTTTTTGTTTCATATATTGAAGCAACAGGACTTACTGGAATTAATATATCAAAACCAGAAGTAATCGCAGGAGCATTTGTTGGTGGTATGCTTCCATTTGCATTCTCAGCACTTACAATGAGTGCAGTAGGTCGTGCAGCATCAGCTATGATTGATGAAGTAAGACGTCAATTTAGAGAAATTCCTGGAATTATGGAAGGAAAAGCTAAACCAGAATATGGTAAATGTGTAGATATTTCTACAACAGCAGCTCTAAGAGAAATGATTATCCCAGGACTAATTGCAGTAGTAGTTCCAGTAGTAGTAGGTCTATTATTTGGAGCAGAAGCACTAGGTGGACTTCAAGCAGGAGCACTAATTACAGGTGTTCTTATGGCAATATTTATGTCAAACGCTGGTGGAGCATGGGACAATGCAAAGAAATATATTGAAGATGGAAATCATGGTGGAAAAGGATCAGAAGCTCATAAAGCAGCTGTTACAGGAGATACTGTAGGAGATCCATTTAAAGATACATCAGGACCATCACTTAATATACTAATCAAACTAATAACAGTAGTTTCACTTGTATTTGCACCATTATTTGTACAATACGGTGGAATTCTATTCTAAATAAAATTTCTATATTAGAGACTTTCTATAAAAGTAGAAAGTCTCTTTTTAATTTTAAATACATAAAAAGAGGTAGAAATGAATAAAAAAATAATAGCAAGTATATCATTATTAATAGTAGCATTTATTTGGGGAATATCATTTATAGCACAAAGTAAGGGAATGGACTATCTAGGACCTTATGGATTTACAATGTATAGTTCAATAATAGGAGCTATATCAATGATTATTTTATTAAATATTAAAAGTTTAAATAAAATATTAAATAAGGATTTAGAAAAAGAATATAGTAAAAATACTACATTAATATCAGGACTATTTTGTGGAATATTTTTATTTTTGGCAATGAATGCTCAGCAACTAGGACTATTACATACAACACCAGGAAAAGCAGGGTTTATTGCAACATTATATATTATAATAATTCCAATAATAGAAAGAATTTTTGGTAAAAAAGTAGAAAAGAGAATAATAATATGTCTATTAATAGCCTTAGTAGGAATGTATTTTTTATCTGTAAAAGAAAACTTTTCAATAAATATTGGAGATATAATAATATTTCTATCAGCAATATTTTATGCAATTCACACAATAATGTTATCTAAATTTTCCACAAAAATAAATGTATTAAAATTAAACTTAATGCAGTTTTTAGTAGCAGCATTTTTAAGTTTTATATTTGCAAATATATTTAAAGAAAATATTTCTTTAGAATATGCGTATATATCAAGAATTGCAATTTTATATATGGGAATACTATCAAGTGGAATTGCCTTTACACTTCAAATAATAGCGCTAAGAGAAATAGATCCTGCAATAGCAGCTTTAATAAATAGTTTAGAATCAATATTTGCAGCATTAGGAGGATATTTAATATTAAATCAAGTATTAAATAGTAGAGAAATACTTGGATGTATTATACTTTTTATAGCAACTATATTAGCTCAAATGCCAAATAAAAAAGAACAATAAAAAAATCACTCCTAGGAGTGATTTTTTATTTTTATTAAAATGGACCATAATTGATTTTTGTAGCAAGCATTAAGAAAAATACAGCTACAACAAATAATGTAACAATTAAAGGCCAAACAAATTTGTACCATTTTTGAAGAGGAACTTTTCCATAGTTAAGGAATATTAAAAGAGTTCCATATGTGAACCATATCATATTAGATATACCATCACCAAATTGGTAAGCAAGTATTGTAGTTTGTCTAGTAAGTCCAATTAAATCTCCAAGAGGAATTAATAAAGGCATAAGTGCCATAGCTTTACCACTACCAGATTTTTTAAAACAATATATAATTTTAAAATTTCCAAATAAAAGATATTAATTAAGAGGATATAACTATGAAATGTGGATTTAATCTGATAGTATTTTATATATAGATAAATTAATAAAGAGGTAAATTATGAATAAAAAAATTGTATCGAGTATTGCATTAATATTAGTTGCCCTTATTTGGGGGCTTGCTTTTGTAGCTCAGTCAACGGGAATGAAATATATAGGACCTTACACTTTTACAATGGCAAGATCTTTTGTAGGTGGAGGATTTATGTTTTTAATTACTTTATTTTCTCCTAAATTTATTAAGTTTGAGAAGGAAAGGGTTGAATCTTATTTTGACAATAGTATAGATTTAAAGGCTGGTATTATTTGTGGAATTATTCTTTTTTTTGCAATGAATGCTCAACAAATTGGATTAAAATATACAACTCCAGGAAAGGCTGGATTTATTACGACTTTATATATTGTTATTATTCCAATAATTAGAAGAGTAATGGGCGAAAAAATTGAAAAAAAGATTTTATTTTGCGTAATATTTGCAATGATAGGAATGTATTTTTTATCAGTTAAGGAAAATTTCGTAGTAAGTATTGGAGATATTATTGTGTTTATTTCTGCGATATTTTATTCTTTTCACACTTTGATATTGTCTTATTATTCTACTAGGACTGATGGTCTTAGACTTAATATGTTTCAATTTTTAGTATGTGGATTAATAAGTTTAGTGGCAGCTTTTGTTGCAAAAGAAAATATTTCATTAGATAATTTAATGATGGCATTAAGTTCGATTTTATATGTTGGTATATTATCTAGTGGAGTTGCATATACTCTTCAGATAATAGCATTAAGACATATTGATGCAACTATTGCTTCTTTATTAAATAGCTTAGAGTCTATTTTTGCAGTATTAGGTGGATGGTTAATACTTGGACAACTTCTTAGTAGTAGAGAGGCTATTGGTTGTTTAATTATGTTTGCATCTACTATAATTGCACAAATACCAAGTAGAAAGGAGATAAAATGATAAATTACTATTCAATAAAAGATGAAAAAATTGTAGAATACGTTGAAGGACTTGACTTGTTTTGGATAGACATGCAGTCTCCAACAGAAAAAGAAATAGAAGAAATTGTAAATAAATATTCTCTTCCAAGAGATTATATATATGATGTTCGTGATCCTCAGGAGATTTCAAGAATAGAGGGAATAAATGATGAGGGTAAATCAAAGTTAATAATGCTTTTATATCCTTTAAAAATAACAGATGGATATTATGCAACAAGACCTATAAGTGTTATTTTAACAGATGGTGTAATAATTACAGCAACTGCTTTAGAGTCTAATATATTAGAGGTATTAAAGGAAAATAAATTTAAAAGTTTTGTTAAAACTCAAAGTAGGGAAGATTTTGTACTTGAAATTGCCTGGAGGATTTCTCAATTTTTTATACTTGCTGTAAGAGATTTAGAAGAAAAAATCACTTTATTAGAAAAAGAGATGAGAGTTTCTACAAAAAATGAACTTTTATATAAGATGATAAATATTCAAAAATCACTTATATCTTTTCAAATGGCTACTAGAGAAAATGGACCTATTATTGATTCTATGTTTGCATCAGATAGATTGTTTTCAGCTGAGTATAGAGAAGATTTAATTCGTGATTTGCAAGTGGAGAATAAACAAGCTCAAGTTATGGTTGAAAAATCATCAACTATGCTAGAACATTTATCTGATTTATATTCTAATGTAATTTCAAATAATTTAAATGATGTTATGAAAATACTTACATCTATTACTATTGTACTTACAGTTCCTACTATTGTAGGAGGTCTTTGGGGAATGAATACGCCTCTTCCTTTTTCAAATGAGGAATATGCATTTTTCTATTTATTGGGACTATCTGCTTTAATTAGTTTTATTATAATATATGCACTAAAGAAAAGAGACTTTTTATAATGTATGATAATTTAAGAGAATTTTATAAAAGTAATATTACAAGGGACTATGAATTTAGAATAGAGGCCTTAAAAAAGTTAAGAGATGAAATAATAAAATACAGAGATAAAATTAATGAAGCACTATATAAAGATCTTGGGAAAAGTGATTTTGAATCGGAAATAAGTGAGGTTTCTTTTAGCTTAATTGAAATTAATTATTTGATTAAAAATTTAAAAAAATTAATGAAGAATAAAAATGTATCTACATCTATTATTAATTTTAGATCAAAAAGTTATATAAAATATGAACCTCATGGACTAGTTTTAATAATAAGTCCTTGGAATTATCCTTTTAATCTTTCTATTGTTCCTCTTGCTGGAGCAATTGCAGCAGGAAATGTTGCAGTTATTAAGACATCTTCATCAAGTAAATACACATCTTTAATTATAGAAGAAATTATTCTTAATATATTTAGTGAAGATTTTGTAAAGGTTGAAAAAGGTGATATTGGCGTAAATGAAAGAGTAATGAATGAAAAGTATGATTTTATATTTTTTACAGGTGGAAAAGTAACTGGTAAAAAAGTCTATGAAAAAGCTGCTTTAGATTTAACTCCAATAGTTCTTGAACTTGGTGGAAAAAGTCCTTGTATTGTAGATGATAATATTGATTTAAAAGTTGCTGCAAATAGAATTGTTTGGGGTAAGTTTTTAAATTGTGGACAAACCTGTGTAGCTGTTGATTATATTTTATGTAAAAGGAGTATTTATCAAGAGTTATATAAAGAATTATTAAGGGCTTTAGAGGAATTTTATGGAAAAGACATAATGAATTCTAAGGACTATGGCAAGATAGTAAATGTTAAGGAATATAATAGATTAATTAATATTTTAATTAAGGAAAAACAAGAGCTTATTTGTAGTCGTGAAGATTTAAAAATAGCTCCTCATATATTTTTAGCATCCTTTGATAGTCCTTCTATGAAAGAGGAAATTTTTGGGCCAATACTTCCAATTATTTTATATGATGATATAGATGATGTAATTGAAGAACTAAATAAAAAAGATGTATCTCTTGCATTATATGTTTTTTCAAAGAATAAAAATTTTGTAAATAAAGTAATGAAGAATATCTCCTTTGGTGGAGGCTGTGTTAATGATACGATAGTGCATCTTTCAAATCCAAATCTTCCCTTTGGAGGAAATGGAGAAAGTGGTTTTGGAAAATATCATGGTAAATATAGCTTTTATACTTTTTCTAGAAGTAAGAGTATTTTAGATAAAAATTATTTTCCAGAAATTATGCTTAGATATCCGCCAAAGAAGGATAAAGTGAGTATAATTAGAAAATTAATGAAGTAATATTCTAATTTAATTAATTCTTAAATGTATCTTTGACTTTTTTCAAATAGATTATACATAAAAGTTTATTCTTTATGGCATAATGTAAGAAGAAAGAGGGGAATGACTATGGGTTTTTTAGAAGATTTAATAAGAGGTAATCCAAAAAATAAAAATACAATATATACTATTGACAGACAACATGGCAGTGGTGGATATGAAATAGCAAATTTATTAAGTAAAAAATTAAATATACCTCTATATGATGAGAATTTAATAGAGCTTAAAACCCTAGAAGGTAAGGTAAATCCTGATAATATTTCTAAGGAAGATTCCTTTTTACAAGGAACTATTTATGATTTATATAGAGAAAACTATTCTTATTCACAAGAAGATATAACAAATGTAGATGCTGCTTTTCTTGCAAATTCAAAGACTATAAGAGATTTTGCAAAAAGTGGTTCTTGTATAATTATGGGAAAATGCTCAAATTATGTTTTAAGAGAATATGACAATATATTTAATGTTTTTATATCGGCAGATGAAGAGTTTAGAATTAATAGATTAATGGAGTTTTATGATTCAACTGATGAAAAAGCTATATATAAAATGAGAAAAAAAGATTTAAGAAGAAAAAATCACTATAATAGATTTACAAATGGAGAATGGGGAATGGGAGATGAATATGATTTAATTATAAATTCTTCTAAATATTCCTTTGAAGATATTGTAAATATTATATTAGAATCTGCTAAATTAAAAAAATAAATGGTGAATTCACCATTTATTTCTTTTTATTTATTAAATTTTTCAAGATTATCTAAATTAATACTATCATTAAATTCAATAAAATGTTCACCATTATTAATCATAATTGTTGGAATACCAACTTTGTTTTGTCTTCTTGTAGTTTTAAAGAATTTTGAACTATCTCTAAAGTGTAAGAAGTATCTTAAATTATCCATATTCTCAGTTATATTAATTGTTTCGTAATTTAAGTTTGAATTTTGAAAAGCTTCAATAGCTTTTTTACTATTAGAACATTTATCTGATATAAATAGTGTTATCATAAGTTTTTTTCCTCCAAGAAATCAATTAAATTTTGTTTAAATAAAAGATTATCTTTTTTATTTCTTTTTTTATTCTTAGAATATATACCCTGTTTTCTTAGAACTGTATTCACATGGCGAATGCCAAGATATACATCAATATTATCATTATTTACAAGGTTTCCAAAAAAATCCATAACATAGGATCCCTTTCCAATGCAAAGTGCAGAAAGACCTCTGTCTTGGGTTATTACTAAGTCATTTTTGTTTAAGTGATTTACAATATATAAATCAGCAGACTCCTTGTCAATATCCACACTTATTATCTCAGGATAATCTGATGAAATATTTTGTGAATAATTCTTTACTATAGTTAGTGGTATGTTTTTATTTGATGCAATATGAATTACATCTTCTGTAACAGGAGATGCATCTGCATCTAAAAATATCTTCATTTTAATCACCACTTCAATTATACTATAAAGAGTTTAAAATTAATTTAAATAATGATATAATTTATTAGTTATGAGGTGAAAATATGATAGCCTTAATTTTAGGTGCAATAACTGCTATATTTCTAGCAGGAATTTTTTTAAAATCAGTTAAGATCATTGTAAAATTACTTATAAATATTTTAGTAGGTGTAATAGCATTATATATTTTTAATCTAATTTTTTCAGGTTTTGGACTTACTATTATAATTAATCCAATAACATCATTTTTAGTTGGATTTTTTGGACTTCCAGGAGTAATTGCCTTAGTAATTTTAAAGTTATTTCTATAATACATATTTGAGGTGGTATTTTGAAACATATATACAGAATCTTTATTATTCTAAGTGTTGCCTGCTTAAGTGGTCTTGTTGTATTTACACATGCAATTAAGCCAAGTAGTGGCAATAAGGGATTAGATAAAGTAGTAAATGAAAGTGAAGAACAGGCAAAAAATGTTAATAAAGTAAATGAAAATGTAAAAGTTTTTGATGGAGATAATCCTCTTAGAATTTTAGTTTTAGGAGTAGATAAATCTGCAACACTTGATGCATCAGAAGAAGAAAATGGAATGAGAACAGATACTATGATGCTTGTAACACTTGATCCAAAAAATGATAAGGCTCAAATAGTGTCAATACCAAGAGATTCTTATATTAGAATACATGGATTTGATAAAAATAAAGTAAACTCTGCTTTTAATGACAAAGTCTATCCAGGTGGAGGAATAGGTCTTACAGTAAAGACAATAGAAGATTTCTTTGATGTGAAGATTGATCACTATGGAATAGTTGATTATAAGGCAGTAGTTGGTGTTGTAGATGCAGTAGGTGGAATAGATATAAATTGGGAACATGATGATTATCATTATGAAGATAATTGGGTTGTGCCACCTCTTGTAGTAGATCTTAAAAGAGGAGAAAATCACTTAGATGGAGCAGGAGCTGTTGCCTATTTAAGAACTAGAAAGGCTTATTCAAATCAAGATATAGGAAGAATAGGTGCTCAACAAGATTTTCTTTTAAAATTATTTGATAAATTAAAAACTCCAGCTATAATATTAAAAGTTCCAAAACTATTAGATATTGTAGATAAATATGTAGAGACAGATTTAAATTATGGAGAAATTTCAAAACTTGCATATTATGGTTTATCTTTAAATAGAGAAGATATTCACACAGCAACAGTTGATGGATATGCAAAGATGATGAAACAAGGTAAATATGATTTATCCTTCTATATAGTAGATCCAATTAAGGCAAGAGAAATTGTACATGGATTTCCTGAAAATGTAATAGAAGAAGAAAATTCTGAAGCTAAAGATATTACTGAAGATGTAAAAGAAACTGAAATTAAAAAGATAAATAAAAAATAAAAGATGTCTTAGACATCTTTTTTTATTGCAAAAAAATAATATATCAAAAACTTCTTTCTTAATAAATAACTAAAGAGATAGAATTATGAATATAATTCATAAACAAGTATATTGTTATATCTATGGATAATTAATTAAAGTATTAAATTAAATATTAAAATAAATACTATTTAATAAAAAATTCTCAAAAAAACGTTATTTTTAAAAAAAATTATAGTAGTTTTCTTAAATTGTATAGGTTATTAGAGTAAATTGGGTAATTATTATGTAATGAATTTTATAATTGTTTTTTAGGCGAAAACAAAATTTATTCATAATTTAGTTTTGGGAGGTGATTAGGTGTCAGTTGAAGCGATAGTAAAAGTAAAAGAGGCTGAGGATTTTGCTCGTAATAAATTATCTTTAGCAAAAGATGATGTGGAAAAAATTCTTGGCGTTGCTAATGTGACAGCAAAAGAAAAGGCAAATAAAATTTTAGAAAATGCTTATGAAAAGAGAAGTGAAATTCTTGAAAAAGCAAAAGAAGAGGGGAACTTATCTGCAGAACCAATAATTAAGAAATCAAAAGAAGATGCAGAGAAAATTTCTAAAATATCTGATGAAAATTTATCGGAAATTGTAAACTTAGTCATAAAAAGGGTTGTGATAGATAATGGCAATAGTTAAAATGAATAAATTCAACTTATATTCTTTTGACTCAAATCGAGAATATCTATTAAAGGCTCTTCAAAAATTCAAGTATGTACATTTTAATGATCTAGAAAAAAGTGAGGACGAAATCGAGTTTTTAGAAGAGGTAGAAATACCAGATAAGCTTCTAAAGATTGATGAGGATATTGCAAAGGCAACTTGGGCGATTAATCTTTTAAGAAGGTTTGAAGCAAAAAAAGGTGCAATACAAAATTTAAAAGAAGGAAATAAATCCTATACTCTTTTAGAACTTACAGAAAAAGCAGAGGCATTTGATTTTAATAAATACTATGATGAGCTTTATGAATTAAGTGAAAAAAGAGTTTCTTTCGAGCAAGAAATACAG
Organism: Peptoniphilus stercorisuis; assembly: GCF_017874395.1. Taxonomy (GTDB): domain Bacteria; phylum Bacillota; class Clostridia; order Tissierellales; family Peptoniphilaceae; genus Anaerosphaera; species Anaerosphaera stercorisuis. The sequence goes on along the minus strand of NZ_JAGGLJ010000007.1, from coordinate 49,306 downwards.
TCTTTAGATGCACAAATTTCTGAACTTAAACCATGGGAGGCACTTCCAGTTCAGTTATCTGAAATGGATAATTTTAAAAATACGAAGATAAGTATTGGAACAATTCCAAGTAAATATCTTCCTGATTTTTATAGTGATATTAAAGATTTAGAGTTAACTGAGGTTGTTGAAATTAGTAAAGCTTTAAAAATGACTTATTTAGCTATTATTGCATCTATTGATGAAAGTGATGAGCTTGAAGATGCAATGAGAAAAAATGGTTTTTCACAAAGTATTTTAAAGGTTGATAAATTAGTTAAGGATAAAATTGTCTTCTTAGAGGAAGAAAAACGTCTTAGAAAAACAAAAATTGTTGAAATTGATGATTGTATTTTTAAGAGATTTGATCAATTAGAAAACTTTAGAATTTATTATGAGTATCTAAGAAATGCTAAACTTAGATATGCAGCTAGTGAAAACTTTTTAAAGACTGAACAGGTTGATCTTATTGAGGGATATATCCCTTTAGATAGAGAAAAAGAATTTTTAAGTTTATTAGATGAAATACTTCAGAATAATTATTATATAGAATTAAATGAAGCAGATATTGATGATCCAAAGGTACCAATAATGCTTAAAAATAAGAAGTTTGCAGGAGCTTTTGAATCACTTACAGAAATGTATTCTATGCCTAGATATAATGAAATAGATCCAACACCACTTTTTGCACCATTTTATTGTATATTTGCAGGAATTATGGTTGGAGATTTAGGATATGGATTATTACTTTTCTTTGGAACACTTTTTGCTCTAAAGAAATTTAATCTAGATGAAAAGAAAAGAAAGTTTATAACATTTTTTAATTATTTGGGAATATCTACAATTATGTGGGGACTAATATTTGGTTCTTTCTTTGGAGATATAATTCCTTTGAAAAATATTATAGATCCAGCAACAGATTATATTGAAATGATACTTATGTCTCTTATATTTGGTGGAATTCACATATTCTTTGCTCTTGGAATAAAGGCATATATGGATATTCGTGACAAAAAACCACTTGATGCATTATATGATGTTGGATTTTGGTATATGGCACTTGTTGGTGTAATAGTTTTAATTGTAAATGCAAGTGTTGGTATAAATCCACTAGTTGTAAGGATTTCAAAGATTGTAATGATTCTTGGTATGCTTGGAATAGTCTTAACTGGAGGACGTGAAGAAAAATCAATAGGAGGTAAGATTGGTTGGGGAATTTATTCTCTATATGGAATTACATCTTATTTCGGAGATTTTGTTTCTTATTTACGTCTTATGGCTCTTGCATTATCAGGTTCATTTATTGCAATTGCAGTTAATATAATAGTTAGAATTTTAATGGAAAAAGGCATTGTGGGAATAATTGTGGGAGTATTAGTATTTTTAATATTCCAATTATTTAATATGTTTTTATCATATTTATCAGCATATGTTCACTCTGCAAGACTTATATATGTAGAGATGTTTAATAAATTCTATGAAGGTGGAGGAATCCCTTTTAGAGAAATGATTGAAAAAGCAAAATATTTTAATATTGAGGAGGAATAAATAATGTTTACAGAATTTTTTATTCAAAATGGCGGAATTATGTTTGGAGGACTTGGAGTAGCACTTGCAGCACTTCTTGCAGGAGTAGGATCAGCTAAGGGTGTAGGTACAGTAGGTGAGGCAGCAGCAGGAGTAGTAATAGAAGAACCAGAAAAATTTGGTAAGTCACTTATTTTACAATTACTTCCAGGTACACAAGGACTTTATGGATTTGTAATTGGTATGCTTATGTTATTTAAATTAAAAGCAGGAATGCCTTTAGTTGATGGATTTGCATTATTTTGTGCATCTCTTCCAATAGGTATTGCAGGATATCACTCAGCAATAGCTCAAGCTAGAGTTGCAGTTGCAGGTATTAATATTTTAGCTAAAAATGAAGAACACCAAGCAAAAGGTATTATATTTGCTGTAATGGTTGAGATGTACGCTATACTTGCATTTGCTATTTCATTCTTAATGATGACAAGTGTTAAGTAAGGGGTTGATAAGGTGTCTAATTTAGAAAATATTACTGAAAAAATAATAAATGATGCTGAAAAAGAATCTGTTGAATTAGTAAAAAATGCTGAAGAAAAGGCAAAAACTATTATAGAAAAAGAGGAACTTGAGGCAAATAAAAAAGCTGAAAAGTTATTAAATAAGGCATCTATTGAAGCTAAGGATGTTATTGAAAAGACACTGTCTTCTGCAAATTTAGAAGCTAGAGATATAGTTTTAGATGCTAAAGAAAAAGTAGTAGATAGAGTATTTTCTCTAGCTATTAAAGAACTTGAAAATTTAAGTACAGAGGATTATATAAAGTATTTAAAAGAAAAACTTAAAAATATAAATATAAAAGATGATGCTGTTTTATTTGTACCTGAAAAATACAAAGATGCAGTTCTTAGTGAAAATCTTAATATTAAAGTATCTGATGAAACAGTAGAAAGTGGTTTTTCTATATTAAGTGGAAAAGTAATGTATAATAATGAGTTTTCAAGTCTTGTAAATGCAAATAAGGGCGATTTAGAATTTGAAGTTGTTGAGAAGCTATTTAATTAGGAGGTAGTTATGGATAGAAATAAATTTATCCAATTATCTGCTACAATAAGAGTTTTAGAAAAAAAGCTTCTTAATAAAGCGGACTTGGAAAGATTAGTAGAAGCAAGAGATCTTGAAGAAGCTTTAAGATTTTTAAGTGATTCAGTATATCAAAGGGAAATTGCAAAGCTAGAGAAACCTCAAGATTATGAAAGAGCACTTAAAAATGAAAAATTAATATTTTTAGAAGAAATTTATTCTCATTCACCTGATAGAAAAATTGTAGATTTAGTAGCTTTAAAATATTATTATCATAATATTAAAGTTATAGTTAAAGAACAAATATCAGGAGAGGATTTAAGTCATATAATAATTGAATTTGGAGATTTTAATCTTCCAAGATTAAGAGAAGAAATAAGTATTGGAAAGAGAATTTCTGATGATGACAACTATTATGATGTTGTAATGGAAACTTATAATCTATATGAACAGACTCATGATGCTCAGATTATAGATATAAATGTAGATAAGGCTTATTTTAAAAAGATAAAAGAAATTGCATATGAAATGGATTTAGATTTTGTAAGTAGATATATAAATGATTTAATAGATTTTACAAATTTAAAGACTATTTTAAGATGCCAAGCTCAAGGCCGTGATATTGAATTTTTAAGAAAGGTAATCATTGATGGTGGAAATATTCCAGCTGAAAAATATGAGGACTATTTAAATTCAAAAATTGAAGCTGAAAGTACATTATTTAAATATGAAAAGATTTATAAAGCTGCAAAAGTTGGAGTGGAGTACTTTAATGAGACTGGCTCACTTGCAAAATTTGAACGTGAAAGAGATAACTATTTTATAGAACAAATAAAAGAAGTTAAAAAAATTACCTATGGACCAGAGGTAGTACTTGCATATATTATTGCAAAGGAAATAGAGATTAAAAATATAAGAATAATTTTAGTTTCTAAATTAAATGGTCTATCATCTTCTTTCATTAGGGAAAGGTTGCGTGAAACTTATGTATAAAATAGCAGTAATTGGAGATAAGGATTCAGTACTTGCTTTTAAAGCTTTAGGTGTAGATGTTCATATTGCCTATGAAGCAATGGAGTGTAGAAGAAAAATAGATACACTTGCAAGAGATGGATATGGAGTAATCTTTATTACAGAACAACTTGCAGCCTTAGTACCAGAAACAATTGAAAGATATAACAATGAAACAATACCAGCTGTAATTTTAATTCCATCTAATCAGGGAACTTTAAATATTGGAATGAATAATATTAATAAGAATGTTGAAAAAGCAGTTGGATCTAATATTTTATAAAAGGAGGAGCTTTTTTGAAATCAGGAAAAGTAATTAAAGTTTCCGGACCTCTAGTTATAGCCGGTGGTATGGAAAATGCCAATGTATATGATGTTGTTGAAGTATCAAAAGATAGATTGATTGGTGAAATCATTGAAATGAGAGCTGATGAAGCTTCAATTCAAGTATACGAGGAAACAACAGGAATAGGTCCTGGAGACGAAGTATTCACAACAGGATCCCCTCTATCAGTAGAGCTAGGACCTGGACTTATTGAGCAAATGTTTGATGGAATTCAAAGACCTCTTCAAGCACTTAAAGACGAAGCAGGAGATTTTTTAATTAAAGGTGCAATTGTACCTAAATTAAATAGAGAAAAAATCTGGAACTTTAAAGCTGAGAAAAAAGTTGGCGACAAGGTTTCAGAAGGAGATATTATAGGAGTTGTGCAAGAAACTCCAGTTGTTCTTCACAAAATAATGGTTCCTTATGGAGAAAGTGGAACTATAAAGAAAATTTTTGAAGGAGATCATACAATAGATGAAACTGTCTATGTATTAGAACTTGAAAATGGTGAAGAAAAAGAATTTAATATGATACAAAAATGGCCAGTAAGACGTGGACGTAAATATAGTAAAAAAATAGACCCAAATACTCCACTTGTTACAGGACAAAGAGTTATAGATACATTCTTCCCAATTACAAAGGGAGGAACAGCTGCAATTCCTGGACCTTTTGGTAGTGGAAAAACAGTTGTGCAACATCAACTTGCAAAATGGGCAGATGCTCAAATTGTAGTGTATGTTGGTTGTGGAGAACGTGGAAATGAGATGACTGATGTACTAATGGAATTCCCAGAACTAATAGATCAAAAAACTGGGGAATCAATTATGAAGCGTACAGTTTTAATTGCAAATACTTCAAATATGCCAGTAGCAGCTCGTGAAGCTTCTATATATACAGGTATTACTATCTCAGAATACTATAGAGATATGGGTTATTCTGTAGCTATGATGGCAGATTCTACATCAAGATGGGCTGAGGCTCTTCGTGAGATGAGTGGTCGTCTTGAAGAGATGCCTGGTGATGAGGGTTATCCTGCATATCTTGCATCAAGAATTGCACAGTTCTATGAAAGAGCAGGAAGAGTTGTTTGTCTTGGAGATGATAAACGTGAAGGGGCACTTTCTGTAATTGGAGCAGTATCACCTCCAGGAGGAGATGTTTCAGAACCAGTTACTCAATCAACTTTAAGAATTGTAAAAATATTCTGGAAACTTGATTATGATTTATCTTATAGACGACATTTCCCAGCAATAAATTGGCTAGATTCCTATTCACTTTATCAAACTAAGATAGATAAATATTTAGATGAGCAAGTTAATAGTAATTTCTCTAAAAATAGAGTTCGTGCAATGGCACTTTTACAAGAAGAAAAAGCACTTCAAGAAATAGTAAGACTTGTAGGTCGTGATTCACTTTCAGAACAAGACCAACTAAAACTTGAGGTTACAAAATCAATTCGTGAAGACTTTTTACAACAAAATGCCTTTCATGAAATAGATACTTATTGTTCTTTAGAGAAACAATATAAAATGCTTGATATAATGTTAAAATTCTATGATGAGGCATTAAAGGCTATTGATAAGGGAGCTTATTTATCTGAGATAGAAGTTATGCCAATTCGTGAAGATATAGCAAGATCTAAAAATACTCCAGAAGATAAATTATTTTTATTAGATGAATTAAGTGAGAATTTAGAAAAAGAAATGGAAAAATTAACTAAAGGAGGTACTATAAATGCTTAAGGAATATAAATCAGTTACAGAAGTAGTAGGACCTCTAATGATGGTAGAAGGCGTTGAGGGAGTATCTTATGAAGAGCTTGTAGATATTGAACTTCAAGATGGCGAAAGACGACGTGGTCGTGTTATTGAAATTGAAAATGACAAGGCTATGGTTCAAGTTTTTGAAGGAACTGCAGGAATAAATCTTAAAAATACTAGTGTTAGATTTTTAGGAAGACCTCTTGAGCTTGGAGTAAGCCCTGATATGATAGGTCGTGTATTTGATGGACTAGGAAATCCAATAGATGATGGTCCTAAAATAATGCCAAAGAAAAAAATAGATATTAATGGTACTGCAATAAATCCAGTAAGTCGTGATTATCCATCTGAATTTATTCAAACTGGAATTTCTACAATTGATGGACTTAATACATTAGTAAGAGGACAAAAGCTTCCAATATTTTCAGGAGCAGGACTTCCTCATAATAATGTAGCTGCACAAATTGCAAGACAAGCTAAGGTTCTTGGAACTGGAGAAAAGTTTGCTGTTGTATTTACTGCAATGGGAATTACTTTTGAAGAGGCTCAATATTTTATTGATGACTTTACAGAAACAGGAGCAATAGATAGAGCTGTTTTATTTATGAACCTTGCTGATGACCCTGCTATTGAAAGACTTGCAACTCCAAAAATGGCACTTACTTGTGCTGAGTATTTAGCTTTTGAACTGGGAATGCATGTACTTGTTATAATGACTGATATGACAAATTATGCAGAGGCACTTCGTGAAGTATCTGCAGCTCGTAAGGAAGTACCAGGAAGACGTGGATATCCAGGTTATTTATATACAGACCTTGCAGGAATATATGAAAGGGCAGGAAGAATTAAGGGAAGAGATGGATCTATTACTCAAATTCCAATATTAACAATGCCAGAAGATGATATAACTCATCCAATTCCAGACTTAACAGGATATATTACAGAAGGTCAAATTATCTTATCAAGAGAACTTTACAAACAAGGTATAGAGCCACCTATAAATGCAATACCTTCACTTTCAAGACTTAAGGATAAAGGTATTGGAGAAGGTAAAACTAGAGAAGACCATGCTGATACAATGAACCAAATCTATGCAGGTTATACTTCAGGTAAAGAGGCAAAAGAACTTGCAGTAATTCTTGGAGATTCAGCACTTTCTAATGCAGATAAGGCCTTTGCTAAATTTGCAACTGAATTTGAAGCAAAATATGTAAATCAAGGATATTATACAAATAGATCTATAGAAGATACATTAGATACTGGTTGGGATTTACTTTCAATGATTCCAAGAGCAGAGCTTAAGAGAATTCGTGATGATTATATCGATAAATATTTAGGAAAAAGAGATGTTGGAGCTGATGAATAATGGCAAGACTAAATGTCAATCCTACAAGGATGAATCTTTCAACTCTAAAGAAGAGACTTGAAACTTCAACAAGAGGACATAAGCTTTTAAAAGATAAACAAGATGAGCTTATGAGAAGATTTATTGAAATTATTAAAGAAAATAAAGCTTTAAGAGAAGAAGTAGAAGAAGAACTAGGTTCTTCTTTTAAAGACTTTTTACTTGCATCTGCTATTATGAGTCCTGAAATGCTAGAAGAAGCAGTAGCACTTCCCACTCAAAAGACAACTGTTGAAATAACTAAAAAGAATATAATGAGTGTTGAGATTCCAATAATGGAATTTAAAACAGAAAAATTATCTGAATCAGGAAGTATATATCCCTATGGATATGCACAGACTACTGCAGATTTAGATGAAGCTATTCTTAAGTTAAATAATGTAATGGATAAACTTCTAAAACTTGCTCAAATTGAAAAGTCTGCTCAACTTATGGCTGATGAAATAGAAAAGACAAGAAGAAGAGTAAATGCTCTTGAATATAAGACAATTCCAGATTTAAAAGATACTATAAAGTATATAGTAGGTAAACTTGATGAGAATGAAAGAGCTAATATTACAAGACTTATGAAGGTTAAGGATATAATTTCTAAAGATGAAATAAAAAAACCAAAATCTGAAATGCCAGATGTAAATAATTTAATATTGTGATAAACTAGATATAGAAAGTTTGTTAAATAAAAAACTATTAGTTTAATATTAAATTATGAGGTGAATCAAATGTATAATGTTTTTTCAGTACCAAAGGAAATAATTCAAGGGGATAATGCATTAGAATATCTTGCATCTCTTGAAGGAAAGAAAGCATCTATTGTAACTGGTGGAAGTTCAATGAGAAGATTTGGCTTTTTAGATGAAGCTACTAAAGAGCTTGAAAAAGCAGGAATGGAAGTTCAAATTATAGATGGTGTTGAACCAGATCCATCAATTGAAACTTGTATTAATGGTGGAAAGAAAATGGCTGAATTTAATCCAGACTGGATTATTGCTCTTGGCGGAGGTTCAGCAATGGACGCTGCTAAAATAATGTGGGTTTTCTATGAATATCCAGATTATGATTTTTATGAACTTGTTAAATTTAATTTTCCAAAATTAAGAACAAAGGCAAAATTAATAGGAATTCCATCAACTAGTGGAACTGCATCAGAAATTACAGCTTTCTCAGTAATAACAGATGTAGAAAATGATATAAAATATCCATTAGTATCACCAGATTTAATTCCAGATGTAGCAATTCTTGATAATAGAATTCCATCAAAGATGCCAGCTAAAATTACAGCTCAAACAGGAATGGATGTAATGACACATGCAATAGAAGCTTTTGTTTCAACAAATGCTAATGACTTTACAGATCCATATGCAATAAGAGCAGTTGAAATTGTATTTGAATATTTACAAAAAGCAGTAGAAAATCCAGATGATTTAGACGTAAGAGCTAAAATGCACACTGCATCAACAATTGCAGGAATGGCATTTTCTAATGTTTCACTGGGAATAGTTCATTCAATGGCTCATAAAATTGGAGGAATATTCCATCTAACTCATGGAGAAGCAAATGCAATAATGTTACCATATATTATTCAATATAATAAAAAATCAACTGACAAATACAAAGAGCTTGAAGAAAGACTTGGTATTGAAAATATTGAAAAGGCAATTTGGGAACTAAATAAAAAAATTGGTATTGCAGAAAGCATAAAAGCTGGAAAAAATACGATAATAGAAGAAGATGCTTTTGTAAAAGTATTAGATACTATGAGTAAAAATGCTTTTGAAGATGCTTGTACATTAACAAACCCAAGAGAAACATCTCCAGAAGATATTAAAAAAATCTACAAATGCGCTTATTATGGTGAAAAAGTAGATTTCTAATTAAATAAAATAAAATTTAAATGTCAGCTTTTTTTAAGCTGGCATTTTTTACATAAAAACTAATTTTTTGGATATAAATATAATAGGAGGTAGCTATGGATATTAAAGAGATAAATGAAGCTATAAGAGCCTGTGATGATACGATAGATTTAATTAATAGTGGAATGAAAAAATTAGGTAGTGCAAGAGGTTGGGGAATATATGACACTTTTTTTGATGGAGGACTTTTTTCAAGTTTGATAAAGCATGGAAAAATAAATGATGCATCAAAAATATTTAATAAAATAAACAATCAACTTGTAGTTCTTCAAAAAGAACTTTCAGATATTAATATTGATTTTGTAAAATATGATAATTTATCAAGTCTTAATACATTTTTAGATATAGTCTTTGACAATATATTTTCTGATTTTATTACACAAAAAAATATTAATGATAATTTAGATAAGTTGAAATTTCTAAAAAGAGATATAGAAAAAGTTAGAAGTGAAGTTATAAATATAAAAAAAGAGTTAAATTAATAACTCTTTTTTTATTGTTTAAATATTTTAAAATAAAATTAATAAAATTTAAGCATTTTTTTCACTTAGATTTGTAGCTTCATTATGTTTAATATATCTAATAAATAGTCCTAAACAAATTATTGCAAATATTATTCCTGCAATATAGGAAATATTTTTAGATAGTTTAAATCCTTCATCAGCCATTAAGATATAAGTTGATGTTACAGCAGACATAAATGTAGCTGGAATAACTGTCATAATATAGTTTTTATTATTTTTAAATAAATAAGCACTAGCAGTCCAAAGTGCAATCATAGCTAAAGTTTGGTTTGACCAAGAGAAGTATCTCCAAATTATATTAAAATCAATTTGAGAAAGAAGTGCTCCAATAACTAAAAGGGGAGCTGTTAAATATAATCTTTTCTTTCCATCTTTTTGATCAACTTTAAACCAGTCTGCAATAGTTAAACGAGCAGATCTAAAGGCTGTATCTCCAGATGTAATAGGACAAGCTATTACACCTATCATTGCAAGAACTGATCCAACTGGTCCAAGAAGTGTCTTACATATTTCATATACTACACCATTTTGAGTTTGTGCATTAATAGCATTAGATAGTCCACCTGTTGAACCATAGAATGCAACGCCTGCTGCTGCCCAAATAAGTGCGATTACACCTTCTGCAACCATAGCTCCATAAAATACTTTTCTGCCGTCTTTTTCCGTTTTAATACATCTTGCCATCATAGGGGATTGGGTGGCATGAAATCCTGATATTGCTCCACAGGCAACTGTTATAAACATAAATGGCCAAATAGGAGTATTATCTGGATGTAGATTTGCAAGAGTCATTTCTGGAATTTTATATCCCTTTACAATAATTCCACCAGCTACACCAATACATATTATAATTAGACACATTCCAAAAAATGGATAGATTTTTCCAATTATTTTGTCAATTGGTAGAAGTGTTGCAAGAAAATAATATACAAGAACTATTCCAAGCCAAACTCCAGCATTCATATTAGTTAGCATTGATAGTAATTTGGCAGGACCAGTTGCAAAAACAGTTCCTACTAAAATAAGCAAAATAACAGAGAATACTCTCATTATATTTTTCATAGTTTTACCAAGATATATTCCTGTAAGTTCTGAAACAGATGCTCCATTATGTCTTAGGGAAATCATACCTGTTAAGAAGTCGTGAACTCCACCTGCAAATATAGTACCAAAGACTATCCATAAGAATACTACAGGGCCCCATTGTGCTCCTGCAAGTGCTCCAAATATTGGTCCAAGTCCTGCAATATTAAGTAGTTGGATTAAGAATACTTTTTTAGTATCCATTGGCACATAGTCAACTCCATCTTCACTTGTTATTGCGGGAGTAGCTTCGTCTGTAGGTCCAAATACTTTTTCTACAAATTTACCATAGGTAAAGTAACCTACAATTAATAAAATAAGTGCAATAAAAAAAGTTACCATTTAAATCCCTTCTTTCTATAATTTTCAAGGTAACGCTTTCTTAACTTAATTATATTACTATGCTAAATTTTATGGTGATAGAATTATAAAAATATTTGATACATTATTTTAATGTAGTTTGATTAGATATGTAAAATAAAAAAAGGCCTTTAAACAGGCCTTTAATTAGTCTTCTTTTTTGATATTATTAATAGCTTCAACAAGTGGTTCAACTTGCATTCCATGAACAAGGCAAGCTTCTTCAAGAGTTTCAGTTTGACTTGCAGGACACATTACACATCCCATACCAAAGCTCATTAGTGTTCCAATAGCTTCTGGTTTAGTCATTAAAATATCACCTATAACTGTATCTTTATTAACATTCATCTTTATTACCTCCCATTATTCTATACCCATAGGGGTATTTGTAAACTCGATAGTTGAAATACTTCTGAAATTCTCAGGTTTTTCATCACCTAAGTAATATCCCATAGTAATAGTTAAATTTTCATCTTTAGAAAAATCTTTAATAAGTTCATTAACATTTATACTTTTATTAAAGTCAAAGAAATCTTTTTTATTACCTTGTTCTACTTTAATTTTTGGATCAAAATAAATTTTACCTTTTATTTTAGTTCCAAGTGCAGAGAACTCAACAGTATTATTTGATTCATTATATTCTGCTTTTCCTGAGAATTGTCTTTCATCTTTAGATAATAACACAATTCTTTGCATTTGTTTTATAAAATCATCAGGTGTTAATATTTCTTTTTTGTCAAATTCATATTTTGTTATATTATTTCCAACATCTGTTGCAAAACTTTTAAAGGAAACAGTTTCTGTTTCTATAAGATCTTTAGGTGTAGTTTTTTCTGATTTCACAATTATTGTATTACTTTTTTCATCAAAGTCAACATAAAAACCAATTGTTTTTCCTAAATCTCTTAATTTAAAATAATTATTATTATTTATTGAGTAGGAACTAAATACTACATGTTCATTATCAAGATAAACTTTTTGAGATGATTTTTTACTATTTATTTCAGTTGTATCCACCTTAGTTAAATCAGTAGGTAGTTTTTCATAATGTGCATTTCTAGTTATTTCAACTGAATTTTTCATACTATTATAAGATACATCAAACTCTGCTTCTGTACCTGATAGTAGTGCTGCAATATCTCTTAGTTTAAAATAATTATTTCCATTGATATTATATCCTGCAATTTCAACCTTTTCTCCATCAAGAGTTACATCTTGATCTGTAATATTTGCTCCAGCAAAAACTGAAGTTGTTAAAATAAATGTTAAAAGTATAGATAGTATAATGCTTTTTTTCATATAAAAAATCCTCCTTTTTATATGATTATATAAAGTTTTTCACAAGATGTAAAGAAACCTAATTATAATGACTTTCTAAATAGTCAATTATTATCTCAGAAACTTCCATATTTATCATTTGTAGAACTTTTGATTCCTTATACATAGGGAAGTCTCCAGCACCACTTGAGCGATAGTTGTTCATTACAATTGATAATTTATCATCATCTTTTATTTCTTTATTTTTAAAGTTTATTTTTCCAATTCTATTACCTATTTCTTTTTTTAGATCTATTTCAAAGTCTAAATTATAGAAGAAATCAAAGTTATAGTGTTCAACTTTTGGATGTAAATATTTATCAGAAATTTTAAACTCATTATTTTCAAATTCAATATAAGAATAGTTCTTCTCAAGGGCAAGTCTTAAATTTTTGCCATTTATTTCAAGTACAGTTAATGTATTTGGAAATCTATAAGTTGTAAGAACATCTCTTACTGTAATATTTTTTGTAAATCCTTTTATTTCATTTGCGAAAGATGTAATTGATATATCAGCTTTTGATACAGATAATTGTATTTTATTTATAAAATCAGCAAGTTCTGATCCATTTATTGCCATATCTAATTTCTCACTTGGAAGATAGTCTTTATCAAGTGTTGCAATAGTTGTATCAAGATATTTTTGTACTTCTTCTTCAATATATAAGAATTTATCATATATATCTTTTCTTGGTTTTTCATTTGGTTTTTCAAGTTTAGAAGTAGTTGTATTATTATTAAGATCAATATTAATTTGCATATATTCACTTGCATTTGAAGGTGGTTGTAATGTATGTGTATTATAAATATTTTTATTTTCTACACTCATATGTTGATGTCCTGTAAGAAGTAGATCAATGTCCATTTCTTTTGCTATTTTTGCACCTACATTTTCATCTGTATTTGAATTTTTATTAAGTGTATCAAGATCTATTTCATATCCACCATGATAGATGCAAATTTTATAGTCTGTATCTTTTATTTTTTCAAAGGCGATTTTTGCAGATTCAAAACTATTTTTAATTTCAAAGTTAATAAGATTTTCTTCTTTTTCCCAAAGATTAATCCAATCTGTTACTACTCCGATTATTCCAATTTTTTTGCCGTCTATTTCAATAATCTCATGGTCATATATTGGAAGAATATTTTTCTTATCTACTACATTTGCGCAGATACATTTTCCAGAATGATTTAGTAAATATTCTTTTAAATAGTCATATCCATAATTAAAATCATGATTTCCCAGTGTAAAATAATCTACTCCAACCATAGACATTATTTCTGCAATATGCTTAGATCCTTTATTTTTGCTTAAATAATAATCAAAAGCGGAGCCTTGAAGAATATCTCCACCATCAATTATTAATGTGTTTTCATCTTTTTTATAATTATTTGCACAACATAATAGACCTGTACTTTTAAAGTCTTTATCTAAATAATCTGTTGGATAAAAGTATCCATGAACATCTGATGTATAGTATATTTTCATAGCTACCCTCTAACAAGTTTTGTTCTGATTTTTGTTGAGAAAAATTCAATTAATAAAACAAGTATTATAAGTCCAAGTAATATAGCTCCTACTTGATTCCATCTATATGAGTTCATTGCAAATATAAGTGGAGAACCAATACCTCCAGCTCCAACAAGACCAAGTGTTGTTGCATCTCTTAAGTTCATATCAAATCTATAAATAGTAGTTGATAAAAAGTTTGGTTTAAGTTGAGGAATTACTCCATATCTTATTTTTTCAAAAGTATTACATCCAAGTGCTGCAAGGGATTCTAAAATTGATTTATTTAAATCTGCAATTGTATCTGAAAATAATTTAGTAAGCATTCCAATAGATGTAAAACTCATTGTAAGAAGTCCTGCAAATGGTCCAGGTCCTGTTACTTTTATAAACATTAGTCCATATATAAGTGATGGAATTGTTCTAATCATCATTATTAAAAATCTAGTAGCTAAACTTACTGGAACTGGAACTATATTTGATGATGCTAAAAAGCTAAGTGGTATTGAAATTATCGCTCCAATAATAGTTCCTAAAAAGGCAATACATATAGTTTCAAGAAGCATATATATTACACCTTGTTTTGTAAAGTTCAATAGTAGTGCAGTATCTGGATTGAAAATTCCACGAATTATATTTTTTGCAATTGTAAGTCCACCTGTTCCTGTTGTATCTCTTCCTTGAACAGCTGATAATGACCAAATTAACATTGCAAGAATTATAAGACTTGATACTATAATATAAGCTCTAGAGTTGGGTTCTTCATTTAATTTCTTTTTTACTTTTTCTGACATAATCCACCTCTAATTTAATTTTCTTCTGAAATGAGAAGTAATAGTTTCAATAACAAATACTGTTGCAAGTAGGCATAATAGTATTGTACCTGTGTTTTGGTATTCTCTCCAAGCTACATTTTCGTTTAGAAGAAGTCCAAGTCCACCAGCTCCTACATATCCTAGAATTGCTGCATATCTTACATTACCTTCAAAGTTATAAAGGGCAGTAGATAAATATACAGGCAGTATTTGTGGAATAATTCCCTTAATAAATGCCATGGATTTTGTATATCCCATTGAAATCATTGCTTCAAAGGCACCCATATTTACAGTTTCTATTTGTTCATAAGTTAATTTTCCAACATATGAAAAAGAAAATATAAATATAGCAACAGTACCTGCAAAAGTTCCAAGTCCAAATATATAAGTTGCAATAAGTGCATTTACAAGAGTTGGAATAGTTCTCATTATAGAAAATAATATTCTTACAATCCAATTTATAAATTTGTTATTAACCATATTTGTAGAAGCTAAAAAAGCAAAGGGTACTGAAAGTATAGCTCCTAAGAAAGATCCTAAAAAACTCATTTTAATAGTATCTATTAAGGGATTAATAACATTTTTTAAATAGGACATATTTGGTCTAAAAATGTCTTTTAATATAGTAAAGAAGTTTTTTCCATTTTCTATTAGCATTGTAAAGTTAAATCCTGTAATTTTAATGGATACAAAAAACATAATAAGGATTAATGGAATTATTATAATATTTCTAGTTCTTTTTTCATATACAATGCTTCCACTTGAAAGCTTATGCTTTTTTGGTGGGAATATTTTATCGAAAAGACTCATATTATTCCTCCTCATTAAATGTAAGGTCTTCTAGTTTTTCACCATATATTTTAGTAAGAACAGCATCATCAACTTGAGAAGATGGTCCATCATAAACTATACTTCCATCTTTAATTCCTATTACACGATCTGCATACTCAAGTGCTAAATCAACATGATGTATATTAATTAAAATAGCTATATTTTTCTTTTGGTTTATTTTTTTGAAATAGTCCATTACTTGTTTTGCTGTAACAGGATCAAGACTTGCAACAGGTTCATCTGCAAGAATAATACTTGGATTTTGAGAAAGAGTTCTTGCAAGGGCAACTCTTTGCTGTTGACCACCTGATAGTTGATCTGCTCTTACATAGGCTTTGTCTAAAATATCTACTTGTTCTAGTGAATCAAGTGCTTTTAATTTATATTCTTCAGGAAATAATCCAAAAATAGATCTTATAGTGCTTAGTTCAGGAACAAAAGCCGCAAGAACATTTTTAATAACAGTAGTTCTATCTACAAGATTAAAGGATTGAAATATCATTCCAACTTTTCTTCTAAATTGTCTTAAATCTTTACCTTTTAAATCAGAAACATTAACTCCATCTACAAGAAGAGTTCCTGAGTTTATATCGTGCATTTTATTTATAGTTCTAATAAGTGTGGATTTACCAGCGCCAGATCTTCCTATTATGGCAACAAATTCGCCATCGTTAATAGTTAAGTTTATATCATTAAGAGCTTTGAATCCTCCGGGATAAACTTTGTCAACATTTTTAAATTCTATCATTGTTTTCCTTCCTACATATTAATTAAGCTAAGAAAGGAAAACCTAATCTTAGCTTAATTAATGTCATTTTTAAATTTTAATTAATTATTTTTAAGTTCTTTTAATAATTTTTGTGCTTCTCTTTCTGAATCGTAATCAGCAGAATCTGCTTCTTTATATCCATTGTGGTTATAAATGGCTATGATTTCTTTTCCTTCTTCAGAATTACCAATATTTATAAATGCATTTGAAAGAGCTTTTTTGAAGTCATCATTCATGATTTTTGAGTTTTTAGAAACTGAAATTGTATCATTGTAGATTTTATCTGATACGCCAATTACATTTGTTTCATCCCAAATAGATGCATTTCTTCCAAATTCATTTTTCCATTGGTCTTCATAGTCAAGACGAAGATCAGAATATCCAACTACAATATCAACTTGACCTGATGCAAGTCTAGCTGCAGCTGATGCATAAGAATCAGATTGTACAGTAGTAGCAAGATCAGTTATTCCCTTGTCAAAGTTATTTTGTAACCATATATATGGATAAATATATCCAGCTGGTGATGATGATCCCATTACAGACCATTTAGCAGAATTTAAATCTTCCCAAGTAAGTTTTTCGCCATTGTTTACTTTAGCTGAAAGTTCTTGGCCTTTTTCAGAAGGTCCTGCAATTATTAAAGTTCTGTAATATGTTGTTTGATCTTCAATAAATTTAGATGGTTTGTTTTCGTTCCAGAATTTTGGATCATCATTGTCAGTTGATAGAGCATTTCTTGTAGCTGTAAGAATTACATCAGCTCCATCATCATAAAGCACATAAGTACTTCCAGGAATAAATCCAACATCAACAGTTCCTGCTGCTAAAGCTTCTCCAGTTGATTCAAAACTAGTTCCTACTGAAATATCAATATTATTTACTTCAAAACCTTCATTAGATAATTCTTTTTTAAGAATTTCTTTAAGTGGTTCTGTTTGAGTAGTTATTTCTTTAGGGTCTCTTGAAGGAACAAATTGTACTTTTAAAGTTTCAATAGTATTATCTCCTTCAGCACTGCTTACATCTTTGTTGTTTCCACAGCCTACAAGTGTAGCTAATGCTAAAACGCAAGCTAGTAGAAAAGTTGTCTTTTTCATAAATACCTCCATAAATATATATTCATCTACATTATACATACAAAAAGACTAAAAACCTATAATAATATGGAAAAAACAGGGAAAAACTTTGGTAAATTACATAAATTTAAACATATATAATAGAAGATAAATAAAAAGTAGAAATTAAACGCTGGATTATATAAGTGAATTGAAAAGAAGTAGGTATTTAAAAAACAAAAAAGTATTTAAGTTAAATAGTTATTTAAATTACACTAATTTATTTAACTTTAGTTAGTTAAGTGTAAGTATTGATTTTTTCTATGAAATTTATATGAAAAATCATTTAAAAAACTGAATAATTTCCTATTCCATTATTGATATTGTAAAATATATTTGTTATAATAAACTTAATTGATGGAATTGATTTCATATAATGGAATATACATAAAAGGAGGGGTGTATTTTATGTTTGGAAAAGAAGTTATGACAAATAAGGAAGCACTTATGATTTCTTTAACAGGTTTATGTATTGTCTTTTTAACACTAATAGTAATAGCAATTATGATTAAACTTACTTCAGTAGTAGTAAATTCAATTACTAAAGGTGATAAGGAAGTAACACAAAAATCTCCGCAACAAGCAGCAGCACCAAGAGTAGAGAATAAGAAAGATGCAGCAGTAATAGCAGCTATTATTGCAGCAGTAAGTGAAGAAATGAAACTTCCAGTAGATAAATTTAAAATAGTATCTATTAAGGAAAAAAACTAAAAAATAGGTAAAATAAAGAAGGGATGAGATTTAAATGAAATATCAAGTTACAGTAGATGGAAAAGTTTATGAAGTAGAAGTAGAAAAAGTAGGAGCAGCACATAAATCATTATCAATGTCAGATTTTGGAATGGCACCAGCACAACCAGTTCAACCAGTACAACAAGCTCCAGTTCAACAAGCAGCACCAGCAGCATCAACAGGTGGAGAACAAGTTATGTCACCAATGCCAGGAAATATATTAAAAGTTAATGTTTCTGAAGGACAACAAGTAAATGCAGGAGATGTAATTTTAATTCTTGAAGCTATGAAGATGGAAAACGAAATTGTAGCATCATGTGCAGGAACTGTTTCAGTAAAAGTTAAAGCAGGAGATACAGTAGATACTGACCAACTTTTAGCAGAAATTAAATAGTTAAGAATTTTTAGGAGGCATTATTTTGAATATATTTTCAACAATATCAGGAATTTTAGCCGAATCAGGCTTCGCAAACCTGGGTTGGGAAAATTGTGTAATGTTTTTAATTTCTTTTATACTTATATATTTAGCGATTAAAAAGCAATTTGAACCACTACTTCTTCTACCAATTGCATTTGGTATGTTACTTGCTAACTTACCAATGGCTGGACTTATGGCAGAAGCAGCACCAGGAGAACCTTGGTATACACAAGGTGTTTTAAGAATAATATATGGTGGAGTTAAATCAAATCTATTCCCATGTTTAATATTTATGGGTGTAGGAACAATGACTGACTTTTCACCTTTAATAGCAAATCCAATTTCACTATTACTTGGATCAGCAGCACAACTTGGAATATATGTAGCATTTTTAGTTGCTAATGCAACAGGACTATTTACTCCAGGAGAATGTGCGGCAATCGGTATTATTGGTGGAGCTGATGGACCTACAGCAATTTATGTAGCAAATACATTAGCTAAAGATTTAGTAGCACCAATAGCAGTAGCAGCTTATTCATATATGGCGTTAATTCCAATGATACAACCACCAATTATGAAAGCTCTTACAACTAAAAAAGAAAGAGAAACTGTAATGGTTCCTCTAAGAAAAGTTTCAAAAGTAGAAAAAATAGTATTCCCAATAGTTGTTACACTTTTTGTAGCATTACTATTACCATCAGTAGCACCTCTTCTAGGAATGCTTATGCTAGGAAACTTATTTAAAGAATCAGGCGTAGTAGAAAGACTTACAGATACAGCTCAAAATGCACTAATGAATATTATTACAATTATGCTTGGAACAACTGTTGGAGCAACAGCAAATGGAGAAATCTTCTTAAGAGTTCAAACAATTGCAATTATTGCACTTGGACTATTTGCTTTTACAATGGCAACAACAGGTGGAGTTATATTTGGTAAAATTTTATACTACTTAACAGGTGGAAAAATAAACCCTCTAATAGGATCTGCAGGAGTTTCAGCTGTACCAATGGCAGCTCGTGTATCTCAAGTAGAAGGTAGAAAATATAATCCAACAAACTTTTTATTAATGCATGCAATGGGACCAAACGTTGCAGGTGTTATAGGATCTGCAGTAGCAGCTGGAGTATTCTTACTAGTTTTTGGAGCTTAGTGTAGTAGGAGCAACTAGTTTGGTTGTTCCTTATCTATATTTAAAAAGTTAATTAATATTTTAGTATATAATATAGAAAAGTTTTAATTAAGAAATTATAAAATGTTTTATTAAAAACGAGGAGGTATTTTACATTGAGTAAAATTTATAATCTTAAAGATGCTGTTGCAAAATTTGTAGAAGACGGCGATACTATATCCTTTGGTGGATTTACAACAAATAGAAAACCTTATGCAGCAGTTTACGAAATTATTCGTCAAGGCAAAAAAGACTTTATAGCAGAAGCAGGACCAGCTGGTGGAGATTGGGATATGATGATAGGCGAAAACAGAGTTAAAGCTTACATTAACTGTTATACAGCAAACTCAGGATTCACAAATGTATCAAGAAGATTTAGAAAATCAATTGAAGCTGGAGAACTTCTATATGAAGATTATTCACAAGATGTTGAAATGCTAAGACTTCATGCAGCATCACTAGGACTTCCATTTTTACCAGTAAAATTAATGATGGGAACAGGACTTACAGATTTCTGGGGAATTTCTAAAGAAGAAAGACAAAAAATAGATAAACTTCCAAATGACAAATTTGTTGAAATGGAAAACCCATTTGTACCTGGAGATAAAGTAATAGCTTGTCCAGTTCCTGTATTAGATACAGCAATAATTCACGTTCAAGTGGCATCACCTGATGGAACTTGTAGAATTATTGGAGATGAATTCCATGATGTTGATATTGCAGTAGCAGCTAGAAAAGTTATTGTTACTTGTGAAGAACTTGTAAGTAATGAAGAAATTAGACTTGATCCTACTCAAAACTCAATTCCAGGATTTTGTGTTGATGCAGTAGTTCATGCACCATATGGAGCTCATCCATCACAATGTTATGACTATTATGATTATGATTCAGCATTTTATAAAATGTATAATGTAGAATCTAAAGCAGATGAAGACTACAATGCATTTATGAAAGAATGGGTTTATGACATTGCGGATCATGAAGAATATTTAAATAAACTTGGAGCAATGAGATTAATTAACCTAAAATCAGTACCAGGATTTGGATATGCAACAAATGTCCTTAAGGAGGTTAAATAATATGGCTAGATATGATAATTATACAAATAAAGAAATGCAAGCAGTAACAATTGCAAAACAAATTAAAGATGACAATATAGTAATAGTAGGAACAGGTCTTCCTCTAATAGGTGCATCTCTTGCAAAAAAACACTTTGCACCAGATTGTAATCTAATAGTTGAAAGTGGACTTATGGATTGTGATCCAATAGAAGTTCCAAGATCAGTTGGAGATAATAGATTTATGGCTCACTGTGCTGTACAATGGCCAAATATTAGATTTATTGGTTTTGAAGCATGTGAATGGTTACACAATAAAGAAAGAATGATCGCATTTATTGGTGGAGCTCAAATCGATCCATACGGAAATGTAAACTCAACTGTAATTGGAGATTATAATAATCCAAAGACAAGATTTACAGGATCAGGTGGAGCAAATGGTATTGCTTCTTATGTAAATACTATTATTATGATGCAACATGAAAAAAGAAGATTTATGGAACAAGTTGACTACATTACATCACCAGGATGGATGGACGGACCTGGAGGACGTACTAAAGCAGGTATTCCAGAAAATGTTGGACCACAAATGGTAGTAACTGATAGAGGTATTTTAAAATTCGATGAAGATACTAAAAAAATGTATCTTGCTGGATATTATCCATCATCATCACCAGAAGATGTTCTAGAAAATACTGGATTTGATCTAGATGTTTCAAGAGCAGTACTTCTTGAAGAACCTGATGAAATGGTAATTAAAATGATTCGTGAAGAAATTGATCCAGGTGAAGCATTTATTAAAGTGCCAAGAGATTAATTTTAGATATAAATAAGGAGAAATAATATTATGGGTCTATATTCAATGAACTCATATTTTAAAAATATGGGTCAAATAGGTAGTCCTTTAAAGGCTACTGATCAAGAAAACTTTAAGGCAGTTAGAGAAGTTGAAGAAGAAATAATGAAACATGTAGAAGAGGTTCTTCAAGCAGGAAAAGCTGATGATGCTATAAATGCTAAAGGAGAGATGACTGCTCTTCAAAGAATAGCTGAACTTATTGATGAGGGAACATGGTGTCCATTAAATACTATTTATAATCCAGAAGGAAATAAACATGGATCTACTGGTATTGTAAAGGGACTTGGAAGAGTAAATGGCAAGTGGACAATGATTATTGCATCTGATAACAAAAAACTTGCTGGTGCTTGGATTGCAGGACAAGCTGATGATCTTTTAAGAGGATCAGATACTGCAAAAAGACTTGGAATACCTCTTGTATATATTCTAAACTGTTCAGGTGTAAAACTTGATGAACAAGAAAAAGTATATGCAAATAGACGTGGAGGAGGTACTCCATTTTATAGAAATGCACAACTTAACCAACTTGGAGTTCCAGTAGTAGTAGGAATTTATGGAACTAACCCTGCTGGTGGTGGATATCACTCAATTTCACCAACTGTTTTAATTGCTCATAAAGATGCAAATATGGCAGTAGGTGGAGCAGGAATCTTAGGTGGTATGAATCCAAAAGGATTTATAGATGATGAATCAGCTAATCAAATTGCTGATATGACTATGAATCAAAAGAAAGTTGCAGCTCCAGGATCAGTTGGAGTTCACTTTGCACAAACTGGATTTATGAGAGAAGTTTATGTTGAAGAAGAAGGCGTAATTGAAGGTATTAAAAAATATGTTGATATGCTTCCAAGTTATGATCTTGACTTCTTTAGAGTAGATGATCCAAAAATGCCAGCATATGACCAAAATGATATGTATTCAATAGTTCCAATGAATCCTAAAAAAACTTATGACATTTATGATGTTATTTCAAGACTTTTTGATGGTTCAGAATTTATGGAATATAAAAAAGGATATGGACCTGAAATTGTAGCAGGAATTGCTAAAGTTGATGGACTTCCAGTAGGAGTTGTAGCTAATACTCAAGGACTACTTTTAAATTATCCTGAATATAAAGAAAAAAGTGTTGGTATAGGTGGAAAACTATATAGACAAGGTTTAATTAAAATGAATGAATTTGTAACACTTTGTTCAAGAGATAGACTTCCAATTATTTGGATTCAAGATACAACAGGTATTGATGTAGGAGATGAAGCAGAAAGAGCTGAACTTCTAGGTCTTGGACAATCACTTATATATTCAATTCAAAAATCAGATCTTCCACAATTTGAAATTACACTAAGAAAAGGAACAGCTGCTGCTCACTATGTACTTGGTGGACCTCAAGGAAATGATACAAATGTATTTTCTGTAGGAACAGCTGCAACTGAAATTAATGTAATGAATGGAGAAACTGCTGCTAATGCAATGTACTCAAGAAGACTTGCAAAAGACAAAAAATCAGGAGCAGATCTTCAACCTACAATTGATAAAATGAATAAACTTATAAATGAATATGTTGAAAAATCAAAACCAATATATTGTGCTGTTCATGGACTTGTAGATGAAATTGTAAATATGAATATGTTAAGACATTATATAGTTGCATTTGCAGATAGTGCTTATCAAAATCCTAAATCAATTTGCCCAGTACATCAAATGCTTTTACCAAGATGTATTAGAGATTATGATAATCTATATAATAAATAAAAACTATTAGATAAAGGGGCAGAAAAAACTGCTCCTTTTTATAAGGATTTTTAAGAAAAATAAAAGTATTTATTATAAATAATTAGTTGTTTATAAGTAAATTTACCATTTAAGTAAATTAACGCTATATCTGATAATAGCAAGAGATTAGGGACTTTTACATTTTGACAAAAAATATAATAAAGAGTACAATAAAATTGGATTTAGAATATTAGATAAAATATGTATAGAAGAGGAGAAAACATGGGTGATTCTGTGTACACATTAGGAATTGATATAGGTTCAACAGCTTCTAAATGTGTCATTTTAAAAGATGGAAAAGATATAGTTGGAAAAGCAGTAGTAGAAGTAGGAGCAGGTACAACTGGTCCGAAAAGAGCAATTGAAGCAGTAATGAAAGATGCTAATCTAACTGAAGATGATATTAACTATACACTGGCAACTGGATATGGTAGAAACTCTATGGAAAGAGCAAACTTCCAAATGTCAGAATTATCATGTCATGCAAAGGGAGCTTATTTCTTGTTTCCAAATGTTCATACAGTAATAGATATAGGTGGACAAGATGCGAAAGTTTTAAAAATAGGTACTAATGGTATCTTAGAAAACTTTGTAATGAATGATAAATGTGCAGCAGGTACAGGAAGATTTTTAGATGTAATGTCTAGAGTGCTTGAGGTTGAAGTAGATGATCTTGGAAAACTTCATTTTGAATCTACTAAAAAAATAAATATTTCTTCAACATGTACAGTATTTGCAGAGTCTGAGGTTGTGTCTCAACTTGCTCAAAGTACTGATAAAAGAGATATTATCAATGGTATTCACAGAGCTGTAGCAGCTCGTGCTGGAGGCCTTGCTAAGAGAATTGGACTTGTAGATGATATTGTAATGACTGGTGGAGTTGCGCAAAATGCAGGAATAGTTGATTCTCTTGAAAAAGAACTTGGACATAAGGTTTTAACTAGTCCTCTTGCTCAATATAATGGAGCATTAGGTGCTGCAATATTTGCATATCAAAAATATAGTAAAAATAATAAATAAGTGGTATATTTGTGAAAGGGGAGCCAAATGAGTGAAGAAAAAATAGTAACTGAACTTCCAGTTGCAGAAAAAAGAGAAGAGAAAAAACCTAAAGTACAAGAAGCTAAAAAGAAACTTAGAGCAGTTGTAGATATGGTTTATAGACAAGCTTGGGAAGCAAAAGAAAAAGGTGAACCAGTAGGTTGGTCATCATCAAAATTCCCAATGGAACTTGCTGAAACTTTTGATTTAAGAGTAGTTTATCCTGAAAATCAAGCAGCAGCAATTGCAGCTAAAAAAGGTGGACAAAGACTTTGTGAACATGCTGAAGGATTAGGATATGACAATGATATATGTGGATATGAGAGAATTTCATTAGCTTATGCAGATGGTGCAGATTCTGATGAAAAACCTATGCCACAACCAGATTTCATGTTATGTTGTAACAACATTTGTAATACTATGACTGTATGGTATCAAAATATTGCAAGAATGCATGATATTCCATTAGTTATGATAGATGTTCCATTTAACAACACAGAAGAAACTACACAAGAACAAGTAGATTATATGAAAGCACAATTCTGGGATGCAATTTCACAACTTGAAGAAATTTCTGGAAAGAAATTTGATCAAGAGAAATTTGACCAAGCATGTGCTAATGCAAATAGATCAGCTAAAGGTTGGTTAAAGGTTTGTTCATACTTACAATACAAACCATCACCAATGGCTGGATTTGATATGTTCAACCATATGGCAGATATTGTAACTGCAAGATGTAAACCTGAAACAGGAATTGCTTTTGAAGAACTTGCAGAAGAACTTGAACAACAAGTTAAAGACGGAACTTCAACATGGTCATATGATGAAAACTATAGAATTATGTTTGAAGGTATTCCATGTTGGCCAGTACTTCGTACACTATTTGAGCCACTAAAAGCTCGTGGAATGAATACTGTTGCTGTTGTTTATGGTCCAGCATTTGGATTTGTTTACAACAATATCGATGAAATGGCTAGAGCATATTGTAAAGCTCCAAACTCAGTTTGTCTTGAAACAGGAGTAAAATGGAGAGAAGACCTTTGCCGTGAAAACCAAGTAGATGGTATCTTAGTTCATTACAATAGATCATGTAAACCATGGTCAGGATATATGCCTGAAATGGAAAGACGTTGGAGAAAAAACCTTGGAATTCCAGTGGTATCCTTTGATGGAGATCAAGCTGACCCAAGAAACTTCTCAGAAGAACAATACAGAACTAGAGTAGATGGATTATTTGAAATCATGGAAGAAGAAAGACTTAGAAAAGAAGCTGCAAAGGATGGTGCTAACTAATGAGTAGAATTAATGAAATATTAGAACAATTAGATCACATTTCCCAAAATCCTAAAGAGCAGTTAGACAAATTCATAGAAGAAGGAAAAAAAGTAATAGGAGTATTCCCTTATTATGTTCCTGAAGAATTAGTTGTTGCTTGTGGAATGGTTCCAATGGGAGTTTGGGGAGGAGCAAAAGAAATTAATAAAGCAAAAGAATATTTTGCAAGTTATTATTGTACAATTGCTCAAATGAATTTAGAACTTGGACTTAATGGAACACTTGATAGACTTAGTGGAGTTATTGTAACTACAATGTGTGATACATTAAGACCACTATCTCAAAACTTTAGAGTAGGAGTTCCACAAATTCCATTTATCTATTTAGCACATCCACAAAATAGAAAAAAAGAATTTGGTATAAAATACTCAGAACAAGTATTTACAAGAGTATTAAATGAACTTGAAGAAATATCAGGCAAAAAAGCAACTGAAGAAGATCTTTTAAAAGCATTTGAAATTTATAATGCAAATAGACAAGAAAAAAGAAGATTCTCAAAACTTGCTGCTTTACATCCTGAAGTAATTTCTGCTACACTTAGAAGTGCAGTATTTAAAAGTTCTTACTTTATGGAAAAAGAAGAGCATACTGCTTTATTAAAAGAACTAAATAATGAACTTGAAAAATTAGAAGTTGTTGAATGGACAGGAACTAAAGTTATGACTTCAGGAATTCTATGTGATTCAAGAAAACTTCTAAAAATATTTGACGATAATAAAGTTGCAATAGTAGCAGATGATGTTGCTCATGAGTCAAGAACTATTAAAGTGGATATTGACATGGAAATTGCTAAGAAAAACCCTATGGAAGGCCTTGCTACTTGGTTTGCAAATTGTGATGATGATGTACTTTTATATGATCCTACAATTTATAGTAGACCAAGAAATGTAGCTAAACTTGCTAAGGAATCTGGAGCAGATGGAGCAGTAATTGTAATGATGCAATTCTGTGACCCTGAAGAAGTTGAATACCCACATTTAAAAGAAGCATTAGATAATGAGAGTATCCCAAGTATCAAACTAGGATATGATCAACAAATGGTTGACTTTGGTCAAGCTGAAACTCAAATACAAGCATTTACTGATGTAATGAGTTTATAATATTTGAGACTATTGTATTTAGTTATGAAAAGCACTCCTTAAAGGGAAGTGCTTTTTGTACTAAGTATATAAGGATAAAATAGGGAGTTATTATGAATAAATCTATTGATTATGAAAACCTTTCAAAAAAGGAAATAAACAAAATAAAGAAGAGAAAAAGACTAATTGAAAGTGCTTATAATTGTTTTTTAGAAAAAGGTTTTGAAAAGACAACTATAGGTGATATTACAGAAGGTGCAGGAGTAGCAAAGGGAACGTTTTATTTATACTTTAAAGACAAAACACAAATTCAAAATGTAGTTACTTTATATAAAAGTTATGGAGTAATACAACAAAGTTTAAAAATAAGTAGAGAAAAAAACATAGAAGATAAAACTGAAGAATTCATTTACTTTTTAAATGAAATAATTAATTACTTAGAAAAAAATACTCAAATGTTAAAGACTATTTACAAAAATTTATCAAAGGGTATTTTTAATACAATATTAAATCAGGAAGGTTATGAACAAGAAAGACAATCAGTAGATAAAATAGTTGAAGAATTTGGAAGTTCATTTAAACATGCAATAGACCCTAGTGAATCCAAACAAACTTTATTTATAATTCTTGAGATGGTTGGAGCAGTTTGTTATAACTCTATTATTATTAATGAACCTTGTAGTATAGATGAAATGAAACCGATACTTTTTAAATGTATTAAAAAAATTTTAAGTTAATCCCAAGGATCCTTGGGATTTTTTGTTTTAAAATTTTTCGGAAAACAAAAAAATATAATTATAAACACCTAAAAGGTGTTTTTTTTATTTTTTAAATAATAGAACCTTTGAATAAGAAAAATGAGATTTTAGAAGTATTGAAATCGTTTATATATAAATAATAATTATAAAAAAATTGTATAATAGACTACTTTATTAATATTGACTTTTAGTGTGATAAATAGTAAGATAATAACAGATTCCAAATAGTAGAATCGATTCTATTATTTTGGATTGTGGAACTTGAAAACGTTACATATAAAACTGAAAGGGGGTCAGTTATATTTTTTAAGTTCAAAACTAAATAAATTAAGGAGATGGATTATGCAATTTACATTATGGGATATCTTACAAGATATTGCGATTTTAGGATTTTTAATGATAATTGGTCAATTTTTAAGAGCAAAAGTAAAGTTATTACAAAACTTACTTATGCCAGCGTCTTTGATAGGTGGATTTTTAGGGCTTATTTTAGGACCAAGTGTATTAAATATTTTACCTTTTTCTAGTCAACTTCCTGCATATGCTGGAATATTAATAGCGATAGTTTTTGCTTGTACGCCAATAGGAGACGATCCTATAACTAAAGAAGAAATGAAGGGAATAGGTGGATTTTTCTACCAAAATACAGGAATATTAATTCTTCAATATGCATTTGGAATGGTGTTATCTTTAGGACTTTTAAATAAATTTTGGGATTTACATGATTCTTTTGGTCTTATACTTGCGACAGGATATTATGGAGGACATGGTACAGCTGTTGCAGTAGGAGATATGTTTAAAGATATGGGTTATAATGAATTTTTTGACCTAGGAAATACTTCTGCTACTATTGGACTTATTGGTGGAATACTTATTGGAATTGCAATAATAAACTGGGGAACTCGTAAAAAATATACAAACTATGTAAGTTCACCTGAAGAACTGCCAGAAGAAATTAAAAAAGGTATTATTCCAAAAGAAAAACAAAAACCAGCTGGAAAAATTACAGTTTCAAATATGACAATAGACCCACTAGTTTTCCATTTATCAATTGCATTAATAGCAGCTTATGCAGGTAAACTAGCATCTAAATTTATAAATAGTAAAATTAGTTGGTTACAAATTCCAGTGTTTGTTTTAGCACTTGCATTTGGATATGTAATTCAATTTATTTTAAGAAAAACTAAAACTGATCAATATGTAGACAGACAAACGATGCAAAGAATAAGTGGATCTGCAACCGATTTACTTGTTATATCAGCAATAGCTTCTTTAAATCTAGGAGTTATAAAAGATAATTTTGCACCTCTTGCAATCACATTTGTATTAGGATTTGCATTAAATGTTGGTTGGTTCTTATTAGTAAGTAAATATTCTTCATCTAAAGATTGGTTTGAAAGAGGAATTATGAACTTTGGACGTTCAAATGGTGTTGTAGCTACAGGAGTTTTATTAAACCGTGTAGTTGATCCTGATCAAAAATCAAGAGGACTTGAAGATACTGGTATAACAGACCTTATGAATAGACCAATTGCAATCGCTTTACAAGTGTTACCCCCACTATTTATAGGAATGGGAGGAAGATATCCTCTATATACAACACTTGCAATGTGTGCAGCATTTATAGTTCTTACAATACTAGCACTTGTATTTAAATGGTGGACACCAGGTAAAATGCAAGGTAATCAAAAAAAATAGAATAAGTTATAATAACAAATTATTAAATAATAATAAGAATTAAAAGATTAAATTATTAGGGAAGTAGAAAGGAAGATAAGCATGAAATACGATGTAATGCACTTTGAAGCACTTGGAGCAGAATCAACTCATTTAGAGGAAGAAACAAATAAACTAATTGAGGCAGGAAAGTTAGATAAAGATATAAAATATGTTATAACACCTTTAACAGTTCAAGAATATTTAGAAGAAAATAAAGATATTGAACTTCCAGATATTATAAGTACAAAAACACATTCAAGATTACCAGAAGACTATATAAATTCAGGTAATAAAAAAAGTGTTATAACAAGAAGTGCTGGATATGATCATTACGAAGATTTAGCAGATAAAGTAAATATAGCATCTCTTAGAGAATACTGTATAAATGCAGTAGCTCAAACAGCAATTAAATTTGTATATGCTACTTGTGGTGAATTTAACGAATATATCAGAAATACTGCTGTATTTGAAAGAAATAAGACTTCATCATTTATGGAGCTTAATGAAAATAGAGTGGCAACAGTTTATGGCGTTGGAAAAATAGGTAAAAGAACTTATGACTTATTACAAGCTAATGGTCTAACAACACAAGCTGTAGATATACGTGCAGAAGAATTAAAAGAGCTTGATGAATATAAGAATGTAACATTTATATCTAAAGAAGAAGCTATAAAAAATAGTGATATTCTTGTAAATGTTATGAACTTAACTAAGATTGAGGATAGTAGATTTTATAATATGAACTATTTCAATGAAGAATATTTATCAAAAGCAAAAGAAGGAATAATGTTCATCAATGTAACTAGAGGTGAAATAGCTCCTGAAGCAGTAATTTTAGACTTATATAAATCTGGAAAAATTAGAGGAATTGGTCTAGATGTATTTAGTAATGAAGCAATTTTAACTGACTATCTAAGAAAAAATGATTTCACTGGATGTGAAAATAAAGATATCTTAGCTAGTAAAGAAATAATAGAATGTTCAATAGATAAAAGCGAAAACTTTTATGTACAAGCACATCAAGGATTTAACTCTGATTGTGCAGCTGTAGATAAAGCGCATGAAGCTATGATGCATGTTGCTTATTGGTATTCTAATAATAAAAAAGGATTTGCAGAACAACTACCTTATTATGAAGGATAATTAATTAATAAAAAAATCTCTTTAATATTAAAGAGATTTTTTTATTTTATTTATGGATTTTATATTATACAATATATATTATCTATTGAGGAGGTAATATATTGGAAAATTTAATAATGGGTTTTAATTTGATATTTCCTGTATTTTTTATAATAATACTTGCATATATTTTAAAGAAAATAAATATTATAGATGATTCTTTTATTGCGACAAGTACGAAATTTGTGTTTTATATAGTTCTTCCTATTAAATTATTTTTTGATATTAAAAATTCAGAGTCAAGGGGATTTGATTTTAAATATGTAATTTATTTATTAGTAGTAATATTAGTTGCGTTTTTTTTATCATGGGCATTAGGAAGGATTTTGATTAAGGAAAACACTAAATTATCTGCTTTTGTGCATTGTTCTTTTAGATCGAATTTTGTATTTATAGGAATTCCTGTAATAGAGGCAATAATGGGAAATCTTCCAATGGATTCTGTAATAGCAGCTATGATTTTTGGACCTACACTTTATAATATATTAGCTACATTTATACTTACATATTATGGAGATGGAAAGTTAAGTATTTCAAGTTTTATAATAAAAGTTTTAAAAAATCCAATGATAATTGGAACTTTACTTGGACTTTTTGCTAAGTTTATAAATCTTCCTATATATTCAGGTATTGAAGATGGTGCAATTATGCTTTCTAAATTATGTACTCCACTTTCACTTATTTTAATTGGGGGATCACTAGATTTTTCAGCTGGAAGAGAAGATTTAGGTATTGTTTTAACATCTTCTATTATAAAAGATGCACTAATTGCATTAATTGCAATTCCTATTGGAGTTATGCTTGATTTTACTTCTTCTCAATTAGTAGTTGCTTTTGTATTTTTTGCAAGTCCTTGTGCTGTAAATTGTTTTATAATGGGAAAACAAATGGGCTCAGATGCAAAGCTTACATCAAAGATAGTAACTATGAGTTTTGCGCTAAGTATTATTACTTATTCTATTGGAATTAGCCTTTTGAAAAGTAGAGGGATATTATAAAGATTCCTTTACTTTTTAAGTTCTTAATGATATACTAAATGCACAATTTAATATTTAACCTTATTAAGAGTGGTGGAGTGAATGGGCACGATGAAACCCGGCAACCTTTAAGTGGTGCCAAATCCCACAGAGTAAATCTGGAAGATGAGGTCCTTTTTTTATTACCTTATTCCTCTAGATGAGGTTTTTTTTATTTTAGGAGGTAAAAGATGAACAAATGGTTATTTACATCAGAATCAGTAACTGAAGGTCACCCTGACAAGGTATGTGATCAAATCTCAGATGCGATTTTAGATGCGATTTTAGAAAAAGATGAAAATGCAAGAGTTGCTTGTGAAACACTTGCAACTACTGGACTTATTTTAATTACAGGAGAAATATCAACAAATGCTTATGTTGATTTCACACATATTGTAAGAGAAACTCTTAGAGAAATTGGATATGATAGAGCTAAATATGGTTTTGACTGTGAAACTTGCTCTGTATTAAGTGCAATTAAAGAACAAAGCCCTGATATTGCAATGGGCGTTGATAGATATAAAGAAGAAGGTATTGATGAATATGATGCTTTTGGTGCTGGAGACCAAGGTATGATGTTTGGATATGCTTGTAATGAAACTAAGGAGTTAATGCCACTTCCAATATCACTTGCACATAAGATGTCAAAAAGACTTAGTGATATAAGAAAGTATGAAGGTTATGATTATCTTCGTCCTGATGGCAAGACTCAAGTAACTGTTGAATATGTAGATGGAGTTCCATCTAGAATTGAAAATGTAGTTGTATCAACTCAACATGATGAGGATATAGATATTGAGACAATTAGAAAAGATATTATTCAAGAAGTTATAGAAAAAATAGTTCCACAAAATATGATTGATGAAAACACAAAGTATTATGTAAATCCAACTGGTAGATTTGTTATGGGAGGACCTATGGCAGATGCAGGTCTTACTGGTAGAAAAATCATAGTAGATACTTATGGTGGATATGCAAGACATGGTGGAGGAGCTTTTTCTGGAAAAGATGCTACAAAGGTAGATAGATCTGCTGCTTATTATGCAAGATATATTGCTAAAAACTTAGTAGCTGCAGGAATTGCAGACAAATGTGAAATTGGACTTGCCTATGCAATTGGAGTTGCAAGACCTACTTCTGTATATGTAGAAACTTTTGGAACTGGAAAGTTATCAGACAATGAAATTGAAGAAATAGTAATGAAAGAGTTTGATGCAAGACCAGCTGCAATTATTAAAGAATTAGATCTTAGAAAACCAGTATTTAAACAAACTGCAAGTTATGGACATTTTGGTAGAGATGATCTAAATCTAAAATGGGAAGAAACTAATAAGGCTAATGATTTAAAAAAATATTTATAATATAAGAAAGTCCCTTAATTTAAAGGGGCTTTTTATTTTTGTATATACTTATGATAAAATATCCATAAGGAGTAATTATGATAAAAATAACTGGTGTTGTAGATAAAATTATATTTAGAAATGATGAAAATGGATATACTGTTGCAAAGTTTATTTCTGATGGCGATGATTTAACTATTGTTGGAAATTGTCTTGAACTTAAAACTTCTATGGACTATGAACTTAGTGGAGATTTTACCTTTCATAAAAAATTTGGGGAACAATTTGAATTTTTAGAAATTGAAAAAATTCTTCCAAAATCTGAAGAGGGGATTATTAAATATTTATCTAGTGGAATAATTCCTTTTATTGGAGAAAAAACTGCAAAAAAAATTGTAGATGAATTTAAGGAAGATACTTTAAAAATCATTGAAGAAGATACAGATAAACTTTTAAGAATAGAGGGTATTGGAAAGGGAAAACTTAAGAAAATCAAAGAGTCCTTAGCTGATGGAAAAGAGCTTCGTGATTTAATGGTATTTTTAAATAAATATGACCTTGGAACTAATCTTGCACTTAAAATCTATAAGGAGTATGAAAATAATTCCATAGATATAATTACGAAGAATCCCTATAAACTTGCTGAAGATATACAGGGAATAGGATTTAAAAAAGCAGATCAAATAGCTTCAATGATGGGGCTTGATTTTAATTCAAGTTTTAGAAAGCAATCTGCTCTTAAATATACTTTGTCCTCAGCTGCTGGGGAAGGGCATAGTTTTTTGCCTAAGGATGAGCTTATAAAAAAGACTAAGATGCTTATTAATATTAATGAAGAGGAACTTGAGCCTGAAATATTAAGTCTTTCTATTGATGATAAGTTTTATATTGAAAAGAAAAATGATGAGATAAATTGTTATTATGCACCACTTTTAAGAGCTGAAAATTATATAGCAGGAAAATTAAAGGAAGCTTCTAAAATTACTTATAGTGAAAATATTGATGTGGAAAAATATTTAGATGAAATTGAAAATAAACAAGATATAAAATTTGCAAAAAATCAAAGACTTGCAGTTAGTGAATCTTTAAATAATGCCTGTCTTATTATTACTGGAGGTCCAGGAACTGGTAAGACTACAACTTTAAAGGCTATAATTGATGTATTTGAAAAGCTTGAAAAGAAAATTTATCTTGCAGCTCCAACAGGTCGTGCTGCTAAGAGAATGAAAGAGGCAACGGGAAGAGATGCTTCTACAATTCATAAATTACTAGATTTATCCTTTTCTGATGATGAGAGAATTAATTATGGCTATGAAGAGGAGTCTGTTCTTGATTGTGATATTTTAATTGTAGATGAGATGAGTATGGTAGATTTAATTTTAATGGAGACATTACTTAGATCTATAAAGCGTGGTACAAGACTTATTTTAGTTGGAGATAAGGATCAGCTTCCTTCTGTTGGTGCAGGAAATGTATTGTCTGATTTAATAGAGTCTAAAAGAATTAAAACTGTAAATTTAGATGAAATATTTAGACAATCTGATTCTTCTATGATTATTAAAAATGCCCATTTAATAAATAAAGGACAAAGGCCAGAATTTGTAAAGGATAGTGATTTTTTCTTTATTACAGAAAGTAATGAGGCTAAAACTTTAGAAATAATAACTGATCTTGTAAATAGACGACTTCCTGGATATTATGGTTTTTCGCCAAAGGATATTCAAGTGCTTTCTCCTATGAGAAGAGGAGTAGTTGGAGTAAATAATTTAAATAAAAACCTGCAAAAGAAATTAAATCCTAAAAATAGAGAGATAAAAGTTGCCGATACTATATTTAGATTAAATGATAAAGTAATGCAAATTAAAAATAATTATAATTTAGAATATAAAATTGAAAATGAATTCTATAAGGAAGAGGGAGAGGGAGTTTTCAATGGAGATATTGGATATATTATTGAAGTTGATGAAGAGGAAAGAGAATTAGTTGTTCTTTATGATGATGTGAAAAAAGTAAAGTACAAATATGAAGATTTAGATGAGCTTACACTTTCTTATGCATCAACTATTCATAAATCTCAAGGATCAGAGTTTAAGGTAGTTTTAATTCCAATTACTTATGCTCCTTATATACTTCTTACTAGAAATCTAATTTACACTGCTATAACTCGTGCTAAGGAGCTTGTAGTACTAGTTGGAGAGTATAGGTATTTAGATATTATGATTAAAAATAATAGGATTTCTAAAAGGTATTCTAATTTATGTGAAAAGCTAAGGGAGGACAATGTTTAGAGATATTAATATTTATGAAAAGAAGTGTTTAATCTGTAATAATAAAGAGATTTATAAATTTAAAATATGTAGAGATTGTTATGATAATTTGTCCTTTAAAGAGGGATATCACTATGATTTTAAATATTTAGATGAATTATATATTGTTCTTAATTATAATAAATTTTTAAAGTCTGAAATTTGGGATTATAAATATAGGGAAAAGACTTATTTGTATGAATTTTTTGGGGAGATTTTAATAAGTGAGATTTTTAAATATAGATTAAATAAAAAGTATGATTTTATAACATTTATTCCCTTAAGTACTTTGACTTTAAAGGAAAGAGGATATAATCAATCAAGGCTAATGGCTGAATATATATGTGATAATACATTGATGGAATTTAGGGATATTTTATATAAAAATAGAAATAATAAAAGACAGGCAAATCTAAGTAGAAAAGAAAGATATGAAAATGTTAAAGATATATTTGTAGCAAATTCTAGTTTAAAAGACAAAAGTATATTAGTAGTAGATGATGTAATTACTACAGGTTATACATTAGATTTTGCAGCAAAGGCTCTTAAGGAAAAAGGAGCAAAAAAAGTAGCTGCCATAGTAGCAGCTAAAAATTAATTTAAGATTTTTTTGATTATAGATTCTTCACGAGGCCAATAATTGTTATTTTTAGTCATTTCCATAGAAAATATAATTGCATTTACTTCTCCACCAAGAAGTATTATTAAGCTCATAAGCCATAACCAAACAAGAAGAATAATCATACCTCCAATAGATCCATATGTTACAGAGTAGTTTCCAAAATTCCCTACATAAAAAGAAAAAAGCTTAGTTACAACAATAGTTCCAATAGTTGCAAAAAGTGCTCCTGGGATTATTGTCTTAAGTTTTAGTTTATTTCTATAATTATAACTAGGGCTATATTTGTATAAAAGTGCAAAAGTTACAATCATATAGGATATTGGAACTGCAAAGTTTAAAATTCTAAAAAGAGATTGTGTTTTTTCTTCAAAACCTATGTAATAAACTAGAGTTTTTAGAATTAGCTTTCCAAAGACCTGTGTCAAAAGAAGAAGGATAATCATAAATGCAAGAGAGATAGTAAAACCAAGTGAAATTAAACTTATTTTAATATATCCTCTTTTTTCTTCAAAGCCATAGGCACGATTTATATTTCTTATTAATTGTTTTATTCCCTTAGAAGCAGACCAAAAACCTAAAATAACAGAAAAAGATAATAATTCTCCAGATGATGTAAGAGAAATTTCATTTAAAAAATTAGTTACAATTGTAGAGATTTCATTAGGTAAAAATACAATGAGTTCCATAATTGACTCTGAACTTAAAACATCTGTAAAATTTAAAATATTTAATAAAGCTATTAGGAAGGGAAATACTGAAAGTATTATAAAATACACAAGGCTTCCACTTACACTAATAAGTTGATGATCTGTAAATCTATATAGTAATTTGTCAAAAAAGACAATTAATTTATTATTTTTATTTTGATTTAAAAAATTTTTTATTTTTTTCAATAGGCTAACACCTCAAATAAAATTATACCATATATTAAAAAAATGTATATATTGTGATAGAATATCATTATAATAGGAGGTTTCTATGAAATATAATATATTAGTATGTGATGATGAAAAAGATATTGTATCAGCTATTGAAATATATTTAGTGGCAGAGGGATATAATGTTTTTAAAGCATATGATGGACTAGAAGCGTTAGAAATCTTAGATAAAGAAGAAATTCACCTAGTTCTTATGGATCTAATGATGCCAAATATGGATGGAATATCAACAATATTAAAAATCAGAGAAGATAAAAATATTCCAATAATAATCCTATCTGCAAAATCTGAAATAACAGATAAGATAATAGGACTAAATATTGGAGCTGATGATTATATTGTAAAGCCATTTAATGCAATAGAACTTGTTGCTAGAGTTAATTCTACACTTAGAAGATATATGAGTCTTGGAAGTGCAGATATAGACAAAAATCAATATGCAGTAGGTAGAGTTGTTGTAAATGATACAGCAAAGGAAGTATTAGTAGATAGTGTTGCAGTGAGCTTAACACCTTATGAATATAAAATTTTACTACTTCTAATTAGAAATAAAGGTAGAGTATTTTCTTCAGATGAAATATATGAAAATGTATGGGAAGAAGAAGCTCATGATGTAAAAAAAGTAATTTCTGTTCACATTTCTCATTTAAGAGATAAAATTGAAATTAATCCAAGAAAACCTGATTTAATAAAGTCAGTTTATGGAATGGGATATAAAATAGAGGATAAATAATGATTTTTACTTTTAAAAGAATACTTAGAAGAATATATTATTATTTAATGGATGAAGTTTATTTAGAGTGGATTTTATTAGATTGTCTTATATTTTTCTCACTATTATTAGGAAAATCTGGATATTTAATTGGATTTATTTTCTTTTTGCCAGTTATGTTTTTAAAGTACAGAAAAAAAGGATTTAAAGATTCAACTTTTACATTAAATTTATTAGAACAACATAAGGAAAATTACAGATTTTTAATGTTTGGAATAATAAATATAATTTTAGCCCTTGCATTAGTTCAGCTAGATGTAAGAAGATTTCATACATTTGTTGCAATAATTGTATTTAGAATTATTTTTGCAACAGAAAATATATATGTTCAAAATTATATTTTATACAATACAATTGAAGATATGTATAGTGAAGGTGAGCTTAAGAGGATTTCAAAACTTGCAGACAAAAAGACGATTGAAAGTCTAGAGTTTTTACAATTAATTAAAGAAGATGTAAAAGTAGCAGTTGAGAAAAAAGTTGAAACAGAAAAGCTAAAAACAGAGCTGATTACAAATATTTCTCATGACTTAAAAACTCCTCTTACATCTATAATAAGCTATACAGATATATTGTCTAAGAAAGACATAATGGATGATGAGGCTAAGAAGTATATTGAAATACTTGGAAGAAATTCAGAGAGATTAATGAGTCTTATAACGGATTTAATATATGCATCTAAAACAGGTGCTGGAAATGTAAAGGTTGAAAAAAGCTTTATAGATTTTAATGAACTTGTATCTCAAATATATGGAGATTTTGATGCTTCTTTTCAAAAAAAGGACTTGGAATTTGTATATACCTTTGACAATGAAGATATAAAACTCTATACAGATGGAAATATTTTATCTAGAATAATTCAAAATCTTGTATCAAATACTTATAAATACTCAATGCCTGGAACAAAAATTTATGCAAATACAGTTTCAACTCTTGATAAGATTTATTTTACAATTGCAAATTTATCTGATAAAAAACTAGATCTTGATGATTTTACAGTAGATGAACTAATGGAAGAAATGGTAAAGACTGAAAAATCAAGAACCACAGAGGGATCAGGTCTTGGACTATATATAACTAGAAATTTAGTTGAGATTTTAGGTGGTAAATTTTCAATTGAAATAGAAGCAGACTTATTTAAAGTATATTTAGAACTAGATAGAGATAATTAAAAAAAGACCTTTTTTAAAGGTCTTTTTTGTAATCTTTTAATTGTATTATTTTATTATTTTTATTTTTTCCAATATAGAAATTATAAATATCTTCACCAAGAGGTGTAATATTTATAATATTTGACATATCAATATTAATTAGATTAAGTCTTTTAAGAATATCTAAAATATATCTTTTATCTTTTTTAAGATTTAAACTAACTAAACTTATAAATTTATTTTCTATAATAGTTTCAACAATTAGTTTTGATGTATTAATTAAACTTTTATATCTTTGATCACTTAAAAATGTCTTTAAAAATTCTTCTTTTAAAATATAATAAATAAATAAAGAATATTTTTCCTGATTAGTTAAATATAAATATTTTTCTATCTCTAAAGAGGGAAGTACATAAATTCGCTCTATCTCAATAAGAGATTTAGTTTTTGCAAAATTATAAAATAGATTTATAAGTGGAAAGTGATTTTGGTTTATATTTTTAACAGACTTAATTGGTTTTAAATTAAGTTCATCACTTAGCTTTTTAACATGAGTTGGTATTATCATATCTTTAGTTTCACTTTTTAGAACATTTAAAAGTTCAATATATTTTAAGAAATCTTCAAAATCTTTTAAAAACTCACATTCAATATCATAGGGAATAATATCTAATAGATTTTCATCAAAATAAAATCCATTAATTGAATTTTTTAACATATTTTGGAATATAAAAATATTATTTGAAATATAATTAAGTTCTTTAATTGCCTTTGAAGTATTAATTTTATGTTTTTCTAAAAAATAATATAATTTTTTAAGGATATAAATACTATTATAAAATTCGCTATTTGTTAGAAATATTCCATTTTCAGATAGTGATTTATACATATCTATAAAAGAAAAGTTTTCAAAAGTAGAATAATTTTCTCCTAAATCTTCTAAATATTCACGATACATAAGATCTAATAAATAATATATATCATCTTCTTCAAAATTTGTATTTGCTAAAATATAAGAAATATACAGATCAAATAAATAGGAGTCTTTTTCCTTAAAAAAATACTTTTTTATTCTCTCTTTTTCTGCAATATCTTCAAGTTCAGAGTTGATTTCTTCATAGGATTTAATTGCAACACCAAAGATAATAAATATATCGATTAAGTTTTCCTTTAAAAATAAAATTTTTCTATTTTCTTTTATATTTTTATTAAAGCTACTTGCTAAAAATTCTAAAATCATACTATAAAAAATTTCTCCAATTTCTTTATTTAATATATTCAAAATATGGATTATATAATTATAATTATTAAATTGTGCAATTCTTGCAAATAGATAGTCATTTAATTCAACATTTTCAAGTAAGTCTTTTGATACTTTTTCCTCTTTATATAAAAGTAGATCAAAGAGGATTATATAGTCATCTTCAATTTTTTTAACCTTATATAGACTTGAGTGACTAAGATATAGAGATTCCTTTATTTCTATTTTTAAATCGTCATTAATATTAGTAAAAGTATTAAAGAAATTGTCAAAAACTTTTTCAGAAGAAATTCTATAATTATTATTATCTAGTAAAAAATGAACCTTTAAGTCTTTGCTATTTCTAGTAAAATTAATAAGTTTAGATTCTTCATTATCTTCACTTTTATCTTGAAGGGCCATTAATATATCAAGTTTGTCAATAAAGTTAATTGCTATATTAAATTTTCTTTGTGCTATTAACTTGTTTACGTCTTTTTCCATTATTTACTCCTATAAGTTTTTGTAATTCATTTATATTTTTAAATATAATATTTATATGATAATTATAAACAGTATTTAAGTCTCCAGAAAGATTACCTGAATATAAAATAGTATATTTATATAAATCAGAAATATGTTGTCTATTATCCTCATTTATATCAGGCTCTTTACTAATATTGTTAATAAGATGAAGTCTTAAATAGATTTCTGTTAGTAGTTTTATAATATCTGTTGAAAGTTTTAAGTTTATTTCGCCATGAAAGGGAGTGTCTATTTCTAAAAGTAGTAGTTCGTAGATTTCCTCTGTGTGTGTATATGCTCTTTCAAATTCATAAAAATCAAAATCTTTTGTGGATAAGAATAGTTGTTCACAGGTTTTTAGACAAATGTCTGTTGTTTTTCTTGCGGAATTTAAAAAATCTTCGTATATATTTGGAGAAGATATTAAATAATTAATAGTAACTCCAATAATAATTCCAAGAAAAGTTCCAATAATTCTATTAACTCCATATATTAGTTTGTCAGATTTAGATAGAAAAGATGCTGTAAAAACAATAGATGATAAAAGAGACATTTCCTTCATGTGAAATACTTGAAGTATATATATTACAAGTATTATTCCAAATCCTGCAATAAAGGGCTTAATATAATCATCTACAGGAACATTACTTAAAATAAAACCAAGAGATACACCAAAGATTGATGAAAACATTCTTTTCTTAACATCTTTAAAACTTTCTGCAAAGGAAGGTTTCATAGATGTAATAGATGCAATTGATGTAAATATTGGTGAGTTTAAATTAAATAACATAGATAGATAAAGCCCAATTGTAACAGCAAGAGCTGTTTTTATAACTCTCATTCCAATAGTTTGTTTGAATTGAATATTTTTAATTTTCATAAATATTCCTCCATTAGTCTAATTATACCAAAAAAATGTTTATATTTATCACAATTAGACATTTCTTTATAATCAACAGCTTATTAACAAATAATACACATATAAAGACTAGTAATAGACAATATTAACAAAGTTATCAACATTATCCACAACTTTATTTTAAGGGGAAAAATAAAATATTTTAAAATTGTTTAAATAGGGTATATTAAATATAACAACATAAATAACAACAAAGTTATTTCGGAAGGAGTGTTTTTATGAAATTAAATTTAGTTGGAAAAAACATAGAATTAACAGATGCTATAAAGGAACAAGCAGAAAGAAAATTTGCTAAATTAGACAAATATTTTGATGAAGAAGTTCAAGCAAGGGTTGTTTTATCTACTCAAAAAATAAATCAAAAGGTTGAAGTTACAATTTCTTTACCAGGTACTATCTTAAGAGCAGAAGAATCAACAACAGATTTATATGCTTCCATGGATAAAGTAGTAGATTCACTTGCAAGACAAATTAGAAAATATAAAACAAGACTTAAAAATAGATATCAAAATTCTGAAAAGACAATTAGATTTGAAAATATTGAAGAATTAAAAGCTGAAGAAAAAGAAGAAGCTGGAAAAATTGTAAGACGTAAAAAATTTGATCTAAGACCTATGCATGAAGAAGAAGCTATTCTTCAAATGGAGCTTTTAAATCATAATTTCTTTATATTTTTAAATGCTGAAACAGAATTAGTAGAAGTATTATACAGAAGAAAAGATAAAAACTACGGTATTATTCAAGTTGATTAATGCAATAGGGGAACATAAGAAGAGGGAAACCTCTTCTTTTTTTGTGGAAAACTTTTGATTTATTTTATTTTTCTATTAAAATAGAAGTATATCATAAATAGGAGAGATAAAATGAGTAACTTTGTATATGAGTTTTTTAAAGAAGAGACAATAGAACATCCCTTAGTTGATGATTTAAAAGATATTTTAGAAATAATACAAGATAATTATTTAGAGATTATAGCTAAAAACTATTCTATGGATGTAGAAGATCATAATAGAAATCAATTAATTGAATTATTAAATAAAAAAATTATATTAGATTTTAAAAAGAATATAATGGATTTTAATGAAGTAGAACATAAGTCTTTTAATGAACTTTATAGAGGAATGGTAGATTATTCAGATGAGAATATTTACATAAATCTAAAGAAATTTTCAAGACTTGGACTTATATTTTTATTTACTGAAAATGGTGGGGATTTATATAATTTTAGAATTCCTGAAGAAATTTGTGAAATATATGATGAATTATTAAGAACAGCATAAAAACTGCCCATAATGGGCAGTTTTTTTATTAGTTAATTTAATTAGGATTTAATTAGTTTTTTTAGATTCCTCTTTCAGACATTATTATTTCAATTTCATCTTCATTTATACCAACCATAGCTCCGCCAAGGTCTTCTGAAACTTTAGCTACTATTTCTGGATTATTATAATTTTTAACAGCTTCAACTATTGCACGAGCTCTTTTTTCTGGATTATTTGATTTGAATATTCCAGATCCTACAAATACTCCCTCAGCTCCAAGTGCCATCATAAGAGCAGCATCAGCAGGTGTTGCAACTCCACCAGCAGAGAAGTTTATTACTGGTAATTTTTTATTGTCATAAACATATTTTACAAGTTCATAAGAAACACCAAGTTCCTTTGCAACTACATAAAGTTCATCTTCTCTTTTATTTATTATTTCATTCATTCCTTGGTGAATTGCTCTCATATGTGTAACAGCTTGGCAAACATCTCCTGTTCCTGGTTCGCCTTTAGTTCTAATCATACTAGCACCTTCTTGAATTCTTCTAAGTGCTTCGCCAATATTTCTTGCGCCACATACAAAAGGAGCATTAAATTCTTTTTTGTTAATATGGTATACATTATCAGCAGGGCTAAGTACTTCTGATTCATCTATATAGTCAATATTAATTGCTTCAAGGATTTTTGCTTCCATAAAATGACCTATTCTAACTTTTGCCATAACTGGAATACTTACTGTGTCCATAATTTCTTTAATCATCTTAGGATCACTCATTCGAGATATTCCACCAGCAACTCTAATATCTGCAGGAATTCTTTCAAGTGCCATTACTGCACAAGCACCAGCTTCTTCAGCAATTTTAGCTTGTTCTGGATTTGTAACATCCATTATAACGCCACCTTTAAGGGACTGAGTAAGTTCAACAAATTTTGTATTTATCATTTAATTAACCTCCGAAATTTTAGTTTATTTAT
The DNA here is from genome assembly GCF_017874395.1 of Peptoniphilus stercorisuis. Lineage (GTDB taxonomy): Bacteria > Bacillota > Clostridia > Tissierellales > Peptoniphilaceae > Anaerosphaera > Anaerosphaera stercorisuis. The sequence continues at coordinate 5,749 of NZ_JAGGLJ010000007.1, read as the reverse complement.
GTATTTCTTTTTTTCTTTAACTCTTTAATGACATTATATTCACTATCTGATATTATGAAAAGTATCAAAACGCTTTAAATAATAGGTACCAGAGGTGAAATATGTTAAGTCCAAATTTAGTAGAAAATATTGAAAAACCATTATATGAACAGCTTTATGAATATATAAAAGATGAAATAAGACTTACTCATTTAAAAAGTGATCAAGCTTTGCCATCTAAGCGAAACCTTTCAAATCACTTAGACATAAGTATTAATACAGTGACTAAAGCCTATGAAATTTTAATAGATGAGGGGTATTTATATTCAGTTGAAAGAAAGGGATATTTTGTTTCAAATATAGATAATTTACTTAGCTTAGAAATTGATACAAAAAAATCTAAAATAAATAAAAAGAAAAAGAAGAAATATAAATATAATTTTAAAATAAATAATATTGATACAGATAATTTCCCGAAATACACTTTTAGAAAATTAAATTCTGAAATAATAAATGACTATGAGGATACTTGGCTTAAAAGTAGAGATCCACAAGGTTTATACATACTTAGGAATAATATAAAAGAGTATTTAAATCAATCTAGAGGAGTTAAGACAAATGCAGAAAATATTATAATAAGTTCTGGAACGGAATATTTAATGCAAATTCTTTTATATATTTTGCCAAAGGACTCTGTATTTGCTGTTGAAAATCCAGGATATAGAGTATTAAATGCAATTTTTGAGATAAATAATGTAGGATATACTCCTATTTCTATAGATAAAAATGGAATGAATTATAAAGAGCTTAAAAATAGTCCTGCAAATATAGTTTTAGTAACTCCATCTCATCAATTTCCAACAGGGGAGATTATGCAAATTAATAGAAGAATTAAGCTTTTAAACTGGGCTGATAAAAATAAAAGAAATTATATTATAGAAGATGATTATGATAGTGAGTTTAAATACTATGGAAAGCCAATACCAGCGCTTAAAAGTTTAGATAGGCAAGATAATGTAATTTACATAGGAAATTTCTCTAAGGCTATCTCTCCGCTTTTAAGGGTAAGTTATATGGTGCTCCCTGATGAACTTTTAAAAATATATTATGATAGAGTTCCCTTTATGAATTGCCCTGTTGCAAGTCATGTGCAATTAAGTCTTGCAAAATTTATGGAAGAGGGATATTTTGAAAGACATTTAAATAGAATGAGAAATATTTATAAAGAAAAGAGAAAAGTTGCAATAGATGTATTTAAAAAACATAAAGAATTTAAAATAATAGATTCTAAAGCAGGGCTTCATTTTATAATAGAGCTTAATACAGATTTATCAGAGGAGGAGCTTGTTGGAATTGCATCTGAAAATGATATTTATATTGAGGGATTAAGTAAATATTATGTAAATGGAATAAAAAATTATGAGAAACCAAAAATAATAATTGGATTTGGAAATATGAAGAATGAAGATATTGAATATGCATTAAATATTTTAATTAAATCTTTAGAAAAATATATAAAAAAAGAGACACATTAATGTGTCTCTTTTAAATTTCAATTATAATACAGCTTGAGCTGCAGTAATAATAGCAAGTGAATAAACTTCTTCAGTGTTACATCCACGTGATAAGTCATTTACTGGGCTATTAAGTCCTTGTAAGATAGGTCCTATTGCTTCAAATCCACCAAATCTTTGAGCTATTTTGTATCCAATATTTCCAGCTTCAAGACTTGGGAATATAAATACATTTGCATGTCCTGCAACTTCTGAGCCAGGAGCTTTTTTATTTCCAACTTCTGGAACAAAAGCAGCGTCAAATTGAAGTTCTCCATCTATAGCCATATTAGGGTTTAGTTTTTTTGCTTTTTCTGTTGCATTAGCTACTTTTGTAACTAAGTCATGAGAAGCAGAGCCTCTTGTTGAGAATGAAAGCATAGCAACTTTTGGATCAATACCGAAAAGTCTTGCAGTTTCTTCTGAAATAACAGCTACTTCAGCAAGGCCATCTTCATCAAGTTCAATATTAATAGCACAATCAGCCATTAAATATTTTTCATCGCCTCTTAACATAACGAAAGATCCACTTGTTCTATTAAATCCAGGTTTAGTTTTAATAATTTGTAGAGCTGGTCTTACAGTTTCTCCTGTTGTATGGTTTGCACCTGAAACCATTCCATGAGCTTTTCCTGTATAAACAAGCATAGTTCCAAAGTAGTTAGGATCTTTAAGAATATCTTTAGCTCCTGCTTCGTCTACTTTTCCTTTTCTTCTTTCAACAAATTTTTGAACTAATTCATCAAAACCTTCGTATTTAACAGGTTCAATAATTTCAAGTCCTTCAATATTAATATTTTCTGATTTAGCTGTTTCTTCAATTTCAGCTAGATTACCAAGAACAATAGGTTTTAAAACCTTATCGTTATTTAGTCTAACAGCTGCTGCTAAGATTCTTTCGTCTTCCCCTTCTGGAAAAACAATTACTGGCATTTTTTCTTTTACTTGTGCTTTTAATTCTTCAATTAAAGACATTTTATTCCCTCCGTTTAAGTATACAAATTTTAAAATTCCCTTTTGGAATTTAACTTAAACTTTATTATATAACATATTTCAAGATTTTTAAAATAACTATTTTTTATCTGTTAAATAATAGTATAAAACACCATCATCATCTTTATAAAAATCGCAAATGCCAAGAGCTCTTAAATGCTCAACATGTGCATGAGCTTCTCCTGCTGCAAACCATTTTTGAGATTTTGGAAACTCATCCCAGTTTTTAGCTGAAATATCCCATTGTAGTGATTTAGTAATATCTCTTACTGTACAGTCTTTTTTAGTCATTGCATTTACTGCCTCATCAAGTCTTTTTTGGTGATGTGCTTTAAGTTCTTCAACTCTTTCTGCTACATCATCAATTAAAAATCTATGAGAACTGTATAGGTGTTTAATATTTAAATCACGTACTTTTTCTAAATTTTTTAAATAAGTACCTAAACTATCGCCTACTTCATAATTCCAAAATTGAATATTAGGTGTAATTTTTCCAAGAATATGGTCTCCACAAAATAGAGTTGACTTTTCTTTATCATAAAGTCCAACCATTCCTGGTGTATGTCCTGAAAGATCTACAACTTCAAAGTTGAAATCTCCAACTTGTATATGATCTCCTGGGTTTGCTGGTGTAAAGTTAAATTTCTTTCTAGGTCTAAATTTAAATCCAGGGTGATCTTCAATATCTAATCCATCAATATCAAGACCTTGCATATGTCCTAATTCTTGAGTTAAAACCCAATGTGGATCTTCTTTTTCCATACTTTCTTCAAGTATTTGTTCATCAACAGAGCTAACACGAATTTTAACGCCTAAATCATCATAGAAGTTTGCAAGTCCTGTATGATCTGAATGTAGATGTGTTAAAAAAAGTTCTGTTTTATCTAAATCTAGATCTAGATCTTTAATAAATGCCTTAGTATAATCTAATATTTCTTCAGTATTAAATCCAGTATCTATGATCATATTTTTATCATCTGTTTTAATAATGTAGATATTAATAGCCTTTAAAGGGTTACCTTTTAGTGGGATTTCTGCCAAATAAATATTATCCTGTAATTTTCTGATGTAATCTAACATTTTTTACCTCCTAGTTATATAATTTAACGAAATTTAAGCCTACAAGATACTAAATACCATTATTTAAGGAATTTAAACATAAATTGATTTATTTTATTGAAAAGGTTATTATATAATTATAGAAGTAGCTTATTTAGGAAGTGAAAGGATAAAATTATGAAAAAGAAAACTTTGTTATTATTAACTTTTTTGTTTTTATTTTCTAGTGTAGAAGCCAAGGTGGACTTTGTAGATACGAAAGATCATTGGGCAAGAGAATACATAGAAGATTTAAATGAAAATCAGTTAATAAAAGGTTATGAAAATAATACTTTTAAACCAGACAATGAAATTCTAAATGTAGAAGTTTATTCAATAATTAATAAAATTGCAGATTTTAATCAAGAGGAAGAAATAAACTTAAAAGATGAAAAAACTGCAAAATGGTATTATGAAGACTTAAAAAAAGCACAAGCTGCAGGATATGTAAATATAAATAGTGATTTTAAAATAGAGGCGATTTCAAGACTTGAAATATCTAAAATAATTTCAAAAATTTATAATTTAAATAGTACGAATAATAATTTAGATTATTTTAATGATTGTGACTCTTTAAGTTTAAGTGAAAAAAATGCAATTTCATCACTTGTAGAAAATAAAATAGTAATGGGATACAAAAATAATTTTAGACCTTATGGAAAATTAACAAGAGCTGAATTTTCTAAGATTATTTCTATATCTCAACAAGAGTTAAAACTTCCTGAAAAAGACATTGAAAAAGACAAAGACTCAGATGAAGAAAAAGAGTCTAAAGAAAAACTTAAAGATTTAATAGAAGAGGCAAAAAATATTGACAAAAAAAGATATTCTCAAGAAAGTATTTCTAATTTAAATGCTAAAATATTTAATGCAGAAAGAGTATTAAGAGAAAATAGCGATTATATTGAATTAAATAGAAGTATTGAGGAGATAGAAGAAGCTATAAGAAGATTAAAATATATTGAAGAAAATCCAAAACTTATATTTAATATAAGAGATGAAGATAATGAAAAGATAGATGCAAATATTTTAATTAATAATAGAGAATTTATAAATGGGGATAAAATAGAACCAGGAAGATATTTTGTCATAATATCTGCAAAAGGAAAAAAAGATTATCAAACTTATGTAATAGTAGATGATGAAGAAAAAGAAATTAATATAATATTAGAAGATGAAGATAATGATTTATTTAAATTAACTTTATCAGAGGGACTATATACAGATAATGGAAATACTTTCAAGAAAAATGAAAGGGTAACTATTAAATTTGATATTCCAAGGGAAAAAGAAATAGATAAATTTATGATAAATAATCGTGAAAAAAGAGTAATTGGAGATGAGTTTATCTTTTTAATAAGTGAAGATACTTATGCAAAAGTTATATATAAATAAAATTGACCTTAGATTAATTTCTAAGGTTTTTTATTATTTAATTAGATAAAAGTTGTAAGATAAGTATAGCTAATATATACTTTAATTTAAGAAGATGTATTATTTTTATATTAATGGAGGTATATATGCAAAATAGAATGAAGACGCATCCTTTAAAAGATGAAGAGATAAAAGAATTACTATTAAAAGTACAAACAGGAAGTATTGCAACATTAAATGAAAATAATATTCCCTATGTGCTTGCAGTACACTTTGTATATATGGACAATAAAATATATATACATGGACTTCCTAAAGGAGAAAAAATTGACAATATAAAAAGAAATAGTAAAGTTGGTTTTACTGCCTATGAAGTTCAAGGATTTTTATTAGATAAAGATGAAAAACCTTGTGATACTAATACGGAATATAAAAGTGTAGTTTTAAATGGAGATGCAAAGATAATTGAGAATTTAGAACTTAAAAAATCTGTATTAAAGAAAATAGTAGAAAAATATACACCTCATTTAGCAGATAAAGAAATTCCTGAAAATATGATAAAGGGAACGGGTGTAATAGAAATTGAAATAGATGAAATAACTGGAAAATATTATAATTAAATTACATAATATTAAAAATAAGGGCTTAAAAGCCCTTTTTTTGTAAATAGAAAACCCCCAGTTAGACTGGGGGTTCCGTAAAGCTTTAGCGTTAATTCTCTAAAAATTAAAAAACCTCTAGTGATAAAATAA
>NZ_JAGGLJ010000006.1 GCF_017874395.1 Peptoniphilus stercorisuis | reverse complement strand
AGGCTCATTTTTTACGCCTTTTGAGGCGTAGCAAGTAAAAAAGGGCCTTGTGCCCGTAAATTAAAAACCACCGGCTAGGCCGGTGGATATTTATTTATTTTGCAAAGAAAAAAGGACTGACAACTCAGCCCCAATTTTAATATTTTGCAAGATATTAAAAAACTTAATTACTTAGATAGCTCTTTCAACCTTACCAGATCTTAAGCATCTTGTACAAACGTTGATTCTTTTGTTTCCTCCGTTTACAACAGCTTTAACTCTTCTGATGTTAGGAGACCAACTTCTGTTACCTCTTTTATGTGAAAATGAAATTGTATTTCCAAAAGTTTTTTCTTTACCGCATATATCACATCTTTTTGACATTGTGACACCTCCTTAAGTATCTAATAGCAGAGTATATTTTACCACAATTATATTGAAAAATGCAAATTATTTTTTTAGAAAATTAATTATTATTTGCCCCTAGTGGATTTGATGATATAATATAGTAAATAGAGTGAATTATTTGATTAGGAGGTGCTCTATGCCAGCTAATATAAAAACTGAAAGCGGTAGTATTGTAATTGATAATAATGTGTTAGCAATAATAGCAGGTGTTTCAGCTATGGAAAGTTATGGAATAGTTGGAATGGCTTCAAAAAACGCAGCTGATGGTATTTTTGAATTATTAAAATTTGACAACTTATCTAAAGGAATAAAAGTAAATACAGAAGATGGAGAAATAAATATAGAACTTCATGTAATTTTAGAGTACGGAGTTAGAATTTCTACTGTTGGCGAGAATATAATTGACAGAGTTAAGTTTAATATTACAAATTTAACTGGACTTAGTGTAAATAAAATAGATGTCCTTGTCGAGGGAATTAGACTTAAATAGTGGAGGTACTAACTTTGAATAATACAACAATTGATGGTATTTTACTAAAAAAAGCCATAAATGGAGCAGTAAATTATCTAATTTTAAACAAAGATGAGGTAAATGCACTAAATGTCTTTCCAGTACCTGATGGAGATACTGGAACTAATATGTCTCTTACTGCAAAGTCTTCTTTAAAACTTGTAAACGAAGTAGAAAATGAATCTTCACTACAAGAAATAGCTAAGGCGGCATCAAGAGGCTCATTAATGGGCGCAAGAGGAAACTCAGGTGTTATTCTATCTCAATTTTTAAGAGGCTTCTCTGATGGTCTAGAAGGCTTAGAAGAAGCAAATATTTCTGAGGTTGCACATGCATTTAAAAAAGCTTCAGAGACAACTTATAATGCAGTTATGAAACCAACAGAGGGAACAATTCTAACAGTTGGTCGTGAAACAGCAGATTTTGCTGTTAAAAACTTTAAAAAATATAATAATAATATTGAATTTTTTAGAGATGTAGTAGAAGAATCTAAAAAATCTCTTGAAAAAACTCCAGAACTTTTAGATGTATTAAAAGAAGCAGGAGTAGTAGATGCAGGAGGAAAGGGACTTTCACTTCTTCTTGAAGGAGCTTACAAAACTATTATTGGAGAAGTAATAGAAGATGCTAAAGATGATGAGCAATTAAAGAAAAAAGCTCAAAAAGAAATTGATTTTGGACCAGCTGATGAAAGTCTTAAATATGGATATTGTACAGAATTTATTATAAAAACTGAATATGAAGATATTGAAGAGTTTAAGTCAAAACTTGCTCCATTAGGAGATTCCCTTCTAGTAGTAGGAGGATATGAAAGTGGACTTATAAAAGTTCATGTTCATACTAATAATCCAGGTAGAGCTTTAGAATATGCTGTAGAGCTTGGTGCATTACAAGATATTAAAATTGACAATATGAGATATCAACATAGAGAAGTGCTTTTTGATGAAGAAGAAGTTGAAGAGGCAAAAAAAGCTGAGGAAGCTGAAGATGAAATTGTAATAGATAAAAAATATTCTTTTATTGCAGTTTCAATGGGAAGTGGAATGAGCGAAGTATTTAAATCTTTAGGTGTTGATTATATAGTTGAAGGCGGACAAACTATGAACCCTAGTACAGAAGATATTCTAAAGGGTGTAGATAAAGTTCGTGGAGAAAATATCTTTATTGTTCCGAATAATGGAAATATCATTCTTGCAGCAGAACAAGCTAAAAAAATGAGCGAGAGAAATATTTATGTTATTCCATCAAAATCAGTTCCTGAAGGAGTAGCAGCAATACTTGCCTTTAATGAAGATGCAAATCCAGAAGAAAATGAAAAGCATATGACAAATGCACTTTCAGATGTAACTACAGCTCAAGTAACATATGCTGTTAGAGATACTGAAATGAATGGCAAAAAAATCACTAAGGGAGATATAATTGGACTTAGTGGAAAAGAAATAGTTTCTTGTGGAAAAGAAATAGAAGATGTAACACTAGATTTAGTTGAAAATCTAATGAATGATGAAATTTCCATGGTTACTATATATACTGGAGAAGATGTAAATGAGTCTGATTCAGAAGAACTATTAGAAAAACTTGAAGAAAAATATAGTGATATAGATGTGGATTTAGTAAATGGAAATCAACCTATTTACTATTATGTAATATCACTTGAATAAATTAAATGCCCCGCAGAATTGTGGGGCATTTTCAAAAGGTGATAAAATGATAAAAATAGATGATTCACTTCAATATTTAAAGGGTGTTGGGCCAAAAAAAATAAAAAAATATAATTCCTTAGATTTACAAAATGTAAGGGATTTATTAGAGTATTATCCAAGGTCTTATGATGATCAAAGTAATTTTAAACTTTTATATAATACAGTTCCAAATGAAAAGGCAACTTTTGATGTATTAGTAGTTGGAATGATAGAAAATAGAAATATTAGAAGAAACTTAAATATTATTAGTTTTTTAATTGAGGACAGTTCTGGAAAAGGAATAATGTCTTTTTTTAATATGAGATATTTAAAAGACAAAATAAAACCAAATACAAGATATTTAGTAAGTGGAAAAGTTGGTAGGTTTAGAGGTCAAATTCAGCTTACAAATCCTGAGTTTGAAATTAAATCAAATGAAAACTCCATAGGAAATATAAAAGCGATATATCCCTTAACTAAGGGAGTTACAAATAATGAGATTACAAAACTTATAGATCAAGTTATAAATTTAAATTTATTTGATGAAGTTATTCCTGAGGAATTAATTAATAAATATGGTCTTATGGAGAAAAATGAGGCAATAAAAAATATTCATAAACCAACTAATAGAAGAAATTATTTACTTGCAAGAAATAGACTTGTCTTTGAAGAGTTTTTAATATTTCAACTTGCTATATTTTTAATGAAAAAAGACGATGATGTATCAAAGGGAGTAAGTTTAAAAGTAGATAATAGGATTTTTGATTTTATAGATTCGCTTCCCTTTGAGCTTACTAAGGGACAAGATAAGGTATTAAAAGAAATATTTGATGATCTATCATCAGAAAAGAGAATGAATAGACTTTTACAAGGAGATGTAGGATCTGGAAAGACTATTATTGCAATAATTGCAATGTATCTTTCTTATTTAAATGGCTATCAATCTACTATTATGGCTCCTACAGAAATTTTAGCAAGACAGCATTTAGAAAGTTTTAGAGAACTTCTAGAGCCCTTGGGAGTAAATATTGAGCTACTTGTAGGAAGTACTACTAAAAGAAATAAAGAGAGAATTTTAGAAGAGTTAAAAGATGGAAGTATTCATATTTTAATTGGAACTCATGCTCTTATTGAAGATAATGTAGAATTTAAAAATCTAGGGCTAAATGTAACAGATGAACAGCATAGATTTGGAGTAAGACAAAGACAAAATTTAAATACAAAGGAAAAAGATGCCCATACATTAGTTATGAGTGCAACGCCAATTCCAAGAACATTAGCGCTTATTTTATATGGAGATTTATCGATTTCTACAATTGATACAATGCCTCCAAATAGAAAGGCAATAGAAACTATTGCTATTAATAATACTATGTTAAATAGGGCCTTAAATTTTATTAGACAAGAATTATTAAAGGGAAGACAGGCATATATTATTTGTCCATTAATAGAGGAGTCAGAAGTGCTTGATTTAAATTCAGCACAAGAAGTATATGAGAACTTAAGTTTAGATCAATTTAAAGATTTTCAAATAGAACTTTTACATGGAAAAATGAGTGCAAAAGAAAAAAGTGAAGTAATGGAAAGATTTGAAAAATCAGAGACAAAATTAATTGTTTCAACTACTGTAATAGAAGTAGGTGTAAATGTTCCCAATGCTTCAATTATTTTAATATATAATGCAGAAAGATTTGGTTTAGCTCAGCTTCATCAATTAAGAGGAAGAGTAGGGCGTGGAGAACATCAAAGTTATTGTATACTTTATAATGAGTCAAAATCTGAAATTTCTTGGCAAAGAATGAAGGTTATGACAGAGTCAACTGATGGATTTTATATTGCAAATAAAGATTTAGAATTAAGGGGTTCTGGAGATATTTTTGGAACTCGTCAATCGGGAATTATGAATTTAAAACTTGCTGATTTATCAAGAGATATAAATATATTAAAGTATGCTCAATTAGAAGCAAAAAACATATTAAATAAAAATATTAAATTAAGTGAAAAAGAATATGAAAATATTAAAGAAGCAGTAAGAAATAACTTTAAAGTGGAGTATACTATACTTAATTAGAAACGTTGTTATTGTAAAATATTTATGATAAAATAAAGATATTTGGAGGGACTATGAGGGTCATAGCAGGAAGTAAAAGAGGTCTTAGACTTATATCTCCAAAAGATATAAAAACAAGACCTACAGAAGATAGAGTTAAAGAAAATACTTTTAATTTATTAGGACAAGGATTTGATGAAGCTAAGGTTTTAGATTTATTTTCTGGAACAGGTTCAATAGGAATTGAATTTTTGTCAAGAGGTGCAAAAAGGGCATATTTTGTAGATAGCAGTAGAGATGCAATTAAAATAATAAATGAAAATATTGAAAAAACTCATTTTGAAAATGAAGCAGTTGTACTTAAAATGAATGCAAAGTCTGCAATAGAAAGACTTCAAAATGAAAAATTCGATTATATTTATTTAGATCCTCCTTTTGATAACAAAAATCTATATATTCAGTCTGTAGAATTAATACTTGATTCTAATATATTAGCTGATGATGGATATTTAGTTATTGAACAAGTAAAGGATTTAGATGTGGATTTTTCTAAGTACCTATCCAATGTGAAGTTTAAAAATTATGGGAATACATCAATAGGAATTTGGGAGAAAAAATGAAAGTAATATACACAGGTAGTTTTGACCCTGTAACTTATGGACATTTAGATATTATAAAAAGAGCAAGAGATACTTTTGGGGAAGTTATAGTTTCAGTACTTAATAATCCTAGTAAAAAAGGTCTTTTTACAATTGAAGAAAGAATTCACCTTTTAGAGGAAGTTCTAAAAGATGAAAATAATATAGAAATCGACAGCTTTACAGGACTTGGAGTTGATTATGCAAGGAATAAGGGATGTAATGTCTTTGTAAGAGGAATAAGAACTGTTTCAGATTATGAAATGGAAAATCCTTTAGCAATGGCAAATAAGGAATATAAATATAGTGTAGAAACAGTGTTTTTACTATCATCAAAGGAATACTTATTTGTAAGTTCATCACTTGCAAAGGAAGTAGCTAAATATGGTGGAGATTTATCTTTATTCGTTCCAAAACTTGTGGAAGATGCAATGAACAAGAAGTATAATAATAGGAGGTAAATATGAATTTTATGGAATTAGTAGACGAACTTGAAGATCTAGTAGAAACAGCAAGTCAAGTTCCTCTAACTGGAAAAATCATGATTGATAGAGAGGATATTCTTGAAATCATAAGTGATTTAAGAAATGAAGTGCCATCAGAAGTAGAAGAAGCTTCAAAAATAAATAAAAATAGAGAAGCTATTATTGAAGATGCAAAAGCTGAAGCTGAAAAAATGGTAAGTATGGCAAGAGCAAAAGCTGAAGAGTATATTAATGAAGATGAGCTTGTAATTAAAGCAAATGAAAGATCAGATGAAATACTTTCAAAAGCTAATGAAGAATCTCTACAAATTAGAGAGGGAGCTCGTGAGTATGCAGATGAATTATTAGAAAATACTCAAGTTAACTTATCTGAAATTATAAAAATGTTAAATGAAAATAGACAAGAACTTAGAGGTTAACCTCTAAGTTCTTTTTTATAATAGGGAGATTTAAAATAGTCTTCATTTATAATTTTATTAGAATACATATTGTATATATTAGATGCTTCAAGTTCTTTTTGTGCAATATTTTTTAGAATTAAATCCTTAGAAGTATTTACACTTGAGAACTTATTTATTATAAAAATATCTTCATTGGCATTTTTTATTTTTTTAACAATATTTGCACCATTTTTGTCCATTGCAAGTATTCGTATATATGAAGTGTAAAAACTTTCTTTAATTAAATCTTTATTAATATCTAAAATAATATTATTTATAAGTCTTGAAATTCTTGATTTTGTATATCTTTTAGTAGAAACTAAATTAATAAAATCAAAAATATTATCGGCATATATAAATTTTAAAAATCTATTATTAAGACCTTCTTCATAGTCAAAATAATCATTGTAATTAATACTATTACTTAATACTAAATATTTAAAAATCTCAAAATAATTATTAAAATCATTAATATTATTAAGTTTAATTTCTTTAAAAGTTTCTGTAGGCACAAGAGATTTAATCTTATTAATATTATTTTCAAAAATTAAATTTCTAATATTTGAAGCAGAAGAAAATCCTTCTAAGATTTCATCTGTATTGTGATCTACCTTATGTCTAATAATATTTTTAGGTAAAATATTTGAGTTAAAGTAATCAAGGGATTTAATATATTCTAAAGCTAATATATTATTTGGTTTTTTTAATATTTCAATTTCATTTTTATTTAAAAAATCATAGGATAATTCTCTTGAAATTAAATATGAATATCCTTCTTTTAAGTATTTTTTAATTAAATCATTAGAATAATTTTCATTTTCTTTAATCTTTTTAGAAATATTAACTAAATTTTCTAAAGTATCTTCACTTCCAAAATATAAATAATCAATAATATTAAGGGAATTTAAAATATTAATAGCTCCTTTAGAAAAAATCTCTGCATTAGATGATGAATAAATAATTGGAAGTTCAATTACAAGATTTGCTCCATTTTCAACTGCAATTTCAGCTCTTTTATATTTATTTAAAATAGCAGGAGTTCCTCTTTGTGTAAAATTAGAACTCATAATAACTACAATATTTGTGTCTATTTGTTTTTTAATTTTATCTATTTGATATTTATGTCCATTGTGAAATGGGTTGTACTCTGCAATAATAGCTGATGTTTTCATAATCACCTCATAAATTTAGAATAATTGACTTAATAAATAATTCATAATATCATATTTATGATATAATAAATTGTATAAATTTGAAAGTAGGAGGACTATATGAATATTTTAGTTATCAATTGCGGTTCTTCATCATTAAAATATCAATTAATTGATATGAATGGAGAAAAAGTAATTGCAAAAGGTTTAGTAGAAAGAATTGGGATTGAAGGTTCAAGAATAAAACATGAAACAACTGGTAAAGATGAACATGTTATTGAACAACCAATGAAAGATCATAAAGATGCTTTAGGACTTGTTATGAGTTCTTTAACAGATAAAGAATATGGAGCGATAGCTTCATTAGATGAAATAGGAGCAGTAGGACATAGAGTTGTTCACGGCGGAGAAAAATTTGCTGAAAGTGTTCTTATTGATGATGGAGTTATGAAAGGTATTGAAGATAATGTAGAGCTTGCACCACTTCACAACCCACCAAATATTATGGGAATTGAAGCTTGTGAAAAACTTCTACCAAATGCTAAACAAGTAGCAGTATTTGATACAGCATTCCACCAAACAATGTCACCTAAACGTTATGTATATGCTATTCCTTATGAATACTATGATAAATACAAAATCAGAAGATACGGATTCCACGGAACTTCTCATAAATATTTAACAGATAGATATGCAGAAATTTCTGGTAAAAAAGTTGAAGATGTAAATATTATCACTTGCCATTTAGGTAATGGATCAAGTATTACAGCTGTTAAAAGAGGTAAATCAAAAGATACAACAATGGGATTCACTCCACTAGAAGGTCTTGTAATGGGAACTAGATGTGGTGAAATTGACCCTGCAATTGTAACTTTCCTAATGGAAAAAGAAAATTTAAGCGCAGAAGAAGTTTCAAATATCTTAAATAAAGATTCAGGAGTTCTTGGAATTTCAGGAGTAAGCTCTGACTTTAGAGATATTGAAGATGCAGCTAAAGAAGGAAATGTAAGAGCACAACTTGCGCTTGATATTTTCGAACTTACTGCAAGAAAATTCATCGCTTCATATATGACTTCATATGAAAATATTGAAGATATTGATGCAATAGTATTTACTGCAGGTCTTGGAGAAAATGCTATTGACACAAGAAAACACATTATTGATAAATTAAGTGTATTTGGACTTAAGATTGATGAAGAAAGAAATAACATTAGAGGAAAAGAAAGAGTAATATCTGCAGATGACTCAAGTGTTAAAATCATGGTAATTCCTACTAATGAGGAATTAATGATTGCAAGAGATACATTAAATATTGTAAAATAATTAATGAAAAAATCAGAATATCTAATATTCTGATTTTTTATTTTTTATTAAAATTAAATATTACTTTTGCTTAATTCTACTTGTAAATGATATAATAATAGAATAAAATTAGTAATTGAAAATTTATTATTGTATGAAAACTTATATATGTGTTATTATAAATAATAGTGATTAAGAACAAATGGAATATTTGACAATATAGCTATTTTGTTGTATAATAACTTGCATTGGTTTTTTTAGTAGGGGTGATAAAATGATAATACAAATAAAAGAATTCCTTTCTAGCCCAGAACAAGAAATGCTTATAAAGGGTGATTTAAAAGACCAAAAGAGTAGTTATGATATTAGCGATTTAGAATTACAATTTCCTATATCTTACGAAGGACGTATTTTTAAATTAGATGATGAAATACTACTTGATTTGTGTATAAAATATAAGTATAATACACAGTGTGATAGGTGTCTTACACAAATGATTGAAGAAGTGAGTTCTAATGTAAAAGCTTACTTTGTAAGAGACTTAGAAAATGTTGAAGACGAGGCAACTATTGAATATTTCAAACTAAACGAAGAGGGAATATTCTTAGATGATTTAATAATTTCACAAGTAATTACATCAAAACCTTTAAAAAATATCTGCAGTGACGACTGTGAAGGACTATGTCCTAAATGTGGTCTAAACTTAAATGATGGTTCTTGCAGTTGTGAAAAAGAAATTGATGTAGATCCTAGATTTGAAAAATTACTTAATTTATTTAATGATGAGGAGGTGTAATAATGGCAGTACCAAAGAGAAAAACTTCAAAACAAAGAAGAAACAAAAGAAGAGCATCTTCTTATAGATTAAATAAAACAACTGTAGTTGAATGCCCTAATTGCCATGAAACTAAATTACCACATAGAGTATGCCCAAGCTGTGGTTACTATGATGGAAAAGAAGTTGTAGCAATGGATTAATAAAAAGCTTCCGATTGGAAGTTTTTTTTATTGCAAAAAATTATATAATATAAATTAATGAATTTGAACATTTTATAAATTTTACATAATTATTACAAATTGGTTACATTGTAGATATTTATTGTAACTTTTGTTACAATTGTCTGCGGGGTGAAAAAAATGAACAAAAAAATTAGTTTAATATTAACATTATTATTTTCGCTTTCTTCTGTAAATGTCTATGCAAATACAGTTAGTGTTGGAAAACCTAGTAATATTTCTGTAGAAAAGAAAGATGCTAATTATGAAATTACATTTAAGAATTCAAATGAACTTAAAAAATCATTAAATAAAAATAACATAAAAGTTGAATTAGATGTAAAGTCTTCTAATAAAGACTGGAGTAGTAAAAACTCTAAGACAATAACTAAAGATTTAATTGAAGAAAATGGTAAGGGAAAAATTAATATTAATAAAGAAGAAATTGTAAGTGTATTAAATGAGGATCCTGATAATTATAGTGTAAGACTTAGATACTCTGATGTGAATAATAAGGGTGAGTTTTCTAATTATGTAACTATGGGAACTGTAGGGATTTATTCAAATTCAAGTAAATGGGCTGAAAATGAACTTTTAGAAGCTCAAAAATTAGGTCTTATTTCAGATGATTTAAAATCTGATATGAAAAAAGAAATTACAAGAGAAGAATTTGCAGAACTTATTGTTAAAGCTGCTGAAAAAGCAAATATAGCAAAATCACATATAGAAGATGATAATTTCAAAGACACTGATAATAAATATGTTGCTTATGCTCATAGTTTAAATTTAATGAATGGAGTTTCAAAGGATAAGTTTGCTCCTAAGGGAAATTTAAAGAAACAAGATATGGCAGTAAGTGTAAATAGATTATTATCTAATACAGATAAACTTAAAAGTGTAAATAAAGATATTTCTGATATAAAGGCTGTATCACCATATGCAGTAGAGTCAGTTAATAATCTTGTATCTAATCAAATTTTAAATTTAGATAAAAATAATAAGTTTAATCCAAAGAAGAACATAACTAGAGAAGAAGCAGTTATAATAATGTTAAGAGCAATAAAATAAGAAATTTATAATACCTTTAGAGTTTTAAATGAAAGTATATTTACTGATTTTAAACTTTAGAGGTATTTTTTTTATTAAGTTTATTTAGTTATAAAATATTATTTTTGTAAAATATAGATATTAATTGTAGATATTTTGTAAAATGATTATATAATTGTATATATATAAGATAAATATGATGTTTTATATAATTTAATGTTACATTATATAAAGTTATGATATAATATTTTTTGGCGAGGTGGGGAACATGAAGAAAATAGTTTTTGATATGAATCCCTTAGGTGCTTTTTCTCTATCATGTGAAGCTTATTATGAATTTTATAAAAAAAAGTATGGAAGAGAAATTTTCTTTTATACAAGAACAACAGAAAATACTTACATAAGAGTTGATGGACTTAAGGAAATATGTAAATTAAATAACCGTGTTATGACTTTAGTTGATTTAGGAAAAGAGGTAGATGAGATACCCTTTGATGATGAAATAAGAGTTTGTCCTATTGATGAGAGTTTTGAAGATGATAATATTTTAAAAAGTATTGTTGAGAAACTTGGGAAAAGAGCTAGTTGGAAAAATTCAGATTTACAATTAGTAGAAATTGAAAAATAGTTTAAAATTAAAAAAGCTGATATTGATTATAATTTCAATATCAGCTTATCTATTCTATTTTTAGATGCTTTTTCAATATGAAAATGTAAGTTTTCTATAATTATATCTTCATCTTCTTCAGGAAATCTATCTATATTTTCTATAATAAATCCTGCAATAGAATCTGTTTCAGATGATTCTAATTCTAAATTTAAAACATGATTTAGTTCATCTAAATTCATAGATCCATCAATTAAATATTCATGAGATGAAATTTTCATAATATCCTCATCTTCATCTTCATCGTATTCATCTGCTATAGATCCGACAATTTTTTCTATTAAATCTTCTGTTGTAATCATTCCCTCAGTTCCACCATACTCATCAGAGACTATTGCAACTGAAATTCTCTTATGTCTCATTTCATTAAAAAGCTGACCTATAAGTTTATATTCAAAGGTAAAAAATGGAGTTTTAAGTAAATCTATATGATTTCTCAAACTTTCATCTTTTGGAATTGAAATTAAGTCTTTTACATTAAGTATTCCAAGTATATCGTCTAAATCTTCATCATATACAGGCATTCTAGAAAAAGATTCTTCTTTTATAATTTTTACAATTTCATCATAGGGTGTATCTACATTTATAGCTATGATGTCTGTTCTTGGTGTCATAATGTCCTTTGCATAGGAGTCTCTAAAGTCTATTACATTTTCTATGATTAAAGATTCATCTCTATTTATAATTCCTTCTTCTATTCCAAGTGATACTGCATCTATTAAATCATCTTCTGTAATAGATGGCTTATTTAACACATCAGATCCTCCAATTATTCTTATAAAGACAGAGGATAGAAATTCAGTAATAAATATAACTGGTTTAAAGAATACAGAAAGATTATAAATAGTTTTTGCTTTTTTATTTGCGTATTTTTGCCATTTATGTTGTCCTATTCTTTTTGGAACTGTTTCTCCAAAGACTATTATTATAATAACAGATACTAAACAGGAAATAATAAGGCCAGGTATTCCATTAGTATTATAGAAAAATATTGAAAATAAAATACAAGATAGACAATTTGAAAAATAATCACCAATTAATGCAACTGACAAAATTCTCTCATCAAGTACTATTTTTTTAATTAAATTAATATTTGAAGCATCTTCATCTTCTAGAGTTTTGATTTTTCCTGATGTAAGAGATAAAAATACATTCTCCATAAGTGTAAATTCATAGGAAAAATATAAAAAGATTAGGGAAAGTCCTAAAAAAATATAATTATTTATTTCCATTTATCGGCACCTCACTTAATTAAAATTATATATTGTGAACGTTTCTTTGTCAAAAATTATTATAGATAAATTGGATGATATCAATATCTACTTACTTTTTTAATTATATTTATAAATGTAGATTAATCGCGTGCATTTTTATTAAAATGTGTTATAATGAAGTAGGTAAAATTCTAAGTGAATTACTACGAATTCAATTCCCAGTAGTTTACTATGAATTAAAAATTAGTACTTAATATAGTTATATTAATAATAGAAAATGGGAGGAAATTATGGCTAAGGAATTATTAAAGATTGAAGACCTTTCTGCAGGTATAGAAGAAAGAGAAATATTACACAATATAAATTTAAATATAAATTATGGTGAAGTTCACGTAATTATGGGACCAAATGGTTCAGGTAAATCAACTCTTGCAAATGTAATTATGAATAATCCAGTTTACCAAGTAAATGGAGGAGATATAAAACTTGATGGTGAATCAATTTTAGATCTTACTACTGACAAAAGAGCAAGAAAAGGACTTTTCATGAGTTTCCAATCTCCAGAAGAAGTATCTGGAATAAATGTAGATAACTTTATCAGAACAGCTAAATCTTCTATTGAAGATAAAAATGTTTCAATATTAAAGTTTAGAAAAGAACTTGAAAAGGAAATGGATCAACTAGGAATGGATCATTCTTATGCTGATAGATATTTAAATGTTGGTTTTTCAGGTGGAGAAAAGAAGAAAAATGAAATTCTTCAAATGATTATGCTAGATCCTAAACTTGCTATTCTTGATGAAACTGACTCAGGACTTGATGTAGATGCTACAAGAACTGTTTCTCAAGGAATAGAAAGATTTGTAAATGAGAATAATGCTGTTTTAATTATTACTCACCACAAAGAATTAGTTAAAAGTGTAGTTCCAGATTATGTTCATGTTCTTATTGATGGAAAAATTGTTAAAGAAGGAGACGCTTCATTAATAGAAAAAATTGAAGAAGATGGATTTAACTGGATTAGAGAAGAGGTGAAGTAATTTGCCAAAGCAAACTAAGAAAACTCAATTAGAGGAAATGGACAGAGGTATTTATGATATAAAAGATAAAGTTGTATATCGTAAAAAAACTGAACAAGGACTTACTGAAGAAATTGTTCGTGCCATTTCAGAAGAAAAAAATGAACCAGAATGGATGCTTAATTTTAGATTAGAAGCACTTAAAATATATAATAAAAAGGTAAATCCTGTATGGGGACCTGATATTTCAGCTGTAAATATGGACGAAATTACAACTTATATTAGACCTGATGCAGATCTTACTGATGACTGGAAAAAAGTTCCAGATGAAATTGCTGATACTTTTGATAGACTTGGAATTCCAGAAGCTGAAAAAAATGCAATGTTATCTGGTGTAGGAGCTCAATATGATAGTGAGGTTGTGTATCACAATATTCAAAAATATCTTCTAGATCAAGGTGTTGTATATACAGACTTTGAAACAGGAGTTAGAGAGTATCCAGAAGTTGTAAAAGAATATTTTGGAAAATGTATTACTCCAAACTTACACAAATATGCAGCGCTTCACTATGCAGTGTGGAGTGGTGGATCTTTTGTATATGTTCCAGAAGGAGTAAAGGTTGATGTTCCACTTCAATCATACTTTAGATTAAATGCTCCAGGAGCAGGACAATTTGAGCATACTTTAATAATTGTAGAAAAAGATGCTTATTGTCACTTTATAGAAGGATGTTCTGCACCAAAATATAATATGATAAATCTTCATGCTGGTGGAGTTGAGTTGTTTGTAGGAGAAAATGCTACTTTAAGATATTCAACTATTGAAAACTGGTCAAGAAATATGTACAACCTAAATACAAAAAGAGCAGTTGTACAAAAAAATGGAAAAATCGAATGGGTATCAGGATCCTTTGGATCTAAGGTATCTATGTTATATCCTGCATCAGTTCTTGTAGGAGAACATGCATCTAGTGAATACACTGGTATTTCCTTTGCAGGAGCAGGACAAAATATAGACACTGGTGCTAAGACAATTCATGCTGCACCATATACAACTTCAACTGTAAACTCAAAATCTATTTCAAAAGGTGGAGGAGTTGCAGTATATCGTGGTCTTGTAAAAGTTACTAAAAATGCTCATCACTGTAAGAGTTCTGTAAGCTGTGAGTCATTAATGCTTGATAGTGAATCTAGATCTGATACTATTCCAGTAATAGATATAAGAAATAAAAACGTAGATTTAGGACATGAGGCAAAGATTGGTAGAATTTCAGATAAGGTAATATTCTATCTAATGAGTCGTGGTATTTCAGAAGAAGAAGCTAAAGCTATGGTAGTAAGAGGCTTTGCAGAACCAATTGCAAAAGAACTTCCACTTGAATATGCAGTAGAGATGAACAATTTAATTGGACTAGAACTTGAAGGATCAATTGGTTAGGAGGTATATGATGAATAAATTTTTAGGAAACAGCCTAACCTTTAAAACATTTAGCTTTCTAAAAGTAAATGATACAGAAGTATTTGTTCCAGAAATTGAGAAAAAAGATTTTTCTTTAGAGTCTGACACAAAAAGAGAACTAAATGAATTTAATAATATGGTATATGGCGTATCAAAAGAAATTGTAGAATATAATGAAAAATTTGAAAATTTATATAGATTTTATGAATCAAAAGAAGAAGATAAAAAGGACTATAAAACACTTGAGCTAAAACTTGATGATGAAGAAACTCAACTTTTTGACAATCATGATTTAGTTGCAGAAAAAAATTCACATTTAAGACTTATACTTGATTATACAAGTAAAGGTGATGAAGCTAAATTTAGAAGTTCTATTATAAGAATTTTTGCACATGAAAATTCAGAAGTTGATCTTTTTGTAATTCAAAGAGATGCAGATACTACTACAACTCTTGAGTCAATTGCAATATATGCAAAAGACAATGCAAAGGTAAGAGTGCATCAATATGAACTAGGTGCAGGAAAATTATATGCAAACTTCCAAGCTGATCTTGTTGGAAAACACTCAAGTCTTGAAGTTGATAGTATTTACTTTGGATATAAAGAGCATGAACTTAATATGATTTATAATATTTTCCATTATGGAAAAGAATCTTTCTCAGATGTAATTGTAAATGGTGCATTAAAAGACAATGCATATAAAAACTTTAAATCAAATCTAGACTTTAAAGAAGGATCAAGTGCATCTAAGGGTTCAGAAGAAGAATATACAGTATTACTTGATGATTCTGTAACAGCTCTTTCAGTTCCACTACTACTTTGTCATGAAGATGATGTAGAGGGAAATCACGCAGCAAGTGCAGGAAAAATAGATCAAGATTTACTATTTTATATAATGAGTAGAGGATTTAGTGAAAAAGAAGCTGAGGCTTTAATTATTGAATCTAAATTTTCAAGTGCTATTGATAAATTATCTGATAGCAAAAAAGAAGAAGAAATTTGGGAAATGGTTCACGAAACTGTTAAATTTTAAGGATTGGTGAAAAAATGCTTTCTAAAGAACAGGTTTTAGATATTAGAAAAGATTTTAAATATTTAGATATTAAAGAAAATTTAGTTTATTTTGATAATGCAGCAACTACTCAAAAACCTCTTCAAGTAGTAGATTCACTAAAAGACTATTATGAAAAGGAAAATGGTAATCCTCATAGAGGAGCACATTATCTTGCTATAAAAGCGACAGATGCATATGAAGAGTCAAGGGATAAAGTTGCGAAATTTATAAATGCTACTTCTAATGAAGTTGTATTTTTAAGAAATGCAACAGAAGCTCTTAATCTAGTTGCATACTCTTGGGCTCTTAATAATCTAACAGAAAATGATGAAATCTTAATTTCAATATTAGAGCATCATTCAAATCTTGTTACTTGGCAATTTGTAGCAAGAAAAACAGGAGCAAAACTTAAATATTTATATTTAGATGATAATATGCAAATTACTGATGAAGAATTTGAAAATAAATTAACATCTAATACAAAGCTTCTAGCTATAACTGCAGCATCAAATGTAGTTGGTACAATGCCAAATGTAAAAGAATTTATAAAAAAGGCAAAGGCTAAAAATAAAGATGTAGTAACTGTTATAGATGCAGCTCAATTTGCACCACATCACAAGGTTGATGTTAAGGATTTAGATTGTGACTTTTTAGTGTTTTCTGGACATAAAATGTTATCTGCTATGGGAATTGGAGTATTATATGGCAAGGAAGAAATGCTAAACTCCATAGATCCTTTCTTATATGGTGGAGATATGATTGAGTATGTATATGAAGATAAATCTACATTTTTAGACTCACCTGCAAGATTTGAAGCAGGAACTCAAAATGTTGGTGGAGCGAAATCTTTAGCTGCTGCAATAGATTATATTGAAAAAATTGGAATAGATAATATCTATGAATATGAATCAGCTCTTACAGCTTATGCCTATGAAAAAATGGAAAAACTTTCATATATAGATATTTATACAACAAAAAATGAACATAGATCTCCAGTTTTAGCATTTAATTTTAAAGAAGCTCATCCACATGATGTAGCATCTATTTTAGATAATTATGGAATTGCAGTAAGAAGTGGACACCATTGTGCACAACCACTTCACAGAAATCTTGGAATAAACTTTTCTTGTAGAGCATCATTTGCTTTTTACAATACATTTGAAGAAATAGATTATTTTATAGAGCATCTTGAAGATGTTAGGAGGCTAATGGGAATTGAATCTTAATGAAATATATACAGAGCTTATACTTGAGCAAAGTAGAAATAAAAGAAATAGAAGAGAACTTGAAAATCCAACTCATGAAGAATTAGGTCACAATCCAAGTTGTGGTGATGAAATAACATTACAACTTAGAGTTGAAGAAGATTTAATTAAGGATATGAGTTATTTAGGACATGGCTGTGCAATTTCACAAGCATCTACATCAATTATGATAGATGAAGTGAAAGGTCTTAAAGTTCAAGAGGCACTTTTACTATGTAAGAAGTTTATTGCAATGGTAAAAGGTGAAATATCAGATGAAGCAGAACTTGAAGATTTAGGAGATGCAATAGTTTTTGAAAATATTCAAAATCTTCCAGCTCGTGTAAAATGTGCAGTGCTTCCTTGGTATACTTTAATGAATATGATAGAAAAAGATAATACAGAAGGTAGCTTCATTCCTTTATAAAGGATAGGTGATTTAATGAAATTATCTACTAAGGGCAGATATGGCTTAATGGCAATGTATAGACTAAAACTAAATTATGGTAGTGGTCCTATGCCAATAAGTGATATTGCAAAACTAGAACAATTATCTGAATCCTACTTGGAGCAACTTTTTACACAACTTAAGAAAAATGACCTTGTTAAAAGTGTTAGAGGTGCTGGCGGAGGGTATGAACTTACAAGAGATCCTAATGAAATAAAAATAGGACAGATTTTAAAAGCACTTGAAGGAGATATGGCTCTTTCTTGTGCTAGTATGTCCACTAAGCCAGAGTGTAGAAATGGTTCAAGTTGTGCTACTAAAGGGATTTTAGATAAACTTCAAAATGAAATGGAAAAAGTACTAGATTCTATGAGTTTAGCAGATATGTAGAGGTGCAAAATGACGATTTATATGGATAATGCAGCTACAACTAAAATATCTAAAAATGTTTTAGATGAGATGTTTAATGTACTTGAGTTTGAATATGGAAACCCTTCAAGTATATATACAATAGCTCAAAGCTCAAAGAAAAAAATAGAAAACTCTAGAAGAAAAATTGCAAAGGCACTTAATGCGAAACCTAAAGAGATATTTTTTACATCTTGTGGTTCTGAGTCTGACAATTGGGCATTAAAAGGTATTGCAAATAGTTATAAAAATAAGGGTAAACATATTATAACTACAAAAATTGAACATCATGCAATTCTTCACACAACAGAATTTCTTGAAAGTTTAGGATATGAAATAACTTATCTAAATGTAGATGAAGATGGATTTATTAGCACTAAAGAATTAGAAAACTCTATAAGAGAAGATACAATTCTAATATCAGTAATGTTTGCAAATAATGAAGTTGGAACGATAGAACCTATTGAAGAAATTGCAGAAATTGCAAAAAAACATGATATATTATTTCATGTAGATGCAGTTCAAGCTCTTGGAAATATTAAAATAGATCTTTTAGAACTTGATGTAGATCTTATGAGTTTTTCAGCTCATAAAATTCATGGTCCAAAGGGAATTGGAGTTTTGTATATAAAAGAAGGTACAAAGATAACTCCATTAATCCATGGAGGAGCTCAAGAAAGAGAAAAAAGAGCAGGAACAGAAAATACTGCATATATTGTAGCTATGGGAGTTGCAATGGAAGATGCAGTTAAAAATTTAGAAGAAAATAAAAATTATTCTATTAAGTTAAGAGATGAATTAATAAATAATCTTTTAAAAATAGAAGGAGTTCATTTAAATGGACCAAGAAATAATAGGCTTCCAGGAAATGTAAATATTTCAATAGATAATATAAAGGCATCTGAAGTATTAATGTTTCTTGATTTAAAAGATATTTGTGCATCAAGTGCAAGTGCTTGTACATCAGGAAGTTTAGAACCATCTCATGTACTTTTGGCTATGGGAAAAGATGAAGAGTCAGCAAGAAATTGCATAAGACTTACATTAAACAATGAAAATACAATGGAGGAAGTGGACATAGTTTCTAATGAAATTAAAAACATTGTAGAGCATCTTAGAAACAAGTGAGGTGAGATATGAATCCTATTAAAAATGTTGCACCAGAAATCAGCAGTATAACGCCTAAGTTTATTGTTGTTGCTGCTGCAACTTTATCTGTTATTTTACTTTTTTTAGTAATTTATTATCTTATAAATATTGGAAATAGATATATTGAAAAAAATAAGAGAATAGGTATTGATTTAAAAAGAGTTATAAAGGTATTTTCAGGAATTATAGTTATATACATATTGAGTATTATATTTAAAAAATATTCAATAGTAGGAGATACAGTCTGGGCGCTATTTGTTGGTATGATACTTGCCTTTGCAATTAATCCACTAGTAAATAGATTAGAACAGAAAAATATCAAAAGACAATATGGAGTATTAATAGTATACTTAAGTATTTTAATAGTGATGGTAATACTTCTTGTAATAGTAATACCAAAAACTATTCAAGAAATTAGTAATTTATTATCAGTAATTCCTTCAATGGTAGAA
Organism: Peptoniphilus stercorisuis; assembly: GCF_017874395.1. Lineage (GTDB taxonomy): Bacteria > Bacillota > Clostridia > Tissierellales > Peptoniphilaceae > Anaerosphaera > Anaerosphaera stercorisuis. The sequence continues at coordinate 98,275 of NZ_JAGGLJ010000006.1, read as the reverse complement.
AAATTGGGAACAGAGTTTTCAGACTTTTCAAAATCAATAAGTAAATCCTTCAATCTACCAGGAAGCGAACCAAATGGAGATTTAATAAGAAAACTACAAACATCTCTTGAAAGTTCAATAGATGTAATTCAAGCTCAAGCTATTACAAAGCTAAAAAGTGTAGCATCTGGAATGTATGTAGTATTCTCTAAGGTTTTAAGATTTATACTAGTAATTATATTTTCATTTTACTTTACAGTTGACAAGGAGAAATTTAAAAATAAGGTTAAGAGAAATTTACCAGAAAAATACAAAGAGGATATATTATATGTATCAGGAAGAATAAATCAAGCACTTCTAGACTTTGTAAAGGGAAGACTTTTAATGGCTCTTTTTGTAGGTTTTGCTACAATGGTATATCTTTTAGTTTTAAGAGTGGATTTTGCAATTGTAATAGGTATGATAACATGTGTTGCTGATATTATTCCATATATAGGTCCATTTATGGGATTTTTACCTGCAGTACTATTTGCTTTTATGGATTCTCCAATGAAAGCACTTTGGGTAGCAATATTATTTGTAGTATTACAATGGGCTGAGAATAATGTTATTGCACCAAAACTATTAGGAGATAAAACTGGATTAAATCCAATATTAATATTAATTTCTATTATTATTGGTGGTGGAATGTTTGGAGTACTTGGTATGATACTAGCAGTACCAACAGTTTCTGTATTAATAATACTTTTAGATTTTGCAAAAATGAAGTATAATGAAAGAAACTCAAATATTTCAAGTATAAGGTGAAATTGACAAATCCTTATACACAAATTATAATTTTAAATAGCAAAGTGTCCTCCCTTTGACGGGAGGACTTTTAAGGTAAGGAGTGCAATAATGAAAAATCTTAAATTACATGAAATAAGATCGGAATTTTTAAATTTTTTTGAATCAAAAGAACATTTAATGTTACCTAGTTTTTCTTTAATACCACAAAATGACAAATCATTACTATTGATTGGTGCTGGAATGGCTCCAATGAAAAAATATTTCACAGGTGAATTAACTCCTCCAGCAACAAGAGTTACTACTTGTCAAAAATGTATTCGTACAGGTGATATTGAAAATGTAGGTAAAACAGATAGACATGCTACATTTTTTGAAATGCTTGGAAACTTTTCTTTTGGAGATTATTTTAAAAAAGAAGTAATTCCTTGGGCATGGGAATTTTTAACTGAAGTTCTTGAAATTCCTAAAGAGGATCTTTGGGTAACAGTATATTATGAAGATGATGAAGCCTTCAAAATTTGGAATGAAGATATTGGCCTTCCAAAAGAAAAAATTGTAAGACTTGGAAAAGAAGATAATTTCTGGGAGCTTGAAGTTGGTCCATCAGGTCCATGTTCTGAAATCTTTGTAGATAGAGGAGAAAAATATGGCTGTGGAGATCCAGATTGTAAACCAGGTTGTGAATGTGATAGATTTATAGAAGTTTGGAACCTTGTATTTACACAATTTGATAAAGATGAAGATGGAAATTATAATCCACTTGCTCATCCAAATATAGATACAGGAATGGGACTTGAAAGAATGGCAACAGTTCTACAAGGAACTAATAATATTTTTGAAACTGATGCTATTCAAGATATAATTCATGAAATAGAAAAAGTTTCAGGATATGAATATGGATCTGATAAGGAAACTGACGTGTCAGTAAGAGTTATAGCAGATCATATTAGAGCAATGACATTTATGATTTCAGATTCTATTAGACCTTCTAATGAAGGTAGAGGATATGTATTAAGAAGACTAATAAGAAGAGCTGCAAGACATGGAAGAATTCTTGGAATTAAAGAAGGATTTTTAAGTGAGCTTTCTAATTTAGTTATAGATTCTTGGGGAGAAGATTATTACCCAGAATTAATGGAAAATAGAGATGAAATTGTATCTGTAATAAAAGCAGAAGAAGAAAAATTCCTTGAAACTATTGAACAAGGAATGAGTATTTTAGATTCATATATTAAAAATCTTAAAAAAGAATTAAAAAATACATTATCTGGAAGCGATGCTTTTAAACTATATGATACTTATGGATTCCCAGTAGATCTTACTGAAGAGATACTTGAGGAAAAAGGATTTAATATAGATAGAAAAGGCTTTGAAGAAAATATGGATCTTCAAAGACAAAGAGCAAGAGATGCAAGAAATGATTCAAGTAATATTGGATGGGCTGCAAAATCTCATGATGAAATCTTTGAGGGATTAAGTAGCGAATTTGTTGGATATACTGAAAACTCATCTGTATCAAAAATTATTAAAATTGTAAAAGATGCAGAAGAAGTAAGCGAATTAAATAAAGGTGAAAACGGAATAATCGTACTTGATAAAACTCCTTTTTATGGAGAATCAGGTGGACAAGTTGGAGATACTGGTCTAATTATTTCAAAAGACTTTAAAATAAAAGTATTAGATACTAAAAAAACTTCATCAGGTCTTCATATACATGTAGTAGAAGTTCTTGAAGGAAAAGCTACATTGACAGAAGTAGAAGCTACAATAGATGTAAAAAGAAGAAATGACATTAGAAGAAATCACTCAGTAACTCATTTACTTCACAAGGCTTTAAAAGAAGTATTAGGATCTCATGTAAATCAAGCAGGTTCTGAAGTGCTTCCTAATAGAATGAGATTTGACTTTTCACATTTTGAAGCAATATCTGAAAGTGATTTAAGAAAAATAGAATCTCGTGTAAATGAAATGATATTTGAATCACTTCCAGTAGAAACTGTTATTACAAATCCAAAAGATGCTTATAAACTTGGAGCAGTAGGTTTATTTGAAGAAAAATATGGACAAGAAGTAAGAGTAGTTAAAATGGGAGATTATTCAATGGAACTTTGTGGTGGTACTCATGTATCAAATACTTCTGAGATTTCAATGTTTAAAATCTTATCAGAAGGTGGAGTTTCATCAGGAGTTAGAAGAATTGAATCTATTACAGGTCCTGCTGTTTATAATTATTTAAATGAGCTTGAAGAATTAAGAAATAAAGCTTCAAAAATAGTTAAGACAAATAGAGTAGAACTTATTTCAAAATTAAAATCTATTGTAGAAGATATTAACTCTAAAGATAAATTAATTGAGGAGTTAAAATTAAAAACTGCAAAAGATGAAGTTTCATCAATACTTGAAAATATTGAAGAAGTAAATGGAATTAAATATGTAACTTATTCCTTTGAAGGAACAGATGTAAACACTTTAAGAGATATTGCAGATGAGATAAGAGAAAAAGCTGGAAGTATTGTAGTGCTTTTATCAACAGTAAATGGAGATAAAGCAAACTTTGTAGCAGCTGTATCTAAAGATTTAGTAAAAGAAAATATTTCAGCTGGTAATATTGTTAAAGAAGTTGCAAAAATTGCTGGAGGCGGTGGAGGCGGAAGACCTGACATGGCAACAGCAGGAGCTAAGGATATTTCTAAAATTAATGATGCTTTAAGTGAACTTAAAAACATTCTTAATTAAAAAATATTATCAATTATCAAAAACTATGTTATAATTGATAAGGAGGGATATTATGGATGGTAAAAATTATGAAACTCAAATTTTTGAGAAACAGAATTTAGATAAAGAAAAATTTAAAAGTGTATTAGAAGTTGTTTATAAGGCACTTGAAGATAAAGGGTATAATCCAATTGATCAGATTATTGGTTATATATTATCAGGAGATCCCACATATATAACTAGCCATAATAACGCAAGATCCATAATACAAGATATTGAACGTGATGAATTATTAGGAGAATTATTAAAATCCTATTTAATGAAGTAAAATTAGAGAAATGATGAGATGGGCTTTTCTATCTCATCATTTCGATATTTGCTATGAATATAGCTACATATTAGATATGTACCTTGAATTTTAGGTTGTGGTAAAAGATGGAAAAAATATTAGGATTAGATGTTGGAGATAAGTGGATAGGGGTTGCTATAAGTGATCCTTTAGGATTTACAGCTCAAGGACTAAAAACTATAAAAAGAGAATCGAATAAACAAACTTACGAAGAAATTTATGAGATTATAAAAGAAAATGACATATTAAAAGTAGTTGTAGGACTTCCTAAAAATATGAATAATACAATAGGACCTCAAAGTGAGAAAGTTATGAAATTTGCAACAAAACTTCATAATAAATATGGGATAGAGATTATTTATATTGATGAGAGAATGAGCACAATGTCTGCACAAAGAATATTAATTGAAGCTGATGTAAGACGAGAACACAGAAAAAAATATGTAGATAAGATTGCAGCTACTTATATTTTGCAAACTTATTTAGATAGTATGTAAGGAGGTAAAATTTGGAGAGACATCTATTTTATGATGAATTAGGAAATCCTGTAGAATTTCTTGTAAAAGCAAAATTTTCTATAGATGATGATGATTATGTTGCTCTACTTCCAGCAGATGAAATAGAGCCTTATATATATATATTAAAAATTGAAATTGATAATGAAGGACAAGAAATGCTTGTTGGTATAGATGATGATGAATTAAAAGAAGCTCAAGAAGCTTATGAAGAGCTTATGAAAGGTAAGTTGCAATAGGGGTGCTTATGGAACTAAATAGCGATTATGTAAAAAAAGTATTAAAAGAAAAAGGATATAAATTTACAAATCAGCGCTCAGAAATTTATAATGTATTCTTAAAGCATAGAGGAAGTCATTTATCTACAGAAGAAGTATTTGAATATGTATCAAAAGAAAATCCTGAAATAGGAATAGCAACAGTATATAGAACGCTTCAACTTTTTGAAGAATTAGATGTTTTATATAAAATTAGCTTTGATGATGGAGTGGCAAGATATGAAATTAAAGCAAATGATGCAACTCACAGACATCATCACTTAATCTGTCTTGACTGTGGCAAAGTACTTGAGGTAAAACTCGATTTACTAGATAGCCTAGAAGAAGAAATAGAATCTGAAGAAGGTTTTAAAATAGTCGACCACAATTTAAAATTCTACGGTTATTGTAAAGAATGCTACAAAAAATATAAGGGAGAGATTAATTAAATGAGAAACACAAATAAGGTGAAGATAATACCTCTGGGTGGACTTCACGAGGTTGGTAAGAACTTAACCGTAGTTGAATATAGAGACGATATAATAATAATAGACTGTGGAATGACATTCCCAGAAGATGAAATGCTTGGAATAGATGTTGTTATTCCAGATGTAACTTATCTTATAAAAAATAAAGAAAAGATAAGAGGACTTGTATTAACACATGGTCATGAGGATCATATTGGAGCTATTCCATATGTTCTTAAAAAAGTAAAAATGCCTATTTATGGAACACCATTAACAATGGGACTTTTAGAAAATAAACTAAAAGAACATAATTTAGGAAAAGTAGACATGAATATAGTTCGTGCAGGAGATAAAGTAAAACTTGGAAAAATGGAATGTGAATGGATTAGAGTAAATCACTCAATACCTGATAGTTGTTCACTTGCTATTAAAACTCCACTAGGAGTGGTATTCCACACAGGAGATTTTAAAGTTGATTTTACTCCAATATCTGGAGATACAATAGATCTTCATAGAATTGCAGAAATCGGTAAAAAAGGTGTTCTTGCAATGATTGGAGAATCTACAAATGTTTTAAGACCTGGATATACAATGAGTGAGAGTAAAGTTGGAGAAACTTTTAATAGAATTTTTGCAGCAGAACAGGACAATAGAATTATAATTGCAACATTTGCTTCAAATGTTCATAGAATTCAACAAGTTATAAATGCAGCAGAAGACTATAAAAGAAAAGTTGTATTATCTGGAAGATCTATGCTTAATGTAATGGAAACAGCACAAAAGCTTGGATATTTAAAAGTTAAAAAAGGTACTTTAATTGATATTAAAGATATGCATAGATATAATGACAATGAACTTGTTTTAATAACTACAGGTTCACAAGGGGAGCCAATGAGTGCTCTTACAAGAATTGCTTTTGGAGAACATAGAAAAATAAAACTTACTCCAAATGATGTAGTTATTTTATCTGCAACACCAATACCTGGAAATGAAATAGATGTTTCTAAAGTTATAAATAAACTCTTAGAAAGTGGAGCAAATGTAATTTATGAAGCTCTATCAGAAATTCACGTTTCAGGACATGCTTGCCAAGAAGAATTAAAGCTTATGTTTAGTCTTGTAAATCCAAAATACTTTATACCAGCACATGGTGAAGTTAGACATTTACAAAAACATGCTGAAATTGTAGAGCAAATGGGAATGAATAGAGACAATATCTTTATTATGAAAAATGGAAATTGTCTTGAAATATCTCAAAAAAATGCAAAACTTGTAGGAGATGTTCCATCAGGAAATATATTAGTTGATGGACTTGGAATTGGTGATGTTGGTAATATTGTATTAAGAGATAGAAAACACTTATCAGAAGATGGATTAATAGTAGTAGTAGTAACTATTTCTAAATCTGAAGGAAAAGTTATCTCAGGTCCAGATATAATCTCAAGAGGATTTGTATATGTAAGAGAATCTGGAGATTTAATGGATGATGCAAGAAAAGTAGTAAAATCAACACTTGATAAATGTGATAGTAAATCTATTACAGACTGGTCTGCACTTAAGACTAGTATAAGAGATGATTTAAAAGGATTTTTATTTAATCAAACAAAGAGAAATCCAATGATTTTACCAATTATAATGGAGATTTAATCTAAGGGAATCTAAATGATTCCCTTTTTATGAGTTTAAAGAGGAATATTATGACAAATATTAACTATGACTATATAGAAAACTATATAAGAGGTCTTGTTCCTAAAAAAGAAGGCCATTTAAAAGAAATGAGAGAATATGCACTTGAAAATCATGTTCCCATTGTAGAAGAAGAAACTGAAGAATTTTTGAAATTTTTAATTTATATGAAAAAACCAAAAAGAATCCTAGAACTAGGAACAGCAATAGGATATTCTTCAAGTGTATTTTTTAATGCTTCTAAATCTGTAGAATATATAAAAACTATTGAAATTAGAGAAGATATGGCAGAAATAGCAAAGAAAAACCATGAAAAATTAAATCTTAATGAAAATATAGATATAGTAATTGGTGATGCAGCAGAAGTTTTAGAAAATATTAATGAAAAATATGATATGATTTTTATAGATGCAGCTAAGGGACAATATGAAAAATATTTTAATTTAGCACTTAAAAATTTAGAAAAAAATGGTATTATAATATGCGACAATGTTTTATTTAAAGGTATGATTGCAAATCAAGAGCTAGTTATAAGAAGAAAGATAACAATAGTAAAAAGACTTAGAAAATTTTTAAAAGACATTGAAGAAAATCAGGACTTTATATCTTCAATAATTCCAATTGGAGATGGAGTTTTGTTAATTGGGAGGAAAGAAGATGAATAAAGTTGAGTTACTTGCACCAGCAGGTGATTTAAATAAACTTAAAGTTGCAATAGATTATGGAGCAGATGCAGTTTATTTAGGTGGAGAAAGTTTTGGACTTAGAAAAGCTTCAAAGAATTTTTCAATAGAAGAAATCAAAGAGGGCGTTGAATATGCTCACGAAAGAGGAAAAAGAGTTCATGTAACTTTAAATATTATTCCACATAACAAAGATATGGTTGGAGTAGAAGAATATATAAGAGATCTTTATAATGCTGGAGTAGATGCATTATTAGTAGCAGATCCAGGTATGTTTATGAAAGTAAGAACTGCAGAGCCAAGAATGAATATTCATATTTCAACACAAGGATCAGTTACAAACTCAGAAACTGTTAAGTTTTGGAATGAAATGGGAGCAGAAAGAGTAGTTCTTGCAAGAGAATTATCCCTAAAAGAAATTCAAACAATAATAGATGATTTAGATGGAAAAGTTGAAATTGAAACATTTACTCATGGAGCAATGTGTATGTCTTATTCTGGAAGATGCCTACTTTCAAACTATATGACTGGAAGAGATGCAAATATGGGAGACTGCGCACAACCTTGCAGATATAAATATCATTTAGTTGAAGAAAAAAGACCTGGAGAATATTTCCCAATAGAAGAACATGAAGAGGGAACTTTTATAATGAACTCTAAGGATCTTTGTATGATAGAACATGTAAATGATTTAATTGAAACAGGAATTACAAGTCTTAAAATTGAAGGAAGAGTAAAAAGTGAGTACTATTTAGCAACTGTAATAAGATCTTATAGAATGGCAATAGATGCATATTATAACGATCCTAAAAACTACAAAACTGATAAGTATTTAGCAGAAGAAATCAAAAAAGTAAGTCATAGAGACTTTACTACAGGATTTTTCTATGGACAGGCAAATGAAGACTCACAAGTATATGAAACAAACTCTTATATAAGAGGATATGACTTTGTAGGACTTGTTATGGACTATGATAAAGATACAAAAATTGCAACAATAGAACAAAGAAATAGAATTTTTAAAGGGGAAGAAGTGGAAATCTTTGGACCTAATATTAAGCACTTTAATCAAGTTATAGACTATATGGTAGATAAAAATGATAAAGAAATTGAAGTAGCAAATCATGCAAAACAACTCTTTAAAATAAAAGTAGACCAAGAAGTAGCTAAGGGATACATGGTTAGGAGAATAAGTGAATAATATGAGAAAACCAATTTTAATAGGAATAGCAGGTGGATCAGGATCAGGAAAAAGTACAGTAACAAATGAACTTGTTGAAATGATAGATGGAGATAGAGTTGTTGTAATAGCACAAGATAATTACTATAAATCTCAGAATTCTCTTCCATATGAGCAAAGAGTTAAGACAAACTATGACCATCCTTTCGCTTTTGATAATGATCTTTTAATTGAACATCTTGAAAAATTAAAAAATAATGAAGCTATTGAAGAGCCGATTTATGATTTTGAAATTCACAATAGAAAAGAAGAAACAAAACATGTAGAACCAAGAGAAGTTATTATTCTTGAGGGAATACTTATATTAAATGAAAAAGAAATTAGAGATTTATTAGATATAAAAATCTTTGTAGATACAGATAGTGATGTAAGAATTATTAGAAGAATTTTAAGAGATATAAAAGAAAGAGGAAGATCTCTTGAATCAGTAATCTTACAATATATGGCAACAGTAAGACCTGCACATCTTCAATTTGTAGAACCATCAAAAAGATATGCAGATGTAATAATGCCAGAAGGTGGATATAATAAAGTTGCAATTGATTTAATATATTCAAAAATTAATACATTTTTAAATGAAAATGAAGAAGATAAGTAGCCTTTGCTACTTATTTTTTATATCAAATTATACTTAAATATAGCTATATAAAATACAATATAAGGCCTTTAATGATATAGTTTTATGAAAAAAATATATAATATACTAAAAAATTCTTGACAAGAGGATAACATGTGCGTATAATTAGAAAAAATACCCAAAAGTAGTTAGCAAATAAGGAGTGATATTTTGGACAATTTATTAAGTAGTAAGACAGCAACAGATTCATATGTAAATTTTGCAAAAAAGGTATTTTTAGCATTACAACATATGATTGCAATGTTTGGAGCAACAGTATTAGTACCATTATTAACAGGATTTGACGTAAGTACTACACTTTTTTGTGCAGGAGTAGGTACTTTAATTTTTCATCTTTGCACAAAGAAAAAAGTGCCTGTATTTTTAGGTTCATCTTTTGCTTTTATTCCAGCAATTCAAACTGTATATGAAAATTATCATAGCTTGTCCTATGCTCAAGGTGGCATAATTGTGGCAGGTTTTTTTTATGTCCTTCTTTCTCTTATAATAAATAAAATAGGAGTAAGTAAAGTTACAAAATATTTCCCACCACAAGTAGTTGGACCAATGATAATAGTAATAGGACTTAATATGGTTCCAACAGCACTAAATATGGCAAGTTCAAACTATTTAGTAGCAGTGATTACACTTTTAGTAGCAATAATAACATCAAGAAAAGGAAAGGGATTTATAAAACAAATAGCAATAATAATATCAGTATTTGTAGGATATTTAATATCCTTAAAAATAGGAATAGTTGATCTTTCTCCAATTCAGGAAGCAAGTATATTATCAATGCCAAAATTTCAAGCACCAAAATTTGACCTTGGAGCAATAATTACAATAGCGCCAATAATACTTGCAGTATTTATGGAACATATTGGAGATATTACAACAAATTCAGCAGTAGTAGGAGAAGACTTTATGAAAGATCCAGGACTTAATAGAACACTTCTTGGAGATGGACTAGCAACAATGTTTGCAGGATTCGTTGGGGGACCTGCTAATACAACATATGGTGAAAATACAGGAATTCTTGCAATAACAAAAAATTATGATCCATCAATATTAAGACTTGCAGCAGTATTTGCAATAGTACTTTCAACAGTTGGAAAAATAGGTGGTTTTTTACAAACAATCCCACAAAGTGTAATGGGAGGAATATCAATAATGTTATTCTCAATGATTGCACTTGTTGGAGTAAAAACTTTAAAAAATTCTCATATTGACTTTAATCTAAAAAATATTATAATAATAGCAGTAATAATAATAATAGGTCTTGGACCTAATTTTGGACTGAATTTAGAAATTCAAATAACAGATACTATTAAACTAAGTGGTCTTGCATTAAGTGCAATAGTAGGAGTTATCATAAATATAATTTTGACAAAAATAGAAAATAAATTAAAATAGTTGACATATATTTAAATATAATATATACTAGACAAGTATTAAGAAGAAGTCCGCTTCTCACCTTAGGCTTACGGCTTTAAGGTTGTTTAAGAATATCAAAATCGTTGAATTCTTGCGGGCTTTTGCCCGCTTTTTTTTATTTTATGGAGGTGCTTAGAGATTAAAGAGCTTCAAATTAATGAAGAGATCAGAGAGAAAGAAGTTAGATTAATAGATGATGAAGGAAATCAAGTAGGTGTTGTTCCAAAAGCGCGTGCTTTAGAAATGGCATATGAAAAGAAGCTTGATTTAGTTAGTGTTGCCCCTAATTCAAAACCACCTGTATGCCGTATAATGGATTATGGTAAATACAGATATGAAATGATGAAGAAGGAAAAGGAAGCTAAGAAAAAGCAAAAGGTTATTAGTGTTAAGGAACTTCGTTTAACACCTAATATAGAAGCACATGATTTACAAACTAAAGCAAATAATGCTATTAAGTTTTTAGATAATGGTGATAGAGTAAAAGTTTCCGTGCGTTTTAGAGGTAGAGAAATGGGTCATACTGAAATCGGAAAAGAAGTTCTTGGAGATTTCGTTAATTTAGTTTCTGAGCATGGAGTTGTGGACAAAAAACCTAAAATGGAAGGTAGAAGCATGGTTATGTTTTTATCTCCTGATACTGATAAATAATAGGAGGATTACTATGGGTAAAATGAAGACTCACAGAGGATCTGCAAAAAGATTCAAGAGAACAGGCACAGGCAAAATCAAAAGATTTTATGCTTATAAAGGCCATTTAACAGGAAAGAAAAGCTCAAAGAGAATTAGAAAATTAAGAAAATCAGCTTTAGTACATCCATCTGATCAAAGAAGAATTGATCATATGATTCCGTAATGTAGGAGGGGAATGAAAAATGGCAAGAGTTAAAAGAGCAGTAAATTCTAAAAAAAGACATAAAAAAGTATTAAAACAAGCTAAAGGTTACTTTGGTGCTAAATCAAAACTTTATAGACCAGCTAACCAAGCTGTAATGAAATCATTAAACTATGCGTTTATTGGTAGAAAACAAAGAAAAAGAGATTTCAGAAAACTTTGGATTGCAAGAATAAATGCAGCTACAAGACAAAATGGAATGAGTTATTCAAAATTCATCAATGGTCTTAAAAAAGCTAACATTGAAATCAACAGAAAAATGCTTTCTGAAATGGCAATAAATGATCCACAAAGCTTTGCTAAACTAGTTGAAGTTGCAAAAGGCAATTAATTAAGTTCCCGATAGGGGACTTTTTTTGTCAAATTTTTTTTGTTAAGGAGGAGTAATGTTTTTATGAAAAAAACAAAACTTGAAAAGTTAATTGAAAATCCACCACTAGTATTAGGAATTTCATTTGCTTTTATTATATTAGTAGGAGCAATGCTTCTCAACCTACCAATAGCAAGTAAAAATGTAGAATCAGTTGGATTTATAAATGCACTTTTTACAGCATCATCAGCAACGTGTGTTACAGGTCTTATAGTAGTAAATACCGCAGCACATTGGACAATTTTTGGAAAAATAGTAATAATAACTTTAATACAAATAGGTGGACTTGGAACAATGGTTGTATTTTCAATGTTAGCACTTATTTTAAAAAGAAAAATAGGCTTAAAACAAAGATTATTAATAAAAGAACAACTTAACTCAGATTCATTAAAAGGACTTGTAAAACTTGTTAAATATGTAATAACAGTAAGTTTTGGTATTGAATTAGTAGGAGCAATATTACTTAGTTTTAGATTTATTCCAATGTTTGGATTAAAAACAGGAATTGCATTTTCCTTATTCCATTCAGTGTCTGCATTTTGTAATGCTGGATTCGACCTATTAGGATCAAGCCTTGAACCTTATTACTATGATACACTTTTAAATATAGTGATAATGTCTTTAGTAATAATAGGTGGACTTGGATTTACAGTATATCTAGACATATATAATAATAAAAAATGGAGGAAATTTAACCTTCATACAAAAATGGTCTTGATAATTACAGCAATATTACTACTTTTGGGAACGATTTTATTTTTAGCAATTGAATATAATAACCCTAATACAATAGGACCAATGTCTTTTAAAGATAAATTACTAGCATCATCATTTCAATCAGCAATAGTAAGAACTGCTGGATTTAACTCAGTAAGTACAGCCTCATTAAATGATGCCACAATATTTCTTCTAATAATACTTATGTTTATAGGAGGATCACCTGCATCAACAGCAGGAGGAATAAAAACAACAACCTTTGGTGTACTGCTATTTTCAACAATATCTACACTTCGAGGAGAAAAAGAAGCAGTAGTTATGAAAAAAACTATACCAGTAGCTACTATATTAAAATGTTTAGCGATAATTTTTATATGTATATTATTAGTACTAGCAGTAGCACTTGGTCTTCAAATTATAGAAGGAGATAAGTTTCAATTTATAGATATATTATTTGAAACAGTCTCAGCCTTTGCAACAGTTGGAATAACAAGAGGAATAACATCAGATTTTTCAACTTTGTCAAAGATAATTTTATCAGTTACAATGTTTTTAGGAAGAGTTGGACCTACAACACTTGCTATAGGAATTATGAAAAAAAGAAAAGTATCAAATTTAAAATACTCAGAAGGACATATCATCGTTGGGTAAGGGGGTTAATAATATGAGATCTATAGTTGTATTTGGATGCGGACGTTTTGGATCAACAGTAGCTACTACATTGACAGAATTAGGACATGAGGTGCTAGCAGTTGATTATGATTTTGATAATGTACAAAATATATCAGATAAAGTAACAACAGCAGTTCAATGTGATATATTAGATGAAAATTCAGTAAAAGATTTAGGACTTTCAAACTTTGATATTGCAGTAGTTGCAATAGGATCAAATCTAGAAGCTGCAATTATGGCCATAATTTTATCAAAAGAAGCTGGAATTAGCCATATTGTAGCAAAAGCTATGAGCTTTAGAAAAGGAGAAATTCTTAAAAAAGTTGGAGCAGATAAAATAATATATCCAGAAAGAGACATGGGATATAGACTTGCACATAGTTTAGACTCTAGTAATATTTTGGATTTCATACAATTATCTTCAGAATACTCAATTATTGAGATAAAAGTTTTAGAAGAGTGGATTGGAAAAACAATCAAAGAATTAAATTTTAGATATGAATATAAAGCATCAATACTTGGAATAGAGAGAAATGGAAGTATTGATATAATACCAGGAGCAGATGAAATATTAAAAGACGAAGATGTTTTAATAGTTCTTGGTAAAGATGAAGTAATAAGAAAAATTGGAAAATAAAACAAAAATAATAATAGATATTTAGATACTATGCCCTGTAAAGTACACTATTAATAAAAAATATTAAACATATTTAGTTTTGTATTTTTAGGGATATAAATTTCTTAAGAATTTTGGTATACGTTCAGTGTTATATTGCTGAACGTATTTTTTATCTTCAAAACAGTTTTTACGGGATTATTTTCAAAGAATATTATATTTTTCATATAAATAGTTAATTAAGCACAAGATTTATGTTCTTTTACTATTTTAATTTATTTTTTAGTTGTTTTAAGTGTTTTTTTTAATAAAGATAGTATCTTCAGAGTTGCACTCTAAATATATTACCAAATAATGAAATTTCTAAATAATTTAATATAAGTAAAATAGGGTATTAAGTCAAGAAATAGTTATATAAGTTAAATAATAACAATTCAAACAAAGAAAACGTTTTTATAACTAAGGAATTAAATTAATACCAAGAAAAAATAAAATTACTGATTTACATATAATGCAAAGTTTCGAAACACTATAAAACTATTGACTAGAAATAAAAAAGTTATTTTAATTAAATTATAAATTTGAGGAAGGTGAAATAATGGAAGATAAAAAAATTATTGATTTTGAGGGTGGAGAATTTAAGAGAGAAATAGGATTGTTTGGTGGAATGAGTATAATTGGTGGAATCATGATAGGTTCAGGAATATTTTACTTAGGTTCAATAGTTTTAACTAGGACAAATATGTCAATGGGCGCTTCTTTATTATGTTGGTTACTTGGAGGAATAATATCACTTTTAGGAGGATTATGTTTTGCTGAGCTTGGAACATCATCTCCAGAAGCTGGTGGTATGGTTATATATTTAGATAAAGCATATCATCCAATAGTTGGATATATGTTTGGTTTTACAAGTTTGGTTTTATCGGGTTCAGGATCTATTTCAGCCTTAGCAATAGCAATACCAACGGCATTTAAAAGTTTTTTAAACTTATCTGATACAGTTATTAAATTAATTGCAGTATTAATAATAATAGCTCTTACAATATATAATTGTTTTGGAATAAAAAAAGGTGCTCAACTTCAGAATATTTCAATGATTGCAAAATTAATTCCAATTATAGCAATAATATTTGCAGCATTAATAAGAGGAAATCAAAGCCCAGATTTAAGTATTATACCAAAAGATGGAAATGTAAATTATGCAGAATATTTTAGTATGATAGCTTTTGCAACTATAGCGAGTTTGTGGGCTTATGACGGATGGACAAATTTAAATCCCGTAATAGAAGAAATGAAAGATCCAGAAAAGAATTTACCTAGAGCATTAATTTTTGGTATTGGAGGAGTTACATTAATATATGTATTATTTAATTTTGCAATATATAAGGTTTTATCCTTTGAAAAAATCAATTTAATGATAGAATCAGGGGATTTATACCTTGGAACAGAAGTGGCTCTAGAAGTGTTTGGGAAATTCGGTGCAATTTTAGTTTTAATAACAATGCTAATTGCTATGTTTGGATCTATGAATGGAATAATAATTGCATCACCAAGATATTATTATGCAATGGCAAGAGAAGGTCACTTCTTTAAAAGTTTTGGAATGTTACATTCAAAATACAATGTTCCAACAGTAGCATTAATATGGCAAGCGATAATAGCAATAATGTTAGTGTTAATAAGAAGTTTAGATGAGCTTACAGCTTTGGTTGTTTTTTCGGGAATGTTATTTAATTTATTAAATATATTAGCTGTATTCATATATAGAAAAAAATATCCTAAATTAAAAAAACCTTATAAGGTATGGGGTTATCCTATAACAGTTATATTAACAGCTTTAATATTTGCAGGGCTTATGATAAATACATTTATAGATGATCCTATTACAGCAATAATTGGATTATTAGTGCCACTAATAGGTGGAATTATATATATAATATTTGATAGAAAATTAAAGAAATAAGTATAAAAAAGATTATATATCAATATATATGATAGTTGAAAATTATTACTGCTTTTAGTTATGTAATAAATTTTATAGAAAGAGGGTATACAATTGAATAAAAATTTATTTGAAGAAATAAAAAAGGAATTAGATTCATTTGATGGAGATGTTGGATTTTATTATAAAAATTTAATAACACAAGAAGAGTTTAAGTACAATGAAAATAATAAATTTTTAGCAGCAAGTATAGTAAAATTACCACTTCTTGCAGTAGTATACTATTTAGTTGAAAAGGGTGAAATAAGTTTAGAGGATAAAATATTAATCAAAGACAAAGAAAAAAAAGATGCCTGTGGAGTAATAAAGCATATGCCAAAAGATATAATAATGGATTTAGGAACTCTTTGTAAACTTATGATCGTAATTAGTGATACCACAGCAACTAATGCAGTATTTAATTATTTAGGAAATGAAAAAGTAATAGATACATTAATTAAATTAGATTTATATGATACGCAATTTAATAGAGCATATTTTGATGATTATAGAGAATCTATTGGTATTAATAATTACTTTACACCAAAGGAAATAGGATACCTATTAGAAAAAATATTTAAAAGAGAATTAATAAGTGAAAAAGCAAGTTTTGAAATAGATAATATATTAAGACAACAACAGATAAATCACAAAATATGTGGAAAGCTCCCAATGGATTATCCAGTATCTCATAAAACAGGAGAAGAAGAGGATAAAACTCATGATGTTGGAATAGTATATTCTAAAGAACCCTTTGTAATATGCTTTGCATCTTATAAAGTCGATTTATATAGATATGAAGATTTTATTAGAAGAAGAACCTATGACATAGTAAAATCCATAGATGAAAATCTTAGTATTTATGATGAAATAAATAATATAAAATTACATTTTTAATATTTAAACAAAAATAACCATAGATATCTATGGTTATTTTTTATTTAGAAATTAATTTTAATTTGTCTTTTTGGCCTACCAATACTTTCATTAAAAGAAGAATTATCAATAAATTCTGCGAAGTTATTTTTAACTAGAGTATTCATTATTCTATTTGCTGATCTAACAGTAAGACCTAGAAGGTCAGATAATTCTGAACTAGTAAAAATATTTCTATTTAAATTTACAATTGAAAGGTCAATTATTTGTATATGTTTAGTTTTAATACCAGTTTTTTCTGAAATATTTTGTATTTTTTCATCAGATAGATATTTAGTTTTATAATTTGTATTATATTGATCATATTTTTTTAAGACATTTCCATCGTAGAAGTATAGCCAATCACTAGAGCTTGTATTTTCAATTGCAATTTCTGCATTATCTATTGCTTTAGTAAGTGTTGTACCAGTGCCAAGGCCTACAAGTATATTTGAAATATTTTTCTTATTTAAAAAGGCATATATTAAATATAAACAGTCTATTTCATTATAAAAGTTTTTATTACTAATTATTATTAAACTATTATCACTATATTCAGTAATAAGGCCCTCAATTAAGTTTGCATATTCAGTAAGTATAGATTTAATATAAGATTTATTTTCTTTAGAAGAGATATTAAACTTATATACTAAAAGTGATTTTTTATTTAATTTCACAAGATTAATATTTCTAATTAGAGAATCAATATTTGACTTTATATCAATATTTGATGGATAAATCCTATAAACAGGAATATTTAAATTTTTAAGTAAACTATAAATATAACCAAAAGAAGTAAAAATATAATCTACTTTTTTGTCACGATAAAGTTTAAGGTGATTTTCAAGATAGAAAGACTCACTTTTATAATTATCAGGACAAGGTACATAATAATTATTAATGGGAATATCAAATTCTTTTATAATATCAGAAACTGATTGTTCATCAATAATATCAAAGGATATATTTTTATTTTTTAAATCAAGATTTTCATTATATACATCAAAAAAAGTTTTTAAAAGACCAATAGATCCATGCTTAGCATAGGAGATAGGGCAGTTAAAATTAAAACTTTGTAGTTTATTATAAACTCCAATACCTGTTGCAAAAATTCCGTCAATGTCTTGTGGAATTTCACTAAAAATTTCATCAATATTTTCAATTTCATTGTGTCTAAAAGAGATGAAATTAATATCTTCATATTCTTTTTCTACAAGTTCAATTATTTTGTCAACGGAGTCATCAGCTCCAATTATTCCAATATTCATATTAGCCTCCAATAGTATTAAAATAACACAAGAGGAAATAAATTACAATAACTATTGACAAAGGTTTTCTATGGTGGTAGTCTAATTAAAGACTTATTTAAGACATAGCGTTCTCATAATAAGAACAATAAAAGACAAGGAGAGGTTTTATGCAAGATCATATGTATTATGCTCATCATCCTTTAATGTATTTAGCTTGTGCAATTGGTATCCTACTAGTTTTAGCACAAACAACAATTATTTTAAAGAAAACTTTAAAATGTACAAAAGATTTAGGTATGGATGAGGATAAAATCAAAAAAGGTATTAAGACAAGTGCCTTAAGTAGTATTGGACCTGCAATGGGTGTTGTGGGAAGTATTTTAGCATTAATAGTAACTCTTGGTGCTCCAGTAACAGCACTTAGAATGAGCGTTATTGGTGGAACTAATTATGAAACTATGGCAGCGAATTTTGGTGCAAAAGCATTAGGTGCAGAACTTGCCACAAAAATGGATCCAGTAGTTTTTGCAAATGCACTTTGGGCTCCAGCTCTAGGAGTAATGGGATGGTTAATATTTGTATTTTTCTTTGCTCATAAGATGCACAAGGTAAATAATTTACTTACAGGTGGAAGAAAAGCTTTACTACCAGCAGTTAGTGTTGGTGCTATGCTTGGAGCTTTTGCTTACTTTAATATTGATAATTTAATGAAAGTAAAAGTAAATCCAGCTATTACAGCTTCTGGAATTATAGGATTACTTATTATGATATTTTGCCAAAAATTTGGTGAAAAAAAATTACCTTGGTTAAAGCAATGGTCACTTACATTTAGTATGTTTGGTGGCGCAATTATAGCAGTATTATTATTCTAAGGAGGAGAAAATGGAAACATATAAAAATTATGTAAAAGATGTTGTAAAATTTGGACGAATTACAATGATCTTAGGAATGTTTGCTGTATTATTACCACCATTTTTAATGACATTTGTATTTGGATTTAATCCAGGAATATCTGCAATTATAGCTGGAGCTATTTCACAAATTTCAGTTTCAGGAGCTTTTTATTTTAGTGAACCAATTAGTTACTATCCAATTATAGGAACAACAGGACTTTATATAGAAACTCTTTCAGGAAATGCTGTTAATATGAGAATACCAGCAGCAGTAACTGCAATAGAATCTTCAGGATATAGATCAGGAACAGATGAAGGATCTCTTATGGGAACTATTGGTATAGCTGTTTCTGTATATGTTGGAATATTCTTTGTTCTTGCAGCAACATTTTTAGGACAAACTCTTATTGCAAATTTACCAGAAAATGTAACTAGAATGCTTACACTTATTATTCCTGCACTATATGGTGGAATATTTGGACAATTTGCTGTTAAATCTTACAAAACTGCAATATTTGCACTTTGTATAGCTTTTGTAATGACAAAAATAGTTGCATTACTTCCAGGAAATATGTCATTTTTAATAACTTTAGTTTCTGTATTTACAACAATTGCAGTAGCTAAAACACAACTTGAAACAATAAATAAAAATAGTTAAATAAAGGAGAGTTTTATGAATAATTTTAATGAAAAAGAATTATTAGATATTTTAAAAGATTTATTAAACATTTATTCTCCGACAAAAAATGAAAAAAATGTAGCAAATCACATTGTAAAATTTTTAGAAAAACTAGGTGCTGAAATTTATCTAGATAACTCTTTTGACAAATATGATGGAAATGCTCCAACAATATTTGCAAAAATAAAGGGAACTCTAGAAGGAGAAGGCGTTACATTTTCAGCACATATGGATGTAGTAGAACCAAATGAAGGTTTAAAAATAATTCATGAAGGAAATATAATCAAAACTGATGGAACAACAACACTTGGTGGAGATGATAAAGCTGGAATAGCAGCTATTCTTTATTCTGTAAAATACATTATAGAAAATAATATTGACCATGAAGATATATATTTAGTATTTACACCAGGTGAAGAAAAGGGAATGCTTGGAGCAAGAAATATTAATTGGGAAGAAGTATATAAACATATAAACCCTGCAAAAAACACAATAGTTGTAGATAATGCAGGAAAAGCAGAATATGTAGCATACCAAGCTCCAACATGTACAAATTATTTATTAAAAGTAAAAGGAAGAACTGCTCATGCAGGACTTGCACCAGAAGAGGGAATAAATGCAATAAAAATTATTTCTGAAATAGTTACTAATATGAAATCAGGAAGAATAGATGAACTTACTACTGCAAATGTATCAGAAATTAATTCTAAATTTCCTACAAATGTAGTTCCAGATATGGCAACTGCCTATGGAGAGATAAGATCACATTCCTATGAAAAAGTAGAAGAACTTTTAAAAGAATATGAAAAAATAGGAAATACTATTTCTAAAAAATATGGTGGAAGTTTTGAAATAGAAGCAGAAAAGCAATACCCATTATTAAATACAAAGGATGATCTTAAATTTGCAAAAGAATTTATAGAAGTTTATAAAACAGTTGGTGTTGAAGCATCACTTCAAGTAATAGGTGGAGGATCAGATGCAAACTTCTTCGCAGGTGAAGGATTTAACTCAATAATAATAGGTGTTGGAATGCAAAAAGTTCATACAACAGATGAATATCTAGAAGTAGAAGAACTTTTAAAAACAACAAAGGCGTTAATAGAATATTTAAGTCAAGAGGCGTAGTATTAAATGGATATAGTTAGTGAAGTTAAAAAACGTGAAAAAGAATTAATTAAATTTAGAAGAGAATTTCATAAAATGCCTGAGATTGGTTTAGAAACGCCAGAAACAGCAAAATTTATAAAAAAGATATTAGAAGAAAACAATATTGAGTATGAAAATTATATAAACAATAATGGTGTAGTAGCTGTAATAGATTCAGGAAAAGAAGGTAAATGTCTAGGTATCAGAACGGATATGGATGCTCTTGAAATAAAAGAAGAAACAGATTTGCCTTTTAAATCTACTAATGGCTATATGCATGCTTGTGGACATGATTCTCATATGGCAGGAGTACTGATTACACTTTTGATATTAAATGACAACAAATATAAATTTAGGGGAAAAGTTAAATTTATATTTCAACCAGGGGAAGAATATCCAGGTGGAGCAGAATTAATGATAAAAGAAGGCGTGCTTGAAAATCCAAGGGTTGATGCAATAGTAGCACTACATGCAGGTGGAATATTTCCAGAAGTTCCAAAGGGGAAAATTGGAGTTAAAAATGGAAAATTAATGGCATCAATGGACAAATTTCACATAGAAGTATTAGGGCAAGGGGGACATGGTTCAACACCAGAAGATACAATAGATCCAATACCAGTGCTATGTGATATAGTTCAAGGAATCAATAAAATTAAATCAAGAGAAATACCATTAAATGAACATGTAACTATCTCAGTATGTAAAATACAAGCAGGATTTAATCAAAATATAATACCTTCAAATGGGGAAATAGAAGGAACAGTAAGAACATATAATGATGAAATTAGATCCTATATAAGAGATAGAATAGGAGAAATAGTAAAATCATATACATTGGGGAATAGATGTGATTATAAATTCTTTTATAGTTGGAAATATCCATATTTAGAAAATAATGAAGAAATAACAGAAAAACTTAGAAATTCAGTTAAAAAAGTCCTAGGGGAAGAAGACTTATATGAAATTGAATCAATGAGCATGGCAGGGGAAGACATGTCTTATTATCTAAGAGAAATACCAGGAACATTCTTTACACTAAGCAATCTACAAGAAGACAAAGATGGAAAGACCTATCCTAATCACAATAGTAAATTTGATTTAGATGAAAATCTATTGTGGAAGGGTGTAGCCGTGTTTATCCAATTTGCCTTAGATTTTTTAAATTAATAATAAAAGATCTCTATAAAAAATAGAGGTCTTTTTTGTATTAAATATTAAAATAAAAGTATTTTGATATTATAATATAATGTAGATAATTAGAAAGGAGATAAAAATGAAACTATTTTTCATATCAGATATACATGGATCAATATACTATTTAAATAAGGCAATAGAAAAATATATTGAAGAAAAAGCAGACTATTTAGTAATACTAGGAGATATATTGTATCATGGAGCAAGAAATGACCTTCCTAAAGAATATAATCCAAAGAAAGTAATAGAAGTATTAAATAAATATTCAAATAGCATAATAGCAGTAAGAGGAAACTGTGATAGCGAAGTAGATGAAATGGTACTAGATTTTCCTATAATGTCAACTTATTCAAATATTTTATACAATGATAAAAGACTATTTTTGACACATGGACATATTTATAATGAAAAAAATCCTGTAAACTTAAAAAAAGGATCAAGCTTCATATATGGCCATACACATATACTTCAAGCAGAAGAAAAAATGGAATATTTTATTTAAATCCAGGAAGTATAACAATGCTAAAGGAAAATAATCCAAATACTTACGCAGTACTTGAAGATAATAAATTTAGCATAAAAAATCTTAAGGGTGAAATAATAAAAGAAATTAGAATCTAAGACTTAATTAATTTTAAGTCTTTTTTTATTTGAGAAATATGGGTATAAATTTAAAAATGGGGGCTTTATGGAAAATAAAATTTTAGTAAATATAGATAAATGTATAGGATGTAAAAAATGTGTAATAGACTGTCCTATGAGTAATATTATTATAAAAGATAAAAAGGCAATTGTTTTAAGTAATGATTGTCTTATTTGTGGGCATTGCCAGGCTATTTGTCCTAAGAATGCTATTGAGATTACAGGTTTTGATGAAGATATAGAAGAAGTAGATAAATATATTTTAAATCCAGAAGAATATTTAAGGTCTATTAAAACAAGAAGGACAATTAGAGATTTTAGAGATGATGATATAGATGATTATATTATAAATCAGATAATAGAATCAGGAAGATATGCACCAACTGCAAGAAATGCTCAAGATGTGTCTTTCATAATACTTAAAGATAAAAAAGATGAATTCGAAAATATTGCAGTGTTATTTTTTAGAAGATTAATAAAAGTTGCAAAAGTTTTTTCTGTGTCACTTAGAAAGATAAACATTGATGATAATTTCTTTTTTAAAGATGCACCTATTGTAATACTTGTAGTTTCAAAAAATAAAATAGATGGATCTTTGGCATCGCAAAATATGGCAACAATGGCAGAATCTTATGACTTAGGTGTTTTATTTAGTGGGTTTTTTACAGTGATATCAAGACATAGTAAAAAAATAAAAAGAGAACTTAATTTAAATAGAAAAGAAAAAGTAGTTATGACATTAGTTATTGGAAAAGCAAATGTAAAATATTTAAGAACTACAAATAAAGAAGATGCAAAGGTCTTAAAACTATAACTATAAAATATCTTAGTTTAAAAGTTTAGCTTGCTAATATATAATATAATTAAAATATGAATTTAAGTAATAAAAACAAAACAAAGAATTTAATAAGATTTTTAAAAATATATATTTAATGGGAGATGATTAAATGCCATTTTTAAATTTAAATTATTTTGTAAAAACAGTTCAGTGTCAAAGTTTTACTAAGGCATCTGAAGAGCTATATGTAAGTCAGTCAGCTGTTAGTAAAGCTGTACGAAATTTAGAAGAAGAGCTCCAAACTACTTTAATTGATAGAAATTTTAGGAAATTTACTTTGACAAAAGAAGGAGAAATAGTTTATGATTTTGCAAAAGATATAATAGACTATTATGATACAAAAGAAAAAATTATGTTAAAAAAACTTGAGGAAACAGATAGAGTTCTTAGATTTGGACTTCCTCCAACAGCTGGAAGTATTTATTTTTATTCAGTATTATATGAATTTCAAAAAAAATATCCAAATGTAGAACTTAATATTGATGATACAACTTCTACTTATATAGTTGAAAAACTTTTAGATGGACAAATGGATATGGGAGTTGCAATAACTCCTTTTGAAGATGATAGATTTGAAATACATAAGGTTTTTAATTCTGAGGCAACACTTGTAGTTGGAAAAAATCATCCCTTAAGTAAAAGTGAAAAAGTTGATTTTAGAACTTTAAAAGACGAAAAATTTTTGCAAGTAAAAAAAGATTTTATGTATTATGATGTAT
Source organism: Peptoniphilus stercorisuis (assembly GCF_017874395.1). Lineage (GTDB taxonomy): Bacteria > Bacillota > Clostridia > Tissierellales > Peptoniphilaceae > Anaerosphaera > Anaerosphaera stercorisuis. Next base: position 74,015 of record NZ_JAGGLJ010000006.1, on the reverse strand, counting down.
TCTTAGATTATTGTAATAGGGCAGGATTTACTTCAAATATTGTATTTGAAAGTAATCAATGGGATTTAATAATAGAAATGGTTGCTGCAAATCAAGGAATAACTATATTGCCAAAACCTTTAACTGATAAATATTCATCAGAAAAAATTCATCAAGTACATTTAGAAAATCCAGAATTTCCTTGGGGATTAAATGTAATATATTTAAAGTCGAAAATACTTACAAGACCTATGAAAAACTTTCTAAACCTTTGCATAAAATAAATTAATAAAAATTTTAAAATTATAGTATGAGTTTTATTCATATACCATAACTAAGCTGTATCCTAAGAGGAATCAGAATATGATATATTGTAATCAAGTTAAACGATTGCATGCAATGTATCAGATTCTGATTTTTTTATTTAGCTTATTTTTCGCGATATGTATTTAAAAAAGGAGGATACAAAATGACAGACAATATAATTAAACAAAATAATACAAAAACTTCTAGTAAATCAATAATAATCGAAACTATTATGTTTTTTACTTATGCATTTTTTGCAGTTAACTGGATTGCAGGAAGTACTTTAACTCCTCAAATTATGGAACACTTTCATTTAGAGGGATTTGCTTCAGCAACTTTAATTTCAAATGCCATAACAATTGCAAAAATAATTGGTAACTTTATGGCAGCAGCAGTTTTAAATAGATTACTTTTAAAAAAATCTATAGCTTTAGGATCTTTACTAATAGTTTTAGGAAGTGTTGTTGCAATATTTGCACCATCATACACAGTATTTATTATAGGAAGATTTATAATGGGATTTGGAGGAGCACTTTATGTAGTTTATCTAAGTCCAATTGTAATAAAATATTTTTCACCTGAAACTAGACCAACAGTAAATGCTCTAAACTCAGTAGCTTATAATGTTGGAAGTATTATTGCACTTGTAATAGTAGGTCCTGTAATAGCTTGGTTACAAACATGGCAATATAGTATGGGATTTTTTGCAGCAATTAGTGGTATTTTATTTATCCTATGGATGATAGTAGGAGAAGATGTAGAAATAGAAAAGAAAGAAAATTCTGATGAATTAGAAAATAATTATACATTAGTAGATGCAATGAAAGAAAAGATAAATTGGCTATTGCCTCTAAGTTATTCTGGACTACTTACATTTTATTTAGTTCTTTTAAACATATTTCCAATATCAGGATTTGCAGTAATAGACGCAAAAAGCTTAAGTACATTAACAGCAATAGGAGGAGTAATTGGAACTATAATTGCAATAGCTCTTTCTAAAAAATATCATAAAAGATTGCCAGTAATTAGAGTTTGTGGACTTTTAATGTCACTAAGTGGACTAATAATGTTTAAGGCAACAAATGGAGTAGTAGCATCAATAGCAGCACTTGCAATAGGAATATTTATGTTTACTCCAATGACATCACTTGTTATGATTCCTCAAGAACTTCCAAATATGACTCCAAGTAAACTAACACAAGTTATGGGACTATTCTGGGCAATATCATATATTATTGAAACAACACTTTATTTTATAATTGGAAACATAATAGATTTAAAAGGATATGGTGCAGGACTTAATCTTGCTTTAATAGCTAGTTTAACATTTTTCTTAGGATCATTTTTACTTCCAGAAACTGGGAAAAATAAAAATTAATAGAAAGAGGGATATTATGGAAAAAATTAAGTTTAATAAAGAAAATTTACCAAATGGCGAAACAATGGCTTACAGACATAAGGTTAAAGGAAATAAAACTTTACTTTTAGTACATGGTAATCAAAGCTCATCTATTTTTTATGAAGATTTAATGAATAACTTAGATGATAATATAAATATTTATGCAATAGACCTTATGGGTTTTGGAGATTCAACTTATAAAAATAAGCATAGTTTAATAAAAGACTGGGCAGAAGATGTAAATGAATTTATGGAAATAAAAAACATTAAAAATGCAGTAGTAGTTGGATGGAGTTTAGGCGGTGGAGTAGTAATGGAACTTGCTGCAAATCATCCTGAAAAAGTAAAACACTTAGTGCTTCTTGCATCTGTTGGAGTAAAGGGTTACCCAATGTTTAAATATGATGAAAATCTAAAACCTATTTTATCAGAGCCAATATATAAAGAAGAAGATATTGTAAAAGACCCAGTTTTAATGATTCCAGTACTTAAGGGGATAGAAGAACAAAATGCAGAATTTTTTACAGAAGTTTGGAGAAAGACAATATTTAATCTAAATGAACCAGAAGAAGAAGTATATAAGTCTTATATGGAGGCAATATTAAAAGAAAAATGTTTCTTAGATGTAAGTGTTGCTTTAATAAATTTTAATATTACTAGGGAAAAAAGTGTAATAAATGGAAGTGGAAGAATAGAAAATATTAAAATGCCAGTAACTTGGATTCATGGAGAAAAAGATTTAGTTGTTCCAATAAAAACTGGAATAGACAGTATAAAATATTTTGAAACAAAAACAGATTTTATTAAATTTGAAAACTCAGGACATGCAATGTTTATGGATGAAAGTGAAAAATTCATAAATATATTAGAAAAAATTGTAAGTGACAATTAAAAGTGGGGGAAATTATGAAAACTATAAAAGAATTATATAATGAAAAAGTAATGTCAGCTGAAAAAGCGTTAGAATTAATAAAAGATGGAGACTATATATTTTCAGCACAAGCAGCAGGAGAACCAGCAGCTATTTTATCTAAAATGCAGTATTTAAAAGAAACAGGCGTAAAAAACTGTAATATAAATACTTGCTTACCACTTCAAGATTATCCAATATTTAAAGATAAAGAAATGAAGGGAATACTTGATCACAATGGTTGGTTTTTCTCAAAGGCACTTCGTGAAGCACATGAAGATAAATTAGTAAGTGCAATCCCTCAAAGTTCAACATCAGTTCTTAGAAAAGTGCTAAGCCGTTTAGAATATGAAAAAAGACGTCCAGTAGTAATAGCAACAGTTTCTCCAATGGATGAGCATGGATATTTATCACTTTCAGTAAGTGCAATTTATGAAAGGGATTTAATAGATAAAGGTGCGTTAACTATACTAGAAGTAAACGAGAATTTCCCAAGAACCTTTGGAGATTCCCAAGTTCATATATCAGAAATAGACGCTTTAGTTGAATCAAATAGACCAATTCCAATAGCAAACCTTGCACCATATACAGATGTAGATGCAATTATTGGAAAAAATATTGCAGAATTAATAGAAGATGGATCAACAATTCAACTAGGAGTAGGAAATATTCCAAATGCAGTGGCAAATGAGCTTAAAAATAAAAAACATCTTGGAATTCACACAGAAATGTTTACAGAAACAATGATTGATTTAATAGAATGTGGAGCAGTTGACAACTCACAAAAAGGACTATTAAATGGATATTCAGTATGTTCCTTTACAATGGGAAGTCAAAGATTATATGACTATATAGACAATAATCCATCAGTATTATTTAAATCTTGCACATTTACAAATGATCCTTATACAATAGGTCTTTGTAATAAGTTTGTTTCAATAAATGCAGCACTTGAAATAGATTTAATGGGACAATGTGCATCAGAAACAGTAAATGGAGTACAATGGTCTGGAACAGGTGGACAATCAGAAACAGTACAGGGATCACAAATGTCAGAAGGTGGAAAATCAATAATAGCAATGCACTCAACATATACTACAAAAGATGAAAATGGAAAAGAAACACTTCATTCAAAAATAGTTCCATATCTCCATAGAAATGCAGCAGTTACAACAAGTAGAAATGATGTAGATTATGTAGTTACAGAATATGGAGCAGCATGGCTTAGAGGGCTTAATATATCAAGAAGAGTAGAAGAACTTATAAAAATTGCACATCCAGACTTTAGAGAAGAACTTAAAAAACAAGCAGAAGAATTAAAAATTTGGTAAAATATAAGAGTCATCATTTGATGGCTCTTTTTTAATAAAAACTTAAAAGTTCGAAATGATTTATAACAAAAACACTTGCAAATTTTAAAACACACTTAATGTTCTAAATCATTTATAACAAAATTGATTTCTTTATGATGAGGTAAATTATGAAACTTGAAAAAATTGCAAAAATCAACACTGGATTATTGACAACAAGGAAAAAAGCAAAATCTAAAAATTTGTCTAAAGGAATATATAAACTATTAACAGTAAATGCTATAGATAATTACGGGAATATCAATCTTGATAAATTAGATGATTTTTATAGTAATGAAAAAATAAGTAATCAATATCTAACAAAAAAAGGAAAAATATATATAAGAATGAACGAACCTTATACATCTATATATATAGATGAAGAAAATGAAGGAATATTATTTCCAGCTTATTTTGTAGAAATAGAACTAAGGAATATAAATTTTTTACCTGAATATATAGATTGGTATTTAAATAGTGACAAAAATAAAAGGAATTATTTAAAAGCCCAATCAGGAACACTGATCCCAAGCATAAATCAAAAAATAATAAGAGAAATAGAGATTCCAGAAAAAACTCTAGAAGAACAAGAAAAAATATTAAATGTTTATAAACTATTTAAGAAACAAATGGAGCTTTTAGATAATTTAAAGATTAAAGAAGAGCAGAAGTTTAAAGCAATAACAGACAAATTAATAGAAGGTTAATAAAATGAGTTTAGTAAAAAAAGAAAAATCCAAAGACAACAAATTAATCTAAGGATTTTCTAAACACTTACATCAATACTACTAAACTTTTTAGAAAAACACAAGATGGATCTAATTAGGAGGATAAAATGTTAGAAATGAAAAAAACAACCAAAGAAGATATAGAAAAAGCCTTATGGTCAGGTGCAAACACATTTAGGGGAAAAATAGACTCAAGTACTTATAAAGACTATTTACTAGTAATGTTATTTTTAAAATATTTAAACGATATGCATAAAGAACATTTAGACGAATACACTGAAAAATATAAAGGTGATAAAACAAGAATAGAAAGAGCAATGAGCCGTGAGAAGTTCATATTAAGTGAAGAATCAACATTTGACTATTTATATGAACATAGAAGAGAAGCCAATATAGGCGAATTAATAAATAAAGCTCTAATGAAAATTGAAAATGAAAACTCTTCAAAACTAAGAGATGTATTTAGAAATATAGATTTTAATAGTGAAGCTATGCTTGGAGCAACAAAAGAAAGAAATACAATACTAAGAAATGTATTAGAAGACTTTGAAGGACTAGACCTAAGCCCAAGAGCTCTAGAAGATAACGATATAATAGGCGATGCATATCAATACATGATAGGACAATTTGCATCAGATGCAGGAAAGAAAGGCGGAGAATTTTTCACACCGCCAATGGTTTCAGAAGTGCTTGCAAGAATAGTAGAGCCAGAAGAAAATGATAGAATATATGACCCAACATGTGGGGGACGTGTCATAATAGTGACAAGGTGCATAAATGCTTTTAAATTAAGGGTTTCAGAAACTTTAACTAAATATATTTCGTCATTGCTTAGAGTAATTAAGGTATAATTGTTGTGAGCAGTGCGTGAGAAGGAAAAGTTTTGGTTCTTTAATAATTTACAATCATTTAGTATAATTGTATTTAAGATGATAATTAGTTGCGTATTCGTGGATTAATGCGTAACAAATAGTTTTTTTGAGAGAGGAGTAATTAGTATGTACAAATATATTTATGTTAAGTCAAAAGCACGAGGACTTTTAAGTAAAGAGGACCATAGAGAAATAATAGATAAATATTCTAAAGATGGATGGAGATTTGTTACTGCAATTCCATTGCCATCTGGAAATCAAGTAATAACTGAATTTGATTTAGTATTTGAGAAAGAAGAATAAAGTACGACAAGGGGAAGTTCTACTTGCCTCATAAATGTAAGTGTGTGATGCAATTAGAGCTCGTGTTTTCATTTAAAGTACGATGTAACCTGGATCTATGTCAATACTTTGGACAAAAATTTAGGTTTTTTATTAATCTCCGCCACCATTGACAATCCAAACATAAATGCTCAATGGTTTTTACCCCAAGGCGAAGAACTCAAAGCAAGCTAATTATTGCCTTCGTGGAGGATAATTGTAGCATTTCTTTATTGGATTATCAACGGCAAGCCCCGTTGGGGTGGCTAACATCCCCTTAGGCTCAAAATCTAAAGCAAGCTATGCTGCTCTACATATTTGTTCATATTTATCTGGTGTCATATATTTGATTGAGGAATGGATTCTTCTTCTATTATAGAAGCCCTCAATATATTGAAATAACACTAATTTAGCATGGTTGAAATCTATGAAGGTATTTAAATATACACATTCCTTCTTTAATACTGCATGAAAGCTTTCTATACAGGCATTGTCATAGGGACAGCCTTTGGCACTATAAGATAATTTGAATTCCTTTGATTCTACTGCTTACCTATGGTTATGGTAATGTTTTCCACTATGTCAAATAAAGGGGCCTAAATAGACAACGAAGGGGTAGTTATATTATTCTTAAAATGTTATACTTATATTGTATATCCATAATATATTATGGATAATAACTTGTAATTTATTCAATATGAAAGGATGATTAAATGAAAAGAATCAGGAGAAATATTTCACTAGTATTAGCATTAACAATGATACTACAGGTAATTATGCCAGTAGTAGTACTAGCTGATAATATTGTCCAAGATAATAGTACGAAAGTCTTGGAAGAAACGGTTTCAGAACCAGAAGATCCACAACCTTTAGATCCTGAAGAACCAGAAGACTTAACTTCGGGAGAAGATGATAATTCAAGCTTTGAAGGTTCGGAAGATTTAGAAAATACAGAAGATTCTAGAGATACAGGTTCTGAAAATGCAGATTTTGATGATTTAGAAGATCAGGATGATGAATATGAAATAGATCTTCAAGATGAAAATGGAGAGAATTCATATCAACCATCTGCTGTACTAGATAACTTAGTTACGAGCTTTGAATTTTCTTATAATAACAGAAAGGGAAATTGGATTGAAGTAGAAAATGGTGAAAATATAGAAGTTAATGTTGGGGATTTGAATGCAGTTAAATTAAAATATGGACTCACAAAACCTAATGATGTAACTATCAATGCTGGAGACACTTTAACAATTGATTTACCTTCTATATATAGTGGACAAGGTGTTAGCGATCAACCCATTATTATTGATGGAACTCAAGTAGCAACTTATTCTATTAGTAATGGTCAAGTAACTATTACTTTTAATGAAAATGCTAATAATTTTGATAATGTAGAGATGTCTGTAGACCTTTCAGGCAGCTTTAATAAAGAAATCTTTGAAACAGAAGAGGAAGTAGTTGTTGAAGTGCCTTTTAGAGACGAAAAATCTTATACGGTAACTATTAAAGCGAAGCAAGAGGAGTATGAAGGCGAAGACAAGAAAACAGCTGGATTCCAATATATCCTAAATGGTGAAGACAAAGTCCAAGTTACCCGTAATCCAGAATTTGTTGATTGGACAGTAAGGGTAAATGATTCAATGGGAAGTTTTAATAATGCTACAGTAATTGATGATTTAGGAGAAAATCTTCAAATTGTTGCAGATAGTTTTGTGGTAGAGAAAATTATTCGTAACTATAAGAATGAAGATATTGGAAGAGAAACTGTTGATGTAACCCCAACCATTACTGGAGCTGGTTTTCAGTTGAATCTTGGTGCAATTGAAGATGCTTATGATATCACTTATACAACTAAGTTAATTCGACCTAATGGTGGTGGGACACATACGATTAATAATAATGCGCGCATTATTTTAGGGGGAACTGAAAATAAAGTTGAAGATAGTATTAGTGGAACTTGGTCAGGTAATTTGCCAGTTATAAAGAAAGAAGGTAAACTTTCTGATGATCCTCATGTAATTAATTGGACTGTTGAATACAACTATGGAAAAGAAAACTTAGGAGAAGTTACTTTAACCGATACCTTAACTCAAGGAGAAGTTATTGAAGATACTATTAAAGTATATGAAGTAGATGTTGATATTGATGGAAATATTATTGGAGAGGGAACTGAAGTAAGTGTTACACCAGTAAAAACTGCTAATGGAATGACTTTAGAAAATTTAGATGCTAATGGAAAAGCCTATTATATTACTTTTTCATCAACAGTTCCAGTAGGATTAAATGGAGATATTACTAATACTATTTCTGATAATTTAGATAATCCTAACAGCGACAATGCATTAGTGCCAGTAAATACAATTCCAACAGGTGGGAAAGTTGGAGAGCAAGGTGTAGACGTAAATGGACGTCCTTATATCGATTGGACTATTACCATGAATAGTGAAAAAATTGATGTTGGCTCAATTACTGTTAGAGATGTATTTAGTCCAGAACATTTAGAATTTGATGTGACAAATTCTAGTTTATATACTTTATATAGAGATGAAGTAGAAGTAGATAACTTCAGTATTAAAAATTATACACTAGACGATCGAACAGGTTTTATACTAAATGTGTCAGATGCTGGACCTCATGAGTATAAATTCGTATATAGAACCTATTATACAACCCTAGGTATGCAAGAAACAAAACTAGCAAACCATGCTGAACTTGTCTTTGAAGACGGGGCTGGAATTGGTATTGGGGATTCAGTTGGTGTTGATTTTGACCTAGATGGTCCAAAAGCTGGGATCACTAAAACAGGTAGATATATAACCAGCCCAGACGATACTAATCAAGAAATAGAATGGACGATTACTTTTAACCAAAGTAGAATTTTACTAAAGAATCCTACAATAACAGATTCTTTTACAACAGGAAATTATACTTTCATTGACGGTTCTCTGGCAATGACAGAAAATGGTGAATTATTTACTGGTTTTAATTTTAATAAGATAGATAATGGATTTGAAGTTAAAATAAATAAAGACACAAATGCGGTATATGAAATAAAGTTCAGAACTACTGCAGATGATACAAACAATGAAGCACAGACTAATCATGCAACACTTACTTGGCAAGGAGGAGAAGAAACCTCTAATGCCTCAGTTGGTAAACGTAGTTCAGGGATAGATAAATCAGGGGAAGTTGTTATAAATGATGACGGAAGTAAAACTGTTAATTGGACAGTGAACTTCAACACTAATAGAAACGTTGTTTATGACTTTAAACTAACTGACAATTATTCCCCAGCTACTGCAACTGTAAGTGATATTAAAATTACAACTGGTGAATTAGATGTAACAAATCAGTTTAATATTAGTGTCGGAACAACTGGTGGGAGTTTTGAAATAACAACAGAGCAAGATCAAGGTAGATTAGATGCTAAAGAATATCAGCTAACCTATTCCACAACCCTATCCCCAGAAGAAGAACAAGAGGAAATTAAAAACACTGTTGAAGCAACTTATAGAGGTGGATCAAATAAGGTAGAAAAAACTATCCTAAATCCAACTCTATGTGTAGAAAAACAAGCTAATGGTATCGAAAGAGGAACTGGAAATCCTAGAATTTCATGGACTATCCAAGCAAATACAGATTCAGCAAACAAGCATGTAAACTTAGTAGATGCAGTATTAGAAGATACAATTCCAAAAGATCAAAAATTACTAGCAGATACGATTAGAGTTATTCGCGCTGATGATCTAGATGTAACAAGCGAGTCAACTATAACATCTGAAGATAATTCCTTCTCAATTAATTTACCAAACGGACCATATCAGTATAAAGTAACCTTTGAGACTGAAATAATACAAATGCCATCATTAGATGAAACTTATTTTGATAGATATAATAATTATACGACACTAACGAATCAAACAAATAATGAAAGTTTAAAACAAGAAGCTAAAGACGATGCTTGGATTCATTATTATGCTGATGTAGCTAATGATCTAACAGGAAAAACAGGAGAACAAAACCCTGATACAGAAAATATCGATTATAAAGTAACTATTAACCCAGAAGGACTAACTATCAATAATCCTAAGGTAGTAGATACTTTATCAAATAACCACCAATATATTGAAGATACAATAAAAGTTATGGATTCTAAAGGCGATGAAATAAATAGTGGCTATACACTTACTGTAGATGAGAATAATCGTAGCTTTACAATTGAATTTGATGAAACAATAAGTGAACCATATAAGATATCATATTCAACAAGATTAAATGCACACCTAATAGGAACTTATCAAGTAACAAATGAAATTGTATTAACAGGTGGAACAGAGGAGAAAAGACTTGATAGTACACAAACAACTACTAGTTCCCAACAATGGTTCTACGGCGGTGGAGGCTCCGGTAGAGTATTAGACTTCGGGTTTAATAAAGTAACACCTAATGGATCATCATTAAGTGGAGCTAAATTTACACTTGAACGTGTAGATTTTAATGGTACTAGAACAGTGGTAAATGACAATATTACTACTGGAGGGAACACTATTAACTTTAACAATTACCGTGCTGGAAGATATATCCTAACTGAAACAGCAGCACCAGAAGGATATACAAAATTAAACCCAATATACTTTGCCGTTGGATATACTCAAACTCCAGACGTTTATCAGATTACCATTATGAATTCTAATTGGACAGCAGGATCTAATCCTAATGCAAGAGCAAATGGCAATATCCTGACAGTAACAAATAATTATAAAGAAGTTACTGCCCAAGGATTCGAAGCAAATAAAACCTTAACAGGTTTAGATTTACAAGCAGAACAATTCGAATTTGAACTACTTGATGGAAGTAGCAATGTTGTAGCAAGAGCTAAAAATGATGCTGATGGAAATATAGTGTTTCCTGAACAATCATTTAATGAGCCAGGAACTTACAACTTCAAGATTCGAGAAGTTAATGGAGCTCTTGGTGGAATAACTTATGATACTAGAGAGCTAAATGTCCAGGTCATAATTGGACAAGGAAATAATGGACTAGAAGTTCAAGAAGTAAAATATCTAGACGGACAAGAATTTATAAACTCTTATAGCCCTAATTCAGTTAATGCTGTAATAGAAGCTAGTAAGATACTAGAAGGACAAAACTTAAGAGAAGGACAATTTGAATTCCAGTTACTAGATTCTGAGAAAGAAGTTATTCAAACAGTAGAAAATAAATCTGACGGAACGATAACTTTCGAAGCTATAAACTTTGATGAAGTTGGAAAATATGATTATTTCATTAGAGAAGTAGAGGGAAATCTCGGCGGAATAACCTATGACGAAAGAGAATTTAAAGTAACTGTATCAGTAACAGATGATGGAGAAGGTCAGCTGCACTCTGCAATTACAAAATATGTAGAAGGACCTGTACAGTTTAATAACACTTATAGAGCAGGACCAGGTAAAGTTGTCCTAGAAGCTGAAAAAATTCTAGAAGGTAAAGTATTAGGAAATGATCAGTTTGAATTTGAATTAGTAGAAGATGGAGAAGTTATTCAAACTGTAAAGAATAATGCTAAAGGCCAAGTAATATTTAATGAAATTGAATATAGTAAAGTAGGAACTTACAACTATACCATCCGTGAAAAATTAGGTAACCTTGGTGGGATAACTTATGACCAAACTGAGTATCCAGTAACAGTAACAGTAGTAGATGGTGGTCAAGGTAAATTAATCGCAACAGCTAATTATGATAATGGACCTGCAGTATTTACTAATAGTTATCAAGCAGCACCAGATAGTATAGTTCTTGAAGCTAAGAAAATCCTTGAAGGGCAAGAATTACTAAAAGATCAATTTATCTTCACACTAACTGATGAATCAGGAGAAATTATCCAAACTGTAAAGAATAATGCTGAAGGACAAGTAATATTTGATGAAATAACCTATGATAAAACAGGAAGCCACACTTATATTATTAAAGAAACAAGAGGAGACCAAGGTGGAGTAACTTATGACACGACTAGCTATACAGTAGTAGTTAGAGTTACAGATGATGGCGAAGGAAACCTAGTAGCTAGTGCAAACTATATAGATGGCCCAGCACAGTTTACAAACATCTATACACCTAATCCAGACAGTATAGTAATAAAAGGAAATAAATTACTAGAAGGACAAAACTTAAGAAATGGACAATTCACCTTTGAATTAGTAGATAAAGATGGAGAAGTCCTACAAACAAAATCAAACAATAGTGATGGACAGATTATCTTCGATGAAATAACTTATGAAGTTAGAGGAGAACACAAGTACACCATTCGAGAAGTAAAAGGCACCCAAGGTGGAATAACTTATGATGAAGCTGTATATACTGTTCTTGTAAAGGTAGCAGATGATAGAGAAGGAACATTAACAGCAACAGTAGAATATCCTGATGGGCCAGCAGAGTTTACAAACACCTATGAAGCTGCTCCAGATAGTATAGTACTAGAAGCAACTAAAATCCTAGAAGGACAAATCTTAAGAGAAGATCAATTTGAATTTGAACTACTTGATAAAGAAGAAAATGTTCTTGAAACAGTAAAAAATAATAGTGAAGGACAAATTATCTTTAGTGAAATAACTTATAACTCAGTAGGAGAATATTATTACACTATTCGAGAAGTAGTAGGCTCCCAAGGTGGAGTAACTTATGATGATAGAGTTATAGAAGTTACAGTGACAGTAACAGATGACGGTGAAGGACAATTATTAGCTACTAAAGAATATACAAATGGGCCAGCAGTATTTACTAACACTTATACACCTAATCCAGATAGTATAGTAATAGAAGCTAGAAAAACCCTAAGAGGACAAAGTCTAAGGGATAGCCAATTCACATTTGAATTAAGAGACTCAGAAGAAAATCTAATTCAAAGAGGAACAAATAATAGAAACGGTCAAATTATATTTGATGAAATAACTTATAGTGAAGCTGGAGAATATAGATATACCCTTAGGGAAATAAGAGGTTCTCAAAGAAGAATGACATATGATGATAAAGTATATGAAATTCTGGTAAGAGTAACTGATGATGGAGTAGGGACTTTAACGGCAGAAGTAGAATATATTGGTGTAGATGAGCTAGTGTTTAATAACACCTACAGACCGATAACGCCACCTACAACACCAGTAGACCCTGAATATCCAGACCCAGTAGATCCGGAATATCCAGATCCCGAAGACCCAGAAGATCCAGAAGATCCGAAAGACCCAGAAGATCCTAAGGTTCCAGTAGTTCCCGAAGATCCTCAAGATCCAACTAGGCCAACTAGACCGGGTACTCCAAGTAGACCGAGTAGACCGAGTAGACCAAGTACTCCAAGCAGACCAAGTAAAGGAACTACTTTACCACAAACGGGAATGGTTTGGTGGCCAGCTTCCATTTTGGCAATATCTGGTATAACCATATTTGGACTAGGTCTAAATAGTGATAAAAAGAAAAAAAGAAAGAATGATGAATAAAAAAACTAGTAAAGGAAAAATCCTTATGGCAATGGGGATTCTACTTATAGGAGCCTCCATTAGCCTAGTAATCTACAACCTATGGCAAGAACAACAAGCTGGTGCTATATCTAATAAAATATTGGAGCAGATGAACTATGTAGAAGCAGAAAAAGAAGAAAATATAGAACTAGAAGAAATAAAAAAAGAAGAAACTATACCTAGTTATATACTAAATCCCAATATGGAAATGCCTACAAAAACCATCGACGAAAACCAATATATAGGAGTAATAAATGTACCGAAATTAGAACTATCCTTGCCTATAATGAGTGATTGGAGTGCATCAAAATTAAAAATTTCTCCTAATCGCTATAAAGGATCAGTTTATACAGATGATATAATTATTGCAGGCCATAACTATAGGAGCCATTTTGGAGGCTTAGCTAAAATATCACCAGGAGAAGAGCTAATCTTTACGGATATAGATGGAAATCAGTTTCACTATATTGTAGATAAAATAGAGATAATTAAGGATGTAGATATTGAAGGTATGGAAAGCGGGGAATGGGATTTGACATTGTTTACATGCACCTATGACGGTACTGTGGGAAGTGAAGATCGCTTGACCATAAGAGGCAAAAAAATTCAAGAGTAAAACAAGGAAAAATGCTTGCTAGACTCAGTCTAGCAAGCATTTTTTATTTGAGTTAATTGCATAATTTAAAATTGTTGAAATAACTAACTTTTTTTGGCCAGCAAAAAGGATTTCACCCCAAAATGTCGAATATATATAGTAAGACGAATCACTATATGTTCACATTAAGGAGGAAACCCTAATATGATTATACGACAAGATTCCTTTTTTTCCTATGATGATTTAATGGAAATCAGCCCATGTTTGTGTTAACTTAAAACTTGTACCACCATATTAATTGAAAACTGGTCCACCAATAAAATATAATACCCTTTAAAGAGAACTTTAGGGGGGATGGAGGTTGATTAGATTGGACCAGAAAGCAGAAATTCTAATGAGACATTTTAGAGATGGTGACTCACAGAGAAAAATCAGTGATGACTTGAAAATTTCGCGCACAACTGTAAGAAAATACATAGGTGAAGTGAATGCCAAGTTTAAGGAGTTGGATCAATTAGGCCATAATGAGGAAAAACACAGGGAGCAAATCATCCTTCTGATAGAAGAAATTGCATCCAAGCCAAAATATGATACCAGTAGCAGAACAAAGCTTAAGCTGACAGAAGACATAATTGAAGAAATTAAAAGCATGCTCCTAAGCAATGAAAATAATCGGGCCCTAGGAAGACATAAGCAGTTGATAAAAAACACCGACATACATGAAAAGCTTCTTGAAAAAGGCTATGACATTGGATATACAACCGTCTGTAACTACATCCGAGACAACCATAATACCAAGGAGGCCTACGTAAGACAGGAGTATCAATTGGGAGAAACCATGGAGTTTGACTGGGGTGAAGTTAAATTAACTATCGGTGGAAAGATGCTAACATTCAAAATGGGACTTATGACCACTGCCAAAAGGAGAACAGAGTCAAGAGTTAATAAGTACAGTGTCATAAACATTGACCAGAATAAATACTCAGTTACCAATTACCTTGTAGGTAAATTTGTAAAGGTGAAAATATACCCTGAAGAGATCAAGATCTACTACAAGGAGTCAAAAACAGCGGAGCACATAAGAAGCTTTCAAAACCATAAATGGATAATTGATATCAATCATTTTATCCATACATTAAAAAAGAAGCCCGGAGCATTGCATTCCAGTGTTGGCAGACACCAGCTAAGTCCAGAGCTTCAAGAAACATATCAAAGATATTATACCAATAATCCAAGGGATTTCATAGAGCTTTTAGAGCTAATAAAAGAAAAAGACACAACTACAGTGCTATCTGCCATTAAGGAACTCAAGACCATAAAGGAAAGCCTGGTAACCACAGATAACATAAAAAACATAGTCTACAAGCTCCCCGGAGAAGATTTAAGGATAAAGCGTGAAGATGTAGAGATCTTCGAATCATCCACAAAGCAAATACAAGAATTAAACAATCTTTTTAATCTTGAATCAATGGGGAGGTATGAAAATTGAAAGAGACATTGCAGGAAATAAAGGGATATGTATCAGAATTAAAGATTCCTGGTATAAATCAAGGGTTGAAACAAAAGATAGAGGAAGCATACCGCCAAGACCAGTCATATGAGGACTTTTTGCTAGACATATTTTCAGAAGCCTATGATATGAGGAAAGAAAACGGCAGAAAGAATAGAATCAAAAATGCCAGGTTCCCCTACAAAAAGCATATGGACGAATTGAGGGTAGAGTACTTACCTGAAGATGGCAGGCAAAAGATAAAAGAACTGAAAACCTTAAACTTCATAGAAGAAGGTAGGAACATAATATTGGCAGGAAACCCTGGAACAGGGAAGACGCATATTTCAATAGGTCTAGGAATAGAAGCCTGCAACAAGGGATACAAGGTCTACTTTTCAACAGTGGCCTCATTGATAAATGAACTCAAGGAGACAAGGAGTGAAAAGAAACTATACACCCTTGAGAAGAAATTCGAGAAATACGACTTGATAATAGCAGATGAACTCGGTTATATATCATTTGACAAGGAATGAATGCTCTTTACACAGCTAGAAAGCAAGGGAAATATACCACCGGAACACCACCATATGGATATCTGAAAGATCCTAAAAATAAGTACAAGCTTATCATTGATGAAGCGGTTTCAGATAATGTCAGATATATATTTCAACTTATCCTTGAAGGATATACTCTAAATGAAACTGCGAAAATCCTTAATGATGAAAGTGTTATTACTGCTAGAGCAAGAAGAAAGCAGATTAAAGGCTATGATTCATATTCTAACAGGTGGTTTTCTAATGTAGAACAAACAATATGGTCTCATAGTATGGTTAGAAGGATTTTAAAGAATGAAGTGTATACTGGAACATTCGTCTTTAATAAGACAAGTAAAAGCAAGCTTGATGGTGGTAGTGTTACTTATCATCCTAAGGAAGAATGGGAAAAGATTTACAATAATCATGAAGTCATTATAAGCAAAGAAAGCTTTGATAGGGTAAGTGAACTACTAAAATCAAGGCATAAAAATAAATTCTATGGTGGAAAAAGCAAATATAAAAACAGTCCTATTGCTCCCTTTGTAAGATGCAACAAGTGCGGTTATAAAATAAGATTTCTTAAAAGTTCCAATGGGAAAGAATTAATAGGTATAAATCTTTACTGTTATTATTGTAGGATACTAGACCAAGAAGAAAAGTTGCCTCATTATAAGGAGCTTGAATCAGATGTCTTTAAAATTCTTAAAGATAGGTTTCACACAGATAAGGCAGAAAAAGAAAGACTCCTAAAGGAACAGAAAAAACTCTATGATAAGAATGATGAACTTTTAAAGAAGAAAAGAATAGAATTTGAAAATTATAAGTTTGGTAAGATTTCAAGAGAAGCTTTTATAGGCTTAAAAGATCAATTAGAAGAATCCGCTGAAGAGAATAATAAACGTATAAAAGTTATTGATAAGGAACTGAAAGAAAGTGGAACTATAGAAAGTCTTACTGAAGATGTAGTAGCTAAATATATTAAGACAATATACATTTCTGGTAAAGGTATAGAAAAAATAGAATATTGTTAGTACAATAGAAGGAGATCAATTAGTCGTGGTCTCCTTTTATTATATTCTTTATAAGAATTTAGCTTATATAGGTTTAGGAATAAAAGCATTCAGAATATATTGAAAGCTACAAATGTTAAAATATGTTATAATAGAATCATATAGTAAGTAAGAAAAGATAAAATGTTAAAATAAAAGCATTTATAAAGATATCAAAAATATTAAAGAACAATGAAATTAATAATTAGAAGATGTAGAGGATTTGACTTATTAAAATAGGGGGTAGATACTATATGGCTAAACGCAAATTCTATGCTGTTAAGGCAGGTAAAATTCCAGGTATTTATCAAACTTGGAGTCAAGCAGAAGAACAAGTTAAAGGCTTTTCAGGGGCTGAATATAAATCGTTTCCTACACTTGAAGAGGCTGAAAGGTATATTACAAGTCAAGGGGATAGAATAGAATCAAACACAGATGAAAAAGATTATGATATCAATGAAGAAATAGAAAAAAGGATAGAAAATCTTAACGATGGTGAGGTAATTGCGTTTGTTGATGGAAGCTATTCTCCCGATGCGGATGGAAAAGAAAAATATGGATTTGGTGCTATTTTATTTATTAAAGGACACAAACAAAAATTATTTAAAGCATATGTAAATGAAGAGTACATGGATTCTAGAAATGTAGCAGGTGAAATAAGTGGCGTTATAGAATCAATCTTGTGGACGATTGAAAACAATAAAAAAGAAATTACGATTTATTATGATTATGAAGGAATTGAAAAATGGGCAAAAAAAGAGTGGAAAGCAAACAAAAGAATTACAAAAGAATATAGCAAATTTATTGATGAAAAATCTAAATTAATAAAAATTAATTTTATACACACTAAGGCACATACTGGAATAATCTATAATGAAGAAGCTGATGATTTAGCCAAAAGATCCTTGCTATCTCAGGGTTATAAGGCCTACAACGATGGTTCTATATATTTTATTGGCCTTACTCAAGAAGATTGGATAAACATCATAGAAGAAGTATCAATAGAAAATAAAAATTATAATAAGGAAAGAGAAATAAAAAAGGAAATTGAAAAGATTAGAGATTACTTAAATAGAATCGAAGTTACGTACATTAGAGATAAAGTGGTAATAAATTGTTATAAAGGGAATAAATCATATGTTCAAGGGAAACAAAGTGTGTTATTCCAAAAAATAATATCCTATGCAATTGAAAAATTGCCAACGGAAAGCTCTGTTATAGAAACCTTAAATACTTATCATGCTTTAACAGTGGAAAAAGAGGAGGTTGAAAATCAATTAAAGAATCTATTACCAAACTTTCCTGATGAAATTCAAGATATAAAGCATTATAATAACATATTATCAGCAATATTTAATACAATGTTAGTAGGATATATGCCAGACTACACATGTCTAATTACACCCATTTTTAGGGCTATGGATTATTATTTACATAGAATATTAAGTGACAAATTAGGTAATAATACTGTAAAAAGCACAGGAAAAAATAATTTTGCTTATTTTAATAAAGATAAGGGAAATTCAAGATACTATTATAATTCAACTAAGGTAAATGCTAGTACAAGACAGATTGATTTTTTAGATGACTTATATAATTATTATAATAAAATACGACATCCGTATGCACATTGGTCAAAGGATTCTATTGATACCCCTGTAATTACTGAAATGCACGTAGCTAGAGATTTAATTTTAGAAGGCTTGCAACTTGTAAATAAATATTATATACTATTTTAGTATCAAAAATTTATAGTGAAAGGAGGATACATTAAATGAGCAATTATCTAATTAATGATATAAATATGGTTGGGTTAAGAAAAATTATAACTTTATTGGATTATGAGTTAAAACTTTCAGATGTTTTAAAATCAATTAATTTATCCTCTTTAGAAGGCGAGATTATATTAATTGATACGGCTCTAGTATCTGGTATAAATGAATATAGATTTATTGAAAGTAAAGTAAACGAAAAAGGATACCTAGATTTAAACGAATACAGATATATCGATGTAGATAGAGATGTATTAGAAATTGCAAATAGTATAATAAGAGACAATCCAAGTAAACTAAACAATTCAATTTTAACAATTCCACAAAAAAAGAAGATAAATGATTGCTTATATTCTTTTAATTGATAGTTAGATTAATGAGAACACCCAATGAAAATTGGGTGTTTTATTGTATCATTCGCTTGACACGATAGGGTAGTGGTAAGAGTCTTACTATGGTTATGCTTTGTAGGTATATTTTTTATAGGTATAAGAAGGATAAGCCTAAGGTTGTAATTGTTACTGATAGGGTTGATCTTGATGATCAAATACACAAGACTTTTAATGATACTGATTTAAGGGCAAGTAAGGCTATTAGTGGAAATAATCTTGTAAGTCTTATTAATAATGATGGGGCAGATATTGTTACTACTATTGTAAATAAGTTTAAGACTGCTGTTGATAATATTGAGCCAGTGTTGTCTAAGGATGTTTTTATTCTTGTTGATGAGTCTCATAGGACTCAGTATGGAAGTTTTCATACAAAGATGAAAAAAGTTTTTCCTAATGCTTGTTATCTTGGTTTTACTGGTACGCCTTTGATGAAGGATGAAAAAAATACTATGATAAAATTCGGGGATTTGATTCATACTTATACTATTTCTAAGGCTGTTGCTGATGGGACTATTCTTCCTTTGTATTATGAGGGTTTTATGGTGGATCAAGAGGTTAATCAAAGAAATATTGATAATACTTTAGATATTATTACTAGAAAGTTAAATGATTCTCAAAAGCAAGATGTGATGAAAAAGTGGAGCAGGTTTAGTAAGATTGCTTCTTCTGATCAGAGAATTTATTTGATTGCTTTTAGGATTAATGAGCATTATAAGGAAAATTTAGGAGATACTCCTTTTAATGCTATGTTTGCTACTAATAGTAAGGTTGATAGTATTAGGTATTTAAAGTATTTTGAAAGGTTTGAAGATTTAAATGTTAAGCTTTTGATTTCTGCTCCTGATATGCGTGAGGGCTTTGATGATATTGATGAGGAGTCTAGTGATGAGGTTGTAAGATTTTGGAAGAAAATGATGGCTGATTATGGTGATAAGGAAACTTATGAAAGAAGGATTAAGGATGAGTTTATACATGGCGATATTGATATTTTAATTGTTGTTGATAAACTTCTTACTGGTTTTGATGCTCCTTCTGCTCAGATTTTATATATTGATAAACCTTTAAAGGAACATAATCTTTTACAAGCTATTGCAAGGGTAAATAGGCTTCAAGATGGGAAAGACAGGGGAATTATTATAGATTTTAGAGGTCTTTTAAGTGAGCTTGATTCTGCTATGAACATGTATTCTGGTGCAGGTCTTGAAAATTTTGATCCTAAGGATTTAGAGGATACTTTAAGGGATTCAAAGATGGCTATGTCTGAGCTTAGACAATCTCATTCGGTGCTTTTGGATATGTTTATTAATATTGATGAGAAAAGTAATGAAGATTATTTTAATGCTTGTAGTAATTTTCTTTATGATGATAAGTTAAGAAATAAGTTTTATGAAAATATGAGAAATTTAAGAAGAAATATTAAGTTTATTGAGGCTTTGGATTCTGTTTATATTGAGAATGAAAAAGAGATTTTAAGTATTAAAAAAGATTTGAAATTTTTTGAGGAGCTTGAAAAGTCTGTTAAGTCTAGGTATCAAGATATAGTTGATATTAGTAGTCTTAATGATGATATGCAAAATTTAATTGATAGAAATGTTTCTTCTTCTAGTACTTCTAGGATAACTCATAGTATTAATATTTTAAATGATAAGGAGTTTAAGTCTGAACTTGCAAGGCTTGGAAATAAGGCTTCTCAAGCTGATGCTATTAGAAGTAGGCTTTCACAGTCTATTAATTCTAATTATAATTTTAATCCTATGTATTATGAAAAGTTTTCTGAGATGATAGAAAAAACTCTAAATGAATATAAGGACAAAAGAATTACTGAGGCTGAATATTTAAAGAAGATGTATGAGTATGCGGAAGATTTTCATAATGAAAAGGATGTTGTTGGATATCCTATTAATATTAAAAATAATTTTTCAGCTCAGGCTTATTATGGCGAGCTTTTAAAGCTTTATGATGATGAGGATATAGTTAATAGTAAAAAAAACTGATCTTGGTCTTTTGGCATTGGAGTCTAATAGTATTATTAAAAGGTTAAAGAAGGTTGATTGGATAGATAATGAGGATGTTAAAAATAAAATGATTTTAGAGTTAGAGGATATGATTATTGATTATATGAATGATTCTAATTTAGAACGTAATTATGATTTAATTGATTCAATTATTAGTAAAGTTATTTTAATTGCACAGGAAAGGGAAAAATAATGTGCCAAGTAGAGTATGGCAATAGAGTTTTTAAGTATAATTTAAAGAGAAAAAATGTTAAGAATATTAATTTAACTGTAAAACCAAATATGGAAATTAATGTATCTGCTAATGATAATATTAGTATTGATGAGATAAATAGTTTTATCATTAAAAATGGGAATTGGATTGAGAGAAATTTAGATTATTTTTATAAGACTAGGCCTGTTGATATTCCTAAAAAAGACTATGTTAGTGGAGAGACTTTTAGATATTTGGGAAGGCAATATATGTTAAAGGTTTTTGAGAATCAAGATGAGCATGTAAAGTATTATAGAGGATATATCTATATTTATGTAAGGGATAAAAATGATAGGTCTAGAAAAAAAGATCTTTTAGATAGTTGGTATGATGAGAGAAGAAGGATTATTTTTAAAGAGGTTTTAGATAAGGTTTATAAAAATACTAAGAGTTTATGCGAGATTTTTCCTAGTATTACTATTAGAAAAATGAATGTAAGATGGGGAAGCTGTCTTATTGATCAAGAGAGAATTATTCTAAATGAAGATTTAATATATGCACCTAAGGATTGTATTGAGTATGTTATTCTTCATGAGATGATTCATTTTAAGTATAAAAAACATAATAAAGAATTTTATAATTTAATGAGTTTATATATGCCAGGGTGGCAAGAAAAGAAAAAGATTTTAGATGAGTATGTTGTAAGGGAGATATAGTTTCTAATAGGAATATTATAAAAATTTAATTGAAAAAGAATAAAGTTGTAGATTATATTTCTATATTAAAGATATCTTTTTTGTTTAAATATGATAAAAACTAATTTAATTAATTTATTTTTAATAAATACTTAGATTTATTGTAAAAGATTTTTTAATAATAAGGGGTATAATACAAAATAGGGAGTTGATATTAATGATTACTATGGAAAAAATAGATTATGTTATGAATATAACTGGGGCTTCTTATGAGGTTGTACGTGTTGCTCTTCTTGATGCTGATGGAGATGTGGATCGTGCTATTAAAATAATAATGCATAGTGTTGTTATTCCAGAGAAAAAAGAAGATGAGAAAAAAGATTTTATAAATTTTGATGAGATAAAAAATGCTATTAAAGAAATTTGGGATAAGGGTAATGCTAGTAAGATTATTGTTTCAAAGGATGATGAGATTGTATTAAGTCTTCCTCTTACTGTATCGGCACTAGGTCTTGTTTTAGCGCCTCTTGCAGCTTTAGTGGGTGCTGGGGTTGTTTTAGTAACTGATTATGATTTTAAGGTTATTATGGACTCTGGAGAGATTATTGATCTTAAAGAGTATATTAATATTAAAAAGTTTTCAAAAAAATCTAGTGAAGAAAAGTCTGAAAGTGAAGATAATAATTCACAAAACACTGATGATTCTAATAATGAGGACAAATAGGAATAACTATTTTAATTTGCATCTAGACATATTTAAAAACTTCTTTTATAATAGTATTTAAGCGAAAAGTAATTGAAATATATTGGTGATTGTGCTAAAATAACAGATGTGTTAAAATTAAACGATAATTAATAATCTGATATAAAGGAGTTGTGAAGCAATGAAAAAAGATATTCAACCAGAATATAAAGAAGCTACAGTAATTTGTGCTTGTGGAAATACATTTAAAACTGGCTCTGTTAAAGATGAACTTAAAGTAGAAGTTTGTTCAGAATGCCATCCATTCTTTACTGGAAAACAAAAGTTCACTGACCACGGCGGACGTATTGAAAAGTTCAACAAGAAATATCAAAGAAACAAGTAATGGTTAGCGTGGTGCTAACCATTTTTATTTAAGGAGTATTAATGGACAAAGTTTATAATAAAAAAGCTTTTAAGACTTCTATAGGAGGTCAGGCGCTTATTGAGGGAGTTATGATGAAGGGCCCTTCAAAGATGGCTATTGCTGTTAGAAAGCCTGATAAGGAAATAGATTTAAAAGTTGATGAGATAAATAGTTTGGCAAGTAAATATAAAATTCTAAATCTTCCTATTATAAGAGGAGCTTTTAAGCTTTTAGAGGCTATGGTAACTGGAATTAATGCTCTTACTTATTCTGCTTCATTTTGGGAAGATGAGGAAGATCTAGAAGATGGTTTGTTAGATAAGGTTGTTAAGGATAAGAAGAAAAAAGAAAATATTGAAATGTTTATAGCTATTTTATTTTCTTTTGTTGTTGCAACTGTTTTATTTATGATTATTCCAAGTTTAACTGCAGGGCTTTTAAGTAAACATACTGAAAGTTCTATTGTTTTAAATCTTTTTGAGGGAATTTTAAGACTTGTTGTTTTTGGAATATATTTATATTATGTGTCTAAAATTGATGATATAAAGAGAGTTTTTGAATATCATGGAAGTGAGCATAAAACTATTCATTGCTATGAAGCTGGAGATGAACTTACTGTTGAAAATGTTAAGAAGTATCCAATAGTACATCCTAGATGTGGTACTAGTTTTTTATTTATGGTAATGATTATAAGTATTTTAGTGCTTTCATTTTTTGGATGGCCAAATCCACTTATGAGAGTTGTATCTAGAATTATAGCGCTTCCTATAGTAGCAGGAATTTCTTATGAGATTAATAGAATTATTGGTAAAAGCGATAGTAAGGTTTGTAAAGTTTTAGCTATTCCAGGTTTGGAGATACAAAAGTATGCAACTGTTCGTGAACCTGATGATTCTATGATTGAGGTTGCCATTGAGAGCTTAAAGGCTGTGCTTCCAGATGAAGGAGAAAGTGATCTATGGAAATAAGAGTTGCTCTTAAAGAGGGGTTAAATTACTTGGAAAATTCCAAGTACACTAACCCTTTTTTTGAGGTTAGATTGATTTTATCAAGGCTTCTTGATAAAGATATGTCTTATTTAATATCACATGATAAAGAAAATTTAAATGATGATATTTTAAATGAGTATTTTAATATTTTAAATAGAAGGAAAAATGGAGAGCCACTTCAATATATTTTTGGTGAAACTGAATTTTATGGAAATACTTTTTATATAGATGAAAATGTGTTAATACCAAGAGATGATACTGAGATTAGTATTGAAGTTTTGAATAAAATTTTTAAAGAGAATAATATTAAAAGTTTTGTTGAGATTGGATCTGGAAGTGGTATTGTATCTGTTACTATGGCGAATATTTATAGAGATACTAAGTTTACTGCTGTTGATATTTCAGATTATGCTATTAAAAATACTTTGAAGAATATTAAAAGATATAATCTTGAGAATATAGAGGTTTTAAAGAGTAATTTATTTGAAAATATTACTGGAAAATATGATATAATTTATTCAAATCCACCATATATAAGAACGGATGAAATTGAAAAGTTGCAAGTGGAGGTTAAAGATTATGAACCTATGAATGCACTTGATGGTGGAATAGATGGACTTTATTTTTATAGGGAAATTATAAAGTCTGCAAAGGAGTTTTTAAGTGATGATGGATATTTAGTTTTTGAAATAGGTCATGATCAAGCTGATGATTTAAAAAATCTTCTTAAAGATTATAATGTAGAAGTA
Source organism: Peptoniphilus stercorisuis (assembly GCF_017874395.1). GTDB lineage: Bacteria > Bacillota > Clostridia > Tissierellales > Peptoniphilaceae > Anaerosphaera > Anaerosphaera stercorisuis. Next base: position 49,051 of record NZ_JAGGLJ010000006.1, on the reverse strand, counting down.
ATTAAGGATTTATCTAATAGAGATAGAGTAGTAATAGGAAAAAAAGGGGAATAATATGTACGAAAATATAGCAGTTTTTGAAGAAAAATACATTGAACTTGAAAAACAGTTAATAGATGTTGAGGTTATTAATAATTCTAAATTATATCAAAAAACAGCAATAGAGCATGCAGAACTTGAGCCTATTGTTATGAAATATAGAGAGTATAAAGATGTAGCGCAAAATCTAGAGGACAATAAAGAGCTTTTATCTGAAAAAATTGATGAAGAGCTAAAAGAAATGGCTAAGGAAGAAATCAAAGAAGATGAGGAACAAATTGTAAAAATAGAAGAAGAGTTAAAAGTTCTTCTAATTCCTAAGGACCCTAATGACAATAAAAACGTAATTGTTGAAATTCGTGCTGGTGCAGGTGGAGATGAAGCGGCACTTTTTGCAGGTGTACTTTTAAGACAATATACTATGTATGCTGAAAAAATGGGCTGGAAACCTGAAATAATGAGTTCTAATGAAATTGGTATTGGTGGATATAAGGAAGTTGTTCTTATGATTACTGGTAAGGGAGCTTATTCTAGACTTAAATATGAATCTGGTGTTCATAGAGTTCAAAGAGTTCCAGAGACAGAAAGTTCTGGAAGAATTCATACTTCTACTGCAACTGTAGCAGTGCTGCCAGAGGCTGAAGATGTTGAGATAGAAATAGATATGAATGATGTTAAATTTGATGTATTTAGAGCTTCTGGTAATGGTGGACAATGTGTAAATACAACTGACTCTGCTGTTAGACTTACTCATATTCCTACTAATATTGTAATTTCTTGTCAAGATGAGAAATCTCAACTTAGAAATAAGGAAAAAGCAATGAAGATTTTAAAAACTAAACTTTATGATTTAAAACTTCAAGAACAAAATAAAGAACTTTCAGATCAAAAGAGATCTCAAATTGGTACAGGAGATAGATCAGAAAGAATTAGAACTTATAATTATCCTCAAGGAAGGGTAACTGATCATAGAATAAATTTAACTCTTCACAGAATAGAGGCTGTTACTGATGGAGATTTAGATGATATTATAGATGCTCTTATTACAAGTGATCAAGCTAAAAAAATTGAGCATATGGATAAAGCTGTTTAATAGGGGATTCTAAATTTATAAAATCCCTTGATTTACTACACTAAATTATATATAATAGATAGGGTATTAAAAGTACCAAATGAGTGTGAAAATTATAAATGGTTTAAGGGGGTAAATTTATTATGATGAATAAAATGACTAGTGATAACTTAAGATCAGCTTTTGGTGGAGAATCTCAAGCACATATGAGATATATTATTTGGGGCGAAGCAGCAGAGAAAAAAGGCTTAAAAAACGTAGCAAGACTTTTCAACGCAACTTCAGACGCAGAAGAAGTACATGCTAAGCTTCATTTTAATGCTCTAAAAGATGAAAAAGGTGACTTCCCAGTATTATCTATGGCAGGATTTGGCATGGGAGATACTGTAGAAAACTTAGAAGCAGCAAAAGGTGGAGAAGTATTTGAATATACTCAAATGTATCCAGCTTATATTGCAGTTGCAGAACTTCAAGATGAACAAGGTGCTATTAAAGCTATGAAATATGCTATTGAAGCAGAAAAAGTTCATGCTGAAAGATATCAAGATGCAATTGATGCTGTTGAAGCTGGTAAAGATTTAGATGCAGAAAAAATCTTCTTATGCCCAGTTTGTGGATATATTACATTTGACGAAAATGAAGAAGTTTGCCCAATTTGTGGAGCAAAAGCAAAAGTATTTGTTGAATATTAATTAAAAAATCTCTCTAATTTATTAGAGAGATTTTTTTATACTTAAAAGGTTCAATGGAAAGAAAAATGGAATTTAAAATAAAACCTTTCTAATATGAATTAAAGTTGGAAAAACTATTGACTTTACTATAAAACATTGTTAATATGGTTAATGGTTAAAATGAGAGGTAGCATTTGTATATTATTTATTAACAAAATATGGAGGAATTATGAAGGTTTCAATAGTAATGGGAAGTATTAGTGATAAAAAAATTAGTGATGATGTTATTTCAGTTCTTAAGGATTTTGATGTAGATTATGAAGTTGAAGTTATTTCTGCTCATAGAACCCCAATAAGAGCATATGAATTTGCAAAAACTGCTGAAGAACGTGGGGTTGGAGTAATAATATCAATAGCAGGAAAAGCTGCACATTTAGGTGGAGTTTTAGCTGCGAATACAATTGTTCCAGTTATTGGAATACCGGTGAAATCTTCGACACTTGACGGATTAGATGCGCTTTTATCAACTGTACAAATGCCATCAGGCGTACCAGTTGCTACTGTTGCAATTGATGGTGGAAAAAATGCAGCGCTACTGGCAGTGCAAATTTTATCTCTTAATGATAACTCACTTAAAGAAAAATTACATTCACATAAACAAGAGTTAGCAGATGATGTGGAAAAAATGAATAAACAGCTAGAGTAATATTCTAGTGAAAATAGGGGGAAAGTAGAATGTTATACAATTCTAAGATTAAAAGTGAACAAACTGACGATTTATTTGAGGCGATTTTAGCGCTAGAAACACTTGATGAGTGTTACAGATTTTTTGAAGACATATGTACTGTAAAAGAAATTCAAGCTATTTCTCAAAGACTTCAAGTTGTTAAGCTTCTAATAAAAAATAAAACTTATCATGAAATAGAAGCAGAGACAGGGGCTAGTACAGCAACTATTTCAAGAATAAACAGATCACTTAATTATGGTTCAGATGGATATAAACTAGTATTAAAAAGACTTGGATATATTTCAGAAGAAGAGTAATAAAAAAGACGCTTAAGCGTCTTTTTTTATATTTTTTATATTATTAAAAATATTACTTACATTAATTGTGGAAAAATCTACATATATTACAAGTCCTGGAACTTTACTAGGATGTCTTTTTATATTTTTTCTAGTAGTGTAGTCTATTTCAACATTATTAGAATTTTTAAAAGAGCTATAATAAGCAGCAAGTGTTGCACATTCATTAATTGCTTCTTCAGAAAGTTCTTCACCATTATTTTTAATGATTACATGAGATCCAGCTCCACCTTTAACGTGAAACCACATATCTTCTTTAGATGCTATTTTTAATGTGAGTTCTTCGTTTTGCTTATTATTTTTACCTACATAAATTTTATATCCATCAATGCTTTTAAATTCTAAGAATTTAGATTCTTTTTTCTTATTTTTAGTTTTAGATTTAGTTTTTTTAATAAATCCAGTCTCTTTAAGTTCTTCTTTAATTTCTTCAATATCAGAAACTTCATCTGAAAATTCTATATTTAAAAGAACTGTTTCTAGATAATCAATATTAGATTTAGATTTTTCTATTTCTAATTCAAGTCTTTTTGCAGCATGTTTTAATTTTGAATATTTTTTATAATATCTATTTGCATTCTCAGATCCTGAAAATCTTTCATCTAGTGGAACTTTAATTAAGTTCATATTGTCGTAGAAATTTTCTACTTCAATTGATTTTTGTCCTTTTTCTATTTTATATAAATTTGCAGAGATTAAATCAGCATATATTTTATATTTTTCTCTATTAGTTGCTTCGTTAAGTTCTTCATTTTGTTTTTCTAGTTTTTTAATATTCTTATCTAAATTATTTTTTACAACTTTTTTAATATTAGAACTTTTATCTTTCATTCTTTGATCATTGTCTTTTTTAGAATAGTATTCATCTAAAAGAGATGAGATGCTTTTAAAATAAGTTTTTTCATTTTCTGGATACATTAGAAGATCAAGGGCACTAAAGGAAATTATTTTATCATTTTCCATTACAAAATTTGCTTTGTATTCGTTGTTGTTTAAAGATTTTGTAAAGTCTAAAAATGCCTTTGATAAAGAGTGTATTTCTTCATTAGTAAGACTATTTAAAGGTCTATCAGACTCAATAGAAGCCCTATAAGAAATTTCTCTAGATATATTTGGACTAATACCTGTATAAGTGTTCATAATAAAGTTTTTAAGGCTTTTGTTTTGTTCTGAGTTTTTAAGAATATTTATAAAATTTTCTTGAGTTTCGATTAATGGATCTTCTTTATCAGAAATAGATTCAATATCATATTGTAAGCCTGGTAAGATTTCACGAACTCTACTCATTTGTGAATTTACTCTTTTTATTGAGTCATAAATTTTATTATTAGAATTATCAATTAAAATAATATTTGAATATTTGCCCATAATTTCAACTATTAGAGATTTTGTTATTTCATCTCCAAGTTCATTTTTGGAGATAACATTCATCTTTAAGACTCTATCCATTTTATATTGTTCAAAATTAATGATTCTTGCGCTTTCAAGATGTTTTCTAAGTAGCATACAAAATGTTGGGGGAGTTTGAGGATTATTCTTATCAATATTAGTAAGATAAACTCTTGGATTATTACTTGATGCTGATAGTAATAATTTGTATTTTTCTCCTTTACATCTAATACTCAATGTTATTTCGTCTTTTTCAGGTTGATATATTTTATCAATTCTTCCAGTGTTTAGTTTTTCATTTAATTCATGGATTACTGCTTTTAGGACTGTTCCGTCATAAGCCATATTATCACCTACTTCTTAAGTATTATAACATAAAAGTATTTTGAGGTTTTAAATTTATTAATTTGTGGATATTTCTTTGATATAATAAAAATAATTATATATTTAAGAAATTTGTAAGATTTAGCTAATAAAATTTTAAAAGATTTTTGATATTATACTTTTTGGAGGGATTATATGGAAAAATACACAATACTTGTAGCTGAGGATGATAAAGCTATAAGAGAGTCTATAGGGATTTATCTTAAAAATGCAAATTACGATGTTATTTATGCAGAAGATGGTCAAGATGCTGTTGATAAATTTAAAAATAATAAAGTTGATCTTATAATAATGGATTTAATGATGCCAAATATGAGTGGAGAAGAGGCAATACTAAAACTTCGTGAGCACTCATATGTGCCTATTATAATACTTTCAGCAAAGGGTGAAGATTATGATAAGGTAATTGGGCTTAATATTGGAGCAGATGATTATATTACAAAGCCTTTTAATCCTTTGGAATTAATGGCAAGAGTTAATTCTAATATTAGAAGATTTCATCAGTATCAAGATGAACATAAGGAAGAGGATATTATTCAAATAGGCGGTATAAAGCTTAATACTTTAGAGAAAACTGTTTATGTTGAAGATGAGAAAATATCTCTAACTTCTATTGAATATAAAATATTAGAGCTACTTATGAAAAATCCAAATCGTGTGTTTTCCATAGAAGAAATATATGAAATAGTTTGGAATGAGCCTGCAATTGAAGCTAAAACTGTAACTGTTCATATTAGAAGAATTAGAGAAAAAATAGAAATTGATCCTAAAAAACCTATGTATTTAAAAGTTGCCTGGGGTTTAGGTTATAAATTTGTAGATCCAAAAAGGAGGAATTAATATTGAATGATAGTGAATTTAATGAATATGATGAAGTTATAGAAAAAAAATCTATTAGATATTCAAATTCAGGCATAGTATTTGTAATAGTAATTCTTACAATATTAAGTTTGTTAGTTTCATTTTTTGTAGAAAAATCAGAGATATTTAATGATGATGACGGGAAATATAGTTATATTTCAGAAGTTTTCTCTGAGGCAATTAATAATTCTCTTTATGATGAATCAATGAATGATATGTATTATGTAAATCAAATTACAAAAAATTCTATGAAATATATTGTAAAAGGATATAAGGTTGATAATTTTGAAAAAACTGAAGAGTTTAAAAATAGATATCCAAATGAGATTGTAATAAGAAACTTAGATGGACAAATTGAAACAAGAATAAATAGAGATGATTATGAATTATATAAGGAAGATTATCCAGAAAATGAATATACTAATAATTTAAGTGATGAAATAGAAGAACCTAAGTATAAGGTGTCATATCTTAGTAATATAGGTGATTTTAATGAAGATATAGATCCTAAAGATTATGAATTTGAAGATTCAAAAAGTAGTGTATATGGAGTGAAGGGATATTACGAAAATGGAAAAGTCTATATTACATCAGAGGAAATTCCAGATAAAAAATATGATAATTTAACAAAAGATTTTAAGAAAACTTTAAACTCATCTTATAGAAATATAAATGATAAATATTATGGAATTAAAAAGTTGAGTTTTATGTATTCAATAGATTTTCATAGTAAGGGTTTTAATAATTATATTTCAGGAGTATATGTAGAGAGAGTAGTAATGCCAAGTAAGGCAATAGGCTTAATGGTGAGTATTGGATTTTTAGTGGCCTTTGCTATGATTTCTAATTATAAAAAATTAAAGGGAGTTTCTTTTGCAGATGGTATAAAAAGATTTCCAGTAGAGATAGTTATGATTTTTACAGGGCTTTGGTTTGTTCCCATTGCTATAATTTCAGATAGTAGAGATATATATGCAATGTTAAGTGTTTATACTATATATATATTGCAATTTATTTCATCCTTCTTTGCATTGATTGCAGTGTATTATTATGTACTTGGGTTAAAAGCTATATATAATGAAGGTACAAGTGCTTTTGTATTTTCTAATTCAATAATAATTAGATTATTTAAGTCTGTAGTAAATTGGTTTAAGAAATTTGCAAAAAATACTTCTAGTTATTTACAAGAAAGTATTGATTTATCCAAAGATTCTTTAAATAAGTTAAAGCTATTTTGTGCAGGTCTTATAGTGCTTGGAACACTTGGATCAGTTATGGTAGTAAGTTATGGACTTAGATTTATAGTTTGGATTATTTGGATGGTTTTAGTATTTATAGTATATAATCTTGCTAAAAAATATATGATAGATTTAGAAAATGTAACTAAAAAATCTAAAAGTATTGCAGAAGGCAATTATGATATAAAAATAGATGAAGATACAACTTATTTTAAGGGTGTAGCACATAGTTTTAATACAATTTCAGATAATCTATCTACTGCAGTAGATGAGGCTGTAAAGTCTGAAAGATTAAAGTCTGAGCTTATTACAAATGTATCTCATGACTTAAAGACACCTCTGACTTCTATTATTAATTATTCTGATTTAATAGTTAAGGAAAATACTACTGAAGAAGAAAAGAATGAATATGCGGAAGTTATATATGAAAAATCTATTAAATTAAAACATTTAATTGAAGATTTATTTGAAGTTTCAAAGGCTAGTAGTGGAAATATTGAGCTTGATCTTGATGATATAGATTTAAGAGCTATATTAATGCAAATAGCAGGAGAATGGGAAGATAAGTTTGAAGATAGACATTTACAAATTGTTCAAACTTTGCCAGAAGAACCTATTATATTAAGTCTAGATGGCAATAGAACTTCAAGGGTATTAGATAATTTATTTTCAAATATATATAAATATGCAATGCCTGGAACTAGAGTATATGTAGATTTAGAAAAAAATAAAAATGAAATAATTCTTCTTATGAAAAATATTTCAAATTACTCTTTAAATATATCAGCATCAGAACTTGTTGATAGATTTAAAAGGGGAGATGAGTCTAGAAATACTGAAGGTTCAGGACTTGGTCTTTCTATAGCAACATCACTAATAGAAGCACAAGGTGGAAAATTTAGTTTAGAAATAGATGGAGATTTATTTAAAACAGAAATTAAATTTTAATATAAAAAAAGCTACTTTATAAAGTAGCTTTTTTTTAATTTCCAAGTATTGAAACCATTATTTGTGGCAATAATACAAGTGCAATAGTTGCTATTGGTTGACAAGCTGCATAAAAAGCAGTTACATTGTCATTATTATTAGTAGCAGCTATTAGAGCACTTAGTGATGGAGCTGATGTCATTGCTCCTGTAGTCGCTCCTAGTGCTGCAAATAAAGGCATTTTAAATAGATATCTTGATATTATAAAAGCAAAGCTAACAGCAACAAGTGTCATAATAATACCTATTACAAATAGTTTTATTCCTTGGTCTGCAAGTACTTCTACAAATCCAGTTCCTGCTTTAGCTCCATTTTGTATTAGAAATAATGAAATTCCTAAATCACGAATAGGATTTAATGTAGTCTTTGGAGCTTTTAAAGAGATTTTTCCAATATGACCAAAATGTCCAAGTATTAGACCTGCTATTAGAGATCCTCCTGAATTTCCAAGAGAAAATTTAATATTTGGTCCTAAAGGTATAGAAATAGAACCTATTAAAACTCCTATAACAACTGCAAGTGAAATTACGAATATACCAGAAGCATCTATATTAATTAAATATTTAACAAGACTAGCACTGCTTTTATCTTCATCTTTAGAAACTAGTTTTGCATTTTCATCATCAATATTAACTTTCATAATTTTTGGTAAAATTTGAACAAATAGTATAACTCCAACTACACCAAAAATATAAGTAATACCATATCCAACACTTGCGATGCTAGATCCTGTTGCTTCTATTGTTGCTGCAAGAGAAGCAGTTGATGTTAAAGCGCCTGCTGAAAGACCTAGTGCTAATGGTAATGAAATATCAAAAAACTTAACTACAATTGCAATTAATACACCAGCAGAGATTACTACTGATATTGATGTTAAAATAAAAGCTAAAATATTGCTTTTTAAATTTTTTACAAACATAGGTCCAGCTACAAGTCCTACGCAAGATAAGAAAAGTACAAGTCCTATTTGTCCTACAATTCCTGCAACTTCATATCCAAAATGTCCCATAACAATAGCTACTAAAAGAACACCGGAAGTTCCAAGTTTAATTCCTAAAAAAGGAATTCTACCTAAAATGTAACCTAAGGCTAATATAAAAAATATAACCATTACATCATTAAAAATATTCATCTTTTTCCCCTTTTGATTTTTGTATTTTATTTATACTCAAAATTTATAAAACTTAAGCAAGTATAAATGAAAAACATTATCACTATAATAGTTTACTAAAATTATATAGATTAATCAAACAATATTTTATATAATAATTTAACAAAAAATAATTTATTTAATATATAATAAAAATAGGTGATTAGATGAGAAAAATTTTAATTGTAGAAGATGATATGGATATAAATAATCTATTGTCAGAGATTTTAAAAAACAATGGATATGAAACTGATAGTGCTTATACTGGTAGAGAAGCATTACTTCTTTTGAAAATGAAAGAGTTTGATTTGGTCTTATTAGATCTTATGATGCCTAATATGACTGGAGAAGATGTAATTGAAGAAATAAGAAAGAATAGTAAAATTGCAATTATTGTAATAAGTGCAAAGTCTGATAAAAAAACAAAAATAGATGTTCTTAAAATGGGCGCAGATGATTTTATTCAAAAGCCTTTTGACATTGATGATGTATTAGTAAGAGTTGAAGCTAATATTAGAAGGTATAGAGATTTTGGATCTGAGATAGAGGAAAAACAAATACTAAATTATAAGGATATTGAACTTAATGAAGAGGAAAAACTTGTAATGGTATCAGGAAATGCTCTTAAATTAACTCCTATTGAATATGAAATAATAAAATTACTTATGAAAAATCCAAATAGAATTTATTCTAAAGAAACTATTTATAAAAATGTTTGGAATGATGATTATATTTATGATGCAGATACTATTAATGCTCATATGAGTAATCTTAGAAATAAACTTAAAAAACATAGTGAAAATGATCATATTGAAACAATATGGGGAATGGGATATAGATTAAAATAAAAAGCTGTCAAATTGACAGCTTTTTTAGTGTGAGGTTTTAATTTTATACTAGGTCTAAAAAGTCTTTTTCGTGAATTGATTCTAATAGATTTGGTATTACATCATATAAATCAGCAACAATACCATAGTCACAAATATCAAAAATAGGAGCACTTGGATCTTTATTTATTGCAACTATATATTTTGCATCTTGCATACCTGCTTGATGTTGAATAGCTCCAGATATACCACAAGCTATATATAGGTCAGGATGAACTGTAGTACCTGTTTGTCCAACTTGGTGAGGGTGTTCAATCCAACCTGCATCAACAGCAGCTCTTGAAGAACCAACTTCTCCTTTAAGAGCATAAGCAAGTTTTTCAACAAGTTCAAAGCCTTCTTTTTCTTTAAGGCCTCTTCCTCCAGCTACAATTATTTTAGCATCTATAAGATTTACTCTTTTTTTACCAAGATTTTCAGTTTTGATTAATTTAGTTCTAATTTCTTCTTCTTTTAAATTAGGGTTTATAATTTCCATTTCTGCAGTTTTTTCATCGCTATATTTTGCTTTAGCCATAACTCCAGGACGAACTGTTGACATTTGAGGTCTGTTTTTAGGGCATATTATAGTAGCCATTAAGTTTCCGCCAAATGCTGGTCTTGTTTGAAGTAGTTTTCCATCTTCTTCATCTATTTCTAGTTTTGTACAGTCTGCAGTAAGTCCAGTTCCAACACTTGCTGCAAGTCTAGGTCCTAAATCTCTACCAATAGAAGTTGCTCCAATTAAAACTATTTCTGGTTTTCTTTCATCAATAAGTCTTGAGATAACTTCTTTATATCCATCAGTAGTGTAATCTTTTAAAAGAGGATCTTCTATATAATAAACTTTATCTGCTCCATAGTGTTGAAGTTTTTCAGCAGATTCTTTTAAATCATGTCCTGCAACAACAGCAACTAATTCTTTATTTATTGAATCAGCAAGTTTTCTACCTTCTCCAAGTAATTCAATAGTTACTGGATGTATTTCGCCTTTAATTTGTTCAGCAATAACCCAAACATCATTATAGTCGTTTAAATTTATATTTTGGTTAACTTTTTTTCTATTCATTTTGTTCTCCTTATATTAAATTTACTTCAGAAAGTTTCATTACTAATAGGTTAGTTATGTCTTTTACTGTATCGCCTTCTAAAATCTCTGATGTTTTATTTTTAACTGGAACAAAAGAGCGTTTAACATTAGTAGGAGATCCCTTTAAACCAATTTGTGTTTCATCTACTTTTAAGTCATCAAAAGTTAATGTTTTAATATTATCTTCTTCTGTGAAGTATTTTAAAAGACCTTTAATAGTAGGGTATCTTGGTTCGTTTAATTCTTTAATAGCTGTTAAAACAACTGGTGTTTTAACTTCATATATATAATCGCCATATTCAGTAAAACGACTAACTTCTAAAGTTTTTTCGTTTTTAACTTTTATATCTTTAACATAAGTTACTTGAGCAAGGTCTAAGAATTCTGCTATTTCAGGTCCTACTTGAGCTGTATCTCCGTCTATAGCTTGTCTTCCACAAAATACAATATCATAGTCTCCAATAGTTTCAATTGCTGCAGCTAATATTGTAGCTGTTGCCCATGTATCAGATCCACCAAATTTTCTATCACTAACTAAGTAAGCTTCGTCTGCACCCATACTTAAAGCTTCTTTTAAAGCTTCTTTAGCTTGCATAGGTCCCATACTTAAAACAGTTACTTTTGCATTTTCTTTATCCTTTAATTGAAGTGCTGCTTCTAGTGCATTTCTATCATCAGGATTTATTATACTTGGAACTCCATCACGGATTAATGTTCCTGTTTCTTGATTTATTTTTACTTCATTAGTATCAGGTACTTGTTTTAAACATACAATGATATTCATATTTTCCTCCTATCCAATTACAGCTCTTGCAATAACAACTTTATGAATTTCAGAAGTTCCTTCATAAATTTCTGTTATCTTAGCATCTCTACACATTCTTTCAAGTGGGTAGTCCTTCATATATCCATATCCACCATGAATTTGTAGAGCTAAATTAGTTACAATTCTTGCGTTTTCTGATGCATTTAATTTTGCCATAGCAGCTTCTGTACTATATGGTTGTCCTTCGTCTTTAAGACTTGCTGCTCTATATATTAACCATTTTGAAGCTTCAGTTTTTGTAGCCATATCAGCAATATACCATTGAAGTCCTTGTAAAGCTGCAATTGGTTTTCCGAATTGAACTCTTTCATGCATGTATTTTACACTTTCATCAATAGCGCCTTTAGCGATTCCAAGAGCTTGAGCTGCAACACCGATTCTAGCTCCATCAAGCATAATCATAGCGATTTTAAATCCTTGGCCTTCTTTACCAACTAGATTTGTAGTAGGAACTTTACAGTTATCAAAAATTAATTCAGAAGTTTCTGAAGCACGAATTCCCATTTTGTCTTCAGTTTTTCCAATTTTAAATCCAGGAGTATTCTTAGGAACTATAATAGCACTCATTCCTTTAAGACCTTTAGAAGGATCAGTTAGAGCAAATACAAGTACATAATCAGCATTAGCTCCACCTGTAATGAAACATTTAGTACCATTAATAATATAGTTATCGCCATTTTTAAAAGCATGTGTTTTTACAGCACCAGCATCAGAACCAGCATTAGGTTCAGTAAGAGCAAAAGCACCGTGTTTTCCACCAGATGTAACTTCAGGTAAGTATTGTTGTTTTTGTTCTTCAGTACCAAAACGTAATATAGCTTGTCCAAATATTCCGTGAATTGATAGTATTCCAGCAGTAGATGCACATTTTTTAGCAATTTCTTCTACTACAATACATTTTACAATTTCATTTCCACCAGATCCGCCATATTCTTCAGGTACACCAATTCCTGTAAATCCAAGCTTAACCATTTTTTGAAAGCTTTCTTCAGGATATCTAGCTTCTTTGTCAAGTTCTTCAGCTAATGGCGCTATTTCTTTTTCACTAAATTCACGTGCAACTTCACGTATTTTTTCTTCAGCTTGATTAAATGTTATTTTCATTTTTTCCTCCTTAATTTGAAAAAATAATATTAATTTTTCGCTAATACTCCAGATTCATATAGCTTTGCAATATCTTCTTCTGAATATCCTAAATTAGCTAGAATTTCATCATTGTGTTCTCCAACAGTAGGAGCATCATTATTTAAATTAACTTCAATATTATTGAACTTAACTGGAGTCATTGCCATAAGTGTTTTTGATTTATCTCTATTTTCAACTTCATAGATATAGTTATTTTCAAGAGCTTGAGGATCTTCTAAAACTTCCTTAACATGTTGAATTCTTTCATGAGCAATATCTTTTTCTGTAAGTTTTTGAACCATTTCTTCTTGAGTGTATTTACTAAATCCTTCATCAATTATAGAAATAAGCTCTCTTGCATTTTCTTTACCTTTTGTAGTAGTAGAGAAGTCTAGGTGATCTTTTAAATCAGGTCTATCTATTACATCACAAAGATCATTGTAATATCTTTCATGTTCTAAGATGCTTAGGAAAATCCATTTGTCATCTTTACATCTATAAGAATTTATAACAGGAGATATAGCGTTTTTTCTTGTTTTTGGATACTCATCTCCATATTGTGTAGAAGCTACAAGTGCACTTAGATTCCAAATTGCTTGAGAAAATAGTGAAACCATAACTTTTTGGCCTTTTCCAGTTTTTTGTTGCTCATATAAAGCAGCACATATACCACCAGCTAAACTACATGAAGTAGTAGCATCTCCAAATCCAATAGGTGGGTTTATTGTTGTTCCTTTTTCAGCAGTATCTATCATAGCTCCACTTCTTGCCCAGAAAGCAACAGTGTCAAATCCAGGATTATCTTTTGCTGGACCATAATCTCCAAATCCATTTATTTGAGCCCAAATTAAATGTGGGTGTTTTTTAGATAGAGTTTCATAATCAAGTCCAAGTCTATTTAAAGCACCTGTTCTATAACTTGATAAAAATACATTTGCATCTTTTAAAAGTTCATCCATTATTTCAAGACCTTTTTCTTCTTTTAGGTTAATTGAAAGGCCTTTTTTATTACAGTTATAAACACTATAAAATGGATTTATTTCATCATCTATAACAGGCATATTCATAGTTGCTCCTGTTTTACGTCCAGGATCTCCAAAACTTGGTTCAACTTTTATAACATCTGCACCCCAGTCAGCAAGAATTCTTGCTGTACCAGGACCTGCAACAAAATATGTTAAATCTATAACTTTTACGCCTTCTAGTGGTTTATTCATAAGTAAATTCTCCTTTATTTCACTTTTATAATAGTAATTTTTACTTTAACTTAAGGTAGGTTTGGCATTAGTGTAAATAATATAACTGATAAAATAGTAGCAAGAATTGGAACTATTACAGTTAATTTAAATACTGTGCCATAAGCATCTTTATGAGTTTCGTTACAAATTCCATTAGTAACAGTAACGATATATCCATTATGTGGTAATGAATCTAGTGATGATGATGCAATTGCCATAATACGCATTATTGCTCCAGCAGAAAGTCCTTTAGCTAAAAATACTGGTCCTAAAAGTGGAGCAGCAATTCCAAGTCCGCCAGAGGCAGATCCACAGATTCCAGCTATAACCATTGTTCCAACAGCAACACCACTTGCAGGTGGTCCTGGGATACTTGTCATAGCGCTTACAACAACAGGAAAAGCTAAAGAAGCTTGAACAACGCTTCCAAAACCTACAACAGCACATGTATTAGTAATTGAGAAAACACTACTTTTAATTGCAACTCCAAGATCTTCAGTAAGTTCTTTTTTATCTACAAATTTGTTCATTAAAAGTATAGTTAAAATTGTTCCAATAAGTAGTCCTGTTTCTAAGTGAACAAGATTTTCTCCATTTATTTTTATATTTATTAGAAGTACAGTAATTATTAATGGGATTAAAGCGATAAATCCATTTGGTAAGTTTTCATCATCAGAAGAAAAAACATCTCCTTCTTTAGCTACGAAATGAGCTCCATTTGCTTTTTCTTTTTCTATCATTTTAAAAAGCCAAAAAGAACCAAGAACTAGCATGAAAGCACAAGCTATAAATCCATTAACAGCTCCAGCCATAATATCTGTTCCTAAAGCTCTAGCAACGATTGCATTATGAATTTGAGGAGCGCCTGGTGCAACCATAGCAAATGTTGAACATCCAAAGCAAAGAGCTCCAGGAATATAATTTCTTGGTAGATCTGCTTCTTTAAATACTTGAAGAGCAATAGGGAATACTGCAAAACTAATAACAAAAGCACTAACTCCACCATAACCTAAAATTCCACAGGCAATTGGTATAGCAATAATTGCTTTTTTATTTCCTAATTTATTAACTAAAAGTTGAGAAATAGCTTTTGCTCCATTTGTAATTTCCATGGCTTTTCCTAAGAAAGTTCCAGTTAAAAATACAAAGAAGTTTGATTTTAAAAATCCTACAAATCCCGTAAGATAGCTTTCAGTGTAGGCTTCATATAGATTTATTTTTCCTGTTAATGCAACTATAGCTGTACAGATGAAAGCTATTAGAAAAATATTAACTCCATCCATAACAAGTTTAACTAGGAAAAACATAGCTACAAGAATGCCTATAATGCTAATAATAACCGATGTATCCATAAAATATCCCCCTATAAATTTATTTTATTTGTTTTTAAAATTAGCAGATCTTTTTTCTAAAAAAGCATTCATGCCTTCTGTTTTATCTTCTGTTCCAAAGGAAAGTGCAGCTAAATCTTTTTCAAGTTCTAGAGCATTTTTAAGATCTAAGTTTATACCTGTATTAATTGCAACTTTACTATATTTAATAGCAATTGGTGCTTTTTCAAGAATAGTATTCATTATTTTATTTGCTTCTTCTAATAATAAATCTTCTTCAACTACAGAAGTTACTAGACCATAATTTAAAGCTTCTTCAGCTTTTATAAGTCTTGCTGTATAAATTAATTCTTTAGCACGAGCAACACCAATAAGTCTTGATAATCTTTGAGTTCCTCCAAAACAAGGTATAACTCCAAGATTTACTTCTGGTTGTCCGAAAACAGCTTTTGTAGATGCAATTCTAATATCGCAAGACATAGAAAGTTCGCATCCTCCACCAAGAGCATAGCCATTAATTGCAGCTATTACTGGTTTTTCAATAGATTCAATATCATTAAAGACACTTTGAGCAAAGTTTGCATATTTTCTTCCATCTTCACTACCATAGTCTTTCATTTGTGAAATATCAGCCCCAGCAACAAAAGCTTTACCATTTCCAGTGATGATTATCCCCAAAATAGAATCATCAGCTTTTGCATAGTCGAAAATTTCTTTTAACTCAGTAAGAGTATCGTTGTTTAAAGCATTCATAGCTTTAGGTCTATCCATTGTAATTGTTAAAATGGAACCATCCTTGTTTATCTTGATATTTTCTAGTGAATCAAGATTAAATTTTTCTTTCATGTAAATATCTCCTTTTAAATAATAAATTAAATAGAATTATTGTTATAATTCTAACAAATATAAAACTAACAACCCACTTATATTAGTTGCAAAAATCATGCCAAGTTTTGAAAAAAGATAGAATGTCTATTCTATGAGAATGTTTTCTAAAAATATAAAATAAAAGCTTTAAAATTGTCTCAAATTAAAGAATATATCTCAAAAAAGATAATAATATGATAAGAATGCTTAAATGCAATATTTGTGAGTATTATAAATTTAATGATTGTCTCAAAAATGAAAATCTGATATACTTAAAAAAATATATAATAGTTAAAAGGAGGTATTTATATGTCAGGAGAGAATTGGTATAAAAACGTTTTTCAAAAAGTACTAGATATGTCTGATGATGGTTTTATATTAGTTGATAAGGATGGAATTATATTAGATATCAATGAAAAATATTGTGAATTTTTAAAAACCACTAAAAAAGAGGCAATTGGAAAAAGTATATTGCAATATATTCCAAACTCAAAGATGATTGATATTATGGATAAAAAATATACTGATGAAGGTGCAATTCATGTATATAATAAAGGAACTACATTAGAAAAATCAGTTATAGTAAGTAGGTCTTATGTAGAGGATAAAGATGGAAATATAATTGCAGGAGTAGCTCAGGTTAAATTTAAACTTGCAACATTAGATGTAACAAAAAAATTATTAGATCAATATTCAACGCTAAGTTACTATAAAGAACAGTATCAAAGTTTACAGGGAAGTTCATCAGGATTTGACAATGTAATAGGAAATGATCCTGTTTTTGAAAGACAAAAGGAAAGAGCGACTCAAATTTCAAAAACTCATTTTTCAGTATTATTAACAGGAGAAACAGGAACTGGAAAAGAAGTTTTTGCAAGAGCCATACATAACAGTAGTAATAGATGCGACTATCCAATGATTAGCATAAATTGTGCAGCAATTCCCAATGAATTATTAGAATCTGAATTATTTGGATATGAAGGTGGAGCTTTTACAGGAGCAAAAAAAGCTGGTAAAAAGGGTAAGTTTGAACTTGCAAATAAAGGAACTTTATTTTTAGATGAAATAGGTGATATGCCACTTCCGATGCAAGCAAAACTTTTAAGAGTATTAGAAGAAAAAAGTTTAGATCCTTTAGGAAGTACAAAGTCTATACCAATAGATATAAGGTTAATATCAGCTACAAGAAAAAATTTATATGAAATGGTACTTGATGGAAGTTTTAGAGAGGATTTATTTTATCGTATAAATGTAGTAAATCTTGAGATGATTCCACTAAGACAAAGAAGAGATGATATATTGATATTATCAGAGTTTTTTTTAGAGTCTTTAAATAAAGAATATAGAAAAGATGTTGAACTTTCTGATGAGGTAAAGGTATGTTTTTATTCCTATTGTTGGCCTGGGAATGTAAGAGAGCTTGATAATATTATTAAAAGTGCCTATGCAGTTTGTAATGATAAAGAAATAAGGCTTAGAGATCTTCCATCAAGAATTGTTGATTATACTGTAAAAAACAATGATGATTTTAATTTAAAGATGAATTATCACAATGCTATTGATAATTTTGATAAGAGTTTAATAGAAAAATATTTAGAAAAGACATCTGGAAATATTAAAGATGCTTCTAAAATTGCAGGAATACACAGAAGTCTATTTTATAAAAAAATTGAAAAGCATAGTATAGATGTGGAGAAATTTAGAATGTAATAATTCTTTAGATTTTCTTAATATTCTCTTTATAAATTATAAAGGTTCATTTGTAATAATTTATTTAACGAGGGGGAGTATAATGGAAAAATTAATTGAATGTAAAAGTATTACAAAAACTTTTGGAAATATAAAAGCTTTAAATGACCTTGATTTTAATTTATATGATGGAGATATTTATGGACTTGTAGGTGCAAATGGAGCAGGAAAGTCAACTTTATTAAAAATTCTTGCAGGTCATATTAAAGAAAGTAGTGGAGAGGTAATAATACTTTCAGAAAATGGAGATAATCATAATAAAGTAAGAGAAGAGATGGGCTTTTTAGTTGAAAATCCTGGTTTTTATTCCTATATGACAGGTAAGAAAAACTTAAAATATCAATGTGATTTAAAGGGAATTAATTATGATAGTGAAATAGAAGATTTGGCAAAAGAATTTAAAATAGATAATGCTTTAAACAAAAAAGTAAAAGGCTATTCAACAGGAATGAGACAAAGGCTAGGCCTTGTTGCATCTATGATTAATAGGCCGAAAATATTAATACTAGATGAACCAATAAATGGACTTGATCCAACAGGAATTA
This sequence comes from Peptoniphilus stercorisuis, assembly GCF_017874395.1. Lineage (GTDB taxonomy): Bacteria > Bacillota > Clostridia > Tissierellales > Peptoniphilaceae > Anaerosphaera > Anaerosphaera stercorisuis. The sequence goes on along the minus strand of NZ_JAGGLJ010000006.1, from coordinate 30,540 downwards.
TAGAGCTTAGAAACTTTATTCTAAAAATAAATAAAGAATGGAATACTACAATTATTATTTCATCTCATATTTTAAATGAATTATCTTTAATTGCTACAAGAGTTGGATTTATTAAAGATGGTCATATGGTAGATGAGCTTACATCTGAAGAATTAAAAGAAAGAAGTAAGATGTGTATTAAACTTATTGTAGAAAATGAAGATTCAAGTAAAGTAATAGCTATACTTGAAGAAGAATTAAAAATTACTGACTATAAAGTTTTATCAGATGGAGAAATAGAAATTTATAATGATATAAATATTATAGATATTCAAAGAAAACTTGCATCACATGATATTTATCCTAAATCAATTTCTAATAAGGAAAATTCTCTTGAAGATTATTATATTGAGCTTATGGGAGGTAATAAATAATGGATAGATATTTAAAAGCTGAGTTTAAGAGAGTTTTTACTAAAACTGGAAATTTAATAAGTTTATTGATAATTTTTGCAATTGTAATAGGTGGTAATATTCTTATAAATCAAGGAGTTTCAGTAAATGGACCTATTTCGCCAAATTCTACACCAAAGGGTGGAATTCCATCAATTGCAATAATGATAGGAACATCTATGGCATTAAGTGCTGCAAATTGGATGGTGCTTTTTGTAGGTGCTTTTGTAATGGGTGATGAAAGAAAAGAAAGAGCTTATTTAAGAGTGGTTGAATCCGGAATATCTAGAAGTAAAATAGTTATTTCAAAATTTATAGTGTCTTTTGTTGTAGCTATTATAGTATTATTTGTATCAATGCTATTACATTTTACAATAGTATATTTCTTATTTGGATGGAATAGTTATTGTACTGAAATAGTTAAATTCTTTCTTTTAAATATAGGTCTTGAAATAATTCCTCTAATTTCAATATTATCAATACTACTTTTAATATATTTTGTAGTAAAAAATGAGTTTTTAGTTACAATATTATTTATATTATTTGGAATAAAAATTCACTCACTACTAAGATATATTTCAATGTTTTCAGGAAGATTAAAGTATATAATTGCAGGAATAGCATCTTTTAGTCCAAGTGGAGTATTTAGTAAAATATCTTCTAATGCCTTTTCAATAATAGGTACAGGAGATGGACCTTTTATATTAGAAAAAGAATTTGTAAATAGTTTAATACCACAACTTACAATTAATGCTATACTAGCATTAGTAGTTATTGGAATTACAATTGTTATTATGAATAGGAGAAATCTTGATTAATTATGTTATTATGGCCCTTTTATTAGGGCTTCTTTTATATTTTTTAATAAATTATATAAAACTTAAAAAAGATATAAAGGATTTTAGATATATATATAAGAAGAAAAGTGAATATGGAAGTATTACTAAAATGAAAAATTATAGTAATGAAGATCTTAAAAATATCGCTATGGATTTTCAAAGTCTAATTGAGAAAAATAATGATTTAAAATTAGAAAGAAATGAAATTTTAAGTAAATACAGGGAGCTTATGGCAAATCTCTCCCATGATTTAAGAACTCCTCTTACAGCTGTCTTAGGATATCTTTCCTTAATAGAAAAGGAAGAAGATTTAGAAAAAATAAAAAGATATGTAGATATTTCTGAGAATAAAGCTAAGTATTTAAATGAATTAATAGAAAAATTCTATGAATTATCTTTGATTTTAAATATTGAAGGGGAAGTAGAAAAAAACTATATTGATTTAAAAGAACTTATATATTCTATAACATTTGAGTATTATGATACTTTTTTAGATAGAGGTGAATCTTTAGAAGTTTTATCACCTGATGAAAATATAGAGATATTTACATCATCAAAAATGTTATCTACTATAATTTACAATATTTTAGATAATATGATTAAGTATTCAAAGGGAAATAATAAAATAGAAATTATTAAAGATAGTGATATTAGAATTATTTTTTCAAATGATATAGAAAATACAATTGATGGAGATTATAATTTTTTATTTGAAAGATCAACTGTATTAGATAAATCTAGAAAATCTTCAACAGGAATAGGGCTTTCTATAGTAGATGCAAGTTTAGATAAATTAAATTATAATAGAAATATATATATTAAAGAAAATAGATTTTATTTAGAAATAAAAATACCTATGCAATGAGCATAGGTATTTTTTATATTATTTAATTTTATTCAACTGTTACTGATTTTGCTAAGTTTCTTGGCTTATCTACATCATTGCCCTTTGCAACAGATGTAAAGTATGCTATTAATTGTTCTGGAACAACTGTTAAAACAGGCATTAAAACATCAAGTGAATTAGGAACATAAATAACTTTATCAGCTGATTTTTCAAGTAAAGTATCTCCAACTCTACCTATTGAATAAACATGAGCTCCACGAGAAGTAAGTTCTTGAGAGTTAGACGCTGTCTTTTCAACAAGTTTTGATTGAGTTGCTATAGTAAATACTTTTGTACCATCTTCAATTAATGCAATAGATCCATGCTTAAGTTCTCCAGCTGGGAAAGATTCAGTATGAATATAAGAAGTTTCTTTTAGCTTTAAAGCTCCTTCTTTAGCAGATATAAAATCAAGTCCACGTCCTAAATAGAAAATAGATTGTGAGTCTTTAATTTCTTCTGCAATATTTTTATAGATATCTAAATCTTTTAGCATTGAATTTATTTTATTTGGTAATTCTTTAATTTCATTAATGATATTTTTAATTTCTTCGTCGCTTATTTTATTAAGTTTTTTAGCAAAATCAAGAGCTAAGAAATATAATGCAATAAGTTGAGTTGTATAAGCTTTTGTAGAAGCTACAGAAATTTCAGGTCCAGCATAGCAATATAATACCTTATCTGTTTCTCTTGCTATGGAAGATCCTACAACATTTGTAATAGAAATAGTTTTAGCTCCATGCTTTTTACCTTCACGAAGTGCTGCAAGTGTATCTGCTGTTTCTCCAGATTGACTAACTAAAATTAAAAGTGTTTTGTCATCAATAAAAGGAGAATTATATCTAAACTCAGATGCAATATCTGTAGTAACTGGAATATGTGCAAATTGTTCAAATGCAAATTTTCCAACTTGTCCTGCATGATATGCAGTACCACAAGCAACAATATATATTTGATTTATTTCATTTAATTCTTCTTTTGTAAAAGTACCAGTTGAAAGATTTATTTCATCATCTTTCATTTTATTTAATATTGCTTCTTCAATAGCACGAGGTTGTTCAAAGATTTCTTTTATCATAAAGTGTTCAAAGCCATCTTTAGTAGCAGCTTCTAAACTCCATGTTATTTTAGAAATTTCTTTTTCAACTTCTTCAAGATTTTCATTATAAATAGTATAAGAATCTTTATCAGCAACTACTATTTCTCCATTATCAAGATAAATAACATCTCTTGTATATTCTAGTAATGAAGGAATATCTGAAGCTATAAAAGTTCCAAGTTCATCTGAAACTCCAAGTACTAATGGAGATGCATGACGAACAGCAATAAGTTTATCTGGTTCATTTTCAGAAACTATTCCAAGAGCATAAGCTCCCTTTAATTTTGAAATAGCTTTAGTAACTGCAGTAAAAAGATCATCTTCATAATAATAATCAATAAGTTGTGCTACAACTTCAGTATCTGTTTCAGATTTAAAAGTATAACCTTCTGAGATTAAAAATTCTTTTAAATCAAGATAGTTTTCAATAATACCATTATGAACTACAGAAATAGTTCCATTTGTATTTAAATGGGGATGAGCATTGGTTTCATTTGGAACACCATGAGTAGCCCATCTAGTATGACCTATACCAATATTTCCCTTAAAAGGATCATCTTTAAGAGCATTTTCAAGATTAATAAGTCTGCCTGCTTTTTTCTTAGTTCTTAAAGAACTATTTTCTAAAATAGAAATACCAGCAGAGTCATAACCTCTATACTCTAGCTTTTCAAGGCCATTAATAACTACATCTTGTGCATTTAATCTACCGCAATATCCTACAATTCCACACATAATAATACCTCCAAAAAATATATTTAATTTTTAGAGACTCACTTCATTTCCTTTGTTATACAATTACTTGTAACTTTTGTAGAAATGCTAAGGTTGTGAACCTTTGAAGTATCCGCCGAAAATTTCGATAGCTTCAATCCTCGTCAACCCATAAAATGGGCCCTGGCGCTAGTTAATTTTTGTCTCGTAGGTAGATTTTAGCACAATTTAGTATATATGTAAACTTTACAATTATATGTTAAAATAATATAAAATTATAAATTATAGATGGGATATGAGAATGTGAAATATGAAAAAACTATTACAGTAGATAAATCTTTATGTATAGATGGAAAAATAACATACAAAAATTTATTTACACTAATGATAGATACTTCTAATGAACAGAGTAAGGAATTAAATGCAACATCAGAAGACCTAATAGAACTTGGATATACTTGGATGATTTATAAATGGAGAGTTGATTTTGAAGATATTCCAAGAGAAAATGAAAAAATAAGAATTGTAACTTGGGCATCTGACTTTATAAGACTAAATGCTTTTAGAGAATTTGAAGTATTTAATGAAAGAAATGAAAAAATAATATCTGCAAGTGTAGTATTTTTAATAGTAGATATAAATAAGAAGAAGCCTATTAGAATACCAGAAGAAGTTGCAAAGAGATTTGGAGTAGAAAAAAAGAGAAACTTTGAAAATATTGAAAGATTTAAAGTAAAGGGAGAACTGTTTTCAGAAAATAATCTAAAGGTACAAGAAGAAAATATTGATGTAAATAATCATGTTAATAATGCAGTATATGTAGATTGGATTGTAAATTCAATGCCAGAAGAATTTAGAAGAAATTATAAACTTAAAAGTATTAATATCATATATCATAAGGAAATAACTGATTTTGAAAAAGTTTGCATTAAAAGTTTAAAATCTGAAAAAAATTGTCTATATACTGAAATTTCAACAAGAGAATTAAATGCAGCTGCGAAAAGTATTTGGAAAAGAAAGCTTGATTAATTTAAGAATAAGTGTTATTATAATTAAAGATTATATTTACACTTTATGAATTTGAAAATGAAACTGAGCTTTATTATTAATTTAGTATCTCTACATTTTGCAAAGGATTGAAGTAGAATTAAGGAGGTACAAAATGAAAGGTACAGTTAAATGGTTTAATGGTGAAAAAGGTTTTGGATTTATAACAACAGAAGATGGTAAAGATGTTTTTGCTCACTTCTCACAAATTCAAAAAGATGGTTTTAAAACACTTGAAGAAGGTCAAGGCGTTGAATTCGACGTTGTTGAAAAAGAAAAAGGACCTCAAGCAGAAAACATTATTATTCTATAAGAAAAATAGGGCAGCTTTTATAAGCTGCCTTTTTAATTATTAGGAGGAAAAATGGAAAACGAAAAAGTACTAGCTTTAGTAAACGGAGAAGAAATTACTTCAGAAGATTTAAATAGATTTATGCAATCACTTGATCCACAAATAGCTCAATTCTTTATGAATGGAGAACATAATCAAGAATTATTAGAAGAATTAATCTTCCAAAAATTATTATTTATTGATGCTAAAGAAAAGAAATTTGAAGAAGATGAAGAATTTAAAAAAGCATTAGAAATTTCTAAAGAAAATCTTCTAAAAACTTATGCTATTAGAAAAATGCTTGAAGAAATAGAAATAAGTGATAAAGAATTAGAAGAATTCTACAATGCTCATGCAGAAGAATTTGATGTGCCAGGACAAGTTGATGCAAGTCATATTCTAGTAGAAGATGAAGAAAAAGCTAATGAAATTTATGATAAAATTCAAGGTGGAGCAGAATTCACAGAACTTGCTGAAGAATTTTCTACATGTCCTTCAAAAGCAAATGGTGGAGAACTAGGAGCTTTCGGAAAAGGACAAATGGTTCCAGAATTTGAAGAAGCTGCTTTTGCAATGGAAGTTGGAGAAATTTCTAAACCTGTAAAAACAGATTTTGGATATCATATCATTAAGTTAAATGATCATATTGAAGGAAAGAAAAATACTTTAAGTGATGTATTAGCTGATGTAAGAAGAGAAGTTCTTAAAGTTAAAGAACAAACTGCTTACATGGATAAAATTCAAGAACTTCACGGAAAATACGAAGTTAAAGTTTTAAACGAAGAAAATAAAGAAAACTAAAAACACGCCTAGGCGTGTTTTTTTATATAAATAACTACATATACAATAAAGATGAAAATTTCACATATTAAAATTGAATATAAATAGAAAAAATGAAAATCTATGGGTATAATAATATAAGAGGAGGGAAGTTTATGAGATTAGAGTTATTCAACTTTGTTGAAGAGACTTTGCAGTTATTAGAAAGTTATGATGATATTTTAAATGAAATTGGAGATAAGATCCAAAGAACTTTAAAAGAACAATTTTCAAATGACGAATCCTTTTTAAACATAGTATATAGAGTTAAGTCTGAAAAAAGCTTACGTGAAAAAATGATAAAAAACAATTTTTATATAAAGTACGAAGAACCAGAGCATGTTTTTGGTAATTTGTCAGATTTAATTGGCGTTAGAATTGAATGCCGATTTATTAAAGATGAGGAACATATCTACAATAAAATTGTAGAATTTTTTAATGTAAAGAATGAAGATGGATACTATACATGTGAGGCCTACCCATCAATGAAACTTAAATTAAGTGATAAACAGCCACAGGTCCAAAAAAATGGTTTTGAAATTTATAAAATTGATGGAGTATATAATTATGGGAAAAATAGTTTTAATTTTGAATTACAAATTAAATCAATGGTAAATGTTTTTTGGGGTGAAATTGACCACAAGATTTTATACAAAAACTATAATTATATGATAACGGAAGGATTTTTCAAGGATATAATGAATTCTATTAAAGATAATTTATCTATGATAGATAGACAGCTTATGATTTTATATGATCATGTATCAAGTCTAGATGCATCTGCAGTTGTATCAGCAAAAGTTCAATTAAAAGTATTACTTTCTAAAATAATACATGATGTATTTAGTAATAAGGTAAAAGAGGAACTTGGATTTGTATTTAATTTTAAAAATACAACAGATATAATTGTTGATTATTTATATATGAAATCTGTTAAGGAAAAAGAAATATCCTATGGAGAAAACTTTGTAGACCTTATAAATAGTGTAAATAATATTTCAGAATGTGATTTAAATTTAGAAGAATACTTAGAATTTGATAGAGAACCAAAATATTGCGATGAATTTACAAGATCTGTTGGAAAAAGTATTTTAGAGGTAATAAATAAAGATTTTGCTTGGAATTTATTCTTTAAAATAATATTTCAAATAGAAGGTGGAAGTAAATCAGAAAGCTTTGAGGAGTTTTTATACTTCTTAAGATATAAGTACTCTTTAGTATTTTTTGATATATCAGAAGAACATAAATACACAACAGAAGAGATTGTCTGGCTAGAAGAAGAAGTACTTGGAATGATTGCAGATAATTTTAGTAAAAATTGTTCCATTGACTATATACTAGGCCATTCTTTAAGAAGGCTAAAAAGTGACTTTGAAGAAGTTTTTGCATCAACAAATAAACATTTAGAAATTGAAGATGTAGCTGAAAAAATGAATGAAAAACTTAAAGAATAGTGGTGATTCTATGAAAGAAATTTATCTTGCTGGAGGATGTTTTTGGGGAGTAGAAGAATATTTTTCAAGAATTAATGGAGTCCTTAATACAGAAGTGGGATATGCTAATTCTAATGTAGAAAATCCAAGTTATGAAAAGGTCTGTAGTGGAGAAACTAATGCAATTGAGACAGTAAAGATAATATATAATGAAGATGAATTAAGTTTAAAAGAAATTTTACTTAAATTTTTTAGTATTATCGATCCTACTGAATTAAATAGACAGGGAAATGATATAGGAACTCAATATAGAACAGGGATTTTTTATATTAATAGTGAAGATAGACAAATTATAATGAATTATATAAACTGCATAAAAGAAAAATATAGTAAAAGAATTGTTACGGAAGTAAGTATTTTAAATAATTTCTATGAAGCAGAAGAATATCATCAAAAGTATTTAAAAAAGAATCCTGATGGATACTGTCATATAAAATTAGACTAATAGAAAAGCTAATATATAATAGAAGAATATTTTATATTAGAGTATAATAGTATTGACAGCCAATATAAGGAGGAATAAAATGGGAAAGCTAAACAATTTAGAACCAAAAAGGGTATTTTATTACTTCGAAGAAATAACAAAAATACCAAGATGTTCACTTAAAGAGGATAAAATAGCAAGTTTTTTAGAAGAGTTTGCTAATAAATATAATTTAGAGTGTATAAGAGATGAGCATGACAATATAATTATAAAAAAACAAGGTACAAAGGGATATGAGAATTCAGAAACTTTAATTATCCAAGGTCACATGGATATGGTTTGTGAAAAAACTCCTGAATCAGAAATTAATTTTGATACTGATCCAATTGATTTTGTTGTAGAAGGAAATAAAATAATAGCTCATGAAACAACTTTAGGTGCAGATAATGGAATTGCAGTTGCAATGGCTCTAGCAATTTTAGAATCAGATGAAATATCTCATCCACCTCTTGAAGTGTTAATAACTTCAAATGAAGAAAATGGAATGAGTGGTGCAAGAAACCTAGATGGTTCAATGCTTAAAGGGAAAAGACTTCTAAATATTGACTCTGAAAGTGAAGGGGTAGCTTGTATAGCCTGTGCAGGTGGAGAAAGAGACTACATCACTTTTAAAAAAGAATTTAAAGAAATAAAAGAAGATAGAGAATTTTTTGAACTAACTATAACTGGACTAAAGGGTGGACACTCAGGACAAGAAATAACTAAGGGCCTTGCAAATGCAAATAAATTATTAGCAAGAAGTCTTTATAGATTTATTTCTGAGTTTGATATAGATTTAATTGAAATTGAAGGAGGAGCAAAACCAAATGCTATTCCAAGATATTCAAGAGCAACTATTGCGATAGATGAAAAAGATAAACTTGATATTCAAAAATTAGTAATAGAACTCAATAGAGAATTTGTTCGTGAACTTGGAAAAATAGATCCTGATGTAAGATTAAATTTTGAAAACTCTAAAGAAGAGAAAAAAGCTCTAAAAGATGAACTAAAAGAAAATATAATATATTTATTAAATATATTGCCAAATGGAGTACAAACTATGAGTCATAATGTAGAAGGCTTAGTTGGAAGCTCTGTTAATGTTGGCGTTATAGAAAACTATGAAAATGAAATTAAAATTTTATCAAATAGTAGATCTGAACTTTCTTCTTTAAAACAAGAAATTGCAGATAGAAACAAAATTTGTGCAGAATTATGTGGTGCTGAATTTACAGTACAAAGTAGTTATCCTGCATGGGAGTTTAAAGATGAGTCTGAAATAAGAAATATAACAATGAAATCTTATAAGGACTTATTTAAGGAAGAGTTAAAACTAGAAGCAATTCATGCAGGACTTGAATGTGGATTATTTAAAGAAACAATTGGAGATATTGATATGATATCAATAGGACCTAATATAACAGGCCCACATGCTCCAGGAGAAGCTTTAGAGATAGAATCTACTAAGAATGTTTATGAATTAGTGCTTGAAATATTAAAAAATTGTAAATAGAAAAAGGGGAAAAAATATGGAAAACGAAAAAACTTGCGGATGCGGAAACAATCACGAACACAATCACAATCACGAATGTGGATGTGGACATGATCACAACCATGACCACGACCATGAATGTGGATGCGGACATGACCATGAAAGTGAAGAATTTGATACAATTGTATTAACACTTGATGATGATTCAGAACTTGAATGTATAGTAATTGGAACTTTTGATTTTGAAGAAAAATCATATATGGCACTTCTTCCATCAAATGAAGCAGATGGAGATGAAGTATTCTTATATGAATTTGAAGAAATAAATGAAGAAGAAATAGATCTTAAAGTAATAGAAGATGATGCAACATTTGAAAAAGTTAGCAATGAATTTGAAGAACTTTTTATGGAGGAAGAGTGATAGAATTGAATACTAATTTTCAACTAGAATCAACAAATGGCAAGATTGTAAGTCTTGAAGATTTTAAGGGGAAATATTTAGTACTATACTTTTATCCAAGAGATAACACTAAGGGATGCACAATAGAGGCAAATGAATTTTCAGAAAAGTATTTAGAGTTTGAAAAATTAGATGCTGAAGTTGTGGGAATTAGTAAAGATACAATAAAAAGTCATTTAAGATTTAAAGAAAAGGAGAATATACCCTTTGATTTATTAGCTGATCCAGAAAGAGCTGTTCATAAACAGTATGAAGTTTTAAAAGCAGCTAAGATGTATGGAAAAGATGTAATCAAAACAATAAGAAGTACTTTTGTTTTTGATAAAGATGGAAATCTTATAAAGGAATTTAGAGATGTAAAGCCATCTAATCACGCAGAGGAAGTCTTAGAGTATATAAAAAGTTTATGATTTATAGGGAATATTCAAAATTTTTAGTTGAAACTTTTGGGGAAAAAGTTTATAAACTGCCAATAAAACTAAACCTCACATGTCCTAATAGAGATGGGACATGTGGAGTTGGTGGCTGTATCTTCTGTGGAGAAGAAGGTGGAAGTTTTGAAAATAATGAGGGAAGTATTAGCGAGCAATTATTAAAAGATCAAGAAAAAATTAAAAAAAGATACAAAGCTAATAAATATATTGCATACTTTCAAAACTTTACTAATACTTATTTGGACTTTGATAAATTCAAAGACAATATCAATGAATGTTTAATAGATGATATTGTTGGAATATCAATATCTACAAGACCAGATTGTCTAGAGGATAAGTATTTAGATTTTCTAGAAGAAATAAATAAAAGTAGAATGATTACACTAGAAGTAGGACTTCAAAGTGCAAATTATCATACTTTGAAAAAAATAAACAGAGGACATGGCTTAGCAGAATTTATAGATGCCTCAATAAGGGCTCATAAAAGAGGACTTCGAGTTTGTGCACATATAATTTTAAATTTACCATGGGATAATGAAGATGATGTAATAGAAACAGCACACATTTTAAACGCTCTGGGCATAGAGGAAGTAAAACTTCATGCATTATATATTGTTGAAGGGACAAAACTTGCCCAAATGTATAAAAAGAGCGAGATCGAAATCATTTCTTTGGAAGAATACAAAGAAAGAGTAATACTTTTTTTACAACATTTAAATAAAGATGTTGTGGTCCAAAGGATTATAGGTAGAGCTCCTGAGGAGAATTCACTTTTTTGTAATTGGAATACATCTTGGTGGAAAATCAGAGATGATATAGTTTCAAAAATGGAGGAGGAAAATCTCTATCAGGGTCAATATAACGAAAGGATTGATTAAAATGATTAAGTATATTTTAGGAGCAAAAGGCGCAGGAAAAACAAGATGGTTAATTGAAAATGCTAATGAAGATATTAAATCAGGAAATGGAAATATTGCTTTTGTTGAAGTAGATGACGATCATATATTTAGTTTGGATTATAATGTAAGACTTATTAATGCAACTGATTATAGATTAAATAATGTTGAAGCTTTTTATGGATTTATCTGTGGGTTAATGGCAATGGATTATGACTTAGAGAAAATTTATATTGACGGTATTTATAAGGTATTACCTTTAGATATAGAAGAACTTGAATATATAAAAAATAAACTTGAAAGAGTAGACGAAATTAAAAATAGAAAGATATATATTAATGTGGATTATTTATTAGAAGATATGCCAAATTCATTAAAAGATAGTGCTATTGAAGTTACTCCACAATAATAAGGAGAACAAATGAAGGGTAACAAAAATAATAAAGAGAAATTTGTAAGAGTTATTGCCTTTACAATGGCAGTTTTAATGGTTCTTCCAATAGTATTGCAACTTATGTATTAGATTGGGTGTTATATAGTGGGTTTAATTAAAAAAAAGGATAGTTTTGAAGATTTTATGAGACATAGATCCTTTTTAATAGAAAAATATAGTAATGGAGATATAAGTAAAAGAGATTTTTTACAATATAATTATGATTACTTTGTATCAGTAAATGCAAGACCTTATATAAAAATAGATTCCTATGAAAAGGGAATGTATAATTATCAATATTATAATGGACTTGCAAAGTATTATAGAATGCTTGCTAAGGAAGTAAGAAATACTAAAAAACACTCTAAATATTATAATTACTATTTAAACTTGGGAAATAAATATTATGATAATAAGGATGAAAGTGCCTTGGATATTTTAAAATTTCAAAAATTTGAAAATATTGAATGCTATTTCATATCTTGTGATTCAAAGGCTTTAGAAGATAGTTTATATGAAATAGTTTTAAAAGATAAAAAAGAAGCTATATTTCATTCTAAATCTGAAGAATTATTAGATATTTTAAAACAAAAACAATTGTTTTACCCAGAAAAAAGAGAATCTTTAATATCTGAATATATAAATGAAAGATATTAAAAAAGAGGCTTATTAGATTAAGCCTCTTTTTTTTAATGTATTTAATTATTCACTTAAAAGCATTTCTCCAATAGTATATACATCTCCTGCACCCATAGTTACAGCGATATCATCTTTAGATAGATTTTCTTTTAAATATTTTACAATATCTTCAAAGTTTTCTATATAACATGCTTTATTTCCATTTTTAACAAGAGCATTACATAAAGTTTTAGAGTGGATATCTCCATAATCTTTTTCACGAGCAGCATATATATCAGTAATAATAGTTACATCTGCTTCGTCAAAGGATTTTGAAAAACTATCTAGTAATAATTTTGTTCTTGTAAAAGTATGTGGTTGGAAAATACAATATAGATTTCCCTTACAACCTTTTTTAAGGGCATTTAAAGTAGCTTTAATTTCAGTAGGATGGTGAGCATAGTCATCCATAATAATAGAGTCTTCATACATACCTTTAAACTCTAGTCTTCTATGAACTCCTTTATATTCATGAATTCCCTTTAGAGCATCTTCTACTGATATATTATTTTCAACAGTAGCAGAAATAGCTGCAAGTGAATTATAAACATTATGAACTCCCATTATAGAAAGCTCAACTTTTCCTTTAAACTCATTATCTATAAATAGATCATAACAAGGGAAACCATCATTTGAAAAATCTAGATTTTTAGCCATATATTTTGCATCATTATTAATAGCAAAAGTTATAATATTACAATTATTTCTTTCTAAAAGAGATCTAGTATTTTCATCATCAATATTTAATAATAATTTATCATTTTTAGTAAGATTATTAGCATAACCTTTAAATGTATTTATAATATGTTCAATATTATCGAAAAAGTCTAAATGATCTTCGTCAATATTTAAAATAATAGCAGTAGTAGGATAGTATTTTAAAACATTTGCTTTATATTCACAAGCTTCAGTTAAAAATAGTTCCTTATTTCCAAGTTTTACATTTCCATTTATATCATCAAGTTGACCACCAAGTAAAATAGTTGGATTGCTATCTAATCCTTTTATAATCTCAGCAATCATAGAAGTAGTAGAAGTCTTTCCATGAGTACCAGATACAGCAATGGAGTTTTTATAATTTTTCATTAAAGCTCCTAAAAGTGAAGCTCTATCTATAATGTCAATTTTTTCTTTAATTGCTGCTTTTAATTCTTCATTATCTAAGCTAATTGCATCTGTATATACAATAAGATCTGCACCTTCTATATTTTCTTTTGAGTGAAAATTGTAAATTTTAGCACCATTTTTTTTAAGTCTTTCAATAATTATACTGTCTTTAGCATCACTGCCTGATACAGTATATCCTTCAGAAATCATTATCTCAGCAAGACCACTCATAGAAATTCCGCCTATTCCAATAAAGTGAATATGATTATATTTATGTGCATCTATTAAAAATTCAAACATTTTATCCTCCAAACTAGATTAAACCAATTAATCTCTAAAATAATTAACATAGTAATTATAACATTAAAAAGGGAAAAGTTAAAAAATAAATTTAAAAGTGAAATATTTGTAAAATTTACTAGGAAAATGTTTTTATTAGCTATAAAAAGGGAAGATATAACTATAGGTTAGTATTTAGTATTTGTACTAATTTTGTAAACTTATAACTAAGCTCTTTTAAAGAGTTACATATTATATTAATGGGTATTAATTAATTGTAGCTAAAAAACTTTCTTAAATTAGAGAAATAAGTTTTTGTAGCGAAAAAGTAACAAAATTTAGTGCTTATATAGTATAATAGACATATGATAAATAATATAAGGTGGTGAAGTATTCAGTGGAAATTACTGACGTAAGAATTAGAAAATTGCCTAATGAAGGCAAAATGAAGGCCATCGTATCTGTTACATTTGATGAAGAGGTTGTAATACATGATATCAAAATCATTGAAGGAGCAGAATCTTTATTCATAGCGATGCCAAGCAGAAAATTACCAAATGGAGAATTTAGAGACATTGCACATCCAATTAACGCTGATGCTAGAAAGAAAGTGGAAGATGCAGTTTTTGCTAAGTATGAAGAAATTCTAAAAGAAACAGATGTAGAAGACTATCAAAGTGAAGAGTGATATAGATTTTACAACAAGAATTTCATAATAAAAAGCCCTTAAAGGGCTTTTTTTAGTTGTAAATTAAAGTTTTTTTATATTCATTTGGAGTAAGTCCAACATATTTTTTAAAAGTAGTTGAAAAATGTGACTGAGAAGAAAAACCACAGTCAAAAGATATAAATTCTAAAGTCTTTTTATTTTCTTCTATAAGTTCTTTTGCTCTATTTACTCTTTGTAAATTAATATACTCGCAAAACTTATATCCTGTTTGAACTTTAAATAGATGACAGAGATAGTTTCTTGAAATATGAAGTTTATTTGCAACTCCTTGTAGAGTGAGTTTTTTATTAAAATTATTATTAATATATTCAAGAGCATCTTCTATAAGTTCGTGATCATTTTGTTTTAATACAGAAGTAAATTTATTAGAATATCCTCTTACTATTTTTTCTCCAAAGTATAAAAGATTATCAAAATTATCTTCTTTATTTATGTATTCGTTATTTTTAAGAGCAAAAGTCTCTAAGTCTTTATTATATTTCATTAAAAAATAAGTGTATAAAAATATATTTAAGCTTTTTAAGAAATCTTTCATATTTTTCTTGTTACTTACATACTTAAAAATATCTTTGTGGTAAATATCAATTGCTTTTGAAATTGTATTTGGTCTAGTAAGATTTGCTAGAGCTAAATGGTTTAACATAATAACACTCCTTTAAATTATTGTAAATTTATATAAAACTTATTAAGTAACTCATATTATAATAGAGATGTAAATGATAGTAAATATCAAATAAAACATAAATTAAAAATGGAGGACATAATATGAGTAAAATAAATGTAATATATTGGAGTGGAACAGGTAATACAGAAAGAATGGCTGAAGCTATTGTAAAAGGTGCAAAAGATGAAGGTGCTGATGTAAATTTAATACCAGTTTCTGCAGCTACAGAAGAAGATGTTAAAAATGCAGATAAATTGGCCTTTGGATGTCCTGCTATGGGTGCTGAGGAACTAGAAGAGGGAGAAATGAGACCTTTTATGGACAAGGCAAACACTCTTATCTCAGGTAAGAAAGTTCTTCTTTTTGGGTCCTATGAATGGGCTGATGGAGAATGGATGAGATTATGGCAAGAAGAGATTGAGGATACAGGAGCGAATTTAATTGTAGATGGTTTTATTGCCTATGATAATCCTGATGAAGATGCAATTGATGAATGTATTTCTTTAGGTAAAGAATTAGCTAGGGCATAATATGAAAGATTATCTTCTAAAGTTTTATGAAAAAATAAAAGATTATAATGATTATGATTATTTGAAAGTTATGATAAGATTTTATTCTGCTCCAACTTTAGCTAATTTAAAAGTATCTTCAATGATAAATCTAACTAATACACAAAGAGATTTAAAAGATTTATGGATAAAATATAGGGAAGAATTTAAAAGTGAACTAAAATTTGAATACATAGAATTAAAAGAAAGTAAAAACTCAATTTTAATTCTAATATATAATAAAGAAAATTTAGAAAATACTTTAAAGGATTCTGAAATTCGTGATTTTTTAAAAAGTTTTAATTATTTAAAAACAAATAATATTTATGAAGATTTAAAAAAATTAAAATCTAGATTTAATAAGCAAGGTATTTGCCCAAATGAAGTTGGTATTTTTCTAGGATATCCTTTAGAAGATGTTAGGGATTTTCATTGTTGCAATAAAGAATGTAAATTAACAGGATATTGGAGATGCTATAATAATGAAAAATGGGCAAGAAAAGAGTTTGAAAAGTATGACTATCAAAAAATAAAAATAATAAATGAAGTTTTAAATAGTAAAAGAAGAGTAGGATAATCTACTCTTTTTTTAATTTGATTTTACAATGCAAATTTTTATAGTAAAATAGTAATAAGTATGAAACTTGTGAATAAATGGAGATGACAAAATGATATTAGATAAATTAAGAGAAAAAATGAAAGATGAAAATATAGACTATTATATTATTCCAACACTAGATCCACATGGCTCTGAATATTTACCAGATTATTATAGAGAAAGAGCTTTTATAACAGGATTTACAGGATCTGCTGGAACGGCTGTAGTGTCAAAAGACAAAGCTTATTTATGGACAGATGGAAGATATTTTATACAAGCCCAAAGACAAATAGAAAACACTGGATTTGAACTTATGAAAATGGGTGAAGAAGGTGTATTAACATATACTGAATGGATAAAAGAAAATATTAAAGACAATGAAGTAGTTGGACTTAATGCAAAATATTATCTTCAAAATAGTTATGATTCTCTAGAAAGTGCTTTAAAAGACAAGAGTATAGAAATCAAAGATATAGATTTAATAAAAGATTTATGGACTAATAGACCAAATCTTCCAAAGGATAAGATATTTATTCATGATATTAAATTTGCTGGAAAATCAATTGAAGAAAAAATTAGCGAACTTAGAAATAGTATGAGAGAAAAAAATGCTGATTTAACTATTATTACATCTCTTGATGATATAGCTTGGCTTTTTAATATAAGATGTAATGATATAGAAAATACACCTGTTGCTATTTCTTATGCAATAGTTGAAAGAGATAAGGCCTATTTCTTTGTAGATAAGGATAAATTAACTGATGAAGTTGTAAAACATTTAAATCAAGAGGCAGAAATTTTTGAGTATGATGAAATTTTTGATTTTGTAAAAAATTATAATAATAAAAATATATATGTAGATAAAAATAGAATTAATAATAAATTATATAGTAATTTAAATTCTTCAAATAATATAATATCAGGAAGAAATTTAACAGAATTTTTAAAAGGAATTAAAAATGATATTGAGCTTACTAATCAAAGAAAAACTAGTATAAGAGATGGAATTGCAGTAACTAAATTTATATACTGGCTTAAAAATGAAGTTAAAAAAAGAGAAATTTCAGAAATTGAAGCTTCTGAAAAACTAAGAAGTTTTAGAGAGGCTTTAGAAAACTTTGTAGATGATAGTTTTGGAACAATAGCAGCTTATAAAGAAAATGCAGCTATGGCTCATTATACTGCAACAGAAGATAATTATTCTATGATCAAAGATAAAGGATTTTTATTAGTAGATTCAGGAGCTCAATATTTAGATGGAACTACTGATATTACAAGAACAATTGCACTTGGAGAATTAAATAGTGAAGAAATTAGAGATTTTACTTTAGTTTTAAAATCACATTTAGCTTTAATGAGTGCTAAATTTTTAAAAGGAACTACAGATAGATCTTTAGATATTATTTCTAGATATCCTCTATGGAAAGAAAATGAAGATTATAAACATGGAACAGGCCATGGCGTTGGATATTTTTTAAATGTTCATGAAGGACCTCATTCTATAAGCCAAAGAGGAGAAGGAATTCCTATGGAAGTTGGTATGGTAGTATCTAATGAACCAGGAATTTACAAAGAGGGAAAACATGGAATAAGAACAGAAAATATTATTGAAGTTGTAAAGGATATTAAAAATGCAAATGGAGAATTCTATAAATTTAATACAATTTCCTTTGCACCAATAGATATTGATGCAATAGATGTAAATATTTTAAGTGAAGAAGAAATAAATGAATTAAATGAATATCATGAAGCTGTTTATAATAATTTATCTAATTATTTACAAGATAATGAAAAAAATTGGCTAAGAGAAGTTACTAAAAAAATAAAAAGGTGATATATTGGAAAATCTAGAAACTAGATTAAAACAATTACCAGATAAACCAGGCGTCTATATAATGAAGGACAGTCTTGATAATATAATATATGTTGGAAAGGCAAAGTCATTAAAAAAACGTGTAAGGCAGTATTTTGGATCCTATGGAAAATCAACTATGAAAGTGCAGTCCATGGTATCTAATATTGCTGATTTTGAATATATTATTGTAGAAAATGAAGTTGAATCTTTAATTTTAGAAAGTAATTTAATTAAGGACAATCACCCTAAATATAATATTTTATTAAGAGATGATAAACAATATCCCTATATTAAGGTTACGACAAATGAAAAATATCCAAGAGTTTTAAAAACTAGAATGGTACTAAAGGATAAGGCTAAATATTTTGGGCCCTATCCTGCAGTTACTGCTGTAAATGAATCTATTGATGTTTTTCATAAATTATATCCGCTTAGGACTTGTAATTTAAATTTAAGTAAAAATCTTGGAAATTATAGACCTTGTTTAAATTATTTTATTAAAAGATGTCTTGCACCTTGTCAGGGAAATATAGATGAGGATTTTTATAATAATATGATAAATGACATTGTGAGATTTTTATCTGGAAAAGATAGTAGTATAATAAAACAACTTGAGGACTTAATGAAAGAGTCTTCTAAAAATCTAGAATTTGAAAAAGCTGCCGAATACAGAGATAATATAAAATCATTAGAACTCCTTAGTGAAAAACAATTAATTACAAAAACTGATTTAAGTGAAAATCAAGATATAATAGCTATGGCTAAGGGAATTGATGAGGTTTTAATTCAAATATTTTTTGTAAGAGGTGGAAAGACTATTGGTAGGGAGCATTATTTTATGAAAGATTATTATAATGCATCTGCTGAAGAGATATTATCTTCTTTTATCAAACAGTTTTATAGTGGATCTGCATTTATTCCAAAGGAATTAATAATAGAATCAGAGATTGAAGATAAAGAAGTCCTAGAAGAGTGGCTTAGTTCTAAAAAATCTCAAAAGGTAAGTATTATAGTTCCAAAAATTGGTGAGAAAAAAGATTTAATTAGACTAGTTAAGACAAATGCACTTGATATGTTAAATAAATATGGAGATAAATATGCTAAGAGAATGGAATCTAATAGACTTGCTTTAGAGGAAATTCAAGAAAAAATTTCTCTTCCAACTTTTCCAACTAGAATTGAGGCCTATGATATTTCTAATATTTCAGGTGTTGAGTCTGTTGGTTCTATGGTAGTTTTTGAAAATGGAGAGTCTAAAAAAAGTGATTATCGAAAATTTAAAATAAAAACCGTAGAAGGACCTAATGACTATGCATCAATGAGAGAGGTTTTAGAAAGACGTTTTTTAAGAGGAATTAATGAAAAAAATAATAAGGAAGATTCATCTTTTTCAAGATTTCCTGATTTAATAATGATGGATGGTGGAAAGGGACAGGTAAATATTGCTAAGGAAGTATTAGAGGAAATTGGCGTAGATATATTTGTCTGTGGACTTGTAAAGGATGATTTTCATACTACAAGAGGAATAATTTTTGACAATGAAGAATATGAACTTGATATTAATTCAAGGGGATATAAATTAATATATAAAATTCAAGAGGAAGCTCATAGATTTGCAATAAATTACCATAGATCTTTAAGAACAAAATCTATGTTTAAATCAGAACTAGATGATATAGACTTAATAGGTCCAAAGAGAAAACAGAATTTGATGAAACATTTTAAATCTATTGAAAAAATAAAAAATGCAACAGTAGATGAATTAAAAGAAGTAGAATCTATGAATGTAAATGCTGCAATAAAAATTTATGAACACTTTCATGGAGGAAAAAATGGATAATAGTATTCGATTAAGCCAGTTAATAGAGGATTTAGAATTAGAAAAAATTTATGTATCTGACAATTATAGAAAAGTTGAGATTGTATCTGGTGAAATAAATAGACCAGGACTTCAATTTATAGGATATTATAAAAATTTTCTACCAGAGAGAATTCAAATAATAGGAGAGCAGGAATGGGAATATCTTGATGATTTAAAATCAGAGGAAAGATATAAAACTATGAAGATGTTTTTTTCATATAAAATACCTGCATTAGTAATATCGGGAAATCACTGGATACATGATGAAATAATAGAACTTGCTAGAGAGAGAAATATAAGTATTTTAAAAACTAAATATTCTGTTTCGAAATTTGCAAGTATTTTACAAAATTACACTTCTGTTGAATTTGCACCTACTATAAGAAGACATGGAGTTCTTTTAGATGTCTATGGTGTTGGAGTTTTAATTACTGGCAAATCAGGAATAGGAAAATCAGAAGCAGCACTGGATTTAATTACAAAAGGAGCTGCAAAGCTAATTTCAGATGATTCTGTAATAATACGAGAGGTTGAGAATAGACTAATAGGAAGTTCTCCAAGAATAACTCAATATTTCATGGAAATAAGAGGTGTTGGAATAATAGATATTCAAAAACTTTTTGGAATAGGATATATTATGGAAGAAAAAGAAATTGAAATGGTAGTTCACTTAGAGGATTGGGACAGTGAAGAAGAATATGAAAGACTTGGTATAGAAAATGATTATGAAGAAATATTAGGTAAAAAAGTTGCCAAATATACTCTTCCAATTAAACCAGGTAGACATATAGGACTTATAATAGAAGTTGCGACTAAAAATTATAAACAAAAAGAAATGGGATATAATGCAGCTGATGAGTTAAATAAAAGAATATTAGAAGAATCAATAGAAAGACGTAAAAAAAATAAATAATAAAAAGAGAGATTTAGTGAATTCTAAGTCTCTTTTTTATTTATAAAAATGAATATATTATTTAAGAATACATTATATGGGTATAAAGAATTGTATAAAAAATATATCGTTATTTGCTTAAATAAATTGATAACTTAAGGAGGAAAAACTTGAAAAAGAAATTAATACCAATATTAGCTCTTTCTTTAGTACTTAGTGCCTGTGGTGCAAGTAATTCTAATAATTCGGGAGCTAAATCTAGTGGAAATGGCAGTGAGGATACAATTAAAATTGGGGGAATAATACCTAAAACTGGTGCAGCAGCTGTCTATGGAAATACAGCTGAAAATGGTATTAAACTTGCTATTGAAGAAATTAATCAATCAGGTGGAGTAAATGGAAAAGAAATAGAATATGTTTCTGAAGATGATAAGGGTGATCCTACAGAGTCAGTTACAGTTTATAATAAATTAATGGAAGAAGATGTAAGAGCTATTATAGGACCTATTACATCAAAACCTGCTCAAGCTGTTGCAGACAACTCTACAGATGATAATATAGCAATTATTACTCCAACAGGAACTATGGACTCTATAACAGAAGGTAAAGACAATGTATTTAGAGCTTGCTTTACAGATCCACTACAAGGAGAAATTTTAGCGAATTTTGCAGCAGACAATTTAAAAGTAAAAAAAGTTGCAGTTTTAAGAAATACATCTAATGATTACTCAAATGGAGTAGCAGATAAATTTATAGAAGTTGCCAAAGAAAAATCTTTAGAAATAGTAGCAGATGAAGGTTATGGTGAAAATGATATAGATTTTAAAGTTCAACTTACTAATATAAATAAAAAATCACCAGATCTTATATTAGTTCCAGAATATTATGAAAAAGATGTTTCTATAGCAGGTCAAGCTAAAGAACTTGGAATAAAATCTAAAATTATAGGACCTGATGGATGGGATGGAGTTTTAGCAACAGTTGCAAAGGGATCAGAAGACACATTAGAAGGTATTTATTTTACAAATCACTACGCAGTAGATGATGAAGCTGAAAATATTCAAAATTTTGTAAAAAAATATGAAGAAAAATACAATGAAAAACCATCAGCTTTTGCAGCATTAGGATATGATACTGTTTATATTTATAAAGAAGCTTTTGAAAATGCAAAATCAGATTCAAAAGAAGATCTTATAAGTGCAATAAAAGAAGTCCAATATAATGGAATTACAGGAAATCTTAAATTTGGAGAAAATAACAATCCTATAAAGTCAGCTGCAATAATAAAAATAGAAAATGGAAAATATGTATTTGATTCAGTAATAGAAACAAAGTAAAATTTACAAAATATGATAATAAAGCAGCGAACTTTGCTGCTTTTTTTAATAGGAGGAATTTATGGGATTTTTACTTCAAATAATAAATGGATTACAAATAGGATCTATATACGCCCTTGTAGCCTTGGGATATACGATGGTATATGGAATAGCCCTTCTTATAAATTTTGCTCATGGTGAAATAATAATGATAGGAGCATATACAACAGTATTTTCAATACAATATATATTAATGAAAAACGGACTTCCTTTTTATCTTGCAATAGTTCCAGTTGTTATAGTTTGTACAATTCTTGGAATATTAATAGAAAGACTTGCTTATAAACCACTTAGAAATAGTCCTAAAATATCTAATTTAATAACTGCAATAGGAGTAAGTTTATTGCTTCAAAATATTGTAATGAAATCACTTGGAGCTAATGCAATAGCAGTACCTCAAATATTTAATATTAATCCAATTACAATAGGTAATATAAATATTTCCTTTACAACAGTATTTACTATAATTGTAACTTTAGCTTTAACAGTATTTTTACAACTATTTATGAAAAAGACAAAATATGGTAGAGCAATGATAGCAACTAGTGAAGATTATAGTGCAGCAGAACTTGTTGGAATAAATGTAGATACAACACTTATGCTTACCTTTGCAATAGGATCATCTCTTGCAGGAGTTGCATCTATTTTATATGTAGCAGCATATCCACAAGCAAGTCCTCTAATGGGTTCTATGCTTGGAATAAAAGCCTTTACTGCAGCAATAATTGGAGGAATTGGATTAATCCCTGGAGCAGTATTAGGAGGTTTAGTACTTGGAATAGTTGAAGCTTTAACAAGAGCTTATATATCTAGTAGACTTGCTGATGCAATAGTATTTGGACTTTTAATAGTTGTTTTATTAGTAAAGCCAACGGGACTACTTGGAAAAAACAGAAAAGAGAAAGTGTAGGTGTGAAATGGACAGACAGAGAAAAGGAATATATATATTAATATTTTTAATACTAGCTCTATTTTATATAGTAATAACAGGGCTTTTTAAAATAGGAATTATAAATAAATATGCACTTTCTGTATTGAGAATAGTATGTATAAATATAATACTTGCAGTTAGTTTAAATATTACTGTTGGAAATCTAGGGCAAATTACATTAGGACATGCAGGATTTATGTCAATAGGTGCATATACAGCAGCACTTTTTACAAAGGCTGCATTAGTACCAGGGATTTTTGGATATTTTATAAGTTTATTTTTAGGAGGAGTAATAGCATGTATTATTGGAATTATAATAGGAATACCAGCTCTTAGATTAAAGGGAGATTATTTAGCTATTGTAACTCTTGCCTTTGGAGAGATTATTAGAGTTTTAATTGAATATTTTGACTTTACAGGAGGAGCTCAGGGAATAAGCGGAATAAACAAAATGCAAAATTTTGGAATAATATATTTAATTACATGTATTTCAGTAGTGCTTATGTTTTCAGTAATGACATCAAGACATGGAAGAGCGGTACTTGCCATTAGAGAAGATGAAATAGCAGCAGAAAACACAGGGATAAATGTAACTTATTATAAGACCTTTGCCTTTGCACTATCTGCATTTTTTGCAGGAATAGCTGGTGGAATTTATGCTCATAATATAGGTGTAATAGGAGCTAAGGTATTTGATTACAATAAATCCTTTGATATTTTAGTAATGGTAGTACTTGGTGGAATGGGATCTTTTACAGGTGCTGTAATATCTTCAACTATATTAACTGTAATTCCAGAATTTTTAAGACAGTTTGCAGCTTATAGAATGATAATATATTCATTACTTTTAATAATTATAATGATTTTCAAACCAGAGGGATTACTTGGAAGAAAAGAATTTTCTCTAACTGGATTTATAAATAAAATATCAAATAGAAAGAAATCAGGTGATAAATCATGAAAAAAGTTTTAAGTTGTAATGATGTTGGAATTAGTTTTGGTGGTTTAAAAGCTGTTTCTAATTTTAATTTAGATATATATGAAGGGGAATTAGTTGGTTTAATAGGTCCAAATGGAGCAGGAAAAACTACAGTATTTAATATGATTACTGGAGTTTATAAACCAACTGAAGGAGAAATATTATTAAATGAAAATAAAATAGATAATCTTTCATCAAATAAGATAGTAGAAAAAGGTATAGCAAGGACATTTCAAAATATAAGATTATTTGGATATTTATCTGTACTTGATAATGTAAAAATAGCTTGTAATAAAGATATGGAATATTCAATATTACAAGGAATGTTTAGGACTAAAAAGTATTGGAAAGAAGAACAAGAAACTACAATTAGAGCTATGGAAATATTAAAAATATTTGGGCTTGATAGATATCAGTATTTTAGTGCAAATTCACTATCCTATGGACAGCAAAGAAAACTTGAAATAGCAAGAGCTATTGCTACAAATCCATCACTTTTACTATTAGATGAGCCAGCAGCTGGTATGAATCCAACAGAAACAGAGGATCTAATGGAAACTATTAAATTTATAAAAGAAAAATTCAATATATCTATACTTTTGATCGAACATGATATGAAACTTGTGCTTGGAATTTGTGAAAGACTTATGGTTTTAAATTATGGTCAAATACTTGCTAAGGGAGATCCAATAGAAGTTATTAATGATAAAAAAGTAATAGAGGCATATTTGGGAACAGGTGGTGAGTAGATGCTTAAATTAGAAAATTTACATGTTTATTATGGTAATATTCATGCAATTAAAGGAATAGATTTAGAAGTACAAGAGGGAGAAATAGTTAGTCTAATTGGAGCAAATGGTGCAGGAAAAACTACAACACTTCAAAGTATATCAGGACTTATTCCCTCGAAAGATGGAAGTGTTGTTTTTGAAGGTGAAAATATAGAAAAAAGAAAAGCTCATTTAATAACAAAACTTGGCATAGCTCAAGTTCCAGAAGGAAGAAGAGTTTTTACAGGACTTAGTGTATTAGATAATTTAAAATTAGGAGCTTTTTTAATAAATGATACTAAAAAAAACATAGAAAAAGACATAGAAGATATATATGAAAAATTCCCTGTATTAAAAGAGAGAAAAAACCAACTAGCAGGAACATTATCAGGTGGAGAACAACAAATGTTAGCTATGGGGCGTGCCCTTATGAGTAGACCAAGGCTACTTCTATTAGATGAACCATCAATGGGACTTTCGCCACTATTTGTAGATAAAATATTTGATGTAGTAAAGGAATTAAATAAAACAGGAACTACAATTCTTTTAGTTGAACAAAATGCAAATATAGCTCTTTCAATTTCTGATAGAGCCTATGTACTTGAAACTGGAAAAATTGTAAAATCTGGAGATGCGAAAATTTTATTAAAAGACAGCTCTATAAAAGAAGCTTATCTTGGAGCATAAAAAAAGCCCTATATAGGGCTTTTAATTTTTTATTCAACTAAAGAAACGACATCTTTATTATTTTCATTATTTGTTGGTTTTTCTTTATTATCTTCTTCTATATTTTCTTTAGTTTTATTAATATCAATAATAGTAACTTCTCTAAGACTATTATTATATTCTATTTCCATACCTAGATTTTCTGCAACAAATCTAATAGGTACAAAAGTTCTATTACTTTTAACTACTGCTGGAGAATCTATTGCTTTTTCTTTTCCATTAACTTTAATAGTTTTATTATTAATTGGAATTTCTATTATCTTGTCATCATATTTTATAGTTGCAATACGAGCTTCATTATTCCAAGAAACTTCTCCATCAAGTGCAGATACAATAAATCTAATAGGTACAAAAGTTCTATTGTCCTTTATAAAAGGAGCAGCATCCATATTTTTATTTTCACCATTAATAGAATAGGATTTATTATTAATTTTCATTTTAATAACTTTAGAATTAATATCATTAAGTCTAATACTAGATGATTTATCTCCTGCTGAAATAGTAACCTTAGCACTAGCATTATCATTTAAAGAATTAACTTTTAAAACACCATTATTAAACTCTCCATCAAAACCATCTATTTGGTATTTTAAAACACTAGGATCAAGTAAAACTTCTTTTTTGTTTTTAAGTTTTGCTTTAACTGTAAAATTAACAGTATCTTCACTATTTATTTTTGTCTTATCAGAAGATACAATTAAACTTTCAACAAAGTCAAAATCATGAACATTTACTTTTTTAGTAGATCTAACTCCATTATTAGTTACAAGAGTAATATCAACTTCACCAGTATGTCTAGCTAAGAAATTTGTAATATTCCAAGCTGCTTCATCTTCATTAGAGTCAAATAAGTCATAAGTCATAGTATTAGGATCTACAGGCTTATAATTTTCATCCCAAGCAGATTTAATAGTAAAATCAGCACTTTGTCCAATAATCATATCATCAGGGCCATTTATTTTAATTCCAACTGCAGGTCCAGTTTCCTTAACAGTATTAAAAATACCAATTCCATTTACAACAGCTCTTTCAGCGCCATTTCTTTCAGGATTGATAATCTTACTTTGATTAGATTCACCAAGATTTTTAACTACCATCGTAGTAGAACCACCACCATCAAGATTAACTGCAATATCACAACCTATAGATTTCATGAAATTTGATAAATTATCAAGACTCATTCCAGCACTTCTTTTAGTTCTAGCTTCAGCAGAAGCAATATAAAGCTTCTTACCATCTTTAGAAAGTCCTGCTGCAGTTCTTGCACGAACTCCACCTAAAACATTTATATCTTTAGTATAGGGAACCTTCTGTCCATTATTTACAAGAAGAGCATGTCCACCTATTAAAAATTTCCAGTTTCTATCAGGAGAAATAGAATAGTCAATATTTAATTTATCTCCTATTTTACTATTTTGTAATATAAAATCTTTAGCAACTCCATCAACTTGCATAATCATCTTAGAATCAGGAACAGGGAATGGAAAACTTTTGTTTTCGCTAATTTGTTCAATAACTCCATTAGAATTTATAAGTATTTCTGTATTTTTCTTATCTCCTCTTGTGGAAGCAGCCCAAAAATCATTATATATTTGGATTTTATTCTCATGAGAATATTCAGTACTAGGCTCATGCCAATAATAAGACTTATTTAGTCCATCAATAGGATAAGTTTTTCCATTAGGAGCAGTAACCTTCCCTTGAAATTTAATAGCTTCAATATGTCCAGTATTACTTTCATCTATTCCAAGACTATATACGCCCTCCATAACACATGGAGAACTTTGAAGATTTCCATCTACTATAGAAGGTCCCTCAGGAGTTCCTTGTAAAAGCATATTAAAAAAATCACCATTAACCATTGCCGTAGAATCGACACGACTTGCCATTTGTGATACAGTAGCTCTTTGATTATATTTTCCTTTGCCAGGAATTACAGCTATTTTTAAAAATGGATTATCTAAATCGCATTCTAAAACATTAATAATAGTTTTTTTATCTCCTTGATCTACCTTATACTCTTTTCTTATTAAACCAGGTGCTATTATTTCTGAAAAAATAGGACTAGATTCAGCGAAAGTAGTAGATACAGAAGTAAAAACTATTGATAGAGCTAAAATCAAGCTATAACAAATATTACGTAATTTTAAATTCATTAACCTTCCTCCTTATTTAAATACCTATAGATAAGTATAATAATAAATCTTAAATATCTCAAATATATATGTAATATTTAATAAAAGAATAATTGTTTCGTAACTTAAGTATAATATATGTAACATGAAAAAACTTTATATGGGTATTTATACTTACAGTTTAAAATTTGTGTAATAATATAATAGAAAGAGAAGTGATTAAATGAAATACTTAAAAGATATAAAGGTAGTTTATAAAAAAAGTTTAAGTGGTACTATATATAAAATAAAAAAGAATCCAGTAGTATTATTTTTTCCATTAATATTTAGTGTGTTAATTAGTTTATCAAATAGAGCCTTTGGATCACTGCTTCAAGTGGGAGGTTTATATATAAGTTTTTTAACGCCAGTATTATATGCATTAATTCTATCTATATATTTAGATATGCTGTCAGATTTAATGTATTATGACAGAGTTCATATTGGAAACTTCAAAAGTTCCTTTAGAAATTACTTTGGACCAATATATTCAGTTTATTTTGTGCTTATTTTAATAAACTGGGTAGTTTTAATGTTTTTTAGAAGTAGTTATTATTTAACATATATTATATGGACAGCAATATTTTTAATATTTAATCCAATAGTAGAAACTATTTATTTAAAAGATGAATCCTATATAAGTGCTTATAGCTATTGTTTGAATTTTATGAAGGATAATTTCATACACTGGCTAATACCACTAGTAGTATATGTAGGAATCCAACATTTTTTAGGTTTTTCCTTTTTAGAATATATTTCTGATGAAGCAATAATAACACTTCCAATAGGAAGAGGATTTTCTCTTGATATATTTAGAGGACCAGCAAGTTATTATATAAAATATTTAATAGTTGAAATTATTACAGGATTCTATATTATATTTAGAGGAAACTTATTTAAGATATTAAGCAATAGCACTATGAGAAAAAGACAATACATGGGAGAAATATAAATGTATATAGAAAATAAAATACAAGAAAAGTTAAAAAATATAGTATTTTTAGAATTAAAAAAAGATACAGAAATAAATGGTTACACAATCAAGAAAGATACACCACTTCCAATAAACTTAGATGATTTAATGTATGGAATAAAAGAAAAAGACTATGAAGACAATATAAATCTAGCAGAAATCAACAAGACAATAGTTTATTTATTAGGAATAGAAGAAGATTTTAAACATAGAGAAGAGTATTTAAAAATACTAAAACATTCAGTAGATGATGAATATAAGTATATATATAGTTTGGCGATTATTGCAAAACAACAAAAATCAAATTTAGATAGCTATATATATCTATTAGCTCTTAATAATATATGTGATCAAACAATAGAAGGAAGATTTGCAAAAAACAATATATTAGAAGCTCTTTATGATGAATATGCAAAAGAACTATCAGATGATGAAAAAACTAATATATTAAAACGAATAATAATAGAATATGAAAAACTAATTGCAGAAGAAAATTCCTATGCACCAGCATATTATAGATTGGGATATGTAAATAGAGCTTTAGGAAAATATATAAAATCAAAACTCTATTTTGAGAAGTTTTTAAGATTTAGTGAAAATGAAATACTAAATGAAGAAATAAGAAGTGTATTAGAAGAACTAGAAGACTATGCAAATATAGAAAGTGTAAAGACATATATTAGTTATGGTAAGTTTAACGAAGCCTATAATCTATTGTTAAAAATATCAGGATTATATCCAGTACAAGATGAAGTTCTATACTATATAGGGCTATGTCAATATAACTTAGGATTTGTAAAAGAATCTATTAAATCAATAGAAGAGGCAATAGATTTAAATAAAAACCAAGAAGAATACTACAATCAACTGGCAATAAGTAATATAGCAATAGGAAATGAAGAAAAAGCAATAAAAGTATATAAAAATGCCTTCTTTAATATAAAAGACAGTTATCTTTTAAATTACAACTTAGGAATATTGTTATTAAACCTTGGAAGAGATGAATACAAAGACTATTTAAAAAAAGCATATCAATTAAATCCAAGTGATGAACTACTAGATCTATTAGATATTAAATAAAAATAGAAAAAATGTTTAAATCCTATTGACATAAAAAGCCTAGAATGGTAAACTAATAAAAGTCAAAAAGAAATGAGAAAAAAATCTCATATTGACAATAAAAAATTAAAAAATGTTAAAAAGTTCTTGACAAAGATCTTCAGATATTTTATAATTAAAAAGCTGTTGAAGTTAGATAGTAACTAAAAGACAGCAGATAAAAAGTTTAAAAAATATAATAAAAAAGTCTTGACAAAAGATAAAAAATATTATATACTAAACAAGCTGAAAAAAACGAACAAAAAGTTTTAAGTAAGCAAAATAATAAAAAATAACTTGAGAAAAGTTCTTGACAAAAGACTTTAAAAGTTATACAATATTAAAGTCGCTAAAACAGAAGGCGACAAAAAATAACCTTGATAATTAAATAGTGTAAGAGAATAAACGAATAAACACATAGCAAATATAAAGCTTAGCGGAAATAAGTCAGTAATAGACTTGAG
>NZ_JAGGLJ010000005.1 GCF_017874395.1 Peptoniphilus stercorisuis | reverse complement strand
TACTGTATATATACCCAAAAATGGGGGAATTCTAGCCATTTCAATATAGAAAAATGTAGTATATATGCGAGTTGTAGAGTTCTGCAACGAGCTAAAAAATCGAAATAATAGGAGGTAAAATATATGATGTGAATAAATTAGTTCCACCTATAGATATTTGACCTGCTTGTAAGTCTGATAGATCATTTAAATAATTACCAAAACATTCTTGAATTTCTAAAATCTTTTCAATAGCTTTTATATATGCTATTCCAAATTCAGTAAGACCTATTGGTTTTGTAGATCTATCAAAGATTTCAAAGCCAAGTTCAGATTCTGTTTTTTTAATCGCTGCACTTAATGATGGCTGTGATATAAATAAATTTTTTGCTGCTTTTGAAAAGCTACGTTCTTTATATACTTCGTATACATATTCCATTCCTTTAAACAATATAAACCCCCACCTATACTTTCATATACTTTTATATACTTGAATATATATATGTATAATTTATAATTAATATATAGAAGTAAATAGCAATACTAATAGTATATGAAAGTTTCTTTACTTAAGTATATAGTATTGTCTATTTAAATTATTACAATTAATTATATAATATTGTAAAAATTCGATTATATCAAGTATTTTTAAAAATTTTGGAGGATTGTCATGAAAAATAAAGATTATAGAATTGAACATGACTCTGTTGGACAAAAAGAAGTTCCAATAGAAGTATATTATGGAGTTCAAAGTTTAAGAGCATGCGAAAATTTTAAAATTACAGGTAAAGTTATGCATGAAGAAATTATAAACTCTCTTGCTGAGATAAAAAAAGCTTGTGCAATAACTAATATGGAAGTTAAAGAACTAGATGAAAAAATAGGAAATGCCATTATAAAAGCTTGTGATGATATAATTAATGGAAAATTACATGAAGAATTCATTGTAGATCCAATTCAAGGAGGAGCAGGAACATCTGCAAATATGAATGCAAATGAAGTAATAGCAAATAGAGCTATTGAAATTTTAGGTGGAGAAAAAGGAGATTATTCTGTAGTAAGCCCTAATGACCATGTAAATATGGGACAATCTACTAATGATGTGTTCCCTTCTTCTGGAAAAATGGCAGCTATTAAGCTTTTAAAGAAATCGATTCCAGTTCTAGAGAATTTATATGATGAATTAATAAAAAAATCAAAGGAATTTGATGATGTTATAAAAATGGGAAGAACTCAACTTGAAGATGCAATTCCTATTACTATGGGACAAGAGTTTAAAGCTTATAGTGCAGGAATAAAAAGAGATATTAGAAGATTTAATCATGCTATTGAAGAACTTTCAATATTAAATCTAGGTGGTACTGCAATTGGTACAGGCCTTAATGCTGATGTTGATTATGTTAAAAATGTAGTTCCAAATTTAGCTAAAATAAGTGGAATAGATTTAGAACAAGCAGAAGATTTAATTGATGGTACACAAAATCTAGATGTATATGTTTATGTATCAGGAATTATTAAAACTTGTGCTGTTAATTTATCTAAAATGAGTAATGATTTAAGACTCATGAATTCAGGTCCAAGAACTGGTTTATTTGAACTTAATTTACCTCCTAAGCAAAATGGTTCTTCTATAATGCCTGGTAAAGTTAATCCAGTAATACCAGAAGTTGTCAGTCAAGTTGCCTTTAATATAATAGGAAATGATACTACTATTACAATGGCTGCTGAGGGAGGACAATTAGAACTAAATGCTTTTGAACCAGTGCTTTTCTATAATTTATTTGAATCAATAACATCACTTACAGGAGCTGTTAAAACTCTTACAGAAAATTGTATTGTAGATATAACTGCAAATAAAGAAAGATGTAGACATCTTGTAGAGCATTCTATAGGTATAATTACTGCTATAAATCCATATGTAGGATATGAAAAAGCTGCAGAAATAGCTAATGAAGCTTTAAAATCTGGAGAATCTATTAGAGAGTTAATTTTAAAAAATAATTTATTAGATGAAAAAAAGTTAGATGAAATATTAGATCCTTATTTAATGATAAAACCTGGAATAATTGGCAAGGAGAATAGGTGATAAAATGACTTACCGTATTGAAAAAGATTCTATGGGAGAAATTAAGGTACCAAGTGATGCATACTGGGCAGCTCAAACAGAAAGAAGTTTTGAAAATTTTAAAATTGGAACAGATACTATTCCAATAGAAGTTATTCATGCTTTAGCTGAATTAAAAAAAGCTTGTGCTATAACAAATAATAAACTTGGTAAATTAGATGATAAAAGAAAAGATTTAATTGTTGAAGTTACTAATGAAATTATATCAGGAGCTTTAGATAGACATTTTCCTCTTATGGTTTTTCAAACTGGAAGTGGAACTCAATCTAATATGAATATTAATGAAGTAGTTGCAAACAGAGGAAATGAAATAGCAAATGAAAAAGTATTACATCCAAATGATCATGTAAATATGTCACAAAGTTCAAATGATACTTTCCCAACAGCTATGCATATAGCAGCTACTATTGAAATTAATACAAAATTAATCCCTGCTATAAATAAACTTATTAATACATTTAAAGAATTAGAAAAAAAATATTCAGATATAATAAAAATAGGCAGAACTCATTTACAAGATGCTACTCCACTTAAACTATCTCAAGAAATTAGTGGCTGGAGAAATATGTTAGAAGTGACAAGAGATATGATAGTAGAAAGTTCTAAGGGACTTTTAAATCTTGCTATTGGAGGAACAGCTGTAGGAACTGGTCTTAATGCTCCTGAAAACTTTGGAGAATATGTATCTGGAGAAATAGCACAAAATACAAAGTTTGATTTTAAATCTGCAGAAAATAAATTTCATGCACTAACAAGTAAAGATGAATTAGTTTATGCTCATGGTGCATTAAAAGCATTAGCTGCAAACTTAATGAAAATAGCAAATGATGTTCGTTGGCTTTCTAGTGGACCAAGATGTGGATTATCTGAATTAATAATCCCTTCTAATGAACCAGGTTCTTCTATAATGCCAGGAAAAGTTAATCCAACACAATGTGAGGCATTGACAATGGTTGCAGTTCAAGTAATGGGCAATGATACTACAATAGGTATATCTGCCTCTCAAGGAAATTTTGAACTTAATGTATTTATGCCTGTTATAATATATAACTTTTTAAACTCTGTAAGATTACTTACTGATGCTATAAATTCATTTAATGAAAAATGTGCAATTGGCATTAAACCAAATATTGAAAAGATAGACTATTATTTGCATAATTCACTTATGCTTGTAACAGCACTTAGTCCAAAGATTGGATATGACAATTCTGCAAAAGTTGCTAAATATGCTCATGAAAATAATTTATCTTTAAAAGAATCTTGTGTAGAACTTGGATTTTTAAAAGAAGAAGAATTTGATGAATATGTTAAACCTGAAGAAATGATTTAATCAATAAATTAAAAACCTATGTCTTAAGACATAGGTTTTTTTTCAATATAAACAAAAGTTGATATTAAGACTGTTATAGGTATTGTAATAATAAGTCCTATACTACCAGCCATTGCTCTTATTATTTCTGTTGCAATTGAATCTAAATTTATAATTTCTATAAACTTAACTCTATATACAATAAATAACATTATCAAATGAAGAGTTGTACCTACATAGGCAAGTATTAAAGTATTAGACATAGATCCTAAAATATCTCTACCTATATTAAATCCTGATTTAATCATTTCATTTTTATTTATATTTGAATTTATTTCTTTGATTTCCCAAAGAGATGAAGCTATTGATATTGCAACATCCATTATAGCTCCTATAGCTCCTATTAAAATAGTTCCAAATAATATCCCTTGATAGTTTAAATTTCTATATTGCGGTATATAAGCAAGGCTTATTGCACTATCCTCTGAAAGACCTGTTAATGAGGCAAATTTTCCAAATAATATAGCAATTATACCTGAAAATATTACTCCAATTGAAGTTGAAATTATTGCAACATAGGTTTTTTTATTATTTCCACTTATTATTAAAAGAGTTACTACAATAGATAATATTGAAACTAATATAGAAGCTAAAATTGGACTAAATCCATTTAAAATTAATGGTATATATATTAAAATAATTGTTCCAATTGTAAAGATTAAAGAAATCAATGTTTTTAATCCACTTATTTTACCAAATAATAATAGTAATATTACAAATAATAATAGTATTAGAAAAATATTTATATCTCTAACTTTTTCTTCTATTTTAATAGTTTCAATAATCCCTTTATTTTCAGTAATTCTAAGAAGAATTTTGTCGCCTTGTTTAAATATATAACTTCCAGGCATAATTCTTTCTATAGTATGTCTTATAGTTAATTCTTCTTCTTTGTGAGTACCATTTAATATTTTAATCTTTAAATGTTGATATCTAATATCTGATTCTAAAGGAGTTTCTCTTTTTTCTTTAGTATCATCATATTCTATATCTATTATTTTAGCTTTTATTACTGAATATTCACTATTATTTATTACACTATCATAATGTTTTTTCAAATCTGTATCTGAGGATAAAGAATCAGCATTTACTATTGCAGGAATAAACATAAATAGTAATAATAAATTAAATAACAATTTTTTCATAATATTTTATGCAGCTTTTAAAACTTTTTCAATATCTTTTATATAATCAATATTTTCTGGAGTAATAGTTTTAGCTTCTTTTATAGCTTCTACTAATACATCTCTTATAGGAATATAAGTTTCATCTACATTTTTTGCATTTGTAAAATCATATCCATCTCCACCAGTAAACATAAAATCATTTATTACAACTTTATAAGTTTTGTTTTCATCAATAGGAGTTCCATCTTCTAAAGTTATTTTTGTTATTTTATTTCCATATTCTTTAGATGAATCATATTCTACATTTAATCCACTAAAAACTCCATCTGTAGTTTTTGGCATATCTATTCCATGGTCTATTGCTTTTATTAAGTCTTTACCTGGAAGTTCCATAGTAACTAAATAATTATCAAAAGGCATAATTTCATATAAATCGCCCATTGTAATATCACCAGCATTTAAAGTTCTTCTTAATCCTCCACCATTTTGAATAGCTATATCGCAATTAGTTTTTTCAGCCATAGCTTTACATGACCAACTTCCTAATAATGTATTAGAACCCTTAGTAGCCCTATCATGTGTAAATTCTTTAGTTGCTTTACCAAGAATTTCACCTTTTATAGGAGCTAATTCTTTTTGAAGATTAATATAAAAATTATCAGAATCTGTATTTTTTATAATTTTGTCTTTAATATCGCTTCCTTGAAATAATTGTGTTTCAATATTTATTTCTTTATTATCATCAATATTTATATTTACTTGTCCAATAGCTCTTCCATAACAATAAGCTTGTAAAATAGGAATATCATTTACTTTTCCGCTAACGCTTCTGTGGGAATGAGCTGAAAGAATACAATCAAGTCCTTTAACTTCATTAGCAAGTTTTGCAGCATTTCCTGTAATATTTCCTGTTTTTGCATCTTGATCTGAATCTATATGAGTTAAAGCGATTATAATATCAGGTTTACCTTCTTTTGCTTTTCCAGCATTTAAATAATCAACCCATTCTTGAGCTGATTTTATAGGATCTCTAAACTCGAATCCTTTTATATGCTCAGCTTTAGTTAGTGTTGGTGTATCTGGATGTGCAAGTCCAATTAAACCTATTTTTATATCTCCTTCTTCTATAATCATATATGGATTTGCCCAACTAACAGGTTTATCTGTTTTAGTGTCATAGATATTTGAAGCAAGATATTTAAAATCACCATCTTTTGACCAGTTTTCTATTTTATCTGATCCCCAATCAAATTCATGATTTCCAACAGCTGAAGCAACTATATTCATACCTTTCATCATAGATGTTACAGGTTTACCAATAGTTAGATTTGAATCAGATGTTCCTTGATAATTATCTCCACCTGATAATACTAAAGTATTTGGATGTTTTTCTTTAAATTCATTTACATAACCAACCATTTTAGCCATACCCATATTTCTTTTTTTGCCTGTTATTTCTTCAGCGACATTTCCGTGGAAATCGTTAAAGTATAAAATATGAACATTTTTATTATCTTCTTCTCCAAAAATAATTCCTATAGAATCCGCATTTTCTTTAGAAATAATATTAGATTTTACTAAATATTCTCCAAGAGTCATTTTAGTTCCATTTTGAATTTCTTTATTTAGAGCAGAGAAAATATATTCTGCAGCTTCTTTTTTTGTTATTTTTGAATTAATATTATCATCTTTAGATAATAGACCGATTTTCTTTCCTATTTCTTCTGCTTTAGAATAAGAGTTTTCAATATCATAATCTAAAGATCTAAGAATGAAAGCTATAAATTCTTTTTTATTTAAATTAGAATTAGGATCGTATTTGGTTTCACTTTTTCCATTAGTTAAATTTAAATCAGATCCTATACCAGCATATCCTTTAAACCATTCAGGAACATCATCAAAAGGATTTAGCTTTACATTTTCTTCTTCTTTAGATATTTCCTGAGAATATCCAATAGACTTCAATACCATAGTTAGACCTTCTGCACGAGATAAATCTTTATGTAGCTTTTCTTCAGTATTGTCTTTGTCTAAAAGATTTACTGATTGTAACTTAGATACTGAACTTTCCTCTTCTTCTTTAGCATAAACTCCAACAAAACTTGTTGTTGTTATTATTAGTGATAATGCTAAAGATAATATCTTCTTAGTGTTTTTCATAATTAAACCTCCTTAAATTTATAATATCATTTTAACATATATTCTTATGAGATAAACGTTTTTATAAAAACCATAAAAAAAGCCAAAAGAAAAATTTACAATTAATCCCTTGGCCTTTTTTTCAAATAGATACTTTATTATATATAAATATTATTTTTTCTACTATTATACCAAATGCCCCATTAAAGAAACATGTAGGTAAGACAACGCTTAATAAAAGTACAGAAATTCCACCAGGAATATTTATTCCAAATAATTGACTTGCTGAAAATAAAAATACGAATCCACTTATAAAAGTATTAATGAAAGTATTAATAAACATAGCAAATTTTTTATTCTTTATATTTTTAAATACTAATCTATATAAAGATAAAAATGTAAAAGCAGAAATAAGTTTATCAAATATAGATGGAATTTGACCACTAGGAAATGTTGTAGTTGCTGCAGCTATTAATCCTGTTGCCATACCTATAATTAAAGTAGACTTAAAATCATCATTCATAATAATTGCACAAAACATTGTTACTAGTAGAAAATCTGGTTTCATACCATTGATAATTCCTGGAACGACTAAATGTAAAACTGCCCCTATTGCCAATAAAATTGATGCTTGTACTAAATTTTTTGTTTTCATGTTTTTCTCCTTTTCTTTTTTTGAAAAGTGATAGAAAATAAAAAAAACCACTTGTCCCTATAAAGGAACAAATGGTTAAATTCGCGGTGCCATCCTAATTATACTTATAAAAAGTATATCT
Source organism: Peptoniphilus stercorisuis (assembly GCF_017874395.1). Taxonomy (GTDB): domain Bacteria; phylum Bacillota; class Clostridia; order Tissierellales; family Peptoniphilaceae; genus Anaerosphaera; species Anaerosphaera stercorisuis. The sequence continues at coordinate 119,438 of NZ_JAGGLJ010000005.1, read as the reverse complement.
TTTTTCAGATACTAACATATCCTATCTCGATAACGGGAGAACCGTCTTAGCTACTTATATTCGCCTTGCACTCATAGACCCATTCACTATAAATATTAATGTTAAGTTTCACCAAACCTTAACTCTCTAAAATTAATTTTCTATAGTTACTATTTTCTAATCAACATTTTCATATAACATAATTTAATTAAACATTATAATAGTTCATTAAATGATATTTGTCAAGCTATTTTATTTAATTTAAATTTTAACATTTCAATCATATCATCTTTAGGATCTAAAATATCTAATTTTGTTAATTTTTTTAGTTCATTTTTTATGTATGGAAAATGAGTACAACCAAGTATAATTGCTTCAACTTTATTATTATTATAATTAACTTTTTCAAGATATTCTACCATACTATCTAGTGCAAGAACATCTATTATATCTTCAGCTAATAATTTTTCTTCAATTGATTCAACTAACATCATATTACCTATTAAAATAGAATTATTAAATTTATTTGAATCTTTTAAAATTCTTTCAATTTCTTTTGCAGAATTTCCATTTGCAGAAAGAATTGCTAAAGTATTATATTCTTTAGAGTACTTAGTATAACATTCTAAAGGGGTAATTATAGGTATTTTAAAATTATTTTCTAGTTTCTTATAATCAATACTTGATGATAATGAATTACAATATAAAAAAATACCATCACAATTATTATGAATTGCTTTTTTAATAGCCATTGCTGTTGCGTTTTCTATATATTCTTGTCCACTATATTGTAATAACGTTTGCTCTCGTGCGTTTTTAGATAAAGGAAACTCTAAATTGTCTATATTTGCTTCTCTTAATACATTTGATCCCATTCTAGTATCAACGGGAGTGCCTGCTACAACTCCGATTTTCATAAAACACCTCTTTAATATATAAAATTTTCGTATATTATTAATATACTATGTTTTGAACATTAATTCAATAAAGAAACTCTCTTAAAAGTAAATGTTTTCAAATGAAGATAAATCTTTTATTTTATACTTGTTCATTTAAAATTATTGTTCTATTTTTTAAATAAAATAAAAAGCAGCTTAAAAGCTGCTTTTTACATATTATCCATTAAATATCTTGCAACATGAACTCCACAAGCTGATGCCTGTGATAATGAATGAGTTGCTCCTCCTCCATCTCCTACTACATATAATCCTTTTTTATCTGTTTCAAAGTTTTCATTTACATCTACTTTTGAGTTATAAAATTTAACTTCTACTCCATATAGTAAAGTATCCTCATTTGCAGTTCCTGGTGCAATTTTATCAAGAGCATAAATCATTTCTATGATTGAATCTAATTGTCTTTTTGGAATTACTAAAGATAAATCTCCTGGTATTGCCTTTAGAGTTGGATTAGTAAAGCATTTTGCCATTCTTCTCTCATCAGATCTACGTCCCTTAACTAAATCTCCAAATCTTTGAAGTAATACTCCTCCTCCAAGCATGTTTGAAAGTTTTGCTATTGATTCACCATATTCATTAGAATCTTTAAAAGGTTCTGTAAATTTATTACTTACTAAAAGCGCAAAGTTAGTATTTTCACTTTGAAGTTTTGGATTAGAGTACGCATGTCCATTTACAGTTATTATTCCATTTGTATTTTCTGCTACTACTTGACCATAAGGATTCATGCAAAATGTTCTTACAAGATCATTATATCCTTTTGTTTGATATACTATCTTACTCTCATAGACATCATCTGTAATATGTTTAAAAACTTCTGCTGGAAGTTCAACCCTTACTCCTATATCAACTTGATTACTATATAATTTTATATTAAATTTATCACAAATTTCAGAAATCCATTTTGATCCAGATCTTCCTGATGCAAGAACTACTTTTTTACAACTAAATTGTCCTTGATCAGTTGTAGATACAATATAATTTTTAGTATCATTATCATAATCTATATCTTCTACAATAGTATTAAATAACATATCTACTTTATTTTTAGAATACTCATACATTTTTTCAAGGATTTTCATATTTCTATCAGTTCCAAAATGACGAACCTTAGCATCTAATAAATGTAAATCATGTCTTAAAGCTATTGTTTTTAAGTCTGATTTTGTCGTTGAGAATAGTTTCGATTCACCTTCATCAAAACTACATAATACCTCATCTACATATTCCATAAGTTTAATTGCATTATCTTGACCTACAAATTTATGCATATCTCCACCAAAATTTGTAGTAATATTGTATTTTCCATCAGATAATGTTCCAGCTCCACCATATCCATTCATAATATTACAAGGATTACAACCTATGCAATTTTCTACCTTACCAGCTTTAATAGGACAAATTCTGCCTTCTATTGAATTACCCTTATCAATCATCAATACTTTTAAATCAGTGTCCTTATTTGTAAATTCATAAGATGCAAAAACACCACTTGCACCAGCTCCAACAATAATTATGTCGTAATTTTTCATAATTCTCCTCATATTAAATATATTTTAAACTGCAAAGGAATAAAAACTTCCATCACTAGATTTATAATTTTCTAAATCATAAGGTGAGTATATTCCAGTATCTGTTACAACTCCACTTATTAAATGTGGTGGTGTAATATCAAAGGCTGGATAATATCCTTTTACTCCATCTAATGTATTTTTTATCCCATTACATTCTAACACTTTTTTTGGATCTCTTTCCTCTATTTTTATATTATTAATAGATTCAACTGAATCAGGAATACCTGTTACAAAATATGGTATCTCATAATACTTTGATACTATAGCCATTTGAGATGTTCCTACCTTATTAACAACATATCCATCTCTTGTTATAGAGTCAGCTGCTGATGTAAATAAATCAATTTTTTTATTTTTAATAGTTGCAGCAATCATATTATCTGTTATAACTGTTACTTTAAATCCCATATCACAAGCAACTGATGCAGTAAATCTTGCACCTTGTAAAAAAGGTCTTGTTTCTGCACAATACAATTCTATATTTTTATTTTGTTTTTTACATTCTTTAAGCATCATACCAATTATAGTTTCACCATAGCATTGAGTTAAGATTTTTCCATTATCAGGAAACATTTTAACTAAGTACTTTGCAACTTTTCCAATTCTTTCATATCTATTTTCCATAGTTTTTATTGTGTAGTTTGAAATAATATTATCTAAATTTTTACTATTTATATTATTTTTTGCAATTTCCAAACAACCTTCTGTTACTTCTATCATTCTATCCTTTGTTGTAGGTCTTGCACTATAAATATCTTTTGCTGCTTTTTCTAAATAATCAATTTTTTTAATATTATCCATATCTCTACATTCAAAAGCAGCTAATGCCATTCCCATTCCAGCTGCTGTATATGGGCCTGCACTTTGAGTCACCATATCTCTTATTGCATTTGCAACTTCTTTATGATTATTACAAATTACAAACTCTATTTTTCTTGGATAAATTCTTCTATCTAAAATTTTAACCTGACCTTTTTCATACCAAGCTACATTTTCAAATTTTAACATAAATGCAAGATCATCATCAATTCTAAGCATAGATATAACCTCCTAAAGTCTTATGTTATAATATAATAAACTGATAAATCTAAAACAATTGTAACATAAAAGGAGACTAAAATGAAAAAATATGCCATTATTGCTGGAACTGGATTTGACACTTTTGGTAGTGAATTTGAAACAAAAGAAATAATCACCTCTTATGGAATAGTAAATGTTAAATTAATAAAAAAAGATGAAAATATGGAAGTTTATTTTTTACCAAGACATGGAGAAACACATAATATAGCTCCTCATAAAATCAATTATAGAGCAAATATAAAAGCTTTAAAATTACTTGGAGTAACTCATATTTATGGTATTTGTGCTGTTGGAAGTTTGAAAAAAGATTTATCTATTAATAGCATTGTTTTAATTAATGATTTTTTAGATATGACAAAAAATAGAATTACTACTTTTTATGACGAAAATAATGTAAAACACTTAGATGTTAGTAATCCTTATAGTGATGAAATGAATGAATTATTTATTAAAAATTCAAAGAAATATAATATTAATCCAAAAACTGGAATATATGTATGTACAGAAGGACCTAGATTTGAATCTGCAACAGAAATAAAACTTTATCAAATGCTAAATTGTGATGTTGTAGGAATGACAAATATCCCAGAGGTTTTATTGGCAAATGAATTAAATATAAATTATAGTTGTATTTCTTATGTAACCAATTATTGTACAGGACTTGTTTCAAAAATTTCAAATGAAACTTTTGATAAAAATTCTATTAATAAAAATGGCATCATTAATGCTATATTAGATTCTTTTAACGATGAAGACATTTTAAATATTACTTCAAATTCAATATTGCTTTAATTTTTATTAATAGAATTTAAAGCAATAAGAACTCATGTTTAGAACAGAAGTTTATTCTTTATAAATTCATTTTCACTTTAAACTTATAATATTTACTTGTTCGTTTGAAATTATTGTACTAATATAAATGAAAAATAAAAGCTATAAAAAAATACCTTATAAAAGGCACTTTTTTATAGCTTTTCTATATATACTTGATCTACTTCATCTATTTCTTTTATTTTCACTTCTATATTTTCACTTTTTGATGTTGGTATGTTTTTACCTACATAATCAGGTCTTATAGGAAGCTCTCTGTGACCTCTATCTACTAAGACGACGAGTTGTATTGAAGATGGTCTTCCCTGCTCTAAAACCCCATCCATGGCTGCTCTAACACTTCTTCCTGTGTGAAGAACATCATCAACTAATATAATCTTTTTTTTATTAATATCCTCTTCAATAATATTTTCAATTTCTTGGTTTTTATTTTTAATATCATCTCTAAAATTAGTGATATTAATAGGATATACCGGAAGTTTTATATTTTCAACTTCATATATTTTTTCTGAAATTCTTTTAGCAATATCATTTCCTCTTGTTAATATACCTACAAAAATTATATCTTTAGTTCCTTTGTTTTTTTCAATAATTTCATAAGATATTCTTGAGATAGCTCTTTTTATTGCTACTTCATCCATTACAATATTTTTCATATGTCACCTCTTTTTAAAAACTTTTCAAATCTAATAGGATAATCATCAGTAATTTCTATTTTTTCATTAGTTATAGGATGATTAAATATTAATTTATAAGCATGTAACATTTGTTTATCAATTTTATATTTATTTTTATGTCCATATGTCAGATCTCCTAGAACTGGATGCTTAATATAACTCATATGAACTCTTATTTGATGTGTTCTTCCTGTTAGAATTCTAACTTTTATTAATGTAAATAAATTATAATTTTTTAAAACTTCATATTCTGTAATTGCATTTTTTGAATTTTCATATACAACTGCCATTTTTGTACGATTTCTAGGATCTCTTCCTATGGGCTCTTCTATTCGTCCTTTAGAATCTATTACCCCTTCAACTATTGCAAGATATTCTTTATGAATTTCAGAGTTTTTAAATTGATCTACTAATCTTTCATAAGCTATATCTTGTTTAGCAATTATCATAAGTCCACTTGTATCTTTATCTAATCTATGAACTATTCCAGGCCTGAACTCTTCACCTGTTGTTGCTAGACTATTAAATCTATATAATAAACCATTTACTAAAGTATCTTCAAAATGACCTGCTCCTGGATGAACTATTAAATTTTGTGGTTTTGAGATAACCGCTATATATTCATCTTCATACAATATATTAAAATCAATTTTTTGAGGAATTAATTTTAGTTCATCTTCATAGTATATAAATATCTGATCGTTTTCTTTTAAAATATAACCTGCTTTTACTTTTTTTTCATTTACCAAAATATTTTCATTTGATATATATTTTTTTATTTGTGATCTATTTATAGACAATTTATTTAATAAAAATTTATCTAATCTAGAACCTATATATTCATTGTTTTTTTCTATAATGATAAGTTTATCAACCATTTATTACCTCTTTTATCGCAAGTTTTCAGTGTCATTTTTTAATATATAAATTATTAATATAATTGTTCCAAGTACTATAAATACATCTGCTAAATTAAATACTGCAAAATCATATCCAAAAATTCTCATACTAATAAAATCAACTACATAATGTAATCTTATTCTATCTATAAAATTACCTATTGTACCACCTAAAATTAAAGAAATACATATCTTTAGAAAAATTGAACTTTCTTTATAGTTTTTAAATAGTATCTTAAGTAAAATAAAAACAACTACTATAGTTATTATAGTAAAAATAAGTCTTCTACCTTGTAATATTCCAAAAGCTGCTCCTCTATTTTCTAAATAGAAAAGATTTAAAAAATCTTCTTTTATTACTAGTGGACCTTGATCTTTTAAAAATTTCACAACATAAAATTTAGAAATTTGATCCATTGCAATTAATAATACTGTAAATATTAATACTGCCATTTTGCCTCCATTTAGTAAAATCCCAAAATAATTATTTTGGGATTTTAATTTTAACTATATAATTATCTTTTTTTGTTGTACCTTCAATTTCAGAAAAAATAAATCTACCAAACTTTCTAATAGATAATAAATCTCCTTCTTCTAGTATATAAGAAGATTTATTTTCACTCTTGAAATTTACTTTTACTTTTTCTTGTTTTATTAGTTCTTGAGCATTTGCTCTAGACATTCTAAGTAAATTACTTAAAAAAGTATCAAGTCTTAATGATGAAATAATAAGTTTATTTATTTCATAATCTTTTTCAGGAATATCTACACTATTTACTCTTTCAAGTTTTACATTATATTTATTAACTTTTTTAAAATTAAATTCTATAAAATCCGAAAGTTCTCTTTTCACAAAGAAAGAATATACATTATTTGAAATAATTATATCTCCAATTTTTCTTCTTTCTATTCCAAGACCTAATAAGCTTCCTAAAATATCTTTATGGCTTATTTTATTTTCTAAATTAAATTGAAATGCCACTAAATCATTTATTGTATTTTCATATAAATATGATTGGTAAATATAAATAATTTTTCTTTCAGATTCTTCATACCCACCATCTACACTATATGAAATATCCTCAAATCTATTTAAAATTGATTTAGCTAAATAGACTTCATAGGGATCTAAAAAATCAGTAGATAATTCCACATAGTCATTTAACACTATTTCAATTTTATCTATAATTTTTTTCATTTCTAATAGTTTTTCATTATCATCAATATGATTTAGTAAATTTTCTCTATTTAATTTTTTTACCAAGGAAACATCCCTGAATTTTTAAGTTCTTCTTTTAGACCATCAATTTCAATAGGCATTGGTGCTAATACAAAAATATCTTTATTTACCTTTTGAATTTTTCCATCAATTGCATATAGTGCACCACTTACAAAATCAAAAATTTCTCTTTTAACATCAATATCTAGTTGTTCAAAATTAAGTACTACAGCTTTGTTATTTCTTAAATCGTCTACTATTTTAGGTGATTCATCATAAGAAAGAGGTTCATGAACTGTTATTATCATATCTCCCTTTAAGCTCATTAAACTATTTACCTTTTTAGGTTTTACAGTACGAGCAACTGGTGCCTCATTTTCTTCATTACTTTCTACAACTTCATCTTCATATTCATAGTCTTCGTCTTCATATTCATCAGAAAAACCAAATACACTTTTAAATTTTTCCATCATATCTGCCATAAAAAATACCTCCTACTTATTTGTAATCTCTTTTTCCAAATATTTTTGTTCCAACTCTAACCATGTTTGAACCTTCTTCTATTGCTATTTTAAAGTCTTGGCTCATTCCCATAGATAGATATTTCATTTCAATTTTATTTTTATCATAATTTTTATTGTTAATTACTTCTTTTAACTTAAACATTTTTCTAAAGCATTCTCTTAGAAAAGCTTCATCTTCAGTATTTGGAGCTACAGTCATAAGTCCATTGATTTTCACATTATCATAATTTAAACAAGTTTCAATGAATTTCTCAACTTCATTATAATGCATTCCACCCTTAGATTCTTCCTTTGCAATATTTATCTCTAGTAAACAGTTTACTATAATATCGTCATTTTTTGCTCTTTTATTAATTTCTTTTAATAATGATTTTCTATCTAAAGAGTGTATTAACTCTACTTTATCATATATATATTTAACTTTATTACTTTGTAAGTTTCCTATCATATGATATTTTACACTATCTTGTAGAATTTCCATCTTACCTTGTAATTCCTGTACTTTATTTTCACCAATATCTGTAATGCCACATTCTATTGCTTCTTTTATTTCTTCTGGACTGTGAGTCTTACTTACAGCTATTAATTTTACCTCTTCTCCTGTTAAAGAATGCTTTCTTGCACTCTCTATTTCTTCAAGAGTTTCACGTAAATTATCTTTTATAGCCACAATATTCCTCCTAATTTAAGATTTGTGAGTCATCTACTGTCTTTGGATTTAAAACAATAGAGTCATTTATAGTTATAGTTTTGTATTCTTTGTCTGATATTTTTATAACACCATTTTTATCTCCACTAGAAACATAACTTGATGAATTCAATGGTTGAATTACATCTATTGGTACAAATTTTACTAATCCATGTATCTCCTGAACATAAACACCAAAAATTCCCTTTCTTTTTATTATTGCACTTTTAGGAATTTTATAACATTTCTGTTTACTTTTAACAATTTTTACATTTCGTATTCTTTCAGAGTATAATTTATCAATCATTTCATCTAGGTATAAAATTACTACTCCAGATTTATCCTTTGATTTGTTGATTTTCGCAACATTTCCTCTTATTATATTATTCTCTGATAACTCCACATTTAATTTATCTCCAATTTTTATATCACCTAAGGAACTTAAATCCTCTATACTTAAAGCCATATTATAAGAAAAGTTATCTATTAATTTAAATAACATATCTCCTTTTTCAACTTGAGTTTTTGTTTCATTCTCTATTCTTCTAGAATGTTCCCTTAAGTAATCTCTAGTATATATTGATAAATCATCTGGTTTATAATATTTCTCTAATCCATCTATTTTATAAGAAACGATTCCAGAATACTCCGCTTGATAATAAATGTTACTTCTAGATATTTGCTTTAGAAGTTCTTGTTTTTTAGAGTTTAACTCCTCTACAGATAAATTCATAAGCTCTGTTAATTCTGAGATACTTATGCTTTGTTTTGTATTTAAATCAAGATTATTAATATCTTCAATCGCTTGTAATAAGTTTTCGTCTCTTATATCCTTTTGAATTTTTTTAATACTTTCAATTTCTTCTTCTGAAATTTTTTCAGTTGGTTTTTTATTTAATTTATAGTTTAAAGCTGAATTTACTTTTATTAATTCATCTTTTAAACTAGAAACATCATTCATTAAATTGATTACTACAATATCATAAATTACAGGTACTTTTTGCCCTTCACTAGCATTATATAATGCTATACCATCAGCATTTGAATAATATACTTTTTCTTTTAATATATTATAAGATTTTGCATCTACTTCATCTTTATAGAGTGTAAATGTAGGGAATGCTGTTTTATGATTTGTGTATGTTTTTCCTCTTATTGATTTATATACAAAAAATATTATTAATATTAATAGTATAATTCCAATAAAACGTCTAAACTTATAGTTTGTTTTTTTTCTTTTATTTTCCAAGTTCATCCACCTAATTACTCTATAATTATAACATAAAGTTTTTTAATTTGGTTATTATTCAAAGAAGATTTGTTCGATTTCTTCTTTGTTATCACGAGTCATAAGTGACATTACTGCATCTCTTGGATCTTTATTTAAATATAATACTTCATATAGTTTTTCAGTAATAGGCATAGAAACATTATGTTTTTTAGATAATTCATAAGCCGATTTTGTAGTTTTAACACCTTCTACTACTTGACCGACTTCAATTGCTGCTTCTTCTGAAGATAATCCCTCACCTATTAATATTCCTGCTCGTCTATTTCTTGAATGCATACTTGTACAAGTTACTATTAAATCCCCTATACCTGCTAAACCATTAAATGTATGAGCATTTGCTCCAAGTGAAATTCCAAGTTTACTCATTTCATATATTCCACGAGTCATTAAAGCAGCTTTTGTATTATCTCCATATCCAAGTCCATCACTCATTCCAGCTGCAAGTGCAATTATATTTTTTAAAGCTCCTCCAAATTCAACACCTATTAAATCTGGATTCGTATATACTCTAAATTTTTCTGTTGCAAAAGCATCTTGTACTAATTTTGATGTTTCTTTATCCTTTGAGGATACTGTTACTGCTGTTGGTATATCTAGTCCTACTTCTTCAGCATGAGATGGTCCTGATAAAACAGCAAAGTGATTTTTCGGTAAAATTTCTTCTGATATTTCAGAAACTCTATCTAGAGAATCAACTTCTATACCCTTTGCTAAATTAACTATTATCTGCTGTTCATTTACTTCATTTTGAATTGATTTTAAAACTGTTCTAACTGCATTTGTCGGTACTGCTAATACTATAATTTTACAATCTTTTATTGCAAACTCTATATTATTAGTTGCAGTTATTTTTTTAAATTTTATACCTGGTAAGTATTTTGAATTTTCTAAATTTTTATTTATATCTTCGACTATTTCATTATTTCTAATATAGAATTTTACATCATGTCCTTTATTAGAAAGAAGTCTTGCTACTGCTGTTCCCCAACTACCGCCGCCAAGAACTGCTATATTCATTTTTTTCTCTCCTTACCTAACTTATTTTCATTTCCGCTTAAAATCCTCTTAATATTTGATCTATGTCTTATTATACCAAGAATGGAAATAATCCAAATTACGGTTAAAACATCATAGGAATAATTCTCTAAAATTGTAAACAAAATAATTATTGCAGTGAAAAAACATATTGAACCTAAAGAAGCCATTTTGCTTAAAATAACTACAATCATCCAAATTGCCCAAGCTATAAAAGTTAATTTAAAATTAAAAACAGCAAGAGAGCCCATAGTTGTCGCAACTCCCTTGCCCCCTTTAAAATTCATATGAAATGGATAGTCATGTCCTAAAACACAAAAAAGTATTGATAATATTATTACATGTTCAGGAAGATTTAATAAGTATTTAGTAATAAAAACTATTAAACTTCCCTTTAAAAAATCAATAACAAAGGTTATAACTCCCCATTTTTTACCAAGAACTCTTAAAGCATTAGTCGTTCCAGCATTTCCACTGCCATGTTTTCTTATATCAACTTTTAAAAATATATTACCTATTAAATAAGATCCAGATACTGTCCCTAATAAATAGGACAGTATATAGACTAATAGGCTTTTCATTAATTTTCGCCTCTATTTCTAAGTGTTAATACTATAGGCACTCCATCGAAACTATAAGATTCTCTTATTTGATTTTCAATATATCTTACATAGCTAAAATGAAATAAAGCTTTATCATTTACATGCAATACAAATTTCGGTGGTCTAACAGAAGCCTGAGTACCATAATAAAGTTTTCCACGTCTGCCTTTATCTGATGGTGGTTGATTCATTAATACTGCTCTATTTAATATATCATTTAAGACACCTGTTTGAATTCTATGATTATAATTATTATTTACTATTGAAATAAGTTCTAATAATCTATTTACTCTTTGACCTGTTTTAGCTGATATAAATAATATTGGTGCATAATTTATGAAAGGAAGTCTTTCTCTTACTTCTTTTTCAAATTTACGCATTGTCTTATTATCTTTTTCTATTAAGTCCCATTTGTTTACAGCTATTATTATAGCTTTATTATTGTCATGAGCATATCCTACAATTTTTGCATCTTGCTCAGACACTCCCTCACTTGCATCTATTACAAGTACACATACGCTTGATCTTTCAATTGAAGTCAATGTTCTTATTACAGAATATCTTTCAACATTTTCGTCTATACGCTTTTTCTTTCTAAGTCCAGCTGTATCAACCAATATATATTCTTCATCTTTATAAGAAAAATTAGTATCTATTGCATCTCTAGTAGTTCCAGGTATATTTGTTACAATAACTCTGTCTTCACCTAGAATATTATTTATTAAAGAAGATTTTCCAACATTTGGTTTTCCAATAAATGAAACTCTGATTTTATCGTCTTCATACTCTTCTTCTTGTGCTGGAAATCCTTCTATAATCTCATCTAATAAATCTCCAACTCCCATTCCTTGCTCAGAACTAATCCTTATAGGATCACCTAGTCCTAGTTCAAAGAAATCATAATAATTATCATTAGCTGCTTTTGAATCAAATTTATTTAATGCAAGTATTACTTTTTTATTAGATTTTCTAAGATATGTTGCTATCTCTTTATCGTTAGCTGAAACACCCTTAACCGCATCAGTTAAAAAAACAACAACATCACTTGTATCAAGAGCAAGATCTACTTGTGCTTTTATACTAGACATGAAAATATCTTGATCCTTTAGATCTAATCCTCCTGTATCTACAAGTAAAAAATTTCTTCCTAACCAATCGGCATCAGAATAAATTCTATCTCTTGTAACTCCTGGAGTATCTTCTGTTATAGATATTTTTCTTCCTACAATTTTATTAAAAAGTGTTGATTTTCCAACATTTGGTGTACCAATAATTGACACTATGGGTTTTTCCATACTATCACCCCATTCTATTAATTTCGATTTCCATTATATCATTAGATTAAAGTACTTTCAATTAATATTATGATTGTACAAGACACTTAAAGATAGTATAATCAAATTGAATGAGGTTATTTATGGTTAAAAAAATTGAAAATACTAATGATGTAAAAAAATTAGCAAATTTAGCTTTATATGCTGGCGAAATTTTAATTAAAAGTGGAGCTGAAATTTATAGAGCAGAAGATACTGTAAAAAGAATCTGTGAATCTAAAGAAAATATTGATGATGTAAATGCCTATGCACTTCCATTAGCTCTTTTTGTATCTATAACTTATAAAGGTGAGACATTTACTACTTTTAAAAGAGTAGAACCTAGAGGTACTAATTTAGACATAATAGACAAAGTTAATACATTTTCTCGTAACTTCGTTGCTGATGGTGGTATCGATTACAATGAAGGTATGGAAATATTAAAAGAAATTGAAACAAAAAATATTCTTTCTAATTGGCAAAAAAACTTAGCAGCTGCTATTGCTGGAGCTTTTTTTACTATTTTATTTGGTGGAAATTTTAAAGACTTTGTTTCTACATTCTTTATAGCCGCTATTATGTCACAAATTTTTAACAAAGTATCTAACTTAAAACTCTCCTTTGTAATCAATAATTTTATAGGAGCATTTATTGTTTCACTTCTAGCTGTAGTTTGTATTAAGCTTAATCTAGCAACTAATATCGATAAAGTTATTATAGGTGGTATTATGATATTAGTGCCTGGAGTTGAAGCTACAAACGCATCAAGAGAAACTATGAATGGAGATTTTTTATCAGGTGTAATCGGTTTTACTAAGGCTATATTTTTAGCAACTTCTATTGCCCTTGGAGCAGGAGTTGTTCTTAAAATTTTTATGTGAGGTTTATATGAGCTTTTATCTTTCACAATTTGTTATAGCATTTTTTGGAACTATGGGTTTTTCTATGTACTTTAATTGTCCTAAAAGGATATTACCCTTTGCTTGTTCAGTTAGTGGAATAATATGGGTTCTATTTAAATATATTGTACTAGCTACAAATAATGTAATTTTAGCAGGTTTTATATCTGCCTTTTGTGTTGGTATAATAGGAGAAATTTGTGCAAGAATATTTAAAACTCCAGCATTATTATTTATTCTACCAGGCTTAGTTCCAATGATTCCAGGAGCTGGAACTTATTATACAATGTATTATTTAATCTATGGAAGCTACGAAATCTTTAGAGCTACATTCTCAGAAACATTCTATACATTAATAGCATTGTCTCTAGGTGTAGTTGCTTCAACAGGCTTTACTAAAGCCTTTGTTACAATAAAAAATAATATATTAAAAAGAGACTGATAATTCAGTCTCTTTTATAAGTTTTATATAATTTCATTGAGTAATTATATAAATTTAAATTTTCCTTATTACTCTTGTCATAAAAATAATATATTTTAAAATTATTCATATCTATTTGAGAAAAAGCATTTCCTTGAGGATTATAGTAATTCAAAGTCATTGGACTTCCATCTAGTCTTTCCTCTATTAAATACAATCTATTTCTATGATCAACTAAATATCTTAAAACCTGAACACCACTTTCCTCTTCAAGTGTTTTATCTAAAATATCCAAACTATTTAAATAGTCTATATTTTGACTAATAACATCAATATTAAAAAGTTCTTGTTTATTAATTTTTTTAATATTAACTAATGTATCATCATTTAATTTAAATTTATCATTATATGCAATATTATTTTTTTCAATTTCCAAATTATTTTTAGTTTGATTTAAGTAATTATAATTATATTCACTTGGATATAATAAATTATCATATGCAAGAATTGACTCTTCTTTAAGTTTTATAATATTTTTAGTTTCTTCAAAGAGAAGATTTTTATTTTTTAAATTTTCTTCCTTCGATAAAAATTTATATAAAGTGTCTTTAATCATATAATTATTATTCTCTTCAATTTGATTTAATACTCCTATATTTTTAAAAACTTCATTATTATTTTTAACTATCTTTGTATTTAAAATTGTATATAAATAATCATTTAAAATCAAAGAGTTAATAGTTATATTATTAATTGCTTCACTTTTAGAGGCAACTTCATCATCAGAAAAATATACAGATCTTAATTTCCTATATCTGATACTTTTATCTTTAATTGAATTTTTTCTATCAAGATCTAAGTTTCCCTTTATAGAATTTACAAGTCCTCTATTATAATCATTAGAGTATTTACTTAAATCTATATTTACATTTTCATAGTATTTTATTTTTTCAAGTATCTCTTCTTCTTTTTTATCTATTACTTCAAGTTTAGATTTTGAAGAATTAATATTTTCATCAATTTTTATTATTTTTTCTTTCAATACCTTATTTTGATTTTTATACAAAGTATTAACACTTTGATTTTTGCTTATATTTAAAAAGGAATAATATGAAAATACAGAAATCAAAGCGATACTTATAATGATAGTTAAAATATAAATTTTATTATTTAATCTTTTCATTATTATCACCTATTTCTAATATTTCTATTACTCCTAAATTCATGTAATACTCTTTACTTAGTCTAGATATTTCTTCTTTTAATTCTGATAGTCTATAAGATGTCAAATATCCAGTATTTAATCCATATCTTTCTAAATTAGAATATAAATCCGTTAAATTTATAATTTCAGCATAAATACTATCTAAATTTTTTTCTATATCTATAGAACCTGTTAATACTTTATTTAATTTTATAGAATACATTGCTGTTGAAAAATATAAAATATTATTTTCTTTAGAATTTCTATTTAAAGAATTTAAATAATTTATAGTTCCATTTTCTTTAGATATTTCATTAAATGCATTAAAATTAATATCTCTATATAAATCTGTAGATAAACTCTCTGTAGACTTTAAATCAATAAGACTCGAAAAATCACTTACTAAATTTATAAAACTTTCATCATTATAATAAGCTCCATTAAAATAATCATTATATTTTAAGACTGCAGATTCTATTTGCTTTAATATATTTTTATTTTCACTTTTAAGTCTATCTGCTGTATTTAATAGAATATTCTCTTTTTTATCTTTTAAATTATATCCATATAAACTAGAAAACTCATAAGTTGAGTTTTCTAGTTTATCTTTTTTTTCATTATATTCTATAGATAATTTTTCTTCTTCTATATTTTTTATCTTAAGCTCTTCATTTAAAGTATTATTATCTTTTTTAATAGCCTCAATATTTTTAATACTAAGTGTTGTATATCCAAAAAATAAAATACTTATTCCTAAAATAATAATCAATAAAATAGATAATATTTTTAAAAATTTTGAATTTTTTTCCATATCTATCTCCTAAAACTTACTTAAAACTAGATTATTATTTCCTGCCTTTCCATATTTATTATCTACTTTTTTAATTATTAAATATGCTACTGACATTACCAATAGTCCTGCAATAAGACTATATAGCTCAGCATGTAGATAATTTAAATTCTTAAAAATTGAAAAGAATATTACAGATCCTGCCATAAAAAATACTAATGGAAGTCCATATATTAATACCATATAACTTAAAACTGCTTTAGAGTTCATTTCTATTCTTACACGATCTCCTACTTTAGCATTTATTGTGTTTATAGTTTTTAAGTTAAAAGGCTTTGATTCACTACATTTAGCAGAACAAGTTGAACAATCGGAACCACAGGCACTTTCTCTAACTGCAAGTATTTCTATATGCTCGCCATCTTCTTTTACTACTACACCTATTTGCTCCATAAGATCCTCCTTACTTTTCAATAACCTTAATATGCACTTCTTCTAACTGTTCCTCTGTAAGTCTAGTTGGTGCTCCTGTTAGAAGACAAGTTGCAGATTGAGTTTTAGGAAATGCTATTACATCTCTTATATTATCTGAGTCTGTAAATAACATTATTAATCTATCAAGTCCATATGCAAGTCCTCCATGAGGTGGTGCTCCATATTTAAATGCTTCTAATAAAAATCCAAATTTATTTTGAGCTTCTTCTTCTGTAAATCCTAAAGCTTTAAACATTGTTTTTTGAATTTCTCTATCATTTATTCTAATACTTCCTCCACCCATTTCATCTCCATTAATTACTATGTCATAGGCTTTTGCTCTTGCATTTTGAGGCTCAGTTAAAACTATATCTAAATCTTCATCCATAGGTGATGTAAATGGATGATGTTTTGCAACATATCTTTCATCTTCTTCATCATACTCAAATAGTGGGAATTCTGTGATCCAAACTAATTTATAATCACCTTTTTTGATTAATTCCATATCTTTTGCAACTTTATTTCTTAAATTTCCTAAACTATCATATACTACTTTATTTTTATCAGCTACAAATACTAATAAATCTTTATCTTCTGCATTCATAGTTTTTATAATATCATCTAATACTTTTTCATCTAAGAATTTTGCAATAGGTGAATTTATTTCTCCATCTACAAGTTTAATCCAAGCAAGTCCATGAGCACCATAATCTTTTACAAAGTCTTCTAGTTTACCAATTGCCTTTCTTGAATAAAAGTCAGCTCCAGATTTAATATTTATTCCTCTTACGCTATATCCTTCTTCTGTAGCATTTTCAAAAACTTTAAATCCACAATTTTTAACTATAGATGAAATATCTTGAAGTTCAAGATCAAATCTTAAATCAGGTTTATCTACTCCAAATCTATCCATAGCTTCTTTATACTTCATTCTCTTAATAGGAAGTTCTATATCTACATCAACCATTTCTTTAAAAGCATATTTAAGGAATTTTTCATTGATTGATATTACATCATCTATTTCTACAAAACTCATCTCTAAGTCTATTTGTGTAAACTCAGGTTGTCTATTTGCTCTTAAGTCTTCATCTCTAAAACATTTTGTAATTTGGAAATATCTATCAAGACCTGAAACCATTAAAAGTTGTTTTAAAAGTTGTGGTGATTGAGGCAGTGCATAAAACTGTCCATCATTAACTCTACTAGGTACTAAATAGTCTCTTGCTCCTTCTGGAGTTGGCTTTGTAAGCATTGGAGTTTCCACTTCAATAAATCCTTCATTTGCAAAGAAATCTCTAGTTACTTTATAAAATTTTGATCTCATCATTAGATTATTTTGCATAAATGGTTTTCTTAAATCTAATGGTCTATTTTTAAGTCTCATAGTTTCTGAAACATTATCATCATCTTTTATATAAATTGGTGGCACTTCTGATTCATTAAGTATCTTTAGATCATTTGCTAAAATTTCTACTTTACCAGTTGGTATTTTATCATTTATTGATGATCTTTGTCTTATTATACCTTTTATAGCAATTACAAATTCAGATCTTAATTTTGTTGCTTTATTAAATAAGTCCTTATCAACTGTATCATCAAAAACGATTTGTGCTATTCCTGCTCTATCTCTTAAATCAACAAATATTATAGAACCTAAATTTCTTTCTTTAGCAACCCATCCCATAAGAGTTACTTCTTCATTTATGTTTTCTTCACGTATTTCACCGCAGTACATACTGCGTTTTAAATTGCCCATTTTCTCGGCCACAATTATCCCTCCATATGAAAATAAATAAACCTCGTCTTAAGGGACGAGGCTTGTTTTCCTTGTAACACCCTTAGTTAATAAAACTTATTACCTAAATAAAAGAGGTGTACGATTTATTATTTAAAAGAGTTAAACTCTAAATCAATTAAATTTGTCTCTTTTACATTAATCTGATTATATTGTTTTTTAAAAATCATGTCAAGTCTAACAAATTCTGTTTTTAACCTTATCTAATAATATTTCTTTGTGTTTTGTTTCATTATTTTTTATAAGCTCATCTACTGCAAAACCTGCTCCTTTGTCCATTCCTTGGCATCCTGCAAGTAATACTACATCATTAGATTTAGCATTATCTATTATAGATTTAACACTTTCTTCAAGAGTATCAAAAACTTTAACATCTATATTATTTTCTTTCATAACACTTAAAAATATTTCTAATTCTTCTTTTGAAACCTCATCTTTTTTCATTACAACATCTTTACTTAATGTTGCATAAAAAGTTTTTGGATCTAATTTTTTTAACCATTCAGCAGTTTTTTCTGCAGTTTCTTTATTTAAATTAACTCCTCTATTTCCACGAATTGCATATAGCATATGGAAATTATTAAATTCCATTTCTGATAAAGTACTTAAAGTTACATCTATATTTCTAACATTTGCATAATGATCATCAATGATTTTAAAGTTTTCATCATAAATCATCTCAAATCTTCTTTCAACTCCTGCAAAGCTATTTATAGAATCTTGTATTGTTTTAATATCAATATTATTTAAAAGTGCAATTATTATTGCTACTACTGAATTCATAACAGATGAATATCCAGCTACATCAAGCTCAATATCAAAGGAATTTTTTTCTATAATTATATCTTTATATTTTATATCTCTATTAATTATAAAAGTATATTTTCCCTTACCTGTTGATAAATCTAAGTTATCAATTGCAAAGTCTTCTTCTTTATTTTTTAAAGAGTATGTTAAAACTTGAGCCTTTGTCTTATCTTTTAATTCTTTAATTTTATCAAAATCAATATTTAAAACAGCAACAGCATCTTCTGATGCTTCTTTTATAAGCTTTGACTTTACTTCATAATACCTTTCAAAGCTACCATGTTGGTCTATATGCTCTCTACTAAAGTTATTGAATGTAACTACATCAAAGTCCACATTTTTTACTCTATATAGCTCCTCTGATGATGAAGATACTTCCATAGTTACTTTTTCTATTTGTTTATCTGCCATATCTCTAAAAAATCCTTGAAGTTCTAAAGATTCTGGAGTTGTCAAAATAGAAGGAATATTTACACCATCATATTTTGTATATACTGTACCTATAATTCCTGTTTTATATCCTGCATCTTTAAATATTTTATCAGTCATAAATGAAGTTGTAGTTTTACCATTTGTAGCAGTTATTCCAACTATATTCAATTCTTTTGATGGCTCTTTATAAAAATTATTTGCAATATCTGCAAGAGCAATTCTAGAATTTTCAACTTTTATTTGAGCTATATCTACATCTACAAAATTTTCAACTACTATATATTTTGCGCCCTTATCTTTTGCTACAGATATATACTTATGTCCATCTGTAATATATCCTTTAATTGCAACAAATATACTATTTTTTGTTACATCATCAGTATGAAAACTAATATTATCAACTTCACTATTAAAATCTATTTCTCTATTACTATTTATTATTTTTACATTTTCAAATATATCTTTTAGTATCAATTCACTCCACCTTAAAATTTAAAATCATTAATGTACTTACTCTTACTTACTTTATTATTTTTATTTATATAATCTTTTAAATTTCTATAATTCATAGTTTTTAAAATTTTATTTTTTTCAGGATAGTAAAACTTAGAAGTACTACACATTCCAAACCCAAGTATTGTCTCTTTTTCTTCCATCATAACCATATTGTAAATAGACTCCTTAGAAACTTTAGAGTATCCTATATTCTCTCCATTCCCAAGCATTCTTTTTTGTCTATACATATAATAAGGAATATAATCATTTTTTTTAGTTAAACTTTTTGTTAGCTTTAACATCTCATCTATATCATTACAATTTGAAAAATTTTTATTTTTATACAAATCAGATCCATTTTTTAAAGACAAAGTATGAATAGTAATATTTTCTGGATCTAAACTTATTACTTTATTTAAAGAATAATTTACATCCTCAACACTTTCTCCAGGAAGTCCTAAAATCAAATCCATATTAATAGACTCAAAACCTATTTTCTTTGCAATATCATAACTTAATAAAATATCTTCAACACTATGAGATCTTCCAATATTTTTTAAGGTTTTATTATTCATACTTTGAGGATTAATACTAATTCTATTTACTCCCATTTCTTTTAACATTAAAAGTATCTCTTTATTTATTGTATCAGGTCTTCCACACTCTACTGTAAACTCTAATGGCTTTTTATAATAGATATTAACAGTTCTAATAATCTCTTCTAGCTCTTTAATATCTATTGAAGTGGGAGTTCCTCCTCCAATATAAACTGTATGAGGAGGATTCTTTACAAATTGAGAATAATATTTTAATTCCTCTATTAAATAATCTGTATAAATTTTAGTATTTTTCTTATTATTATCTAAAGTTAAAAAAGAACAATAGCTACATTTTGTTGGACAAAAAGGAATATGAATATATAAACTATATCTATTCCTATTAACTGGATATAAATAAGATAATTCAGTTTTAGCAATATCTAAGCATAAATTTATAGAATCATCATTTAAAAGATAGTAATTTTTTAAAATTTCTTTAGTCTTTTCAATAGAATTTTTCTCTAATAAACTTAAAACTAGTTTTACTGGTCTTACACCTGTTAATATGCCCCAAGGATCTTCATTATCAAAATAATTATATAGATTTTTATACAACTCTCTTTTTATATTAAATTTTAATTCTCTTTTATCCTCTACTTTTTTAACTAAAATTGTTTTATTTATTTCTTTAGATGAAATTAATATTTCTAGATAGTTTATATTATCCCTAATAGAAATTTCCATATCTTTTTTATTTTCATAAGATGGTAGTTGAGTTCTTATAAATTCAAATATATTTCTACAAATATCTTCATCATGAAATATAACTTTTATCATAATCTTGTTTGTATAAAAGGATTGTTTACTTTTTCAAAAGCTACTTTAGTTTCAGGTCCATGTCCTGGCAATACTATTGTTTCATTAGGAAGTTTCATAAGATTCATTAATGAATCCATAATAGTTTCATAATCTCCACCTGGAAAATCAGTTCTTCCAATAGATCCCATAAATAATGTATCTCCTGAAAATAGAATATTATCTATTAAATAGCAAACTCCACCTCTTGTATGTCCTGGTGTAAAAATAACTTTTATTTCTAAATCATTAAACTTAATAATTTCTGCATCTTTTACTAAATGATCTACTTTAAATTTTTCATTTTTTTCATTCATTAGCATATTTAAGTTTTTTAATCCTTCTTCTAATAGTGATACTTCATGTTCTCCCATATATACTGGAACATTTAAAGCATTCTTTATTTCTACTAGAGCACCTATATGATCTTCATGAGCATGAGTTAAAAGAATTTTTTCAACCTTTAGCCCTTCACTTTCAACTGCATTTAAAATATCTTTAGCTTGAGCACCTGGATCAACAATAATAGCTTTTTTGTCTTCATCAAATATTATATAGCAATTAGTTTGATAGCTTCCAACTGCAAGTCTCATAATTTTAAACTTCATAATTCCTCCTATATAATCTTACTACTATCTAACAATATTGTTACTGGTCCATCATTAATAAGTTCTACTTTCATATCTGCTCCATAAGATCCATGAGATGTATTTATTCCTAAATTTTTACATTCTTTTATAAATCTTTCATAATAATCTTTTCCATCTTCAAACTTAGCAGCTCTTATATAACTTGGACGATTACCTTTTCTAGCATCTCCATAAAGTGTGAATTGTGAAATAACTAATATACTTCCATCTACATCTTGTAAACTTTTATTCATTACTCCATCTTCATCGTCAAATATTCTTAAATTAGTAACTTTTTTAAAAATATAATCAAAATCACTATCTTTATCTTCAGCTTCTACACCTAGAAAAAGTAATATTCCTTTATCTATATCTCCAATTAATTCATTATCTACTTTTACGCTTGCACTATTTACACGTTGAACAACTGCTCTCATATTATCCCCCTAAATTATGCTTTCACTCTATATGCGTCAAGAACATTATCAACTTTTTTAATTTTAGAAATTAAACTCTTAAGTTCTTCTTTACTTTGAATTTCTACAACAATATCTAAAATTAAATCTCCATCTCTTGTTGTTCTAGCACTTAAACTACTTAAATTTAATTTTAAATCATTAATCTTATTTGCAACATCTGATATTACATTTGATTTATCTAAGGCCTTGACTTCTATTTCAGTATTATAAGATGCTCCCTCTTCCTTATCCCAATAAACATCTATTATTCTGTCTTTATCAGTTAAGTTTTTCATATTAGCACAATCTTTTCTATGAACAGAAATACCTCGTCCTATAGTAATATATCCTACTATGTCATCACCTGGAACAGGATTACAACATTTTGCAAATCTTATTTTTAAATTATCAACATCTTTTACAGCTATTCCATCTTGTGATTGTCTTCTAGTTCTTTGTGGAATTTGTTCTGGTAATATAAATTCTTTTTCTTTGTTTTCTTTTTTATAATTTTCAATTAGTTTTGAAAGAACTTGATTTATTGTAATACTTCCAAATCCAAGAGCTGCATATAAATCCTCAACAGAACCTAGACTCATTTTTTCTTTTATATCTTCTAACCACTCATCTTTCATTAAGTCTGATGGTTTATATCCCAATCTTTTTATTTCTTTTTCTAAGACTTCTTCTCCACGTTCAATATTTTTATCTCTATCTTTAACTTTAAAATATTGAGAGATTTTCTTCTTAGCTTGAGGACTTTTTACTATATTTAACCAATCTAAAGAAGGGCCAGAATTTGGGTTTGTAATAATATCAATTATATTTCCATTTTTAAGTTTATAATTTAATGGAACTATTCTTCCATTTACTTTAGCTCCAGTACAAGAATTACCTACATCAGAGTGAATTCTATAAGCAAAGTCTATTGGAGTTGAATCTTCTGGTAAATTTATTACATCTCCTCTAGGTGTAAATACAAATACTTCATCAGCAAAAAAGTCTATTTTTAAAGTTTCCATAAAATCATCTGGATCTTTTAAATCTTTTTGCCATTCTAATAATTGTCTAAGCCATGTAAGATTTTCATCAAAAGATGTAGTTTTATTTGCTCCTGATTTATACTTCCAGTGAGCAGCAATACCATATTCAGCAGTCCTATGCATATCATAAGTTCTAATTTGAACTTCAAAAGTCTCTCCATTATTATCTATTACTGTTGTATGAAGAGATTGATATTTATTTGGTTTAGGCATTGCAATATAATCTTTAAATCTACCTGGTATAGGTTTCCATAAAGTATGAACTACACCTAAAACACCATAACAATCTTTAACATCATCTACTAAAACTCTTACAGCAGATAAGTCATAAATTTCTTCAAAGGTTCTTCCCTTAAATTCCATTTTCTTATAAATACTATAAAAGTTTTTTGGTCTTCCATGTATATCTGCTTCTATTCCAATTTTTTTAAGATTTTCATTTAATTTTTCTATAATTGAATTTATTAAATCTTCTCTTTCATTCCTTCTTTTATTTACCATATCAACTAATTTATAGTAATTTTCAGGATCTAAATACCTAAGAGATAAATCTTCTAATTCCCATTTAACCTTACTCATACCTAGTCTATCTGCTATAGGAGCATATATTTGAATTGTTTCTAAAGCTTTTTCTTTCTTCTTTTCATCAGTCATATACTCTAAAGTTCTCATATTGTGAAGTCTATCTGCAAGTTTTACAATTATAACTCTAATATCACGAGCCATAGCAAGAACCATTTTTCTTATATTTTCAGCTTGTTTTTCTTGTTTTGTTTTATAATTTAATTTTTTAAGTTTTGTTACACCATCTACTAAATCTGCTATTTCTGTTCCAAATTCCTTTTGAACATCTTCATAAGTTACATCAGTATCTTCAATAGTATCGTGTAAAAGTCCTGCTATTATTGTAGGTGTATCCATATTCATATCAGCTAATATTAAAGCTACATTATATGGATGAATAATATAGTCTTCACCTGAGTTTCTCTTTTGACCAGCATGATGTTCTTCAGCCATTTTAAAGGCCTTAGTTATTTGTTCTTCATCAACATTGGGATTATATTCTTTTATTTTATCTAATAATTCCTCTAACATCTTGCTCCCTCACTTACTCTATAATTTTTGATTTTTAATTCAAGATTTTGATTTCCTCTAAAGCTATTAATACTTGGAGTATATACAATATCTAAAAATATATTACTATTTAAATTATTAATCATATTGTTAATTTCATTAATAGGATATTCTTTAGATAATTTTAAAATAAAATCGTCTATACTTTCAAATAATAATATTTCTCTTGAAGTCATACCATCTGTTAAAATCATTTTTATTACATTTTTATTTTTTCCAAAGACAGAAAATCTAATAACTTTTAAATTTTTAGTCCCAAAAACAGCATTTGGATTTGCTGTTCCATAAGGTTCAAATTTTTCTAATTGTTTTGCTAAATTTAAATCAGTATTTGATAAACTTAAACCTAAATCCATATATACTTTCTTAATCAAATCTTCTTCTGTTAAATCAGCATCTTTATTAATTAAGTTTATAAATTCCTCTA
The DNA here is from genome assembly GCF_017874395.1 of Peptoniphilus stercorisuis. Lineage (GTDB taxonomy): Bacteria > Bacillota > Clostridia > Tissierellales > Peptoniphilaceae > Anaerosphaera > Anaerosphaera stercorisuis. The sequence goes on along the minus strand of NZ_JAGGLJ010000005.1, from coordinate 94,365 downwards.
AATTTTCTTTTTTTAAACTCAAACCACAGGCCATAGCATGTCCACCAAAGCTCTCTAATAGATTTTTATGTTCAGATACCTTCTCAAACATATTGTATACATCTATACTTCTTCCTGAGCCTTTTAAGATGCCATTTGAATATGTTAATACAATTGTTGGTCTATTATACTTTTCTTTTATTCTTCCTGCTATTATGCCTACTACGCTTTCATTTAAATCATCATCATAAACTATTAATACTTTTTGTTTACTCATTAAATTGTTGATTTCAATTTGTTTATCTATTTTATTATATCCATCATCAGTTAGGACTTGTCTTTCTACATTTAAACCTCTTAAATATTTAGCTTTTTCTAGCGCCTTATTTTCATCTTTTTCAAGTAATAAGTCAATAGCAATACTTGCATCTTCTAATCTTCCACTAGAATTTATAGTAGGTCCTAGGACAAAACCTAAATGATAGACATCTATTTTCTTATCTTCTAACATTGCCGATTTTATTAATGCACTTAATCCTATATCACTTGTATTATTTAAATATCTAAGTCCATTAGATACAATTATTCTATTTTCATTAATTAATGGCATTACATCACATACAGTTGCTATTGCTGCATAAGGAAGTAGAAAATTATACAGTTCATCTTCATTTATACCATTAATCTTATATAGATAATCTATTAATTTATATGCAACAACTCCACCGCATATTTCTTTAAAAGGATATTTTGAATTATCTCTTTTTGGATTTATTATTGCATCAGCTAAAGGTAATACTTCTTCTTTTAATTCATTTCGAACAACCTCATGATGATCTGTAACGATAATATCTATATTATTTTCTTTTGCATAAGATATTGCATCAAAAGCTGCAATTCCATTGTCACAAGTAATTATTAAGTTTATATTATCTTCTTTTGCTCTATTTATTATAGTTTTATTAATACCATATCCATCTGTAATTCTATTTGGGATATCAAAATCTATATTTGCATTTAATCTTAAAAGACCATTATATAAGATATAAGTACTCATAACCCCATCTACATCATAGTCTCCAACAATTCTAATTTTATTATTTTGTTCAATGTTTTTCATTATTAAATTAGATGCTTTTATTAAGTCAGGTAGTAATAAAGAGGTATTTAAATCTTCTAAAGATGGATTTAAATACCTTTCTATTTCATCTTCTGTTTTAATATCTCTGTTAACAAGTACTTTATACAAAATTTTATTTAAGTTAAATTTTTCATAATCAATATTTTCAGGTTTTGTATTCTTTATAAACCATTTTTCCATTTAATCACCATACCATTTATATATTTAAAAGTATAACATAAAATAATTATATTGAACATAATATTAAATATGTAGCAATAAAGGGGCCTCTAAGAGACCCCTTTATTATTATGCTTCATTTGCTAAAACTGAAATTGCACATTCAATTCTTTTCTTTTCCATTTCGCAACCAACATGATATGGCTTTTTAAAATCATTATTTGAATAATATGCATTTGCATGGCATCCACCACTACAATAATATCTTGCCCAACAAGTTGAACATCCTTCTTTTGTAAATACATTAGAGCATTTAAATTTGTCTCTTAAGTCATTATTTACAATGCCAGTATTTACATCACCTAGTTTAAACTCTGTTTCTCCAACAAATTGGTGACAAGGATATATATCTCCCTCAGGAGTTACAGCAACATATTCAGATCCTGCTCCACATCCTACAGTTCTTTTTATAATACAAGGACCTTGTGTTAAATCAATCATAAAGTGGAAGAAAGTAAATTTCTTATCTTTCTTTCTGATTTCTATATAGTTTTTGCTCATTTTTTCATATTCTTTTAAAATTGTATCTAGATGTTCTTCTCTAATTGCATATTCTTCTTTTTCATCAGTTACTACTGGTTCAATAGAAGTTTTCTTAAATCCTAAATTATAAAAATCTAATAAATCATTTGAAAAATCAAGATTTTTATTAGTAAATGTTCCTCTAATAAAGTAATCTTTATCTCCTCTTCTATTTACTAGTTCTTGGAATTTTGGAACTATTAAATCATAAGAACCTTTTTCATTTACAGTAGGTCTCATATGATCATTTATGCATTTTCTACCATCTAAAGATAATACAACATTATCCATATTTTCATTTATATAATCAATAGTCTCATCATCTAATAAGACACCATTTGTAGTTATTGTAAATCTGAAGTTTTTGTTATATTTTTTTTCTTCTTTACGACCATAGTCAACTAGTTTTTTTACTAGTTCAAAATTCATAAGTGGCTCTCCACCAAAGAAATCTACTTCAAGATTTCTTCTATTTCCAGAATTTTTAAGTAAAAAGTCTAATGCTTTAGTACCAACTTCATAATCCATTAGAAGTCTTTGACCTTTAAAGTCACCTTGAGATGCAAAACAATATCGACAACGTAAGTTACAATCATGAGCTACATGAAGACACATTGCCTTAACAACATTTTCAGGATTATAAATAGGTTTCATTAGTTGCTCATCTTCAGTAAATAGAAGCCCTTCTTCTTTTAATTCTTTTATTTCTTCTAAAGCTTCTTTTATTGAAGTTTCAGAATATTTTTCTAAAAACTTATTTATTATTTCATTTTCACTTAGTTCATTATAGTCATCTACTAAGTCATAAATTATCTGATCAACTACATGAACAGAACCACTTGCTATATCTAAAATTATATATTTATCATTTAAATAAAATTTATGAATTCTTTCCATCTTTATATTACTCCCCATTATTAAACAAAAAGAAAAGGGATGGATGTACCAACCCTCTTACTTTATTACTTATTTTCAGTATTTTCACACTTTTGGTTTCCAACTGTACAAGATGTTTTGCAAGCTGATTGGCAAGATGTTTGACATTCACCACATCCACCTTTAGCAAAAGTATCTTTTAAGCTTTTTCCAGTTAATGTTTTTATGTGTTTCATAAGTACCTCCATTATTCCGCTTTTAGATCCGTCTTATCAGTAACTATTGAGTTTATACCCCATTTCATTACTTCAATTCTAGATTTTTCTCCAGAAGTTTCGATAACAACATAATCTTCTTTTGCAAGAACAACTTTACCTTTGATACCGCCAATAGTCATAATTTCATCTCCGACTTTAATTCCTGCTCTCATGTCTTTGACTTTAGACTCTCTCTTCTTTTGTGGTCTTATTAACATAAAATAAAAAGCTACAAAAAGAATAATTAGTGGTACAAAAGTAGCTAACATTTGTTGCTTTTGTGCATCCATATAAAAACTCCCTTCTTAATCATTATAACCATATTTTTTATAAAAGTCATCTTTAAATTCTAAGAAACAATCATTTTTTATAGCTTCTCTAATATTTTCCATTAGATTTATTAAGAAATGTAGATTGTGTATTGATGCAAGTCTTAGTCCTAAAATCTCATCAACATTAAATAAATGTCTCATATAAGCTCTAGTATAGTTCTTACATACATAACAATCACATTCAGGATCAAGTGGTGTAAAATCTTCTTTATACTTTGCATTTTTTACTACAACTTTTCCTCTTGATGTCATACAAGTTCCGTTTCTAGCTATTCTTGTAGGTAATACGCAGTCTGCCATATCTATTCCATGTTCTACTGCTTCAAATAGATAATCTGGAGTTCCAACACCCATTAAATATCTAGGCTTATCCTTTGGCATTAAGTCAGTTGTATAATCAAGTATTTCAACCATTAAATCCTTTGGCTCTCCAACACTTAATCCACCTACTGCATAGCCTGGAAAATCTAATTCAATAAGATCTTTTGCACTTACTTCTCTTAAATCTTTATACATTCCACCTTGAATAATTCCAAAAAGAGCTTGATTGTCAGTATTTGTATGGTAATCTTTACATCTTTTAGCCCATCTAGTAGTTCTGTGCATTGAGTGCTCTACATAGTCGTGACTTGCAGGATATGGCGCACATTCATCAAAGGCCATCATAATATCTGAACCTAAAATATTTTGTATTTCCATGGACTTTTCAGGAGATAAGAATTTTTTAGAACCATCTATATGAGATCTAAACTCTACTCCTTCTTCTGTAATTTTTCTATTATTTCTTAAACTAAAAACTTGAAATCCTCCACTATCAGTTAAAATCGGTCTATCCCAATTCATAAATTTGTGAAGTCCACCAGCTTTTTCAATTATATCTGTACCTGGCTTTAAAAATAAATGATAGGTATTAGATAAAATTATTTGAGCTTTTAAATCTTTTAATTCTTCTGGTGTCATAGTTTTTACCGTAGCTCTTGTTCCTACTGGCATAAAAATTGGAGTTTCTATTTCTCCATGATTAGTTTTAATTTTTCCAAGTCTTGCTTTACATTCTTTTGATTCTTTTAATAATTCAAATTGAAACATTGCTCCTCCTAATATATAAACATTGCATCTCCAAAACTGAAGAATCTATATTTTTCTTCTACTGCAATTTTATAAGCATTCATTATATACTTCTTTGAAGCAAAGGCTGATACAAGCATTACTAAAGTTGACTCTGGTAAGTGAAAATTTGTAATAAGTGCATTTACACATTTAAACTTATATCCTGGATATATAAATATATCTGTCCATCCACTTTTTTCAGAAACTTTTCCAAAATCATCTGCAACAGTTTCAAGTGTTCTTATAGAAGTCGTACCTACTGCTACAACTCTTCTACCTTCATCCTTAGCTTTATTTATAGTATCTGCTACCTCTTTACTAATCATATAAAATTCTGAATGCATTTGATGGCTTTCTACATCATCTACCTTAACTGGTCTAAATGTTCCTAAGCCCACATGAAGAGTAATATAACATATTTCTACACCTTTGTCTTTAATTTTTTTTAATAATTCTTCAGTAAAATGAAGTCCTGCTGTTGGAGCTGCTGCTGATCCTTCTACTTTTGAATAGACAGTTTGATATCTTTCTTTATCTTCAAGTTTTTCTGTAATATATGGAGGTAGTGGCATTTCACCTAATTCATCAAGTATTTCTTCAAAAATACCATCATATTTAAATTTTAAAAATCTACTTCCATCTTCTGATATATCAACTACCTCTGCAGAAAGTTTATCGGAAAATTCTACAACTGTTCCTATCTTAGCTTTCTTACCTGGTTTACATAAACATTCCCAAATATCATCATCATTTCTTTTTAATAGCAAAAATTCAATATGTTCTTCCCTACCTACTCTATGACCATATAATCTTGCAGGCATAACTCTAGTATTATTTAATACTAGAACATCTCCTTCTTTTAAATGTTCAATAATATTATAAAAATGTTCATGATTAACTTCTCCAGTTTCTTTATTTAACAAAAGAAGTTTTGAATTTACTCTATTTTCCAAAGGGTGTTGTGCTATTAATTCCTTTGGAAGTTCATAATTAAAATCGCTTGTTCTCATCTATTCTCCTTCTACTTATTTATTTAATGTAACTCCTGGGAAGTAGAAAGTGATAATATCTATATAGTTTTTCCCTTGTTTTGCCATTTCAACAGCACCATATTGACTCATACCAACTCCATGGCCATAGCCTTTTCCACTAAAAGTTATTTTTTCATCAGAGTTAATAATATCAAATAGAGTACTTTTTAAATTGGTATTTCCAAAAATATTTCTAAATTTATTACCAGTTATCTTCTCAGTTTTTTCCGTTCCAATAATTTCAATTGTTTTATTTCTTCCTGAAACATCTTTTTCAGCTACATTGAAATTTAAAAAATTTCCAACATTTATTTTATTTTTTAATAAAACATCATTTATTTTATTCTTATCTACACTGTGTTCCCAAATATATTTTGTTGAATAAGGATCCTCCATTGAACTTAAATAAAGTACAGAATTTCCACCCCAAACTTCTTGAGCATTTGCAGTTTTTCCACCTGAAGAAGCTCCAAATATTGTATTTGCTATTTCTTCATTGTATTTTGCTACAAGACCCTTAGTTTCATCTACTGCTTTATTTGTTCTAATATCTTCTACAGTTTTTCCTCTATACACTTGAGAATTAGTAGTATCATCTAAATTATAACCATATTTTTTATATTTGTTAATATTTTTAAGTGCAAAACTTCTTGAACATATTGCTTGAGCTTTTAATGCATCTTCTGGATAGCTTGGAGATAATTCTTTTGGAATAACTCCTTTTAAATAATCTTCCATTTCAACATGATTTATTATTGCAAGCTTATTATTTACCACTCTATAAGAGATATAGCCTCTATAAGTATTAGTCATTTTAAAATAATCATCTGTTCCTATTAATAAACTTCCATTTTGTGGAAAATCACTAGAAAATACTTGATTATTACTTTTAAATTCAATTTTATTATTTTTTAATGTAACTAAAACTTCTTTAGTATTTAAATTTTGAATTTTATTTAAATCTGAATCTACAATATATATATCTTTTGTTGAATTTATCTTTGCAGTTTCATTGTTTAAATAACTTTTTCCTATTTTTACATCTAAGTAATTACCTTCTTGTGCATAAGTACTAATTGGAATAATACATGTAATTAATAAGACAGCTAATACAATTATTTTTTTCATAATAAACTCTCCTGTTCTCTATACTCTATACCAAAGTGCTCATAAGCAGATTTTGTAGCAATTCTACCTCTAGGTGTTCTATTTATAAAACCTATTTGCATAAGATAAGGTTCATAAACATCTTCTACAGTGATTCTTTCTTCTCCAATGGATGCTGCTATTGCATCTATTCCCACAGGTCTTCCAGAGAAGTTTTCAATCATTGTTAAAATAATTCTTCTATCAACATTGTCAAGTCCGTATTTATCAATTTCTAAAAGATTTAATCCTCTAATAGCAACTCTTTTAGTAATTACACCATTCTCTCTAACTTCTGCATAATCCCTTACCCTTTTTAAAAGTCGATTTGCTATTCTTGGAGTTCCTCTAGAACGTTTTGCAATTTCTATTGCTCCATCTTTTTCTATTCCTATATTTAAAATAGAAGCAGATCTTATAACTATTTCAGTTAAACTCTCAACATCATATAATTCTAGATTTAAAATAACTCCAAATCTGTCTCTTAAAGGAGAAGTTAACTGTCCTGCTCTTGTTGTTGCTCCAATTAATGTAAACTTTGAAAGATCAAGTCTTATTGATCTTGCTGATGGACCTTTACCAACAATTATATCTAATGCAAAATCTTCCATTGCAGGATATAATACTTCTTCAACAGATCTATTTATTCTATGAATCTCATCAATAAATAAAACATCATCTTCTTGAAGATTAGAAAGAATACTTGCAAGATCTCCTGGCCTTTCTATTGCTGGTCCACTTGTTACTTTTACATTTACACCCATTTCATTTGCTATAATATTACTTAATGTAGTCTTTCCAAGCCCTGGTGGTCCATTAAGCAAACAATGATCTAGTGGTTCATGTCTATTTTTTGCAGCTTCTATAAAAATTTTTAACTTTTCAACTACTTTTTCTTGACCTATATATTCATCAAGCCATTTAGGTCTTAAGCTAGTTTCTATAGGAGCATCTTCATTAGTTAATGTGGGTTCTATAATTCTATTGTTTTCCAATAAATTTACCTCCCAAGTAATTTAAGTGCTTCTTTTATTTTAGATGAAATATCTAAAGATGAATCTACTTTTTCAAGTGCTTTCTTAGACTCATAACTATTGTAACCTAAAGTTAAAAGTGCTTCAAGAGCTGGAGAATCATCATTATTTTTAATAGTTTCAACTTCATCTAATTCTATATTTTCATCAAACTCATATTTAGAGATTTTATCTTTTAATTCTAGTATTATTCTCTCTCCAGTTTTTTTACCAATTCCTGGAGCTTTCATTAAAATTTCTTTTTGTTCATTTAAAATTGCAGTTCTAATTTCAGAATCTGTTAAATTTGATAATATTCCAATACCAACTTTTGGACCAATTCCAGAAACAGTTGTAAGCAAATCAAATAAAATCCTAGAATCAGTACTTTTAAAACCATATAATGATATATCATCTTCTCTAACTATCATTCTAGTAAAGATTTTTTCGCTATTTCCTATTGAATAATCATTTAAATCCCTTAAAGGCATTCTAATTAAATATCCCATATTATTATTTTCTACAACAACATTGTCATTATATTTTTCTACTATTTCACCAAATATATAATCTATCATATCTACATCCTAAAACTTTCTTTAAACTTTAAAGAGGCTGCATGAGTAATAGCAACAGCTAATGCATCTGCAACATCATCTGGTTTAGGTATCTTTTCTAAATGCAGCATAAATTTAACCATTTCTTGAACTTGTCTTTTTTCTGCTCTACCATAACCTACAACAGCTTGCTTTATTTGAAGAGGAGTATATTCAAAAATCTCTTTACTATTCATTTTAGCACAAAGAACTTCTACACCTCTAGCTTGTCCTACAGTTATTGCTGTTTTTACATTTTTATTAAAAAACAGCTCTTCAAAAGCAACATCTTCAGGTTCATACTTTTTTATTATTTCATCTAAATCTCTATAGATTTTTTCTAATCTATGAGGAAATTGCATATCGCTTTTTGTAGTTATTGCTCCATAGTCTAAAACATTATATTTATTTCCAACTACATCTATAATTCCATATCCTACAATTGCTATTCCTGGGTCTATTCCTAATATTCTCATAAACTTCCTTTACTTTTAAAAAAAACTAAGCTTTTACACTTAGTTTTTACTTATATCTCTTCATAACTCGATCATTTATTCCATCCCAATAGGCATTTTGAAAAACTCTTATACCATCAATATATAAGAATTTAATTATCTTTTTATTTAGTCCATATAATTCTTTTTTACTTAAATAAGAATTCATCTCTTTAAACATATAACCACAAGATTCAAAATCAAAAACCAATTGTTTGTCTAAGTGTGAGTTTAAATTATAAATTTTTGATTTTAATATATGTAACTCAAATCCATAGACAATATCATGAATGTGTTTTTTTACTTTTTCATCTTTTATTAAAGTTCTTAAAAACTTTTCTTTTAAATTTAATATTTCTAAATTATTCATTTCATAATTAAATAATTTTTTTCTCTTATAAATATCCTCAAGATCTAAATACTTAAAAGTTATACATTCTAACTTATTTGCACTTTTCGTTGCATTAAATCCAAGTCTATATCCTTCTAGATACATAAAGAGTTCAAATCTATTTATATCATCATGTATTAAATTACTAAGATTATAAGCTATAAGCTCTTTACCTTCTTTATTTTTTAAAAATCTAATAATATCTCTTTTTAAATGTTTTAAAGAAATATATGATGGACAAATATTTTCTATAGAATCTTCAATATTATAAATATTTAATAGTATATTTATACATTCAATATCATTCTCATATAAGAATTTTTTTATAAGGAAAGACTTTATATCCTTGAAACAATAATTACTATTGTCATTAATATTAAGTTTTGATATTGCTTCCATATTCATTCCTCCAAAAATTCTTATATGATTATTATACTATAAATTTTAACTATTTTGTCAATTTTTATAAATAAAACTACAAATATAATATTGAATTATAGCAGTCTAATTCCCTTTTCCAAACATTCTTTTTTTGTTTTATCATCCCAAATAGCTGCCTGAACTTCACCAATATGTCTTTTTTCTAAAAAGAACATACATAACCTAGATTGACCTATTCCTCCACCTACTGTATAAGGTAGTTCTTTTTCAATAAGAGCCTTGTGGTATGGCATAGTCATTCTATCTTCCTTGCCTGCTATTTTAAGTTGTTTTACAAGAGAATCTTCATCTACTCTAATTCCCATACTAGATAATTCCATAGCCTTATTTAATACAGGATTCCAAAAAAGAATATCTCCATTTAATTCCCAATCATCATAGTCTGGACTTCTCATATCATGTGGTTTTCCTGAGTTTAATATTTTTCCTATTCCTTGAATAAATACAGCCTTTTTTTCTTTACAAATTGCATTTTCTTTTTCTTTATCTGTAAAGTCAGGATACATATCTTCAAGTTCTTGTGCTGTTATAAAAAATATCTCATCTGGTAATTTTTTTGAAAGCGCAAAGGGATATACTTGATTTATATATTCTTCTGCTCTTTTAAAAACTTCATATATTTCTCTTACAATAAATTTTAAGTAAGTATCTGTTCTATCTTCTTTTTTTATTATTTTTTCCCAGTCCCATTGATCCACATATACAGAATGTATTTCATCTAAAACTTCATCTGGTCTTAAAGCATTCATATCAGCATATAAACCTTCATAGCACTCAAATCCATACTCTTTTAAGGCATATCTTTTCCATTTAGCTAATGACTGAACTATTTCAACATTTATATCATGTTTTCTAATATCAAAATTTACCGCTTTTTCAACACCACTTAAATTATCATTAAGTCCAGTTTCAGGTCTTACTAATAATGGAGCTGAAATTCTAGCTAAATTTAATGTATTTGCTAAATCTCTTTGGAAATAATCTTTTAATGACTTTATAGCCATTTGAGTTTCTTTTAAATTTAATACTGTAACTTCCGAGTTGTTTCTCATATATACCTCCAATAATAAAAAATTCTCTCATTTAACATGAGAGAATTAAATTAACAACTTATTATACAAATTGATATTCCATATCTTCAGAATAATTAAGAACAGTTTCAACTATAAAACAAGCAATATTTTGACTTAAATCAAGTGCATAATTAAGATCTGTATCAAAAGACCTTTCTGCATTCATGTATTCATCTACAACAGAGTTAATATAGTCTTTTATTTTCTCAACTAATTTTAAATTACTATCTTCATATAGATCTATTTTTTGAGTTTTTGTAATGTCTTTTATAAATTCATATCCAATAGCATATTGATTTAAATCAGCTTCATATTTAATATGACTCTTCATACTTCCCATAAAAGTTTTTCTATAAGCATGTGGATAACATGTATAATCACATAAATAGTGAGAAATAACTCCCATCTTTTTACTTACATATTTTAATAATACTGGATTTATTTCTTCATCTAAGCTTGAATATCTACAAAGAAATATTAATTTCACTATTTCATTTGCTATATAATCTAAACTTTCTTTTTTGTAATGTCTTATTAATTTATAGTATGGTAAATAATCTGGAGCAATACTTCCCCAAGATAATTTTTTTATATCTAATTTTATATTATAATTTTTTTCGATTTTGTCATATACTTCAAGTGCAATAGTTTTATGTGTTTGTGCTAGAATTTTAAACACTTCCCCTTCTTTGAAATATACAGTAATTCTAAAACAGTAAGACTCAAATGTCAATAGTATTTACTATATTTATTTATTTTGTATTAATTATTCTGTATATAGTTTCCCAAACATCTTGAGTTTCAAACCCTTTTCTCCAACTTCCTACACCAGCTAAATTATATTTATTTACAAGAGATACTTTCCACTTAATAGACTGTGAATCTTCTAGCCATATTTTATATGTTTTATTTCCTTCAGTGTATTCTACATAATCTTGCTTAGAAACATCATCCCATTTAGGTATTAAATCTTTCTCATTTAATAATTTATTTGACTGGTCCATTGATATAGTTGAAGATTTAACTTTACCATTTTCTTCTGTCCATATTCTAGAATAAAATGGTACTCCAAGTATTAATTTCTCTTTAGGAATTGATTTAAAAAGCATATTTATATTGCTCTCCACCCATTTATACTCAGCAACAGATCCTGCCTTCTCAGAAGATGCCCAGTGCTGATCATATGCCATTACAATTACATAATCACATACCTCTGCAAGTTCTTTTCTATTATAAGGTTCTTTTTCTACATTATTTGTTATTTGAGGAGTAACATCTACAGATGTAACTTTACCATTTGCCTTTGCTTGAGCAGATAGTTCTCTTACAAATTGAGTTATTAAATCTCTATCTTCTATTTTAGTATGTTCAAAATCAATATTAATTCCCTTTAAGTTATAATTGTTAAGTAGTTCCATTGTTTTAGAGATAACTTTTTCTCTTTTACTACTACTTAATAAAACTTCATGTGTTATATCTGGATTAAAAGAATTGTCTAAATAACCCCAAACATCAATTCCAAGATTATTATATTTAGAAACATATTCTTTATTTCCTCGATCTATTATATCCCCACTTTTATTTGAAACAGAAAACCAAGTAGGAACTATTACATCAAGACCCTTAATACCTGTAATTAAATTAATTGATTCTTGTTTATGTGGGCCATATGTATAATCCCATGTTAAATTAAGAGGCTTCTCAGCCTCTTTTTTACTTTCTTCTTTTTCTATTTTAAATTTATCTTTTGGAAACTCAACATTTAATAGGTTTTTCTTAATATATCCCGCGTAACCATCTATTTCACGGACTTTATAAAAATCACCTATTTCTCCATATACATATACTTTATCTTCTTTATTAATAGTCTTAACTATTGGAGAAGACTTACTGTCTTTTTCTCTAATATTTACACCATTACCAGATGGAGTGCCTATTGAATAATCAATATTTTTGTAATCCATTAAAAGAAGTTTTTTATCTTTAATAAATCTAAAATCTACTGAATAGTCATAGATAAATCCTTCAATTGGAACCATTATTTTTCCATCTTTTTCTATAACTGGATCTCTTAATTCAATTTTTTTAGAATTAAAAAGTCCTTCTTTTTCATTTAAAGTATATCTTTTAGTTCCCTTTTCATTGGCAAAAATAACTACATTTTCATTTTTATCATAATTAACATTTTCATCAATTTTTTCTTTTATAAAATCAAGTGATAGATAAAATTGTCCATCAATTCTATCAAAATCTTTTTTATCTATATCATCACCTTCACAAATAAAACTAAATTGATTATATTTATTAGATGAATCACTTGATCCTCTAGAGTTTAAAAAGAAGAATACTCCGCCAACTATAAGTAATATTGCAAGGATACTTATAAAAAATTTTTTCATTTAATCTACCTCGTCATATTTATAATATAAACTATTATATAGTCTAGAGATTGAAATTAAAAGAAAAATCTTTATATACTAAAAATAGGACTATAATAGTCCCATCTTTTAGTAGTTAGTTTTTTCTTTAACTTTTGCAGCTTTACCTTGTCTATCTCTAATGTAGTATAGTTTTGAACGTCTAACTTTACCCTTACGAGTTACTACTAAATTAGCAATTCTTGGTGAGTTCATTAAGAATGTTCTTTCAACACCTACTCCGTAAGAAAGTCTTCTTACTGTAAATGCTTGTCTTGAGCTTCCGCCTTGAATTTTAATAACAGTTCCTTCATAAACTTGAACTCTTTCTCTAGAACCTTCAATTATTCTATAATGTACTTGTACTGTATCTCCTACATTGATTTTAGGTAAATCATTTCTAATTTGTTCTTGTTCTATTGCTTTAATTATATCCACTTAGTTTACCTCCCTTCGGCCAATATATCTTTTAAATATTTTAATTCTAAGTCAGATAGTTTTGACCTATTAATTAAATCAGGTCTCTTTTCTAATGTTACTTTTATAGATTGGTACACTCTATACTGCTGAATTTTTTTATGATTGCCACTTAATAATACCTCAGGCACCTCAAAATCATTAAAATTTTGTGGTCTAGTATATTGAGGATACTCAAGTAGTCCATTATAATGCGATTCAGATTCATAAGATTCCTTACTAGATAAAACTCCAGGAAGAAGTCTTGTTACTCCATCAATTAATGTCATAGAGGCGATTTCTCCACCTGTTAAGACAAAATCTCCAAGAGATAACTCTTCATCAACATAATTTTCCACTATTCTATTATCTATTCCCTCATAATGTCCATTAAGAAGTACTATATGCTCTAATCTTGATAACTCATTTAACTTTTCTTGAGTTAAAACCTTCCCTTGAGGAGATAAATATATTACTTTTGAGTTTTCTTGTTTTACACTTTTTATAGCTCTATAAATAGGTCCTGGTTGCATAACCATACCTGGACCGCCTCCATAGGAATAATCATCAACTTGTCCATGTTTATTTTCAGAAAAATCTCTTATATTAACTGATTCAATTTTTATTTTTTCTTCTTTAATCGCTCTTCCTATAATACTATAGTCATTAAGTGAGTCAAAGAATTCTGGAAATAATGTTAAAATACTAAATTTCATTTAACATCCCCTCAATTGGGTCAATAATAATAATTTTGTTTTCTACATCTACTTTTTTTACAAAAAGTTTTAATGCTGGAATCAAATATTCATCACCATCATCACTTTTAACAATATATACATCATTAACAGGATTCTCCATGACATCAACTAGTTCTCCAATATATTCTTTTTCTGTATTATATACCTTTGAAGATATTAAATCACTTATAAAGAATGTATCTTCGTCTAATTTTATTCTATTTTCATCCTCAACATAAAGAAATTTTTCTTTAAATTTTAAAACTTCATTAATATTATTAAATTCTTTAAATTTTATATAAACAAATCTATCAGTATAAGAAACCTTTGAAATTTCATACTTCTCAAGTTCTTCTCCTACAAAAACATAATCAAGATCAGAATATCTTTCAACAACTGAAGTCATTGGAAATACTTTAAGTTCTCCCTTTATGCCTCTTGTATTTATTATTTTGCCTATTATTGTAAAATCATTTATTTTCTTCAATTTCTAAACTAACCCTTATATTTTCCTTTAGAGAAGTAGCTTTCAATATGGAACGAATCGCTTTTGCAATTCTACCTTGCTTTCCTATTACTTTTCCCATATCTTTTTCAGCAACTGTCAGATAAATATTTAACTCATCTTCTTCCTTTTTGGAAGTAACATTTACTGAATTAGGATCATCAACTAAAGATTTAGCAATATATTCAACTAATTCAACCATTTGAATCCTCCATACAAAAGATTACTACTTTGTAACATCTTCTGTTTTAACTTCTTCTTGTACTTCTCCATTTGCTTCATAAACACCATTTTCAACAAATAATCTCTCAACAGTGTCTGTAGGTTTAGCACCATTTTTAATCCAATTATTTACTTTTTCTGCGTCAACAACAACCTTTTTAGGTTCTGTTAGTGGATTGTAATATCCAATTTCCTCGATGAATTTACCATCTCTAGGACTACGAGAATCAGCAACAACTATTCTATAGAAAGGGTTCTTTTTAGCTCCCATTCTTCTTAATCTAATTTTAACTGCCAATTTGTTCACCTCCATAAATAAAATAAATCTATATATTATATAAATTTTAACTAATTAACTAAAATGGAAAAGGCATTTTAAACTTTCTTTTTTTCATGCTCTTGCCCATATTTCCAAACTGCTTCATCATTTTTCTTAAGTCTTTAAATTGCTTTAATAACTTATTCACATCAGCTTGTGAAGTTCCACTACCTGCAGCAATTCTCTTTCTTCTAGACATATCAATAATTTCTGGTTTTTGTCTTTCAGCCTTTGTCATTGATTTTATAATTGCTTCAACTTTATCAAATTCTTTTTCATCTACATTGATATTTTTAAGCATTTTATTATCCATTCCAGGTATCATACCAAGAATATCTTCTATTGGTCCTAAGTTTTTCATCTGTTCTAATTGATCTAAAAAATCATCAAATGTAAAACTTTGTTCTCTTAATTTTTTTTCTAATTCTTTTGCCTTATCTTCATCTACAGCTTCTTGAGCCTTTTCAATTAGACTTAAAACATCTCCCATACCAAGTATTCTTGATGCCATTCTGTCTGGGTGAAATACTTCAATTTGATCTAGTTTTTCTCCCATAGCTATAAATTTAATTGGCACATCTGTAACTGTTCTTATTGAAAGAGCAGCTCCACCTCTTGCATCTCCATCTAGCTTAGTTAAGATAGCTCCTGTTAAGCTTAGTTTCTCATCAAAAGAAGCAGCAACATTTACAGCATCTTGTCCTGTCATTGCATCTAAAACTAATAGTATTTCTGATGGATTTACTTCATTATTTATTTCTATAAGCTCTTCCATTAGATTTTCATCTACATGAAGTCTACCTGCCGTATCTATTAATACAACATCATTTCCATTTCTTTTTGCATGTTCAACTCCTGCTTTAGCAATATCTACAGGACTTATTTTGTCTCCCATGGAAAATACAGGTACATCAACACTATCACCAACAACTTGAAGTTGCTTTATTGCAGCTGGTCTATAAACATCACATGCTACTAATAATGGTCTTTTACCATTTTTTTTCATCATGTTCGCAAGCTTACCAGATGTAGTAGTCTTACCAGCACCTTGAAGTCCACACATCATTATAATAGTAGGCTTTTTTGAATAATCAATTTTTGCTTCACCAGTTCCCATTAATTTTGTAAGTTCTTCATTTACAATTTTTATAACTTGTTGTCCTGGTGTCAAACTATCTAAAACTTCAGATCCTAAAGATCTTTCTTTTACAGTTTTAATAAAATCTTTTACAACTTTAAAGTTAACATCTGCTTCTAAAAGAGCAAGTTTAACTTCTCTCATTGCTACATCAATATCTTTTTCAGAAAGCTTACCTTTCCCACGAAGTGCAGATAGTGTATTTTGTAATTTATCCGATAAAGATTCAAATACCATTAATACACCTCCTCATTAATTATGGTCTTAAGTTTATTTAATGTATCTATGTCTATATCTTTAGATTTTTTTTCTAATAAATCTAATAGTGATTTTAACTGTTCTCTATTACTTTTTCTTTTTTCATAAGAACTTATTAATTGTAATTTTTCATTAAATTCTTTTAGATTAGATTCTGCCCTTTTCAGATTATCAGAAACTGCTTGTTTGCTAATATCTAAATCCTCTGCAATTTCATTTAGAGAATAGTCATAGAAATAATACATTTCCATAGCTCTATATTGCTTATAGGATAAGAGTTTTCCATAAAAATCTAAAAGAGTATTCATTTCAAGAACATTTTCAATCATAATATCACCAATTCTTTTCAAGGTCAAGCTTTTTCCTTGACCTCTATTATAATAACTTTTATCTCACTCTTTGTCAATAGTTTTTAAACAAAAAAAAGACCAAAATTGGTCTTTTTTTATCTTAATAAGATTTCATCATGTATACTTTCGATTTTTCCATCTTTTATATATACTCTTGGAAGTCTTGATGAAAAATGACAACTATAAGAAGTTGCTATTTCTCCAGCTTTTAAAGCCACTTCTAAAATAGGTATTTCCTCTTCGCCTTGTTTTCCGATTATAACGGCTTCATCACCTATTTTACAATTAATATTTGTTACATCTATCATCATTTGATCCATACAGATTCTTCCTATTTGAGGGCATCTTTTGCCATCTATTAGAACATCTATTTTTCCACTTAATTGTCTTATTATTCCATCAGCATATCCTATTGGTAAAGTTGCTATTTTAGTTTCTTTTGAAGTTTCATAAGTAAGTCCATAACTAACTTTTTCTCCCTTAG
The DNA here is from genome assembly GCF_017874395.1 of Peptoniphilus stercorisuis. GTDB lineage: Bacteria > Bacillota > Clostridia > Tissierellales > Peptoniphilaceae > Anaerosphaera > Anaerosphaera stercorisuis. Next base: position 76,858 of record NZ_JAGGLJ010000005.1, on the reverse strand, counting down.
GTACAATTTTTAAATTGGCAATTTGCGCTTTAACTTCACCTATATATTCAACTTTAAAACCTTCATATTTACTTTCAACACCTTCAGTATGACCTAATTGAACTAAACCTGGTCTTGCAGCATTTAAATCATATTCTCTATAATTTATTATTCCTTGAGAATTATTTACATGTCTTAAAGGTATTTCCACATTTCTTTCATTTAACATATTATACATTCTCATATAATTATTAAATTGAAATGCAGTATATTCTCTATTTTCATCAGCTGCAGCAAAATGAGTAAACATACCTGTTATTTTAATATTATCCAGTTTTGAAATTTCTTTTATTTTATCTGCATTTTCTTCTGTAACTTTAAATCCAATTCTATTCATTCCAGAATCTACTGCTATATTTATTTTTGCAGTTAAATTTAATTTTTTTGCATTTTCAGAAATTTCCCTAGCATTTTCTAAATTATAAACTGTCATTGTAATTCCATTTTTTATAGAATCTTCCATTAAATAATCAGGAGTATATCCAAGTATTAGAATATTTATATCATCATAGTGATTTCTAAGACTTATTGCTTCGCTAAGTGTTGCTACTGCAAAATTATTTATTCCTAGTTCTTTTATAGTTTCTACTATTTTTACTGCTCCGTAGCCATAAGCATTACTTTTTACTACTGAAATTAATTCAACTCCGTCACTTACCTGTTCTTTGATTGTATTTACATTTTTCTTTAAAGTGTCTAGGTTTACTTCAACCCAGGCTGGTCTTGTTAAATGCACAATTATCCCTCCAGTTAGTTAAATATTGCGTCTAAGAATGTATCAATGTTAAACTGTTGTAAATCATCTATTCCTTCTCCTACACCAATTAATTTAATAGGAACTTGTAATTCGCTTTGTAATGCTATTACTACACCTCCCTTTGCAGTTCCATCTAATTTAGTAAGAACTATACCTGTTATATCACAAACTTCTTTAAAAGTTTTTGCCTGATTCATTGCATTTTGTCCTGTTGTTGCATCAAGTACTAATAAAGTTTCACGATTAGCACTAGGATATTCTCTATCTATTATTCTATTTATTTTTTCAAGTTCTTTCATTAGATTTGCTTTGTTATGCAGTCTTCCTGCAGTATCACAAATTAAAACATCAGTTTTTCTTGATTTTGCAGCTGAAATAGCATCAAAAACTACTGCTGCTGGATCAGATCCTTCGTTATGAGCAATTATATCAACCTCAGCTCTATTACCCCAGTCTCTCAACTGATCAATTGCTGCTGCTCTAAAAGTATCCGCTGCTGCAACTAAAACTTTTTTACCTTCTTTCTTGAAGTTATTAGACATCTTTCCAATAGTAGTTGTCTTTCCTACTCCATTTACTCCTATTACTAAAATTATAGTAGGAGCATCTGTTTTTACTTTATTATCTAATTCTTCATTCATAAGTTTTTTAGCTTCATTTTTTAACATAGGTATAACTTGAGCTGGATCATTTACTTTTTCTTTTATAATAGACTCTCTTAGATTATCTATTAATTTCATAGTAGTATCCATTCCTATATCAGCAGATATTAAAATATCTTCAAGATCTTCAAGCATTTCATCATCTATTTTTACATATGCTCCTAGCATAGTATTTATTTTAATGCTTACATCATCTCTAGTTTTTGAAAGTCCATCAAATAACTTTTGAAACATAGATTTTTTCTTAGGTTTTTCTTCCTCTATATTTTCTTCTTGCTCTACTTTTATAAAACTATCTTCAATTTCAATATCTTCTTTTGCATCTTCAAGTTCTTCTATTTCAATTTTTGATATTTCTTCTTGAATCTCTTTTTGTTGTTCTTCTATTTCATCTATTTTTTCTTCAAGTTCTTCAAATTCCTCAAACTTTTCTTCAAGTTCCTCAATTTCATCAGGCATTAAAGGCTCATTGTAGTTTGATTTTATTTCTAAACTCTCAATTTCTTTTTCTGTAAAAATAGGTTCATTTTCCTCTAAAATCTCTTCTTTTTCTTTCTCTAATATATCTTCTTCTTTTTTTTCAATATTTTCTTCTTCATTTGAAAAAATATCTTTAAACCACTTAAACATCTATTCCTCCTAGTTAGTTAACTCTACAGAAATAAGTTTACTTATTCCTTTTTCTTCCATTGTAACACCATATAATTTATTTGCAATTTCCATAGTTAATTTTCTATGTGTTATCATTATAAACTGAATATCCTCAATAGTTAATAAATAATTGGCATATCTTTTAATATTAGCATCATCAAGAGCTGCATCTATTTCATCTAATATACAAAACGGAGCAGGTCTTACCTTTAAAAGTGCAAATAAAAGCGCAACAGCAGTTAAAGATTTTTCTCCACCAGATAATAATGATAATGTTTGGAACCTCTTTCCTGGTGGCTGTGCTTTAATCTCAATACCTCCTGTTAGTTCATCATCGCCTTGTATCTCAATTTCTGCACGTCCTCCATTAAATAAAATACGAAAAATCTCATCAAAATACTTTGAAACTAATTTAAAAGAGCTATTGAATTTTTCTTTCATTTCTACATCTAGTTTATTTAATATATTTCTTATTTCCTCAATTGCATCTAATAGGTCTTTCTTTTGCATTAAATTAAATTCTAATCTATCATTTACTTCTTCATACTCATCAATTGCAAGTATATTTACATCACCTAAAGAATTCAACTTATTTTTATATTTCTTTATTTCATCTTTTGATTTTTTAATAGAATCTATTTCTACTATTTTTTTAATATCACTTTCTATTAAATCATAATCACTAATTAAACTTTCTTTTATATTTTCAATATAGTAATTATTTTTTTCTAGTTCATATTCTTTTTTATTGATATTTTTTTCTAATTCATTTAGTTTTTTATTACTTGAATTTATATTTTCTCGTAAACTTTCTAACTCTTTACTTCGATTTATTTTCAAATCTTTCTTTTCATCTATATTTTTTTCTAATAACTCTATTTCTTCATTTAGTTTTAATAAAGTATTATTTAATTCAAGATTTGTATTTTCAAAAGAATTAATATTTACTTTAAACTCTTCTATTTCTAAATGTAAATTTTCTATTTTCTTTAAATTTTCATCTATTCTTAAGTTATTATCACTTAATTCTTTTTTCATTGTACTTTCTGAACTATTTAATTTAACTAAATCAATTTTTTTATCAGACTCTTCTTCTTTAAGTTTATTAATTTTTTCTTTTAAACTTTCTAATTCTCCATCTGAATCATTAGACTTATTCTTAAAATTAATCTCTTTGATTTCAAGTTCTTTTTTATCTGATATATTTTTTTCTATTTCACTATAATCTTTTTCAATAGATGATTTTAAATTATTTTTTTCACTTTCATATCTATCTAGATAAATTTGATTTGTAGATTTAGATGATTTTAAATTTTCAATAGAGCCTTTCATCTTTGAGACATCAAGATTTAAATTATTATTTATATTTTCTAAATTTCTAACTAAAAACTCAAGTTCTTCTATAGTAGAATTTCTTTTTGAAATATTTTCTTTAATTTTTTCTAAATTTAAAAAATATTCATCTTTTAAACTTTCAAGTTCTTTAACCTCATTACTTCTTCCAAGTATAGAAATATTATTTTTATATATACTTCCACCTGTTATAGAGCCACCAACATTTAAACTATCTCCTAATAGAGTTACTATTCTATATTTTCTATTTAGTCTTTTAGATAATTCTACTCCAGTATTAAAATCAATTGTAATAATGGTTTTTCCCAATATACTTTTAAATATATTGTCAAATTCAGCATTATAGCTAATAAGCTCATTTGCATATCCTAGGACTTTTTGCTTATCATAATTAGAAAGATCTACTTGATTTCCAAAAAATCTAATACTATCTAAAGGTAAAAAAGTAACTCTTCCTAAGTTTTCTTTATTTAAAAGAGCTATCATATCTCTTGCAGAGGATTCCTCTTTTATAATAATATTTTGTATGCTTCCACCTAGGGCAACTGATATGGCTTTTTCATATTTTTCATCTACTGATAAATTATCTGCAACTGTACCTATTAAAGATTTATCAAATAAATTCCTTCTCTGTGTAAAATTCATAAAACTTTTTACACTTTTTGAATATCCATCATAGTTTTCCGATAAATTTTTCATAGCTTTGTGTTTGGCATTTATAAGTTCAAATTCATTTTTTAATTCTAAATATTTTTCATTGTCCTTAATAGCTAATTTATTTAATTCAATTAAATAATTATTTTTTATAGTTTTTTGTTCTAAATTCTCTTTTTGTTTTTGTAATAACTCTTCATACTTTTCTTCTTTAAGAGATATACTTTCTAAAAGTTCCTTATTATTATCTATTAAAATATCTAAGTTCTTATTAATAGAACTTATTCTTTCTTTTTTCTCTTTAATTAAAGATTCCTTTACTTCAATTTTAGAATCTAAATCCGAAATATTTTTATGTATTAATAAATAATTTTCATTATTTAATGATCTATCTTTTTCTAAATCAGAAAGTTTTTTCGTACTTAAATTAATTTCTTCTTTTAAAGATTTTAAATCATTATTAAGAACTATTAAACTCTCATTTAAACACTTTAGATTATTTTCTTTTTCTTCATTTAAACCTTTTAGTCTATTATTTAGAATATTTAGCTCTTCTATTGAAGTTAAATTATTATTTAAATTAGTATTTAAGTTTAATATTCTTTCCTTAGATATTTCAATCTTAGATTTAACTTCTTCATATTCGCTACTTTTTTTAATTTTAAGCTCTTGATTATCACTTATTTCTATATCTAAATTTAAAATTTCATATTCTAAGTTTTTAAGTTTAATTTCATTTTCTTCTATTTGAATTAAAAGATTTTTATTTTCATTTTCTAAATCAATAATTTCAGTACTTATTTTTATGTTTTTTTCTTTTTTACTTTCAACCTCTAAAAAAACCAAACTAATTTCTAAGTCTTTTAAATTTTTATATATTTCTTTATATTTAATAGCTTTTTCAGATTGATCTTTTAGTAAGTTTTTTCTTTTTTCAATTTCTAAAATAATGTCATTTAATCTAATTAAATTATCCTTTGTCTTTTCAAGTTTTCTTTCGGATTCAGCTTTTTTCATTTTAAATTTTGATATTCCTGCTGCCTCTTCAAAAATAGCTCGTCTATTCTCAGGTTTAGAACTTAAAATATTTTCAATTTTACCTTGACCTATTAAAGAGTATCCATCTTTACCAATTCCTGTATCCATAAATAACTCTTTAATATCTTTTAGTCTGCACTTAACATTATTTATTAAAAATTCACTTTCTAAAGATCTATACATCTTTCTAGTAACAGAAACTTCGTTATATTCTATAGGAAGCGACCTATCTGAATTATCAAATACAATAGTAACTTGTGCAAATCCCAAAGGTTTCTTTTTATCAGTACCTGAAAATATAACATCTTCCATTTTTGATCCTCTTAGAGTTTTTACACTTGTCTCTCCTAAAACCCACATAATGGCATCTGAAATATTACTTTTACCACTACCATTAGGACCTACAATTCCTGTTATTTTATTATTAAATTCAATTTTCGTCTTATTCGCAAAGGATTTAAATCCTTGAATATATAGTGATTTTAGATACATTTTTACTCCATTATATATAATCTTTTATATTAATCGTCTCATTTAATCCATTATAGTAAAATTCCAAAGTTTCATTGTCTAATTTATCTTGTTTCAATTTTAGTTTTTTTATATTTAACTTTTCCATTAAAATTTTCTTTTGTTTAGAGTTTTGCCCTACAATATTAGATATGTTTTTACCTGATGATTTAATTAATAATTCATCTTTTATTTTTTTATTTTCAAAATACTCTAAAATTACATCTTTTATAATTTCACTTTCAACTAATTGTCTAAAGGCAGGGTGAAAGGGACCTGTTACCACTGAAGCACCTAACTGAATATCTTCTGTAGGTTGAAGTCCCACTCTAATTACATTTATATTATTTTTAATATATTTTTTTAATATTTCCTTACTTTGATACACTGCCTCAGATATACTTAAAGCATCATATTCTCCAGACTGATAATCAAATTCTAGTTTAGTATCTTTTATTACAAGCGTTGGATATATCCTTAAACAATCTGGGTTTAGTTTTATAAATTCATCAGCTGTATATAAAGCTTTTTCTAAATTATCTCCTGGAAGACCTAGCATTTGTTGCAGACCTAGTTTAAATCCATATTCTTTTATAAGTTCTGCAGATTTATAGACACAACTGCTATTATGTCCCCTATTAGATAAGAGTAAAACTCCATTATCTAAACTTTGAACACCTAACTCAATTGTATCTACTTTATATTTTTTTAGATTATTTAAAATTTCAGCATCAATGCAATCGGGTCTTGTAGATAGTCTAATTTCTTTTACTAATCCCATGTCTTTATATTTTTTAGCTACATTAAGTAATTTACTTTGTGTTTCTATTTCAATTGCAGTAAAGCTACCTCCATAAAAAGCAACTTCTGTGTTTGTTTTATCTTTAAAATAAGATAGATATTCTTCTATTCTATCTTCTACAATTTCTTCAGTTGTATCTGTACTAAATCCAGTTATTTTATTTTGATTACAAAAAACACAATCATTTGGACAACCATAATGAGGAACAAAGATTGGAATTATATTTTTTTTAGACATTTTTTTCACCTAGTTTTAATAATGCTCTTTTCGCTGCTATTTGTTCTGACTTTTTCTTAGTTTTTCCACTTCCACAACCAACTACTTCTCCATCTACTTTAACTGATGAATAAAATAGTTTATTATTATCAGGTCCTTCTTCTTTATCTAATACATATTCAACTACATTTTTATTGTATTGTTGTAAGTTTTCTTGAAGTCTTGATTTGTAATCAGTAAAGTTTTTTTTGCTTTCAGCTTCTTTTAAAATATTTTCAAATAATTTGAGTACAATTTTAGTTATTGTTTCTAAATCTGAATCTAAATATATAGCTCCTATTAGAGCTTCTAAAGCATCTGCTAAAATAGATTCTCTTTGATTTCCACCACTTTTAAGTTCACCTTTCCCAAACTTTATAAAGGATCCTAATTTTAACTCATTTGAAACTTTAGCTAAACTTTGTTCATTGACAACTTCTGATCTTAGTTTTGAAAGTTTTCCTTCTCTTAGACTCTCATCACTTCTAAAGAAATATTCACCTATAATTAAATCTAATACTGCATCTCCTAGAAATTCAAATCTTTCATTACTGACATTATTAGTTTTTGATATATGTTCATTTACAAAGGATGAATGTGTAAGAGCTATATCTAAATATTCAATATTTTCAAAATCATATTCCAATTTTTTAAGAAGCTCCTTTGCTCCTTTCGGCATTTAGATCACCCTACTTTTAAATTATAATTCTTCTATAAATTCTAAAACATCTCCAATAGTTTTTAAGTTTTCTAATTCTTCATCTTCTATTTCTACAGAAAATTCATCTTCTATACTCATAACAAGCTCAACAATATCTACTGAGTCTGCATTTAAATCATCTATAAAAGACATTTCCTCATTTAATTCATCTATATCTTTATCAAATTGTTCTGCAATAAGTTCTAATACTTTTTCTTTCATATTTTCTCCTTAAAATCCCTTTCTAATGTTTCTATTATATTATTATTTAAAGCCATTACAGCGGCTTTGGCTGCATTTTTAATAGCTATGCTATCAGAATCACCATGAGCTTTTACTACAACTTGTTTTAGTCCTAATAAAATAGTTCCTCCAACTTCTTTATAATCTAAATTTTTTGACATTTTAGAAAATAAAGAACCTACTTCAAGTAATGTCTCTTTTGATAATTCAGCTTTTTTTATCTCAGATTGTATTGTATGCATTAAAAATTTTGCAACACCTTCTGTATTTTTAAGTAATACATTTCCAACAAAACCATCACATACTACTAAATCACATTTTCCCATAGTAACATCTCTTGCTTCAATATTTCCTACAAAATTCAAATCTGAGTTTTTAAGTAATGTAAAAGCTTCTTTAGTTAAGGCATTTCCTTTTCCTTCTTCAGTTCCTACATTTAATAAACCTACTCTAGGATTTTTTATTCCTTTTATTCCTTGTAAATAAGTTTTTCCCATTAATGCAAATTGTAGTAATAAGTCGGCATCACAATCCATATTTGCACCAGAATCTATTACTAATGTTCCACCAGATAAACTTGGTAGCTCTGTAGGAAGTGCTGCTCTTTTTACATTGTCTATTCTCTTTGTTATAAAAAGTCCTCCAGCTAAAAGTGCACCTGTACTTCCTGCTGACACAAAAGCATCTACCTTATCTTCTTTTAGAGATTTTAGTCCAAGTACTGTACTTGAATTCTTCTTTCTTCTAATTGCATAAGCTGGCTCTTCATTATTTTCTATTTTTTCTGTAGCATTTATAATTTCTACTTTTTTATTGTAATTTAATTCTTTAAGTATTTTTTCTATTTCAATTTCATTTCCAACGAAACTTATATCTATATCCATTTCTTCAGCTGCAAGTACTGCACCTTTTACGATTTCTAGCGGTGCATTATCTCCACCTAAAGCATCAAATAATATTCTCATAATGACCTCCTTATCCTTAAATAAATATATAGTAAAACGAAAAAAAAATCAATTAATTTTGAACACTAGTCCAAAAAATAATTGATTTTAAAAACAAAAATTGCTGATTTATTATGGGGTGGATAGTGGGATTCGAACCCACGACCTCAAGAGCCACAATCTTGCGCCCTAACCAACTAGGCCATACCCACCATACTAATCAGCAACGATATTAATTATAACAACTCTAAAAAGAATTGTCAATATTAATTTGTTAATTACTAATAAATTTATTATGGGGTGGATAGTGGGATTTGAACCCACGACCTCAAGAGCCACAATCTTGCGCCCTAACCAACTAGGCCATACCCACCACATTTATCAGCAATAAATAAATTTTAACAAATTATAGTTAATCTGTCAACGATTTTTTTACTTTATATTTACATTTATTTTAAAATTTTTGCATAGCCAATTTCTTCTTTGTCATCAGACAGTATTATACCAACATAATCATCTTCAAGAAGTTCTACTTGTCTATTTACATCTTTTCTATTTACATAAATATAATCTGTATCATATTTTTCTTCAGATTCTGTATCTAAATATAAAATACATCTCCAAAGACCATTTGGGTGTTCCTCAGTTGGATATTTTTTCTTTAAAGCTCTGATTTTAAAATTTCCTTTAATTGCACTGTTTAAACTAAAAACATTATATGGTGATATTGTAGACATAAATTTAGTCATATTATGTTTTTTCAAATAATCTATTGCATATATAAGAGTCTTGTATTGCAAACTATTACCTGTATAGTCTGTGTCTATAACAGTTGATTTTAGATACAACACCTCATCAGGTCTTGCATCTATTGATGCATCTATTAATAAATCACTCTTTCCATGATCTATTAGCGTAATATATCTTTCACCAACTATTTTTCCTTCTTCATCAAATAGACCTAATATTTTTCCACCCATTTCATAAGGTATAAATATTGTATCTTGAGGCTCTAATGCAAAATTTTTGTTATCACCCATTTCATTTCTAATTTTTTCCATAAACTTATAGAGTTCATCTAATTCATGTGGTTCAATCCATCTTGCACCTAATGTCCTAGGAACTTTAATTCCTTTTTCTTTTTTCATTACATCATAAGTCGTTAAAAACATAATTTCACCTCTTCCGTATATTGTTATGATTATACCCTTAGAGAGGTTCTTTTATCAATATAGAATTTTCAGCTTAATTATTTCCCTTAAAAAAATCTTGTAACTTCGCTAATGCTCTACTTCTATGACTTATTTTATTTTTCTCTTTTGGATCCATTTCTCCAAATGTTTTGTCATATCCATCTGGTATAAATATGCAGTCATATCCAAAATCTCTACTGCCTTTCATTTCTTTTGAAATAGTTCCTTCACATATTCCTTCAAAGACATGTTTTTTATTTTCCTCATCTATATATACTATTACAGTTTTAAAATATGCACTTCTATCTTGTTTATCTTTTAAATTTTCTAATAATTTTTCTCTATTTTTAGCATCATCATGATCGCCTGAGTATCTTGCAGAATGAACTCCTGGTTCTAAATTTAATGCATTTACAAAAAGTCCTGTATCATCAGCTAAAACTCCAAATTTTGTCTTTTCTTTTATAGCTTCTGCCTTTAGAGTTGCATTTCCTTCTAATGTATTTTTATTTTCTTCTACATCAAAATCTTCAAGTCCTATTTCTTTTTTAGATACAATATTTACATTGCTGTCTTCTAATATTTTTTCTATTTCAACAACTTTATTTTTATTATTTGTAGATAATACTATATTTTTTAAGCTTAATTTTTCTTCTTGAAGTTTAAAAATTTCATTAATTCCTATTTCAGCTAAATCTAAAAATTCATTTAATTCACTTCTTGAAAAAGTTTCTCCTTCAGCAGTTCCTTGAATTTCTATAATATTTAAATTATCATCCATTACAATATTCATATCTACATCTGCTGATGAATCTTCTGTATATTTTAAATCTAATAATTTTTCTCCATTAACAGAACCTACACTTATTGCCGCTACTTTATTTTTAATAGGATTTTCTTTTAAACTTCCTTCAATCAAGGCATTTTTAATTGCAAGTGAAAGTGCCATAAAAGCTCCATTTATACTTGCTGTTCTTGTTCCACCATCTGCTGATATTACATCACAGTCTATCCAGATTGTCTTTTCACCTAATTTATTTAAGTCAATACAAGATCTTAAAGCTCTACCTATTAATCTTTGTATTTCTTGAGTTCTACCATCTATTTTTCCTCTTGAAATATCTCTTACTTTTCTATTAGGAGTAGCTCCTGGAAGCATTGAATATTCACATGATAGCCATCCTGAATTTTTTCCTTTTAAAAAGAATGGAACTTTTTCTTCTATCATAGCTGTACAAATAACTTTAGTTTGTCCACATTTAACAAGTACTGATCCATCTGGAATATCAGTATAATCTAGTACAAACTCGGTATATCTCATTTCGTCTTTTCTTCTGTCTTTCCTCATCTAATTCTTCCTTTCAATAAAAAAGAGGTTTTTCAACCTCTTATTCAACATAATTATCTATATAATCTTTTAATCCATTATACAACCCTTGAACTAATTTTTCTTGATATTCTTCATCATTTAAATTATAAACATCATTACTATTAGAAATAAATCCAAGTTCTGCAAGTGCAGAAACCCCTTTAGTCTTTTTAAGAACTATAAGCCTAGAACCATTTTTAACGCCTCTACTTGTTGCATTTGTCTCTTTTATTAATGCATTTTGCAGACAATTTGCCAAATGTTTTTGTTCAACAGTTTTTATTTGAACAACTTCTTCATTAGGATAAAATACCTCTATCCCATTTGGAGTAGAACTTTCTGCTGAGTTTATATGAATAGATAAAAAGATTTCTGCATTTAAATCATTTGCCATACCAGCTCTATCTAATAATTCTACAAACTCATCTTTACTTCTAGTAATATGAGTATCTATTCCATCATCTAATAGCTTATCATAAAGTTTAGTAGAGATTTCTAATGTCAAATCTTTTTCCTTTGTTTTGTCCGCTCCAATTGCACCTGGATCTTTTCCACCATGCCCTGGATCTATTACAATAGTAACAGGACCATCTGATTTTATTTTCTTAGTTATATTTCTTTTTTTCTCTTCTTTTTTCTCTTCTTTAAAATCTATTCCTGCAGACTTAAACTCTTCTTCATTACTATTATTAATAGATTTACTTTCTTCTTTTTCAAATTTAGATTCAAATCTATTATTAGAATTATTAACTATTTCTGTAGTTGTAGATGATGTAGTTACAACTTTTTCTTTTTCATCTTTTTTATAGTCCTCTGTATAAATAGATGCTGTATAAGTTTCTTGATCCCATTTCACTTCATATCCAAAAGTTTCAGATAAAAATCTAAGTGGTACCATAGTTTTAACTTCTCTCTTTGGATTTAAATATACTGCAAATTTAGGAATAGAATTTTCTTCAATATTTGTTTTTTTGCCATCTACATAAACAATATCACTATCAATTTGTAATTTAACTTGTTTGTTTTCCATAGATACTGTCGCACTTCTTGTTTTATTATCCCAATCAACTTTTGCGCCTAAACTTTCTGTAATTTCTCTAATTGGGACAAATGTTCTGCCAGATAGTGTATAAGAATCAAATTTAGTATTTAATTCCTTTTCGTTTATTTCGACAACAACCTTACTTACATTTACATCTTTATTGTCTATTTTTACTTTAAAACTTTCTGCATATACATTTGAGCTTAAAAACATTAATAATATGCTAAAAAAACAAAATAATTTCTTCATTAAATCCTCCACTATACCACTTTGTAAAGTTCATCTGAACCTGGCTCTTCAATTGGATGAATTTCATTATCTTTTTTTACAAAAGCTCCGCTACCTTCTTCAACAACACCAACTTGTGTTATTTTTATATTTTCTTTCTCACAAGCTTTTTTATAATTTATAAAATCATCCTTTGCTACAACCATTATCATACTACCACTAGATATTAGTCTATATAAATTTATATTATAATGATCTGCTATCTTCTTTGTAAAGTCTAACACAGGAATTGATTCAAAATCTACTATAACTTTTTGATTTATTGCATTTGCAGTTTCCCAAATAGCTCCATAAATCCCACCTTCTGTTATATCATGAAGATGTTTTACTCTATAATTTTTTGCGATTAGAGCCTCTTCTAATACAGAAAAACTCTTTGACATATTCTTTAATTTTTTAATATCTTCATCATTAAAAAGACTATTTAATTCATTATATTTTTCATTAAATATAATTGATGTACCTTCAATTCCCACATATTTTGAAATTGCAATTACATCTCCAACTTCAATTTTTTCCCTTTGTGGCAAATGTTCTCTTTTTACCTTACCAATAACAGTAGTTGCAACTACAATTCTATTTACTGCATCTGTTACTTCAGTATGTCCACCAATAATTTCTACATTCAATCTTTCACACTCAGTATTTGCATCTTTTACAATTTCTTCAAGTTCTTCTAAAGTTGCACTTGGCGGAAGTAAAATAGTCATCAAAACTCCTATTGGTTCTGCACACTCACATGCAACATCATTACAAGATACATGTATTGCAAGTTTTCCCAAGTCCTTTGTTGCTCCAGTTATTGGATCTGTAGATAAAACTATTAAATCTCCATTAAAATCTAATACTGATGTATCCATTCCTATATTAGGTCCAGATAAGACTTCATTCCTTCTTTTATTGATATTTTTAAAAACATAATTATTTAAATCATTATTTGATACTTTGCCGATTTCCATTTAATCACCTAACTCTATCTCTAATTTGAAATTCACTATTAAGTCATCTTGAACATTTTTTTCAATTAATCTTGTTTTATATTCAATATCTTTTTTTATATTATCTAAAATATTGATATCGTTTACAATACCTTTTATGTAAATTAACGATTCATTAAACTCATAGTTTGTAACTAAAATATCTTCTTTGTCTAAATTTTCAAAATAAATTACTAAATTTTCAAAGTATTTATTGTTTTTACTTAATTTCTTTAAATTATCATCTTCCTCTTTTAAGCTTTTTAACCTTTTATTTTCAGATATGATTTTTTCAGGATTCATTGTATTTAAGATTTTTTTATTATTATTTATACTTTCATTTAAATAAACAATTTCATTTTCTAGTTTTTTATTTTTATTATTTATATTTTTAAATATTAATACATTAAAAATCACTAAAAATAAAATTATAAATACATATTCTCTCTTAAAAGTATTCTTTTTTATCTTAAATTCAATAAAATTTAATAGTTGTAAATTATCTTTAGGAAAAACTTCAATATCTAAAAAATTCAATTTTATTTCATTATATTTTTCAAGGTCCTCTACTATTTTAACAGAATATAAATTTTCTGTGAAGAAAATCGGCAAATTATATTTATTTATATAAGAATTTATTAAATTAACTTGATTATCTTTAAGATTAATCATTCTATTTCTAAGTTCATTAAAGCTTTTATCTTCTGCTCTATTTTCATTTATTTCTAAAATCTCTAAAAAATCTTCTATATTTAAACTATTTTCATTTATTAAATTTGAAATATCTTCATTAAATATTGTATTAATATAAACTTTTTCAAAATCATTAATTAAAATTATACAGTGAGATATGTTTAAATATATTATTATATTTTCTTTTAATTTACTATTTATATACTCAGTATATGAATATATTCCTATTAAATTTAATTTTAACTTTTTAAATAGATCTATATAATCTATTATTATTTCCTTTGGAAGTAAAATTACTTCTACTTTAATATTTTCTTCATTTTTAATATATTTAAATTTATATTTATAATTTTCTAAATTCAATAGGTATTTATCTTCTATTTCATAAAAAATCATACTATTGATTTCATCATCATTTATAATAGGAAGTTCTAAATTTATATTTAAAATATCTGATGAAATAATATAAATATTTGTATCTATATTATTTTTTATCTTATTCTCCTTTAAAAATTTATTTAAAAGATAAAATAAATAATTTTCATCTAAAATATATCCATTTCTTATTATTGAATGTTCAAGAATTATCTCTTTTTTAAAATCTAGATATTTCATTGTAATTTGCATATCACTTATTAAAATATTTAATTCTCTTTTAAAAAAATCCATCGCTCACCTCTATAAATAGTATAATAATGAAATCAATAAATAGGGACTAAAGGCAATATAATCTTTTTTAGTTTTCTTCTTACTTAAAATTAATACAATAGATACTATAGCTCCTAAGAAAAAGCTCATTCTAAATATTAAAAATACATAATATATATTGTCAAAGAAAAACCCTATTACAAAAGAAAGAATTACATCTCCCATTCCAATAGATTTCGTCAAAATATATAATAAAAGCATAATAAAGAAAAATATTAAAGCATATTTTAAATTATTTATATTTAGATTATTATTATAAATTTTATAAATAAATTCTATTATAAATAACAAAAACATATCTATAATATATATATCTTTTTCTAAAATATCTGAAAAAATTATTAATACTATAATTAACATCTGAAAAAACCTTAAAATATAATTAAAAGACAGTCCATATATATTAAAGATATATAAACTTACTAATCCACAAAGTATTTCATAAAATAAATTATTATAATTAATTTTAACATTACAATTTTTACATTTTCCTTTTAAAATTAGAAAAGATATAATAGGAATATTATAATAATATGGAATTGTATAATTACAGTTTTCACATTTCGATCTACCAAATACATATTTGATATTTTTCGGCCTTCTATATAAAATAACTGCTATAAAAGATCCAAAAATACTTCCTATAAAAAAACTAAATAAATATTCCATATTAATTTACTTCCCTTATTTTTTTACCATCAACTTTTACCATACCTGGTGTCACAGTAATATTTCCATCATCATCTATATTTACTGAAAATTCTTTACCTTCTATTGCAGATTCTATATTTTCTCCATCTAAATAATCTTTTAATTCTTCTTTTACATTTCCTGTATTACCTGTTTCATTATAATAAAGTATAGCTGCATTTTTTAAAGTTTTAACATTTGCATTATGAGCTGATGATTTTGCTGCAAGATTTGCCTTTCCAAATCTAGGAACTGCAATAGTTATAAGTATTGTAATAATCGCAACAACTACGACAAGTTCAATTAAAGTAAATCCTTTTAATTTCTTATTTTTATTTTTCATATATCCTCCTTTTAAATATTTAAGTATACTTAAGTTTATCATATCATAAGTATTTTATTTACTCCAGTAAAGCATATATAAAAAAACACCCTTAAATTTCTCTAAGAGTGTTTTTAATAATCTATTTATTTATGATTTCTAAAAAGTAACATTAATAATTTTATTGAAATATAAAATAATATTAATACTGCAAATACACCTGCTAACCCAAAAATAGATACTTCAACGCCTTGTTGTAATAATTCTGCTTTCATAATAATCCTCCTATCCAAATATTGGAACTAATGCAAGAATTAAACTACCTGCAATTACTGATCCAAGTTGACCTGCAACATTTGCACTCATAGCTTGCATTAATATAAAGTTTGTAGGATCTTCTTCTGTTGCTATTCTTTGGACTACTCTTCCTGCCATAGGAAAAGCTGATATACCTGCTGCCCCAATCATAGGGTTTACTTTTTCTTTTCTAAAGATATTTAATAATTTAGCAAATAATACTCCACCTGCTGTATCAAATATAAATGCAACAAGTCCCATTCCCATTATCATTAAAGTTTTACTATTTAAAAATGCTTCTGCACTCATAGTAGAACCTATTGTAATTCCTAATAATAATGTTACTAAATTTGCCAATTCATTTTGTGCAGATTTAGAAAGTCTTTCTAATACTCCACAAACTCTAACTAAGTTACCAAACATTAAAGCTCCAATTAAAGCTACACTCATAGGAGCAATTATTCCTGCAATTATAGTTATTACTATTGGGAATAATACCTCTACTACCTTTGGAACTTCAACTTGTGTATATTTCATTCTAATTTTTCTTTCTTTTTCAGTCGTAAGTAATTTTATTACTGGAGGCTGAATAATAGGAACTAAAGACATATATGAATAAGCTGCTACTGAAATTGCCCCTAAATAATTTGGTGCAAATTCTTTTGCCACATATATTGATGTAGGTCCATCTGCTGCTCCTATAATACCTATTGCTGCTGCTTCTTTTAGTGAAAATATACCTGTTGATAAAGCAAATAACATAGTAGCAAAAATACCAAATTGAGCTGCAGCTCCAAAGAAAATCATAGACGGACTTGCTATTAAAGGTTTAAAGTCAATCATTGCACCTACAGCTATAAATATTAAAACAGGAAATAACTCTGTTGTTATTCCAGCTTCATATAGTATTGTCAAAAACCCTTCTTGTCCCACTGCAGAAGATAATGGAATATTAGATAATATAGCTCCAAAACCTATTGGTAATAATAATGCTGGTTCATAATCTTTTTTTATAGCAAGATATATTAAAATACCTCCTATAACAAACATAATTAAATTACCATAACTTAAATTTACAATTCCTTGTAACAATCCATCCCATAAATCATTCAAATATATCCCTCCTAAATTTATAATACCTTTCTATTATAAACCACTTACTATGAAATTTGCATGTGTTAATAAGAAAATAGGCATTAACATATCAATTATAAAACCACCTACCATAGGTATTGCAAAGTATGCTTTAGGTGAATCTCTATGATAACGATCTTTAACAGCATTCATACTAGCTATTGCATTTGGAGTAGCACCCATTGCGTATCCAAAAAATCCTGCAACCATCATAGCTGAATCATAATCTTTTCCTGTTGCTCTAAATACTATAAATATATCATAAATAATTAATGCAATAACTTGTACTATTAATATTACAAATAAAGGTCCTGCAATATCTATTAATTTCCAAAGTTCTAATTGCATAATTGTCATTGCTAAAAATATACTTAAAAATACTTCTCCTATTGCTCCAATTTCTCCAACTGGAAGCTCGATTTTTTTAACATCTGCTACATTTCTTACTATTGCAGCTACAATTACAGCTCCTATATAAGCAGGTAATGCTGCATTAGGATTTAGATTTTTAATTGGAATATCTAACCAAGCTTTAACTATTGTTCCAAGTCCCATTACTATAATTAATATAAAAAATGCACTTGTAAATTTAGAA
Source organism: Peptoniphilus stercorisuis (assembly GCF_017874395.1). Classification (GTDB taxonomy): domain Bacteria; phylum Bacillota; class Clostridia; order Tissierellales; family Peptoniphilaceae; genus Anaerosphaera; species Anaerosphaera stercorisuis. Next base: position 58,942 of record NZ_JAGGLJ010000005.1, on the reverse strand, counting down.
ACATTCATTACTTTAATTTCTTCTTCTCCTGTTTCTAAGTTTTCATAATCAATGCTGTCTTTTCCATTTAATTTATCTTGTTTATTAGCTTTATTTACTAAATCATTTTTGTCTATTAAAAATTTAGCTATCGGTCCAGATACTATTCCACCAGCAACAAGTCCAAATACTGCAGCAGATACTGCAATTAATGTTGCATTAGGAAGTCCCAAGGATTCCATTGTTGGTCCATAAGCTGCAGATGATGCTACTCCACCCATTAAAGATATTGCTCCTGCACAAAGTCCCATTAATCCACTTTCACCGAAAGCTTCTGCAATAAACTGACCTAAAAAGTTTTGTCCTACTAAACAAATTATCGAAACAACTGATAGTATTAATATTGCTTTTCCACCTTGTTTTACAACAAGCCAACTTGCAGAAAAACCAATTGTAGCAAAAAATCCAACCATGAAAAAGTCCTTTAGTTCATTTGCAAAGTTAAATGAAAATAATCCAGTTTGTCTTCCAATTAAATGTATTATACAAAATATAAGTCCACCCACTACTGGAGCCGGAATACAAAATCTGTTAAAAAAAGGTACTTTTTTAATTATAAATTTTCCTAATAGAAATACTAAAACACCTAAACATGCTGATTGCAACATATCAAAATTAAATTCGAACATTTTATTTACCCTCCATATAATAATTTTTTAAGTTTTTAATATATCTCCTAGGTTTTAATTTATAAGTACAAAGCATCAAGGATAATATTGTATTTTAAAAACTCAATTTTGTTACAGGGTATATATTCCCAATTTTGATTAGCTTAATCTAAAAAAAATATAAATTTTTTAAATTTATTTTTAAATTTTAAACTCTATTTACTACATCAAACATTGGAACTGATATTGAAATTATTACAAATCCAACAATAAGAGCCAGTACTACTATTGTCAGAGGTTCAAAAAATGTTATAAAATTTTTTTGATAATTTTTAACTTCATAATCATAATACTCATTCATAGTATTTAATATTTTCTTCATAGCAGAAGCTTCCTCTGCAGTTTCAATTAAAGAAATTGCTGTTTTATCAAATAAATTATTGTCTTCTAAACTTTTAGAAAGACTGATGCCATTATTTAGATCCTGTTCAACTTTTAAAAGTTTTTCTTGAAAAATTATATTTTCAAAAGAACTTGCAATTATATTTATTGATTTTGCAACTGTTATATCTGATTCTATTAATAGATGCATCATAGATATGTATTTTTTAGTAATTATCTTTTTATATAATTTAAACTTAAGTTTTATTTTATCAAAAACTCTCTTTCCATTTTCTGTTTTCAAATATAAAAACATAAATATTATAAATAAAAATATAGTAATGTTTATTATTACAAAATAACTATTTAAAAATTCTGCAAATTTAATTAAAAATCTCGTTATAAAAGGTAAAGACTCTCTATTTTCATAAAACATATCTAAAAAAGAAGGCATTATAAAAATAATAAGAAAATTTACTAATATAAAAGAAATTACAATCAATAAAATTGGATAATACATTGCCGATTTAATTTCTCTTTCAAATTTACTTTCACTTCTATAATAATCACTTAAGTTTTTAAAAGTTTTTGGCAAATTAGATGAATTTTCTCCTACTTCCACCATATTTATAATTATTTTTCTAGATTTTAAATATTTTAAAATATCACTTAAATTAGATCCATCTTCTAACATTTCTATAATAAAATCAGCAAAAAGTTTTTCTTTTTTATTTTCATTTTTAGATATTATACTTATAGCATTAGGTAGTGTTATATTTGAAGATGTCAATATATGTAATTTATAAAAAATATCGCCTAACTTTTCTTTTTTTAGTTTTATTTTTTTAATTTTAGTATCTTCAACTATACTTATTTTTATTGGCCTTAAGTGTAAATTTTTCAAATATTTTAAAACTTCTTTTTCACTATTTAACAATATAAATTCTTCTACTATTTCATTATTAGTATTTAAAGCTTTATATTTATATTTCATAAATCCTCCTTTTCAAAAATTTCATATCCTTAAAACTTTAATTATTTATCCTTTTAGTCAATTATACAATACTTTCTTCAAATAATTAAATAAAATACACTAAAAGGCTTTATTTTCATAGTTATTTAAAAAAATAAGGGTATACGGGAAATAAAGAGTGAGGAATATGTTGAGAATTAAAACTAGTTCAAGTATTAATAAAGACGTAGTTACAGCTGGCAAGGATGCTGCTAATAAATTCAAAGATTCTTTACCAGATATGAAAATGGCCTTTGTATATAGCGGGGCTCAATACGAACAAAACAAATTAATTCAGTCAATATCTAAGGAACTACCAAATATACCTTTAATTGGAAATACTTCTTTTACTGGTGTTATTACACCTGAAGGATTTATATCTAGTGATGATGGTTTTGTTGGGATTATGGGTCTTATAGATCCTGATTTAAAAGTAGGTGTTGCTATTTTAGAAGGTGGCGATTCTCCTCGTGATATTGGTAGAAAAGTTGCAGAAATTGCCAAAAAATCTGCTAATATGACTAAATCTCCAGATTTCTTCTATATGGTTGCATCTCCTGGAGAAGAGGAATTTTATCTAAAGGGTATTACTGAAGTTATTGGTAGAGTTCCATTTTTTGGTGGATCTGCTGCTGATAATGAAATTGCGGGAAAATGGAGTTTATTTACAGATGAACTTGTAGTATCTAATGGCGTTGCTGTTGCCTTTTTCTACACAGATTCTGAATTTACTAATGTATTTACTGGTGCTTATAATGAAACTAGTAATGTTGGTATAATAACAGAAATTAAAAATAATAGAACTCTTGTAAAAATCAATGATAAAACCGCAATCGAACAATATAGAGAATGGACTAATGCAACTTATGAAGATACTATAGGCGGAAATTTACTTGCCTATTGTATTAACAAACCTCTTGGTGTAAAAGATAGACTTGGAGATTTAGTAGCTGTTCGTCATCCTATGAATGGAAATGAAGATGGTTCTATGGATATTGGAAATAATTTAGCTATTGGAACTGCTATTATTCAATTAGAATCTACTACTGATGAGTTAATAAATTCTGTAGAGGATACTCTTATCGAACTAAAAAATAGAGTTAATGGTCCAATTGCAGGTCTTCACCTAGTTCATTGCGGAGGTAGAAAGGCAGGAATTGCAGATAGAATAGATGAAGTATATGAAAAAGTAAAAAATACAATTGGAGATATTCCTTTTATTGTTGAATTTACTTTTGGAGAATATGGATATGAAGATGATGGTATTAATACTTGTGGCGGCTTAATGCTATCTTTTACAGCTTTTGGAAAATAAGGAGAATATTTTATGAAAATGATAATTAACGGTAAGAAAGTGGACAGTTTTAGTAAAGAAACTTTTGATGTAATTAATCCATTTAATAATAATCTAATTGATTCTGTACCTAAAGCAAATGCAGAGGATATAGATGAAGCAATTACTAAGGCTGTTATTGCACAAAAAAGTTGGGCAAAAGTTCCAATTTCTGAAAAAGCAAAAATTTTATACAAGTTTTTAGATTTAGTTGAAGAAAATAAAGAAGATTTAGCACAAACTCTTTGTGCTGAAAATGGAAAACCTATTACTGAAGCTAGAGCAGAAATAAACAATGTATTTATTTCCTTTGAAGGCTTTATAGGAAAAGCTAAACACTATTATGGAACAATTATTCCTGCAGGAACTGAAGAAGGACAAGAAAAAAATATACAATTTATTACAAGAGCTCCTATTGGAGTAGTTGTATGTATTATTCCTTTTAACTTCCCTTGTGATTTATTCGACCAAAAAGTAGCACCAGCTTTATTAATGGGAAACTCTGCTTTAGTTCTTCCTTCTTCTGAAAACCCACTTACAGTATTAAAACTATCTTCACTTTTAGTTGATGCAGGTATTCCAGATGGAGTTATCCAATGTATTACTGCACCAGGAAGTGTTAAAGGTAATGCTGTTGCAGATAAAAGAGTTGGTCTTGTTACTTTAACAGGCAGTACAGAAGTTGGTATTCAATCTGCAAAAGTTGCAGCAGAAAATTTAACACATATTGCTCTTGAGCTTGGTGGTAATGATGCTTTTATTGTTCTTGATGATGCAGATGTTGATTTAGCTGCTAAAGAAATTGTATGGGGACGTATGTATAATACAGGACAAGTTTGTTGTGCTAGTAAGAGATTTATAGTTCATAATTCTATAAAAGATGAATTTGTTGAAAAAGTAATTTCTAATATTAAAAAATTAAAATTCGGAGATCCTAGTGAGGAAGATACAGAAATAGCTTGTTTAATTAGTGAAAAAGCTGCTAAAGAAATAGAAAAACAAGTTAATAAGACTGTAGAACAAGGTGGTAAAATAGTCCTTGGCGGAAATAGAAATGGTTCTTGTTATGAACCTACTGTAATAGTTGATATTCCACGTGATGCAGATGTTGCAAAAGATATGGAAATATTTGGACCTGTAATTTCTGTAATTTCTTTTGATGATGATGATGAAGCAGTTGAAATTGCAAATAGTTCAATATATGGACTATCAAGCTGTGTATTTTCTAAAGATCAAAAACGTGCTTATAATATAGCTTCTCAAATGGAAGCTGGAGGAGTTGTAATTAATGGAGCAAGTTTCTTCCGTTCTTTCGAGATGCCTTTTGGTGGTTGGAAACACAGTGGAATTGGAACTGAAGGAGTATATTCCACTTTTGAAGAAATGACTTTATCAAAAACAATAGTATTAAAGGATATTGTATCTTAAGTTTTATAATTAAAAAGTAAAAGCACTTTGTTTAAAAGTGCTTTTATTTTATTCATTTATAGTAATAATATTTTTATAAATTTCATTTAAAGAAGTTTCTCCATTTAATAATAGTTTTTTAAGTTCCTCTTTTAATGGAACCATTCCTGAATCTAAAGCTATTTTATTTAATTCATCTAATGATTTATTTTTATTAATAGCTTCTTTTAGTTTTTGATTTAAAATTAATATTTCAAAAACAGCAATTCTTCCTAAATATCCTTTTTTACACTTTTCACATCCAACAGGTTTATAAAAAGTTAACTCCTCATTATATATATCTACATACTCTACTACTTTTTTCTTACAAGTACATAATTTTCTAACTAGTCTTTGCGATATTATTCCCATAAGCCCTGCTGAAATCAAATAATTTTCAATGCCCATATCTTGAAGCCTTATTATAGTAGATGGACAGTCTGATGTGTGAAGAGTACTAAATATCATTCTTCCTGTAATAGATGCTCTAAAGGCTGTTCTTGCAGCTTGTGCATTCCTTATTTCACCAATCATTATTTTATCTGGATCAAGTCTTAATATTGCCTCTAATCCCTTTTCAAAGGTAAATCCTGATTTCTCATCAATATTTATTTGATTAATTCCAGATATTTTATACTCAACAGGATCTTCTATAGTCATAATATTAATATCTTCACTTTTTATATCTTCTAATAGAGTATATATAGTTGAAGATTTTCCACATCCAGTAGGACCTACTGAAAGGATTATTCCACTTGGCTGATTTATTAATTTATTTACCTTTTCTAAATTATTTCCAAAAAGCCCTATCCCCTCTTTAGTGTATTCAATTTTTAATTTGTCTAATATTCTAAGAACAATTTTTTCATTAAAAACTGTAGGAGTAGTTGCAACTCTTATATCTATACTTTCATTTTTAAATTTATATGTAAATCTACTATCTTGTGGAATATTTTTTATAGTATAATCTAAATTCGAAAGAATTTTAATTCTTGAAATTAATCTTTGATGATGTGTATTTTTTAATTTACATAAATTATTTAAAACACCATCTGTTCTAACTCTAACTACTACATCATCATTTGATCCTTCAAAATGTATATCTGAACTATTTGTTAAAATAGCATATTCAATTATATAATCTATTAATTTTACTAATAACAAATCATCTTTTTTAATATTATTTTCAATTTTTTCTATAATTTTTGCAATATCACTTGCCTTTTCTCTTATTAATATTAATGATTTTAATTTTTTAAATTCCTCATTATCTACTTTTAAAATATTGGTATTTTGACTATATAAATAAATTTCTTCAATATTTACATCTTCTTTTATTATTAATTTATCTAATATTTCTTCATTATAAATAGGAATTATTCCTTTTTCTATTATTTCCTCTCTATTTATTAAATTCTTATTTAAATTCATCTCTCCTCCTAATGAAATCCTTTTCCTGGAATATTAAATAAAAGAAACCCTTTTAGGATTTCTTTTGTTTTTTATTCCTTTGTTTTTTCTCTATATCCACAGTTATTATTACTACACTTTACATAGCTTCCACGTCTGTTTTCAACAACTGTAAGTATCGCATCACATTCAGGACAATTTTTATCTATTGGTTTATTCCAAGTAACAAAGTCGCATTCTGGATAATTTGAGCATCCGTAAAACTTTCTTCCCTTTTTACTTCTTTTTACTACAACTTCTCCAGTTTTACATTTTGGACATTTAAGTCCTATTTTTTCTATTAAAGGTTTTGCATTTTTACATTCAGGAAAACCAGGACATGCTAAAAACTTACCATATCTTCCCATTTTTATAACCATATTTCTTCCACATTTTTCACAAATAACATCAGTTTCTTCATCTCTGATTTCAACTTTTACAATGTTTTTTTCTGCTATTTCAAGATCATGTGCAAGTTGTTTATAGAAAACTCTTAATAATTCTTTCCAGAACAAATCTCCATCAGCTACTTTATCAAGCTCTGATTCCAAATGAGCTGTAAATTCTTCATTTACTAAATCCGAAAAATTCTCAGATAAAATTTCATTTACAGTTATACCAAGTTCTGTTGGTACAAGTCTTTTTTCTTCTTGAACTACATAATATCTTGATAATAATGTACTTATTGTAGGAGCATAAGTAGATGGTCTTCCTACACCGATTTCTTCTAATAGCTTTATTAATGAAGCTTCATTATATCTAGCAGGTGGTTGAGTAAAATGTTGATTTTTTTCAATTTTATTTACTTTTAATATATCATCTACTAAAAGGTCTGGTAATATACTATCTTTTTCAATTGAATAATCATAAACCTTTAAAAATCCTTCAAAGGCAATTTGTGAACCTGATGATTTAAATATTTCAGTATTTGATAATATGTTTAAACTTAATGTATTGTATATTGCAGATTCCATTTGTGAAGCTACAAATCTCTTCCAAATTAAATTATATAATTTAAACTCATCTCTTGAAAGAGAATCTTTTATACTATTTGGAGTTCTAAATACATTTGTAGGTCTAACACACTCATGGGCATCTTGAACATTATCATTTTTCTTTACTTTAGTTCTTGGATGCATATAATCTTTTCCAAAGTTATCTTCTATAAATGAAAGACATGCACCTAGTGCTTCTTTTGAAATTCTAGTAGAGTCAGTTCTCATATAAGTTATTAAACCAACAGAACCTTCTTTTGGAATATCTATACCTTCATATAAACTTTGAGCAATCATCATAGTCTTTCTAGTTGAAAAGTTTAATTTTTTTGAAGCCTCTTGTTGCATAGTTGAAGTTGTAAAAGGTAAGTAAGGATTTTTTTTCTTAGTTCCCTCTTTAATATCAAAAACCTTGAAATTTTCTTCATCTATTCTAGATAAAACTTCATCTGTTTCTTTTTCATTTTTTAATTCTACTTTTTTTACTTTTCCATTTTCTAAAGTTCCATAATATTTTGCATCAAAACTTTTTCTACTTTTCTTTAAATTTGCTTCTATTGTCCAGTATTCTTCAGGTATAAACTCTTCTATTAAATGTTCTCTATCACAGATTATTTTAAGTACTACTGATTGAACACGTCCTGCTGATAGTCCATTTTTAACTTTTTTCCAAAGTAGTGGACTTATTTTATATCCAACAAGTCTATCAAGCATTCTTCTTGCCTGTTGTGCATCTACTAGATCCATATCAATAGCTCTAGGGTTTTTAATTTGTTTTTTTACTGTATCTTTTGTAATTTCATTAAAAGTTACTCTAAGAGCATCATTTGGATCTATTCCAAGTATATGACTTAGATGCCAAGATATAGCTTCTCCCTCTCTATCAGGGTCAGTTGCAAGAAATATTTTTTTGGATTTCTTTGCATCTTTTTTAAGTTCTTTTATTAAAGGACCTTTTCCTCTTATATTTATATAATGCGGTTCAAAGTCATTTTCCACATCTATCCCAAGTTTACTCTTAGGTAAATCTCTAATATGTCCAACAGATGCTACTACTTTATAATTACTTCCAAGCATCTTTTTTATAGTTTTAGCTTTAGTGGGTGACTCCACTATTACCAGATTATTTGCCAAAGTTACACTTCCTTATATGTTTTTTATATAAAAATCTTTATTATTATTGCTTTCAATTAATTCTTTTAACTCTAAAATCGTAAGTAGACTATTTGTATAAGATATATCAAATTTAGAATTTATACAAATATTATTTATATCATTTGTACCAGATAATATTAAATTATAAATAATTTTCTCATCATCTGTTAAGTTATTCATAATTTCTTCAGACTGTTCTTTCTTAAAATTATCCTTTATTGACTCTATTGAATAAAGTAAATCATCTATTGATAAAAAAGGTATTGCTCCATCTCTTATTAGCATATTTGTACCTTCGCTATACACAGAATTAATATTACCAGGAACTGCAAATATTTCACGTCCTTGCTCAGCTGCACATTTTGCAGTAATAAGAGAACCACTTTTATCTTTTGCTTCTATTACTATAGTCCCAAGACTAAGTCCTGAAATAATTCTATTTCTCTCTGGAAAATGATAGGGCATAGATTTTGTCCCTAGTGGATATTCACTAAGAACTGCTCCTTTTTCAATTATATTCATATATAAATTAGAGTTTTTTATAGGATATACAACATCTACTCCATTTCCCAAAACGGCAATAGTTCGATTATTGTTGTCAAGAGATCTCTTATGAGCTAGTGAATCTATCCCATATGCCATACCACTTATAATAGTTACATTTAATTTGGAAAGCTCATCAACTATATATCTTACTACAGCACTTCCATAATTAGTATGTTTTCTTGATCCAACTATTGAAATAGAAAGATTGTCCTTAGTAGTAATATCTCCTCTAAAATATATAACTCTTGGAAAATTTTCAATATATTTTAATCTTTGAGGATAATTACAGTCCTTATAAGTTATAACATTTATTTTATTTTTACAAGTTCTTTCATAAAGATTTTTATATAATTCATTATTTTTTTCTAAATTATTTAGCTTTTCAAAGGAAGATTTACTTATCTTATCTTCAAATAAACTAATATACTTCTTCTCTAAAATGTCCTTAGTTTCTAAGTTTTCCTCTTTTATTATATTCTCAATTTTAGCTATTTGAGTATTTCTTATCCCTATTGAATTTAGATAGATTAACATATTACTATAATCAAACATTTTAAACTCCCCAATACTTAGAATCTAAACTTCTATATCGAATAGCTTCTAATATATGAGCTTCGTTAATATTTTCTTTTCCATCTAAATCAGCAATAGTTCTAGATACTTTTAAAACTTTATTATAGGTTCTTGCAGAAAATTTATATTTATTAAAAGCTATATCCATTATATTTTGACATTTTTCAGATAATTTACAATATTTTGCAATTTCATTATCTTTAATATCAGAGTTTGTAAAAGTATTACTATTTTTAAATCTTTCTTTTTGAATATTTCTTGCTTTTAAAACTCTTTCTTTAATGCTACTAGAGGATTCCTCTTTAATTTCTTTTGAAATTTCTTCATATTTAACAGCACTAATTTCTATATGAATATCTATTCTATCAAGAAGAGGATGTGAAATTTTTGATAAATATCTATTTATAGAATTCATTGTGCAAGTACAATCATGATTTTCAGATCCATAATATCCACAAGGACAAGGATTCATACTTGCAAGAAACATAAATTTTGCAGGATAAGATAATGTTGCATTTGCTCTTGCTATATTTATTTTCTTATCTTCTAAAGGCTGTCTTAAAACTTCTAAAACGTTTTTTGAAAACTCTGGAAGTTCATCTAAAAATAATACACCATTGTGAGCAAGAGAAATTTCTCCAGGTTTTGGAATACGTCCTCCACCTATTAAAGATACTGCTGAAGCAGTATGATGAGGAGACCTAAAAGGAGGAATTGTCACCAATGTATTATTCTCAAGAAGTCCTGCAATACTGTATATTTTTGTAACCTCAATCGCCTCTTCAAAATCAAGACTTGGAAGAATTGTAGGAAATCTTTTTGCTGCCATTGACTTCCCACTTCCTGGAACTCCAATCATAAGTAAATTATGCATTCCTGCTGCTGAAACCTCTAAAGCTCTTTTTAGAAATCGTTGTCCCTTTATATCAGAAAAATCTATATCATAATCAATTTCTTCATTTATATATTCTCCTGTATATTTTTCTATATTACTATTTCCTCGAAGAAAGTCAATAGTTTCTGACAAAGTTTTTACAGGATATATTAAAACATCAGATATAACTGCACATTCAACTTTGTTTTTTTCTGGAACTATAAATTTTTTAAATCCTTTTTCCCTAAGAGAAATTATCATGGGAAGAGCTCCTTTAATAGAGTTTATACTTCCATCTAGAGATAATTCTCCAAGTATTATGTATTCATCTTCTTTAAAATCAATTATTCCATTAGCACTAAGTATTGCAATGGCAATTCCAAGATCCATTTGTGATCCATCTTTTTGAAGATTTGCAGGAGCAAGATTTATTGTAATTCTCTTTAGTGGAAATTCAAATCCACTATTTTTAATTGCAGCTCTCACCCTTTCAATAGATTCTTTAATTGCGGCATCAGGAAGTCCTACTATAAGAAACTTTGGAAGACCATTACTAAGATCTGCCTCTATATTTACAATATCTCCATCAAGGCCTTGTAACGTACAAGTATTAATACAAGAATACAATTTAGCACCTCCTATGAAATATAAAAAGCATTCTCTATATGATTTATTTCATTTTTATTTAAATATACTTCTATTACATCATATCTAAATTGAATATCACTAAAATTATTTTTTGATATATAAACTAAAGAAGTATTATAGATTTTTTCAATCTTTACATTATTTACAGCTTCTCTTGGATATCCGTATTTATTAGAATTTCTACTTTTAACTTCAATAAATATAATAATATCATCTTTTTTAGCAATAATATCTATCTCACCATATAAATTTCTATAATTATTTTCTAAAATCTCATAATTTTTCTCTCTTAAATATTTTTCTGCTAATAACTCCCCTATATTTCCAACTTCTTTATTGTTCAATAAATCACCTATTATTTAATATTTTTTAAATTAACCTAATAATATAATACACTATAAAAAATTTTTTTCAAAATAAAAGGCACTAATATCTTAGTACCTTGTATTTTTTTATAAAATCTACCATTCTTTTCTGTTTTTTAAAAAACTAAGTCTATGCATTTCTGATGGTCCATAGGCTTTTATTGCATCTCTATGAAGTTTAGTTCCATATCCCTTATGCTTTTCTATACCATAATTTTCATATCTTTTAGCCCATTTTTGACAAAGTCTATCACGATATACTTTTGCAACAATAGATGCACAAGATATAGTGTAGCATTTATCATCACCTTTAATTATTGGAACTTGTTCTATATCTGTATTAATAGTTTCAGCGTCTATTAACAAAATATCAGGAACTATTTTATTGCCATCTGAATCTCTTAAGTTTTCAATAGCTCTTAACATTGCAAGATGAGTTGCCTCTTTAATATTTATTTGATCAATTATTTCAGGTTCAACTCGTCCTATACCTATTGCAACTGATTCATTTAATATTTCCTCATAAAACCTCTCTCTTTTTTTCTCAGAAAGTTTTTTAGAATCTTTTATTCCATCAATATGTTCTTCATCTACTGGCATAATTATAGCACAAGCTAAGACATCTCCAAAAAGAGCGCCCCTTCCAACTTCATCAATTCCAGCTATAAATTTATATCCTTTTTCACTATATTGCTCCTCAAAATTTTCGTGCATTATAATCTCTCCAATGTTATCTTTCCAAGAGTTCCTTTTCTAAATTCATCAAGAACTATATTAGCCACTTTTGTATAATCAATTTCATTTCCTCTTAATTTTGCTCCTCTTTTTAATCCTATTTCTTCCATTATTTCAATTGGAGCTTTATTATTAGATTCAATTTTATATCTACTTTCTAAAATTTTAGGATCTAAATTATCTAAAAGTTCAATTAACTTTAAACAAAGTGTTTCTGTGTCTAATATTTCATCTTTAATAGCACCTGTAAAAGCAAGATTAAGCCCTATATTTTTATCTTCAAATTTAGGCCATAATACTCCTGGAGTATCTAAAAGATGTAATTTAGGATTTAATTTAATCCATTGATTAGATGTAGTTATTCCTGGTCTATTTCCAACTCTTGCTGATTTTCTCTTTGAAATTCCATTTATAAAAGTAGATTTACCAGAGTTTGGAATTCCAACTATCATTGCTCTTAAAGGACCATGATTTACACCTTTTTCCTTAAATCTATTTATTTCTTCATCCATTAATTTTAAAGACTCTTTAATAATTAAATTTGAATTTGGATTTGCTGCTGAATAAAGTATTGCATTATTATTTTCTGTACTTAATTTTTCAATCCATTTTTTATTTTGTTCATCTTCTGAAAGATCAGATTTATTCAATAAAATAAGTCTTTTTTTATTTTTCAACACATCATTTAATAATGGATTTCTACTTGCAATAGGAATTCTCGCATCTACTATTTCTATTACAAAATCAACTAACTTTAATTTTTTCTCTATTTCTTCTATGGTCTTTTTCATATGACCTGGGTACCAATTTATATTCAATATATCACCTTGTTTCTTATTATTTCTAAAACTTCTTTAGTTGCACCATCTTCATTATTATTATACTTAGAAATTATATCTGCACTTTTTTTAACATCACAAATTGCATTTTTCATTGCTATTCCAACTTTTGAATTTTTAATCATTAAAATATCATTAGAATCATCACCTATTGTAATAGTTTCATCTGAATAAATATTGTTTAATTCTAAATATCTTTTTAAGCCATGCCATTTATCGCCAGTCTTTTGCAAAACCTCTAAAATATAAAGTCCCTTAGTCTTTACTTCTAGTAAATGAATATTGAAATTTTTACTGTATTTTTTTTCAATAATTTTTTTAAACTCTAATAAATCACTATATTCTCCTGCAAAAACAATAGAAAGAATAGAACTATCTACATTATTTAAGTTATCTAGATATAATGCTCTATCTCCAAAGCCCTCTGGGTAAGTTCTAACATGCTTAGAAGCATCTTTTTTAATCGTTGCTATATCATATCCATCTTCATAGCTATTTATGTGAAATAAAGGATATATATTCTTATTATTACAATTTGAAACTATATCTAAGGCAAAATCTTTTTTAATTTCATTTATATATAAAATTTCATCACTAATAGAGTTTCTTATAATATTTCCATTATTTGAAATAATATCTATATTAATATCTTTATCTTTAAAAAACTTATTAGCAGATCTATATCCTCTACCAGTTATAATAACTGGAGTAATAATTTTACTATCTAATAATTCATATAAATTTTCATAGGATTTATTACTTATTTCTTTACTATCTGTAAGTAATGTCCCATCTAAATCAAATCCAACTAATTTATACACTATCTCACCACCTAAAATAATATCATAATAAACTTTATTTTTACAATAGTTCTATATATTAAAAAAAGCATCTTTTCAGATGCTTTTAATTATTGATTTTTTTCATATGGCTTACCACTTGCTGCTGGAGCTCTTACACCTTTTACAAAAGCTACTAAAACAACTATTGTAATAATATATGGAAGCATAGCAAGTAAATTAGGATCTACTTGTACTCCTATATTACCAAGTGTTACTGATAATCCTTGAGCTGCTCCAAATAATAAACAAGCAAATAATGCACCTTGTGGTTTCCAACCACCAAATATCATAGCTGCAAGAGCTATATATCCTTGTCCAGAGATAAGTGTTTCTCTGAAATTTGATACTATAGCAAGACTCATACTTGCTCCACCAAGTCCTGCTAAAAATCCTGATGTTAAAACACATATATATTTTATTTTATATACATTTACACCAAGTGTTTCCGCTGCTTTTGGATGTTCTCCTACTGCTCTAATTCTAAGTCCTAGTTTTGTTTTGTATAGTACAAACCACATTACAAAAACAAGTATAAGAGCAATATATACAACTATATATTGTTGAAAAACTATTTTAAAACCATTTAAAAATGGATAAGCTGCAACTCTTTCTCTTGTAAAAAATCCCTTAAATAGTTGAGGAAGTTTGTTGTCAAAAGGAATTGGCTTAGTCATAGCAGCACCTTCAAAGAATAATCTAGATAAGAAAAGTGCCATACCAGGACCAATTAAATTTATTGCAATACCTGAAACTATATGATCAGCTGCAAAATTTATAGTTGCTATTGCATGAAGAAGTGCAAGGGCCATTCCCGCAAGTCCACCGCATAAGAATGCAAACCATGGGTTTCCCGTATAAAAACCAACTGTTGCACCTACAAGAGCTCCTAAAGTCATCATTCCTTCAAGACCTATATTTACAACACCACCATTTTCACTAATTACTCCACCAAGAGCTGCATATATAAGAGGTGCAGAATATAAAAGAGTTGTACTTATTATTCCCAAAATATTATTCATCTTTTGCACCATCCTTTTTCTTATTTCTTGATACTTTATCATAAATCAAATCTAAAATTCTAGGCATAGCAATAAATAAAATTATTACACCTATTACAATATTTATTATTTCAGAGTATGTTCCAAGGATTGTAAGTTTTCCTCCACCATACATAAGTCCTGCATATAAAAGTCCTGCTAATATACATCCAAGAGGATTATTTCCTGCAATTAATGAAACTGCCATTCCATCAAATCCATATCCTTCTTGTGTAGCCATCATACCAATATTTCCAGCAACACCTAATACAGTTATAGCTCCTGCAAGTCCTGATAATGCTCCTGCTATAGTCATAGAAATAATTTGATTTCTTTTAATATCTATACCTGCATATTCAGCAGCATCTTTATTAAATCCAACAGCTTTTAGTTGATATCCTAAAGTTGTCTTTTTTAATATATACCAAATAAGAAATGCCATAGCTATTGCTATAATAAATCCCCAGTTTACATTAGGTCTTAAAAACTGTTTTAAAAAAGCATGCTCTTTTAAAAATGCAAGTCCCTCTTTTGAAACTTTCCATTCTTTTAATATTTCAATACTTGCAGTTGGTCTTATTGTAAAAGAGTTATCACTTGCAGGTTTTCTTAAAAATGAAAAGCTTAATAAATAATTGCTTAGATAAAAACCTATCCAGTTCATCATTATTGATGAAATAACTTCATTTACATTAAATCTACTTTTTAAAAACCCTACAATACCTCCCCAGATTCCTCCACAAAGTGCACCAGCTAAAAGTGCTACTATTGGATGAATTATAGGTGGTAATTCTAGTAGATAACCTGCTAAAATTGCTCCTATTGATCCTACTATATATTGTCCTTCTGCTCCTATATTAAAAAGCCCTGTATTAAATGCAAAGGCTACTGATATACCTGTTAATATTATTGGAACTGCATTTATCATTGTCCAAGCTATATAACTTGGTTTACCAAAGATTCCTTTAAAAATTACTTTATAAGCTTCTATTGGACTAGTTCCACTTATTTTTAGAATTATTGATCCAAAAATAAGACCGAATAAAATAGAAATAAAGGTATAAAAGAACCTACTTTTCCCCTTAGATTTCACTATCTCTACCTCCTGCCATAAGTAGTCCTATCTCTCTTTCATTTGTATCTTTTCTTTTCATTGTCTTAACTATCTTACCTTCATAAATTACAGAAATTCTGTCTGATAGTTTTAAAATTTCATCAAGTTCAAAAGAAATTAAAAGTACAGCTTTTCCTTTATTTCTTTGTTCAACTAAATATTTATGAACATACTCAATAGCACCAACATCAAGTCCTCTTGTTGGTTGAGCTGCAATTAATAAATCTGGATTATTAGTAATTTCTCTCGCAATAATTACTTTTTGTTGATTTCCACCAGATAAATCTCCTGCAAGATAGTTTATATTTCTAGGTCTAATATCAAATTTTTCAGAAAGTTCTTCTGCAAATTTATCTATATTGTCTTTTTTAAGAATTCCCCTTTTTGAAAATTCATCTTTATTGAAGTTTTCTAGTATTAAGTTTTCAGCAATTGTAAACTCAAGTACAAGTCCTCTTCTTTGTCTATCCTCTGGAATATTATTTAATCCTGATTCTTGAATTTCTTTTGGAGTTTTATTTGTAATATCTACCCCATTCATAGTAATATTTCCAGATTCAGTATGTCTTAAACCAGTAATAGCTTCTAATAACTCTGATTGACCATTTCCATCAACACCAGCAATACCTAGAATTTCACCAGCTTTTACTTCTAGATTTAGTCCATTTACTTTATTGATTTTTCTAATGTCTTTTACAACTAAATCTTTAATATCTAGTGTTGTATCTCCTGGTTCTTGCTCTTTTTTAGTTACTTTAAGTTCTACTTGTCTACCAACCATCATATCTGCAAGATCAGATTCACTGACCTTAGACACATCAACAGTTTCAATTTTTTCACCACGACGAATAATAGTACATCTATTAGCCATTGCCTTAATCTCTTTTAGTTTATGAGTTATTATTATAATAGTCTTACCTTGTTCTGCAAGACCTCTTATTATATTAATAAGTTCATCAATTTCTTGTGGTGTTAGCACTGCTGTTGGCTCATCAAAAATAAGTATATCAGCTCCACGATATAAAGCCTTTAAGATTTCCACTCTTTGTTGCATACCTACAGAAATATTTTCAACCTTTTCGTCTAAGTCAATTTTTAGCCCATACTTTTCTGAAATATCTAAAACATTTTTTCGTGCAGCTTTAATATTGATTACTCCACCACTTTTAGTAGGTTCCATTCCTAATATTATATTTTCTACTACTGTAAATGGTTCCACTAACATAAAATGTTGATGTACCATTCCAAGTCCACAGTCTATTGCGTCATTAGGATCTTTTATATCTTTTTTTTCACCATTTATAAAAATTTCTCCTTCAGTAGGAGTATATAGTCCATATAAAATATTCATTAGTGTGGATTTACCCGCACCATTTTCCCCTAAAAGCGCGTGAATTTCGCCCTGTTTTACATCTAAATCAATGTTACTATTGGCTGTGAAGTCTCCAAACTTTTTTGTAATATTTTTCATTTCAACTGCCAGTTTAGTACTTTCCATTCCGCTCACTTTCTCATCTCCCTTTCTCAAATTCTATTATACTATACTTTTTATATAAATACACATAAAAAAGTGTGTGTAAACAATTGCTTACACACACTTTTTTTAGAATCTAAGTTGATTATAAATTAGCTTTGTATTCTTCATATGATTCTTTATCATATGGAACTTTAATTTCTTCTTCAACTATTTTCTTTTCAATTTCAGGCATTTTGTCTAAAATTTCTTTTTTAACATTCTTATCTGATGTTGGTGCAATTCCTACTGCTCCTTCATCTTTAAGTCCAAGTGAAATTGTAGTTCCACCTTCAAACTCTTTTCCTTCAGCTAAATCTTTAACTAAATTATGAACTGCAACATTTGCATTTTTCATAGCTGATGTTAAAACATTTTCTGGTGCCATTTCGTATTGGTCTCTATCTACACCAATAGCCCATTTACCTTGTTCTTTAGCTGCTTCAATAACGCCGTCTCCACCGCCTCCAGCTGCATGGAATACTACGTCACATCCTTGTTGATACATTTGAGTAGCTATAGCTTTAGCTTTTTGAACGTCTGAGAATCCACCAATGTATTGGCTTTTAGTTTCAATTTCTTTTCCTAGTTCTTTAGCTGCATAATCTACTCCAGCTTTGTAACCATATTCAAATCCCCAGATAATAGTACTTTCTTGTCCACCAACAAATCCAACTTTGTCAGTTTCTGTAGTAAGTCCTGCAATATAACCAACTAAGAAAGAAGGTTCTTCTTGTTTGAACATAATTCCAAGTAAGTTATCTGGTGCATCTTCTGGTGCAACGTCTACAATTGCATATTTAACATCAGGATTAGCTTTAGCTTCTTCAGAGATTGCATCTCCCATTTTAAATCCTGCACCTACAATTAGATCGTCTTCATTGTCAAGTAATGTTTCAAGGTTTGGTTTATAAGCATTAGCATCTTTTGATTCTAAGTATTCAACACTTACTCCAAAATCTTTTTGTGCTTTTTCAAGTCCTTCCCAAACACCTTGGTTAAATGATTGGTCATTAATTCCACCCTCATCTGTAACAAATCCTACTTTTAAATCAGAAGCTGCAGCTTCTGTTGTTGCGTTATTGCCTTCATTAGCATTTGCAGCATTATTTGGTGCAGACTTTCCACAACCAACTAAACCTAATGCCATAACTAATGTAAGAGCAATTAATGAATTTCTCTTTTTCATAGTATCCTCCTATTTACTTTTAATCTCTAGTACATTATATAATATACCCTATATATTTTCAAATAATTTGTCTTTAAAATAAAACGTTTACAGAGTTTTATATAATAACACATAAAAAAATAAAGCCTGATATATCAGGCTTTATTACATAGCTCTTGGTATTATACAAACAATTAAAGTTACAACAAAGAATAAAATTGTATAACCTAAATTTTGTTTTAAATCTTTTTTAGAAAGTTTAAGTTCATTTTTTGCCATTAATTTTGCAATACAAGCTCCAATAAATGCAAGTATTGGATAAATAGTAAGTATTGCCAAAGTGGACTCTCCAAGTCCTAAGAATCTATAAAATGTCAATAATATAAACATTAATAGTAATGTATATAAACTTTTTAATTTCTTTTTATCTAACCAAGTTATTATAAGTACAATAATTATAGATGCTACAAATACCACTGAAGATACATTATTTATAATTGAAATTCTGGATATTGCGCTTTTGTTTAATATTTCTTGTGCATTTACATAAAATCCTGATTGATTAAAGTATGGATTTTCTCCTTCAATGTTTTTTTCTGAATTCACAAATTTATCTACTCTAGCATTTGTAATAAATACAGTATTTTTAGCAACATCTTCTTTTCCTTTATAAACTAAGTTTCTTGGTTCATAATAAATTGAAAAAGAATATCTTTCAATGTCTTTTGATAATGGAACTCTTATTTCTGAATTTGCTTTAAATTTATAATTGCTTACATTTTTATAAAGTTGTGAATGCTTTAGCTTTTCATTAAATAATTGATCATTAACTTTATCATAATCACCTTTTAGTTTTACTATACTATGACTTGGTGTTATGTTCTCATCAAAAAATATTTGTCTTACAGGTGTTCCTAAAATTCTAAGACTAGATTCCTCGCCCGAAAAATCAAACTCAACATCATATCTAACTAGTTCTTTTGAGTTTTTATTTTCTATACTTCTTGAAACTACTAAATCAGAAATTTCTACTGGATTTTTAAATAATAATCCATTAAATCCGTCACCATCTTTATTCTCATTAGACCATAAAATTTCTGTTCCAAATTGAGAGCTTAATGTGGAGATAAATAAAATTGCAATAAAAATTCCAAATAATATAAAATTTTTTAATTTTTTACTCATTAGTTAACCTCCATAGTTATGAAAACATTTTATAATATAATGATATCATATGCTAAAGAAATAATAAACAAATATGTATAAGATAATATATTAATATAAAAAAATAGAAGGTTAAAACCTTCTATCATTTCATTGTTGCTATTACCTCAGTCCAGATTCTATCATATACTGCGACCATTTTATCTAAATCTCTATAGACTTCTAAATTAGGTAGGTCTTCCATATTAGGATATGCTACATAAGAATTCCTAATTTCATCTGGAAGTAAATCTTTAGCTTTTACTACAGGTGATGTATATCCTACACAATACTCTGCATTTATAGCAGCTATATCTGGTCTAGACATAAAATTAATAAATTCTTCTGCTCCTTTTTTATTCTTAGCACTATTTGGTATTACAAAGGAGTCATACCAAATATTAGAACCTTCTTTTGGAACGACATATTTTAAATTTTTATTTTCACTCATCATTAAAAGAGCATCACCAGAATACATTACTCCCATTGCTGCATCTGCTTGAACTAAAACATCACGACCATCATCAGTAAGATATGCATATACTAGTGGTTTTTGTTTTATTAATTCTTTTTTTGCACTTTGTAGCTCATTAATATCTACACTATTCATAGAATATCCTAGTTTTCTAAGAGCTATTGCTATTGAATCTCTTTGTGAATTATACATAATTATTTGATTTTTATATTTTTCATTCCATAAATCACTCCAACTAGTAATTTCATTTTTTATCATAGAATCATTATATACAATGCCAAGAGTTCCCCAAAAATAAGGTACTGAATACTCATTTGTTGGATCAAAGCCTGGATTTTTTATATTTTCTTCAACTCCAGCAAAATTTGGAATATTATTAAAATCAATCTTTTGAACTAATCCTTCTTTTATAAGTCTTTCAATCATATAATCTGATGGTACTACTATGTCATAAGAATCAGAATTTTGAACTAATTTTACATATAAATCTTCATTTGATGCATAAGTTTCATAATTTACTTTTATCCCAGTTTCCTCTTCAAAAAGTTTAATAGTTTCTGGATCTATATATTCTCCCCAGTTATATACATTAATTGAATTTGCACTATCAGTTTTTTTACATGAAGATAAAAATGAAGTAGTGAAAAGTAAAATAACTAATATTATAAGTAACGAAATTTTCTTTTTCATTATTTCACCTTCTTTTGTACTTGAGTGTCTTTTCTTTTATTAATAATTAAAAGAAGTACTAGTAAAAATGTAAACATCAATGCAGATATGGCATTAATTGATGGATTTATTCCCTTTTTTGCCATTGAATAAATTGTAATAGATAAATTTGTAACACCATGACCTGTATTGAAAAAACTTATTACAAAATCATCTACAGAAAGTGTAAAAGCCATTAATGCACCTGTAAATATAGCTGGTCTTATTTGAGGAATAACTACATTTTTAATTGCATAAAAAGGAGTTGCTCCAAGATCCATTGCAGCTTCTAGTGTATGTTTATCCATTTGTTTTAATTTTGGAAGTACTGATAATATAACATATGGTGTACAAAATACTATATGAGATATTATCATAGTCAAATATCCAAACTCAAGTCCCATAAATCCAAAAAGTCCCATTAGAGAAACTGCTGTTACTATATCTGGATTTAATACTGGCAAATAATTCACATCTAATATTAAGTTTTTCTTATGACCTTTTAAATCATTTATTCCAATTGCCGCTATTGTTCCAAGTATTGTAGATACAATTGTTGCAATTACTGCAATTAAAATTGTATTATATAAACTTTTTAATATTGTTGGATCATCTAATAATTCCTTATACCATTTTAATGTAAATCCTGCCCAAGAACCTCTAAGTTTAGAATCATTAAATGAAAAAACAATTAATACTGCAATAGGTGCATATAGAAAGATAAATACTAAAGCTAAATATAATTTATCAATAATTTTTCTTACCATAATCCACCTCCACTTGAGCCACTTTTAACTTTATTTTTTTCTTTACTAGATTTATTTGATCCTGCTAAGAATATAATCATAATCACTATTAATACCATTGAAATTGCTGAACCAAAGGCCCAGTTTCCAGTAAAGGTAAATTGTTGTTCTATTAAGTTTCCAATTAAATAAAATTTATTTCCACCAAGTAAGTTTGGTATTATAAATGTTGATATAGCTGGTATAAATACCATTGTAATACCGGTATATACTCCTGGTAGAGATAAAGGAAGTATTACTTTTAAAAATACTTTAAAATCATTTGCTCCTAAGTCTTTTGCTGCATCTATTAAAGACTTATCCATTTTCAATAAGTTTGTATATATTGGAAGAACCATAAATGGTAAAAAGTTATATACCATTCCAATCATTATAGCTTTCATATTGTACATAATATTTAATGGAGCTACTCCAAAAAGCGCTAGAAATTTATTTATTAATCCATTGTTTCCTAATAATGTAAGCCATGCATATGTTCTTAATAAAAAGTTCATCCACATTGGTATTACAAATAATAAAATTAAACTATCTCTCCATTTACTTGATAATCTTGAAATAATATATGCAACAGGATATCCAACTAAAAGACAAACTATAGTTGAAAGTAATGCAACTCCTAAAGAAACAAATAATATTTTTAAATAAAGAGGTTCAAAAAATCTTTGAAAATTACTAAAGGAAAAACTATAATTTTCAAGTCCCATACCTGTGTTTCCATTAAATGCATATACTAGAATTAAAATTAAAGGAAATACTAAAAAAATCATTGCCCACAATACATAGATATAGGAATATTTTTTCAACTCTTCTCACCTGCTTTCATTACATGAATAAGGTCTGGTTTAATATTTATTCCAACCTTTGAACCAACATCTTTATTTACAGTTGATTGAACAATCATATTGTATCCATTTACATCAACTGTCATTTCATAATGTACGCCTTTAAATATTTCAGACTTTACAATTCCAGATAACATTCCATCTTCATTTACAAGCTCAACATCTTCTGGTCTTACTACAATATCTACCTTTTCATTTTTTGAAAATCCCTTATCTACACATTTAAAATTAGTATCTAAAAATTCAACTAAGTAATCTTCATGCATTATGCCTGGAATAATATTACTCTCCCCAATAAAATCTGCTACAAAAGCATTTTTAGGCTCATTATATACATCCATAGGACTTCCAATTTGTTGAATTTTTCCATTATTCATAACAACTATTGTATCTGACATTGATAGAGCTTCTTCTTGATCATGAGTTACATATATAAAAGTTATACCTAAACTTTGTTGTATCTTTTTAAGTTCTAATTGCATAACTTGTCTTAATTTTAAATCTAAAGCTCCTAAAGGTTCGTCTAAAAGTATAACCTTTGGCTCATTTACAATAGCTCTTGCTATTGCAATTCTTTGTTGCTGACCACCACTAAGTGATTCAATTTCTCTTTTTTCAAAGTTTTTTAAATTTACAAGTCTTAGCGCTTCTTTTACACGAGTTTCAATTTCTCTTGGATTTACCTTTTTTATTTTTAATCCAAATGCTATATTGTCAAAAACATTTAAATGAGGAAATAGAGCATATTTTTGAAAAACTGTATTAAGTTGTCTTTCATAGGGTTCAAGTTCAGTAATATCTTTATCTTCGAATATTACACGACCAGAATCAGGAGTCTCAAAACCTGCCATAATTCTAAGTGTAGTTGTCTTTCCACATCCACTTGGTCCTAAAAGAGTTAAAAACTCATTCTTTTTTACAGTTAAATTAAAATCATTTAAAATAATATCATCATCATATGCCTTATTAATGTTTTTAAGTTCTATTACGTTTTGCATATTAACCCCCTTAAAAATTAGGTGGTGAACTAATCCAAATCACCCTTGCCTTTTTATTTTTAACATTTTCTATATAACTAAGCTTATCAGCTCTAAAATAAAAAGTTTCGCCCTTTTTGACCTCAAACTTCTTATTTCCATAATTTAAAATTATCTCCTCATCTATAATATATCCCATTATCTCTCCTTCAAAAGGCAAAACCTCTTTTGACATGCCTTTTGGCTCAATTTCTATAATAGTAGGTTCCATTATATTTTTTTGAGCATTGGGAACAATCCAGTTTATAGTATAAGAATCCTCTTTTATACTTTCTACATAATCATTTTCAGTAAATACTATTTTTTCTTCTGTGTCATCTTTAAAAAATTCAAGAGGAGTAATACCTAGAGCTTCTAAAATATCAATTAGAGTCGCTATAGAAGGCGATGTTAAATTCCTCTCAACTTGTGATATAAAACCCTTTGTAAGTTCTGATCGATCTGCTAATTCTTCTTGAGTTAAATTTTGTTGAACTCTTAAGTTTTTCAATTTATAACCAATATCCATAGTTCCTCCTTTAAATATATATTAAACTTATTATTTACTTTATTAAACTTCAAAGATATTATAATTTTTTTGTTATTTTTTGTCAATAATATTTAAAAAATTTTACTTTTTGTTTTATATTTTAAACTTCCTCTTAAAATTAAAATTACCTAATTTAAATCTTTGTAAAAAAAATAGGCGAATCGCCTATTTTTACCAACTTCCTGATGAGCCTCCTCCTCCAGAAGAGCCTCCACCTCCTGAAAAGCCTCCGCCTCCTGAACGACCTGATGATCCACCACCAAATCCTCCAAAACTTCCGCCTCCATAAGGTCCTCTATATCCACCATAATAATTTCTTCTTCTAGTAGGTGGTCTTCTATTAAACATATTAGAAATAATTATAAGTAAAATAATAATCATTATTATTTCGCCTAAACTCATTCCATTGTTATTTTCATAGGATTCTTCAGGATCTATCTTATCAGATATTTCAACTCCATATTCATTAGAAATAAATTCAAGTAATTCATTATAGCCTTCTACCATTCCATATTCATAGGCTTTTTTATCTTTTCCAGTTCTATCTCCTTCTGGAAAATACATAACCATATTTCTAATTATTCTTGCACTTATTACATCTGGAATATAACCTTCTGATCCATATCCTGTTTCAATTTTTACTTTTCCATCTTCCATTGCTAGAAGTAAAAGAACTCCATTGTCTTCTTCTTTATCTCCTATTTGCCATGTTTCAAAGATTCTAGTTGCATATTCTTCAATAGTATATCCTTCTAAAGAATTTACTATTGCAACTACAACTTGCCCTTTAGTTTTATTTTCTAGATCTCTATTTGTATTATTTATATATTTTTTACTTTCGCTAGATAGTATATCGAGTTCATCATAGACATAATGATCTGCATCTTCAGGTTTTGGAATTATACTATTTAAATCGTCTGCAAAAACTGTAGTAAAACTTAGTATAAAACATAAAAACAATATGATGAAATTCTTTTTTTTCATACTATCACCTAGAACTTAACTTCTGGAACTTTTTCATCTTCTGCACTTATTTCAAAATAAGCTTTCTTTTCAAATCCAAACATTTTTGCAAAAATATTCATAGGAAATGATCTAACTTCTTTATTATATTCTTTTACTTTTTCATTATATCTTTGTCTTTCTGTAGATATTCTATTTTCAGTTCCTTCAAGTTGTGCTTGAAGATCTAAGAAGTTTGTATTTGCTTTTAGTTCTGGATATCTTTCTACTACTACATTTAATCCATTAATAGCACTTGATAATTCATTATTTGCATTAGCAAGTTCTTCAGCATTTTTAGCTTTTTCTACATTACTTCTTGCTTCAGTTACTTTTGTAAAAGTTTCTTCTTCATGTGTTGCATATCCTTTTACAACATTTACAAGATTAGGAATTAAATCAGCTCTTCTTTTTACTACAATTTGTACTTGTGAGTAAGCTGCATCTACATCATTGTCTAAAGCAACTAACTTATTGTATTTCGGAACTATCATAGCAATAATTAAAACAACTACTGCAAGAACTATAATAAGTCCTTTATTCTTCTTCATTTTGAACTTCACCCTCTTTTACTTTTATGATTTTCATATTTGCTATAGCACTTTCTACAAGTTCTTCTATATCAAGAGGTTCTTCAGATTTTTCTATATCCTTAAGTCTAGGTCTAAGTGATGGATGTTTTGGTAAAAATACTGTACAACAATCTTCAAAAGGAAGTATTGAAGTTTCATAAGTTCCAATTTTCTTAGCCCAATCAATAATATTTACCTTATCCATTCCTATTAATGGTCTAAATACTGGTCTATTTGGTATTGCACTTGTTACAGTAAGTCCATCAATTGTTTGACTTGCAACTTGTCCTAAATTTTCACCTGTAATAATAGATTTATACTCATTTTTTTCAGATAATCTCTCAGCAATTCTCATCATAAATCTTCTAGATATAATTGTCATTTCATCTTCTGGACAATTTTTATTTATTTCCTTTTGTATAGGAAGTAAATTTATAGAATAAATTGTCATATTACCTGTAAAAGCAGATAGTATTTCTGCAAGTTTAAACATTTTTTCTTCAGCTCTTTCAGATGTGAAAGGATATGAATGAAAATGCACAGAATCTATTTGCACTCCACGTTTTGCCATTAAAAATCCTGCTACTGGTGAATCTATTCCTCCTGATAATAAAAGAAGTCCTCTACCATTTGTACCCATTGGAAGACCACCATAAGCTTTATATCTTTTAGTGTATAAATAAGCTTCTTTTTTAATATCACAATAAATATATAAATCAGGATTGTGAACATCTACTTTTATTGGGAAGTTTTTAAGTACAGCTCCACCAATTCTATTATTTATTTCCATTGAAACTAATGGATAATTTTTATCTGCTCTTTTTGCTACACCTTTAAATGTTTTAATTGAAGGATTATCTTCAAGAGCTTCTTTTGTTATAAGTTTAACTCCTTCTTCAATCTCTTCAATATCTCTATTTATTTTTATACATGGACTAATATAAACTATTCCAAAAACATGTTTAACTCTTTCTATAATTTGATCAAAATTTTCATAATCCGCTGCAATATAAACTTTTCCCATATCTTTATATACTGATTTAAATCCTATATCAGCAATTGATTTTTTAACTTGACCAATTAATTTATTTTCAAAATGTTTTCTATTTTTTCCTTTTAATACTACTTCGCCTAAACTTAAACTTATAACTCTTTCCACTAAATCACCTTTTCATTATTTCTCTTATTTCAGATACATATTTTTCTAATGCCTTTATAAATTCATCTATTTGTTCTTCATCTATATCTTTAGATATACAAATTCTAATAGTTCCCTCTGATAGCTTTTCGTTAATTCCTATTGCCTCTAAAACATGTGACTTATGAGTTCCATTTGAAGTACAAGCAGATGCTGTTGAAATGTATATTTCATCTTGCTCTAAAAAGTGAAGTAGCACTTCTGCTCTTACATCTTTAAATGAAACTGAAACTATATATGGAGAAGAATAATCAGTACTATTAAATTCATAATCACCAAATTTTTCATTTATTTTTTCAATTAAATACTTCTTTATCTTTTGAGCATGTTCATATTCTTTATTAAACTCTTTATAAGTAATCTCACAAGCCTTTCCAAGCCCTAAAATACCAGGAACATTTTCAGTTCCAGATCTTAATCCACTTTCTTGCCCTCCACCAATTACTAGAGAACTGATTTTTAAAGAATTTTTTAGATATAATACTCCAATTCCCTTTGGACCATAAATTTTATGTCCACTCATAGAATATGTATCACAACCTAAAGTTTTAACATCTACTGGAATTTTTCCAAAGGCTTGAACTCCATCTACATGTATTAATACATTTTTATTTATACTTTTTACTTTTTTTATAATATTTTCAATATCATTAATAGATCCAACTTCATTATTTACATGAAAAAGACTTAAGACAATAGTTTTACCATCTATTTCATTATATAATTCTTCAGTATTTAAATTTCCATAACGATCAACAGGTAT
The DNA here is from genome assembly GCF_017874395.1 of Peptoniphilus stercorisuis. Lineage (GTDB taxonomy): Bacteria > Bacillota > Clostridia > Tissierellales > Peptoniphilaceae > Anaerosphaera > Anaerosphaera stercorisuis. The sequence continues at coordinate 31,135 of NZ_JAGGLJ010000005.1, read as the reverse complement.
TTCAACTATATCAAATCCCTTTTCTTTATAACTTCTAAGTTGATCTATAACTGAAGCATGTTCTATTTTTGTTGTTATTATTTTATTTCCAAGTCTTTTGTTTTTCTTAATAAGACCATGTAATGCAATATTGTTACTTTCTGTACCTCCAGATGTAAAATATAACTCATCTGGTGCTGCATTTATTAGTTTCGCTATATTCTTTCTAGATTCTTCTACCTTTTTTTCTGCGCTAAATCCAAGTGAATGTAATGAAGAAGGATTTGCAAAATCTTCCTTTAATGCTTGAATCATTACATCTACAACTTCTTCCCTTGGTTTTGTTGTAGCACAATTGTCTAAATAAATCATTTTATCACCTTTTATAACTTTCATAAAATAACTAACTATACTAATATACAGCAAGTTCAATTATTGTCAATAATATTATTATAGAGTACAATTAGAATAATTTAAAGGTGGCGATTTAAAAAAAATGAAAAAATTAAATTATGATTTTAATATAAATGACGACTTTATTTTAAATAAATTTCAAAATTCAGTAGTTCTTGATATAGAAACTACAGGACTTTCAAGAAAATATAATAATATTTTTTTAATTGGACTTTGTGAAATCAAAAAAAATTCTTCCGTAGAACTTTTCTTTGCAGAAGATTTAGGGGAAGAATATGATATTTTAAAAGAAATAAAACCCTACTTAGACAAAAACATAATTACTTTTAATGGAAATTCCTTTGATATTCCCTTTATTAAAGAAAAATATGATTTTTATAATATGGATTTTCCACAAGTTGAAGGCTTTGATTTATATAGATATATTAAAAATTACAAACATATACTAAATCTTAAAAATTATAAACAAAAATCTCTAGAGGAATATTTAAATATTAATCGTGATGAATTTATATCTGGGGCTGAGGTTGTAAGTAGTTATAGAGATTATCTTATAAATAAAGATTACGAAAACTTTAAAGATGTAATAGTACACAATCGTGACGATATAATCGGACTTACAAATTCTTTAAAAGTTGTAGAGGAAATAGAAGAAATCAATTCAATTGAAATTAAAGAAAAACTTTTTATTATAAATACAATTAATTTTGATAAAAATACTTTAATTATTAATGGAAAAACAAATTTTAAAACTACTTCTTATTTCAATTATTTTAACTACTCTTTAATTAGCAAAAATAAATATTTTACAATCACCATTCCAACACATAGAGCAAAATATGATAATAATAGATTTTGTAACTTTGTTTTAAAAAGCGAATTTCCAAATGTCCAAAACAAAATAAAAATTCCATCTCCTAAAGAAATTTTAATTCTAAAGTTAGATGGAATATTATTTAAAAATGTCTATGAAATAGTAAAGAGAATTTTAGAAGAAAACTTCTAATTTTTCTTTACTTGTTTTTTTGCCAAGTAAACTTCCTACTACAAATAATATAAGAGTTATTATAATAGATGGGACTATTGGATCAAATCCAAAGAAATCAAATTTAAATTGTTTTAATAAAATAAATATTATAGGTCCAAATAAACTTGATAATATTGCTCCTGTTGAATTAGCACCCTTCCAATATAATCCCAATATTATAGATGCTAAAAATGCACATTCCATTCCACCCATTGCAAATAAATTTATCCAAACTATTAGTTCTGGTGGGTTTATCGTTAGAATAAATACTAATGTTCCTATTAGAAATGTAGTAATCATACTTAAGTTACTTATTTTCTTTTCACTTATATTTTCTACATCTTTTACAATATAATTTAAATATAAATCCTTAACTATTGCAGCTGATGTCATAATCAAAAGTGATGACACTGTGGACATAACAGCTGCAATTGGCGCTGCTATAAATATTCCTGCAATAAAGGGATTTAAATATTTCAAAACAATATTTGGCACAATATAATCAGTATTTTGAAACTCACTTGGAGATATTACAGCAGGAGCAAACACTCCGCTAATATGCATTATAAGCATTAAAGCTCCTAGTACTATTGTTCCATATACCATTGCATCATGTAAAGACTTTGTGTCTTTAAAACCCATTGCTCTTACTGCTGTTTGAGGAAGACCTATTGTTGCAATACCTACTAGTATCCAAAAACTCATTATAAATTGTTTTGGTGCTTCTCCTCCTGCATCAGGAGTATTCCAACCAGGATTTACTTCATTTAATTTAAGAACTATATTATCAAGTCCTCCGCCGACTTTTATAATTGTTCCAAGAAATATTATTGATCCAATAAGCATTACTACACCTTGAATAGTGTCTGTTGTAACTACTGCTTTAAATCCACCAAAACTTGTATATACAATTACAACTATTCCAAATAATAAAAGTCCAACTACATAGGGAAGTCCTGTTACACTTTGAAATAACACTGCTCCTCCTACAAATTGAGCCATCATTTGAGCTATTGAAAAAACTATAAGCCATATTGAAAGTATTATAACTGCAATTGGTGAATCATATCTATGTCTTAAAAAATCTGTAACTGTAACTGAATCTGTTCTTCTTGCTATTATTGCAAACTTTTTGCCTAGAACTGCAAGTATTATAAATGCTGTAGGAACTTGAATCATAGATAAAAATACCCATGACAATCCTTTTGAATAAGCTATTCCAGGACCACCTATAAAACTAGAAGCACTTGTAAATGTTGCAACTAAAGTCATAGCAAGTACAAATCCTCCCATAGATCTTCCACCTATAAAATAGTTATTTATAAAACTTGTTCCCTTTTCTTTATCTTTATTATTTTGTTTTCTACTTATTCTTAAACCTATATATAAGTTTAACAACATATATGCAACTAAAACACTTATAAGTATAAAATTATAACTCATATTAACCCCTAATCTTCATCTTCTAAATTAAAATTTTTAAAAAAGAATTTTGTAACTATTATAGTAGCTATACAAAACCATATATATCCAACAACACAACTTAAAAAGAACCAAAGTGGCAAGCCAAGTATATATTTATATTCACTTGGATCTGTATTAGAAAGACCATATCCCGTTAAGTACCACCACAAAAAATAAAGAATATAAAGAAATATAGATATTTTAGTCTCTTTATTTATTTGTCTATTTTTTTCTTCTATTGTCTTTAATGAATTCACACTTCTCCTCCTTTTTATCTTAATAATTATATCAAATTTATTTTAATAATCAAAAGTTTTAAGCATAAAAAAAACTGCATCTAAATGCAGTTACTCTGGTGGACCTGGGGGGACTCGAACCTCCGACCTCACGCTTATCAGGCGTGCGCTCTAACCAGCTGAGCTACAGGTCCTAATATAAAATTAATTGGCAGGGGTAGCAGGACTCGAACCCACGACACCTGGTTTTGGAGACCAGTGTTCTACCAACTGAACTATACCCCTTAACAACAATATATATATTACCAAAGTTTTACATAAATATCAATAGAAAATACTAATTTATACAAATTAATTTTTTTATTTCTTCAAACTTCTTATCTCCAATGCCTGAAACACTCTTAATATCCTCAATTGAACTAAATTCTTCATTTTGTCTATGTTCAATAATTTTATCTGCCATTTTAGGACCTATTCCAGGTAAAGTTTCCAGTTCTGATTTTTCTGCAGTATTTATATTAATTTGTCCACCTTCTAAATTTCCATCACCTATATCTACTGAGCTAGTTTGTTCTTCTATTTTTGGAATATAAACTCTCTCTTCATCTTTAAGTTTCTTAGCCAAATTTATTTTATCAAGATCTGCATCTTCAAATACTCCTCCAGATGCTTCTACTGCATCAATAACTCTAGAATCACTACTGAGTTTAATCAGTCCTGGATTTTTAACTCTTCCACATATGTGAACATAGATCTCTTCATTAAAATTATCATTTTCAACTTCTAATATCTCATTATTTTTAATATTTACTTCTTGATTAATATTGTTAGAATCACTAAGGTTTATATTTTCTTTAGACTTCTTCTTACTCATAAAAAACACTAAAACTATCAGCATAATTAAAGCTACAATCATCTTCTCCCTTTTTGTGATTTTATCCAAAATTTCCTCCTATACTAATTCAAGAGCTATTTTCATCATATTTGTAAAAGCAACTTCTCTTTCCTTTGCTGTAGTTTCTTTATCAGTTCCAATTAAATCAGAAACAGTTAATATAGAAAGAGCATTTGCATTATATCTTGCAGCATTTAAATAAAGCGCATAAGTTTCCATTTCTGTAGCAAGTACATTTAAAGATTGCCATTTTTTATAATCTTCCATATCACTTTGATAAAAAACATCAGAAGATAGCACATTTCCAACTTTAGTGTGTATATTAAGTTTTTTTGCTACATTAAAAGCTTCATTTAATAATTCAAAATCAGAAATAGCAGAATATATTCCATTTAAATCAAATGAATTTATATAACTTGAATTAGTACAAGCACCTTGAGCTAAAATAACATCATATAAATCAAGATCCTTACCATATGCTCCACATGATCCAACTCTTATTATATTTTCAACATCATAGAAGTTTATTAATTCATATGAGTATATTCCCATTGACGGCATACCCATACCACTTCCCATTACAGAAACTTCCTTGCCATTATACTTTCCAGTAAATCCAAGCATATTCCTAACATCAGTTACAAGTTTTACATCTTCTAAAAAATTCTCGGCAATAAACTTAGCTCTTAAAGGATCTCCTGGCATAAGAACAGTTTTTGCAAAATCTCTCTTTTCAGCTCTAATATGTGGTGTCATTTAAATACCTCCTTATAATAATCATTTAATACTTTAATCTTATAATATAAATAAATTAGATTCAAGATATGTTATAATGCTTAAGAGGTGATTTGATGACATTAAATGATAATTTAAAAAAATACGCAAACCTTGTTTTAAAAGAAGGTTTAAAAATAAAAAAAGATGATCTTTTAGTTATTAGAGCTCAAGTAGAAATGATTGATTTTATAAGACTTCTTACTGAAACTGCTTTCGAACTTGGAGCTAAAGATGTAAAAATAAATTTTAGAGATGAATATATTTCTAAAATGAGATTTCAAAATGCAAGTATTGAAACATTAGAAGAAGTTCCACAATATTTTATAGACGAACAAAATTCATATATAAATAAAAAAGCTAAAATACTAAGTATTGTTGGAAATGATCCAAATCTACTATCAGATGTAAATCCTGATAAAATCAAAGCATCTGTTCTTGCAAATTCTAAAGCTTTAAAAGACTTTAGCGCAAAAATGATGAATAACGAAACTTCATGGTGTGTTATAGGAGCTGCTGTTCCTAGTTGGGCAAAAGTTGTATTTCCAGAACTTCCAATAGATGAAGCTATGGAAAAACTTTGGAATTTAATATTCTATACAGTTAGAGTTGATAAAGAAGATCCTGTTTTAGAATGGGAAAAACATACAACCAACTTAGAAAGATGGTATGAATTTTTAAATAAACATCAATTCGAATATTTAGAATATAAATCAGAAAAAGGAACTGATCTTAAAATTAGACTTCCTAAAAACTATATTTTTGCTGGTGGTTCAGAATTCAATCGTCACGGAGAAGAATTTATAGCAAATATGCCAACAGAAGAAGTTTTTTCAATGCCACATAGAGATGGAGCTAATGGAATTGTTTATAATACAAAACCACTTAATTATAATGGAAATTTAATAGATGATTTCTACCTTAAATTTAAAGATGGTGTAGTAGTTGATTTTGATGCAAAAACAGGCTATGACACATTAAAAAATATGCTAGATTCTGATGAAGGTGCTAGAAGACTTGGAGAAGTAGCTCTTGTTCCATACCATTCACCTATTTCAGATACTAAAATATTATTTTATGAAACACTTTATGATGAAAATGCATCATGCCATTTAGCACTTGGTAAAGCTTATCCAACTTGCATTAAAGGTGGAGAAGATATGAGTGATGAAGAATTATTAGAACATGGTGTAAATGACTCTGTTATTCATGTTGACTTTATGATTGGTGATGAAACTACTAATATTAAAGGTATAACATATGATAATAAAGAAATTCAAATCTTTGAAAATGGAGATTTTGTAATATAAAAAAATGGAGGACTTATCCTCCATTTTTTATTTCTATATTAGTATAAGAAACCCTATTTAAAAATCTCAAACAAATACTTTGTCCAAGTCCTGAACTAATATAAAAGTTTATATCCTCTATATTATACAAACCCTTACTATACTTAGGAAAAAACTTAGGACCATGATCTATTATTTGACCTATATATGGAAGTCTAAGCTGTCCTCCATGTTTGTGTCCAGATAATACCAAATCATATTTTTTAATATTTCCAAGAAAATCTATTGGATCATGTGTTAGCAAAATATTATAAAAATTTAAATCTAAATCAGATGTATAATCATAAGATGTTCCAAACTTATTTCCATATATATTTACATTTTCTATCCTCTTAAAATCTCCAGAAAGATTAATTACATTATACTTGTCTAAAATATTATAGAACTTTTTATTATTAATATTTTCTCTTTCATGATTTCCCTCAACAAAATATATTTTAAAATTTGATAGATTTTGTAATAAATTTTCCACTTTAGAAAAATCCTTTGTATTTCTACTAATTAAATCTCCTGTAATAAATATAAAATCTGGATTAAATTTTTTAATTGATTTTACTAACCTTCTCTCATTAATAAATATATTATTATGAAAATCAGATATTTGTGTGATTTTTAAATTATTAATTTTATTGCTCTTTAAAATTAATTTTTCAACTTTAAAACAAGACAACTCATAAAAATTATAAATCAATAAAAATACTATTATTAAAATTTTCATATATCTCCATAAAAAGAAAAAGGACTTATTAGTCCTCTTTTTCCTTTAATATTTTTTTATTTCTAATTGTTACTATTACTCCAACTAATACCATTAAAAGACTTACAAGTTGTGAAACTCTAAAAATACCTATATAAAGAGAATCTGTTCTTAGTCCTTCAATAAAAAATCTTCCAATTCCATAAATTATCATATAAGTTGTAAAAAGTTGACCTTTAAACTTTTGATTTTTAGATAAATAAAAGTATAGAAAAAAGAAAATTCCAATATCAAGTATTGATTCATATAAAAAAGTAGGATGAACTCTTTGACCATTTACAAGAATTGCCCAAGGTAAATTCGTAACTCCACCATGAGCCTCTCCATTAATAAAATTGCCCCAGCGTCCTATTCCCTGTGCCAAAGCAAGTCCAGGAGCTGCTATATCAGCAATATCCCAAAACTCAACTTTCTTAATCTTTGAAAATACAATTGCAACTATTATTCCTGCAATGATGCCTCCATAAATAGCAAGACCACCATTTCTAATAGAAAAAATCTCATCTTTATGCAAACTATAATATTCCCATTCAAATAGGACATAATATAATCTTGCACCAATTATTCCAAAAATAATAACAAAAAATGAAAAATCTGTTACTAATTCATCATAAAGACCTTTTTTCTTAGCAAGTTTTTCAGCAAAAAATATTGCAAGCAAAGCTCCCATTGCAATTAATACCCCATACCACTTTACATCTATACCAAAAAGAGTAAAAGCAACAGGATCAATTTTCATTTTCTAGTTCCTTAATAATTTCAATACCAGCACTTACACCAAGTCTAGCAGCTCCATTTTCAATCATTTCTCTAGCTGTTTTTAAATCTCTAATACCACCAGAAGCCTTTACTCCTAATGTATCTCCTACTGTTTTTCTCATTAAATTAACATCTTGTGCCTTTGCACCAGCTGAATTAAATCCAGTAGAAGTCTTTACAAAATCAGCACCTGATTTCATTGATATTTCACAAGCCTTTACAATTTCCTCATCAGATAAAAGACAAGTTTCAATAATAACTTTCACAATTTTATCTTTAGATTCTTCTACAACAGCTTTTATATCTTCTTCTACAAGATCATATTCCTTAGACTTTAAAAGTCCAACATTAATAACCATATCAACTTCATCAGCGCCATTTAAAATAGCTTCTCTAGCCTCTGTAGCTTTCATAGAAGTAGTATTTGCACCTAGTGGAAATCCAATAACAGTACATACAGAAACTTCACTATCTTTTAAAATATCATTTGCATAAGAAACCCAAAAAGGATTTATACAAACAGACTTAAAATTATACTCTAAAGCTTCATCACAAAGACTTTTAATTTGTTCTCTAGTTGACTCAGGCTTTAATAAAGTGTGATCAATCATTCTATTTATTTCCATAATTCTTCTCCTTTAATACATAAGACTTCCTAGCATTAAAATCTAAATTAATACTATTTAAAAATCTTATAAAATCTTCATTCTCACTATTAATAGGATTTTCATCAGTATTAGATACCTTAAGAGTTAAATGATTTTTACAACTTGTCACCTTTAAAAAATGATCAAAAACAAGTTCTGAACCTAAAAATTGTTCTTCAGTATATTTTGCACCACCATTAATAAGACAAATTCCAAATTTCTCCTTAATTGGAGGAAGTTTTAAAAGAAACTTTCTAGACCAATAAACTTGCATTCTATCTATAAAACTCTTCGAAATAGAAGACACAGAATTAAAATATATTGGAGTAGAAAAAATAATCATATCTGACTCTTCAATAATAGGATAAATATCTGTTAAATCATCTTTTAAAATGCACCTTGGAACCTTTGCACATCCATAACAAGATATACAATAAGAATAATCTAAATCTTTTAAAGTAAGATAAGTTATATCCTCATTTTTTAGATTAAAGTTTTCAAGAAATAAATCCAGAAAATTATCCGTATTTGAATTTTTTCTAGAACTTCCTGCAATAGCTAAAATCTTCAATATTATTCATCCTCTTCAGGCATTTCCCAATTAGTATAAACTTCTTGAACATCATCATTATCTTCAAGAGCATCAATTAATTTCTCCATATTTATAAGATCTTTTTCATCAGTTAATTCAGTATAATTTTGAGGAATATAAGTTATTTCAGACTTAATGAAATCATATCCTTGATCTTCAAGACCATTACGCACCTCAGCATATAGCTCTGGTGGAGTTAAAATTTCAAAAGCCTCTCCTCTATCAATGACATCATCAGCTCCAAGATCAATAGCTCCTAGCATTAACTCATCTTCATCAATAGAATCAGTCTTTTCAATACCAAGTTGGCCTTTTTTGTCAAACATAAAAGCAACACAACCAGATTGACCTAAATTTCCACCATATTTATCAAAAGCATGTCTAACATCTGGAGCAGTTCTATTTCTATTATCAGTTAAGCAATGAACCATAACAGCAGTACCAGATGGGCCATAACCTTCATAGATAATTTCTTCAAATACTGAATCAGCACCTTCTCCTGAACCCTTCTTAATAGCTCTTTCAATATTGTCATTAGGCATATTTTCAGCCTTAGCCTTATCAATTGCAGCCTTTAATGATGGATTGTATTCCGGATCAGGTCCACCTTCTTTAACAGCAACCATTATATATCTACCAAGTTTTGTAAAGACTCTACCTCTTCTAGCATCTTCTTTACCTTTTTTATTTTTAATGTTATTCCACTTTGAGTGACCTGACATTAGTTCACGCACCTTTCTATAATTTTGAACCTTTATTTTATCACAAAATAGGTTTATATGCATATTCTATTATAATCACTATGAGCAATATTATAAAGGATTTTAACTAAAATTAATTAATTACAAAAAACTTAATTAAACTACACTTTTATGATATAATTTAAAAATACATAAACGAGGTGAAATATGAAAGAAAAATTAGAACACAACAAAGGATATATTATTAAAACAGACCATGGATTACTTGAAATATCCTATTGGAATCAAAATAAAATAAGATTTGAATCAAATACATCACGAGGTCCAAACTTCTGTTATCCACATCATGTAGTAGGAGTTATGAAATTAGAAGACTTAAAATTTAATGAAATAGAATATTAAAAGCTACCCTTTTGAGTAGCTTTTTTATTTGCTCTAATTAAGTTTTGTTAAATGAGCGAGGCGACCGAGTGAGATAAGTTTTGTCTCGCAACTTTACATTCTAGTTTAGTTCTATTAAATGACCACATAACAAAGCCTGAACAATCTATGCCTGTCTTCTTTACATTCTAGTTTAGTTCTATTAAATGTTGACTATCTAAGTCAACAATATAGTTTAGAAAAATCTTTACATTCTAGTTTAGTTCTATTAAATGGTTGGTGTACTCTATTGTGCCACTCTCTACTAAGTGCCCTTTACATTCTAGTTTAGTTCTATTAAATGCACACTTAAGTAAATAATTTCTACCTTGTTTATCACTTTACATTCTAGTTTAGTTCTATTAAATGTAACATATTTGCTATTTGCTCAGAATTGGAAAAGTCTCTTTACATTCTAGTTTAGTTCTATTAAATGAATAAGCCTTAATAAGTGCCTTAAATTGCCTTACAAAACTTTACATTCTAGTTTAGTTCTATTAAATGGTGTCAGACCGAAATCTATAAGTCCTTGTGTTTTATCCTTTACATTCTAGTTTAGTTCTATTAAATGGTTTACTTAACAACTCAATCATTTGTGATAACTTTTCTTTACATTCTAGTTTAGTTCTATTAAATGTTTATCGCTATATTTATATTCTACTAATTCTGATTTACTCTTTACATTCTAGTTTAGTTCTATTAAATGCCGTCTTGGCACTGCTGCAGCAGGAAATCAGCCTAAACTTTACATTCTAGTTTAGTTCTATTAAATGTGAACATATTTTAACTACTAAACAACTAGCAGAACGTCTTTACATTCTAGTTTAGTTCTATTAAATGAAATAAACACAATTAAAATCTATGCAGAAGATGAGAACTTTACATTCTAGTTTAGTTCTATTAAATGGGAATTGAAACTTGCTTGAAAACTGCTTGATAGAGTCTTTACATTCTAGTTTAGTTCTATTAAATGCATTTTCATCTACTGTTACTATTAATTGAGTTCCAGCTTTACATTCTAGTTTAGTTCTATTAAATGTTGCTCATCTATTGCTAGTTCAGTATGTAAAGAGTTCTTTACATTCTAGTTTAGTTCTATTAAATGTCCATTGCTCACCTCTTCCTAATATATAAAAAAGAGCCTTTACATTCTAGTTTAGTTCTATTAAATGAAGAGACTCTGAAGGTAATGTAGTGATGAAAACTTACAACTTTACATTCTAGTTTAGTTCTATTAAATGGAAGAATCTGTACGATCAGTGAGAGTGAAATCTTATCACTTTACATTCTAGTTTAGTTCTATTAAATGATTTGATTTCCGACTCCGCCACCGAATAAACTTATAAACTTTACATTCTAGTTTAGTTCTATTAAATGGGAATTGAAACTTGCTTGAAAACTGCTTGATAGAGTACTTTACATTCTAGTTTAGTTCTATTAAATGACAAAGCAATTAGAATTGTTAAGTTTGACTTCAAATTACTTTACATTCTAGTTTAGTTCTATTAAATGTTTTCTCATTCATCACCTGAAACAGTGACTACAAACTTTACATTCTAGTTTAGTTCTATTAAATGTAACATCACTACTTTCTAGAAAATAATAATCACTACTCTTTACATTCTAGTTTAGTTCTATTAAATGGGAGAATATTATGAGAGATTAAAGTTCTTATATAAAACTTTACATTCTAGTTTAGTTCTATTAAATGTATATGTTACATTCATAGAGATAACCTCCTTTATTACTTTACATTCTAGTTTAGTTCTATTAAATGATACATATCTAACATAGCTTCTTGATAGTTTTTCAGCTTTACATTCTAGTTTAGTTCTATTAAATGTTACAAACGTGTTTCCCATCTATTTATCACCCCATTAGCCTTTACATTCTAGTTTAGTTCTATTAAATGACTCAATAGATATCTTTCATCATACATATTTTGAATCACTTTACATTCTAGTTTAGTTCTATTAAATGTGGTAGTAGGCTGTTTCTTACTAATGTTTAACGTATTCCTTTACATTCTAGTTTAGTTCTATTAAATGAACATGTGCAGATTGTGTGCAGAACGTTTAAAAAAATCTTTACATTCTAGTTTAGTTCTATTAAATGCAGGAATATCTAGTGTAGAACCTATTTCAATATGATACTTTACATTCTAGTTTAGTTCTATTAAATGTTAAGAAGTATGAGAGCGGCAGGTCTTGATACAACCTTTACATTCTAGTTTAGTTCTATTAAATGTTACATCATCTGCTATGAGGTCAAATCCTAAACAGTTCTTTACATTCTAGTTTAGTTCTATTAAATGGTGTATCTGCCTTTACATTTTGTATCTTGTAATAAACTTTACATTCTAGTTTAGTTCTATTAAATGGCAGGAATGAAGATATTAAATCCCCTTTTCCTGCACTCTTTACATTCTAGTTTAGTTCTATTAAATGGTAATCCATTCTAGACAAGTTCTAAAGACTATTGAAACTTTACATTCTAGTTTAGTTCTATTAAATGTAGGAATACTCCCTCTAATGTTTTTAGTAATGTTTTTCTTTACATTCTAGTTTAGTTCTATTAAATGTTCAAATGAAAGATGATAAAGCAGAAGTAGTTGAAAACTTTACATTCTAGTTTAGTTCTATTAAATGAGATTAAACCTTTTGTTAAACTCTGCCGCTATTTGTTCTTTACATTCTAGTTTAGTTCTATTAAATGATATGTTCCTTACAACGGTGCGTCATACGGGCAAGAATCTTTACATTCTAGTTTAGTTCTATTAAATGATATGGAAGATATAAACAAAAGTGCAAGTGAAATAGTCTTTACATTCTAGTTTAGTTCTATTAAATGTTTGATGTGGGAGTATTCATATACTCAAAATTCATCTTTACATTCTAGTTTAGTTCTATTAAATGCAATTGAAGATGAGACTATTCCTGCAAAGACATATTGCTTTACATTCTAGTTTAGTTCTATTAAATGCGTCTCCGCCTGCATTATCTAAATCTTCTTTAGTTCCTCTTTACATTCTAGTTTAGTTCTATTAAATGCCTGGTACATCAGGAAACAAATATCATTATATGCACTCTTTACATTCTAGTTTAGTTCTATTAAATGCAGAAGTTGGCTTAGCTAACGAATCCGGGATAGCAGACTTTACATTCTAGTTTAGTTCTATTAAATGGAAGATCTTAACGATTTAAAAATAGTTAAAAATGGGCAGTCTTTACATTCTAGTTTAGTTCTATTAAATGCTAGAAGGACTTAATAAACAAATAATCATAATGACACTTTACATTCTAGTTTAGTTCTATTAAATGTGGCTTTTAATAGATGCTCCGCTCCATTTTTAAATGGCTTTACATTCTAGTTTAGTTCTATTAAATGTCTAAGAAATGACTACAGCATCAAAGAGTGGAGAAGTCTTTACATTCTAGTTTAGTTCTATTAAATGAAAATGTCCTTGTTCATTACGATTAGACTCTCTAGTTCTTTACATTCTAGTTTAGTTCTATTAAATGATTCCTGCCATAGATATGAAAGACTTGTGCATTATACTTTACATTCTAGTTTAGTTCTATTAAATGAAAAGGAATTTAAAAATATCGGATTGGAGTTTTAAATACTTTACATTCTAGTTTAGTTCTATTAAATGTGTTATATCGCCCCTATAACCATTGTCTACCGTTCCGCTTTACATTCTAGTTTAGTTCTATTAAATGCATAGCTTACTATCTAGACAAGATAGGAGAACAAGCCTTTACATTCTAGTTTAGTTCTATTAAATGTTTAGTTACAAACGCACTACCGCCAGTACCAGCAATCTTTACATTCTAGTTTAGTTCTATTAAATGCTAATGCCCCAAACTTAACTATCATACTTTGAATGCTCTTTACATTCTAGTTTAGTTCTATTAAATGTCCAAGTATAGACCCAAACCATTTAGGAGGTGTATCAAGAGCTTTACATTCTAGTTTAGTTCTATTAAATGCATCTTCTGAGTATTCAAAATCATCTAACTTAACCTTCTTTACATTCTAGTTTAGTTCTATTAAATGAAGATAAGAGATAGAGAAGAACTAGAAGAAAAGAAACTTTACATTCTAGTTTAGTTCTATTAAATGGAAATGTTAGTAGCAGAGTGTATCTTATTTCAATATGCTTTACATTCTAGTTTAGTTCTATTAAATGGAAGAGATTGCAACATTATTACTTAACTATGGAATATCTTTACATTCTAGTTTAGTTCTATTAAATGCTAAAGACTTTTCAGGTGAAGAAAAACTATATTGTGCTTTACATTCTAGTTTAGTTCTATTAAATGTCTTCGTAAGGTTGGTCCTTAAATTCTTCATAGAATCTTTACATTCTAGTTTAGTTCTATTAAATGACAAATAGATGTTTCAAGACCGGGATTAAAAAAGATAGCTTTACATTCTAGTTTAGTTCTATTAAATGTATGACAATATAGATCTCTTTGTATGCAATTCATGCACTTTACATTCTAGTTTAGTTCTATTAAATGCCAACCAGAGGGAATATGGTTACAACTTCTGTGAAGGCTTTACATTCTAGTTTAGTTCTATTAAATGAAAAAACAAGGTACGTAGATGAAGTATATAAACAGACTTTACATTCTAGTTTAGTTCTATTAAATGTAAGTTGTACTTTGTTTTCCATCATTATTGAAAGTCTCTTTACATTCTAGTTTAGTTCTATTAAATGATGGAAATTTCGAACTGTTTAAGAAAAGACAAGATGACTTTACATTCTAGTTTAGTTCTATTAAATGGAGTTCATTTATATTTTAAAAAACCAACAGGATTTAGCTTTACATTCTAGTTTAGTTCTATTAAATGCAATAGCTTGAATTATACTTTGTAGTCCTTGTAATGCCTTTACATTCTAGTTTAGTTCTATTAAATGGTGAGCCTTGCGCAAGCTATTCACGAAAGTGGGTCTTTACATTCTAGTTTAGTTCTATTAAATGTAGCAACTGTTAAAGCAGTAGTTACTATTAATGATGCTTTACATTCTAGTTTAGTTCTATTAAATGAAGTATGACACTTGTTTATATTTTAGCGTTAGAAATCTTTACATTCTAGTTTAGTTCTATTAAATGATTGATTAGATTTTAGCAAATATGTCCCAAAAGGTTTCTTTACATTCTAGTTTAGTTCTATTAAATGAGTTTGATATTTACGAGTAATCATAGTATTAAATCGTCTTTACATTCTAGTTTAGTTCTATTAAATGATGAACGAGAAGTAAACGAGATAAGTAGAAAGAACTTTACATTCTAGTTTAGTTCTATTAAATGAAAACTTTGAGTAATACAATACGAAAAATAAAAGTTTCTTTACATTCTAGTTTAGTTCTATTAAATGCCATATCTCAAAAAATCAAATTCATTTAGTAACCAACCTTTACATTCTAGTTTAGTTCTATTAAATGGCTACACTTAAGCCTATGATAACCCACGTCCAAGGATCTTTACATTCTAGTTTAGTTCTATTAAATGCTTTATAAATTCTTTGTAATATTCTGAGATAGAAATCTTTACATTCTAGTTTAGTTCTATTAAATGGCAACAATAGAAGAAATTATCATTATAAGTTAGCAACTTTACATTCTAGTTTAGTTCTATTAAATGGTTCGACTGCTGCTATTGTACCTTATCATTTTGTACTCTTTACATTCTAGTTTAGTTCTATTAAATGACACTTAAGACAGTACTAGGCTGTATGTGTGTAATGTCTTTACATTCTAGTTTAGTTCTATTAAATGGGGTCTAGACTGGAAAACTACCTACAAGGACATAACGCTTTACATTCTAGTTTAGTTCTATTAAATGATACATTTCAGAAAAGGCATAACAGAACAAGAACAAACTTTACATTCTAGTTTAGTTCTATTAAATGTGGAAAGAAGAGAAATACGTTCAAGCGTTGGTATATCACTTTACATTCTAGTTTAGTTCTATTAAATGTACTTCAGTTATACAATATTAAGAAGATTTTATAGGTCTTTACATTCTAGTTTAGTTCTATTAAATGAAGAACTGCGACATTAGAACTTAAATCGGAAATAACCTTTACATTCTAGTTTAGTTCTATTAAATGGACACAGCCGACTATGGAAGCGAAGATATGAGGCATCTTTACATTCTAGTTTAGTTCTATTAAATGACGAAGATTTAGCAGGAATAATTGACAACGAAATTATCTTTACATTCTAGTTTAGTTCTATTAAATGAATTATATAGCCTTAGCAGGAATTGACGCAGATGATGCTTTACATTCTAGTTTAGTTCTATTAAATGCAGTATCAATTTGCATTTATCATTTACGCGGACTACTCTTTACATTCTAGTTTAGTTCTATTAAATGACCAATAGAGCGTTTGAAAGTGGACTACCAACTAGCCTCTTTACATTCTAGTTTAGTTCTATTAAATGAATGGAAATAGGAGAAGAATTTGAAACTTCTTACGAGTTTTACATTCTAGTTTAGTTCTATTAAATGTGCAAGCAAAGACAACAGTATCAAAGAACGACTACACTTTACATTCTAGTTTAGTTCTATTAAATGAAATGCTATAGATGCAGCTATTGCAACAGCTGCTACACTCTTTACATTCTAGTTTAGTTCTATTAAATGTTAAAGAAGAACTTAATATCCCAATGACACTAAAAGAACTTTACATTCTAGTTTAGTTCTATTAAATGGGAATAAAACAGCAGAACTTATAGCGAACTACATGAAAAACTTTACATTCTAGTTTAGTTCTATTAAATGCCGGCATTGTACACATTATTCTTTCTTCTCTCCAATACTTTACATTCTAGTTTAGTTCTATTAAATGTTCTGAAAAGTCCTCTAAAAGCATTTCCAGAGTAAACTTTACATTCTAGTTTAGTTCTATTAAATGGCAGGAAAGACAGAATATAAGAAAGCTTATAGAAAGCTTTACATTCTAGTTTAGTTCTATTAAATGAGATGCAACAAGAGAAATAGTAATAGTGGACTTCACAGCTTTACATTCTAGTTTAGTTCTATTAAATGAAATCAACCAACAGCAGATTTTATTTCCTGCACAGCTCTTTACATTCTAGTTTAGTTCTATTAAATGGGTCATGGCGAAAGATGTAGGACAGCCTATAACACACTTTACATTCTAGTTTAGTTCTATTAAATGTAAGTAACCTATAAGGGGGTGAGCATATGGCAAGTGACTTTACATTCTAGTTTAGTTCTATTAAATGGATAGTTATATTTATTCGTTAGGCAACAAGAATTTGCCTTTACATTCTAGTTTAGTTCTATTAAATGAATTCAAGATGCTGATGAGCAATATTCAAGGATATTACTTTACATTCTAGTTTAGTTCTATTAAATGGAGGAATAACAGGCTTTGGATCAAGTGGAAAGTTTTCTTTACATTCTAGTTTAGTTCTATTAAATGTCATTTATGACCGTGACGGTATCAAAGAATTGAAAAACTTTACATTCTAGTTTAGTTCTATTAAATGTCTTCAAATTTTTTATATACATCTTTTTCTTCTTCTTCTTTACATTCTAGTTTAGTTCTATTAAATGTAGATAGACTTATAATTAAAAACTTTAAGGGAGTTACTTTACATTCTAGTTTAGTTCTATTAAATGAAACTGATAACTTATTAAACACACCAATGGTATACGCTTTACATTCTAGTTTAGTTCTATTAAATGAAGGCTTATATTAGTATTGTAAGATAGTTAGACATATCTTTACATTCTAGTTTAGTTCTATTAAATGAAAAATACAAATACCAAATTATATAAATGCCCAAGCTGCTTTACATTCTAGTTTAGTTCTATTAAATGAGTTAGGTATTAATTTAACAGACTTAGCAAGTTCAATCTTTACATTCTAGTTTAGTTCTATTAAATGCCTGTCTCTTATAAGAGTTGATTTTACAGGCTTGTTTCTTCATACTTTGTCTACCTATGAATATTTTTAATAAATTTAGTTTTATAAAAAGTATTTCTCTAAAATATTCGTATATAATGTTAATTTTAAGCCATTTGTCGATTCCTTATACATTTTACTATATTAGAAGTCGACAATTAAAAAAAGTTTGATGTTTTGTCATCTGTTTTTCCTAAAAATTCTTTTTCAGTCCATTTTTCTGATCTACTTTTAAATACAACTACTGAATCTTTATTTTTTCTAATATACTCATTAAGTTCAAATTTCAACTCTAAATACTGAGATATAGTTAAGTTTCCTTCAAATACAGATTTTTGTATATTCGTTAAATATTTTTTACAAGTTTTAAAAATATTTCTTGATACATATGGACCTTTTTCATCTGAAATTATATCATATATCAATAATATATACATGTTTACACCTCTTATTTACCACCAAAACTTAAAACTTTCATATTCTTTTTCACCAATTATATGTTTTATTAATTTATAACATTCTAATCTTATTAAGTAAGTATATGACACATATCTATTTAATTCTTTATGTTTTACTACTCTTTCTAAATAAGAATTATATTCTAATATTATTTTTTGCCTTGAATTTTCTTTTAAATAGGTGAAATTTGATTCTTCTACAAAATCATCTTCTGTTATTTGATTTTTATTAAGCAAACTAAATATTAATCTATCAACAATTAATGGTTTAAATAATTCTGCTAGGTCTAAAGACAATGAAAATCTTTTTGTTCCTGGTTCATGCAAATAACTAATTGTTGGATCTAGTTGTGTTTTATATATTTCTGAAAGAACTGTTGTATACATCATTGAATTCAAATAAGATATTAAACTATTAATCATATTATCAGGTGGTCTTTTCACCCTTTTTTTAAAGTCAATTTCTTGATCTATTATCTCTTCCCAACACGAATAGTATTCCCTTCTTATATTTCCTTCATATCCCATTAATTGTTCTATGCTTTCTGCACTATCTATTTTTTCTGAAAGTATTTTTATATAATTCATACTTTCTTTTACATTTTTATCTCTGGAATTATAATATCTTAAATTTCTAAATATATTAAAAGCTGCACCTTTTTCAATTTCTTTAGCTATTGCAAGTCTTTCACTTTTATTTAAATAGTTTTTTACTTGTTTTACTAATAAGTCCCCATTTATATTTTTATCTCTTGGAAAGAAACTTCCACTATAGAAACCATAATAATTAAAAATATGTAGAGATATATCATTTTGAGCTAAAAAATTTAATACTTTTGTATTTAAATCAACTTCACCAAATATATATATTTCATCTATTATTTCTACCTTCAAATCTTTTTTAAGTTCTTTTGTCTCTAATCTTAGATTATTATCTTTTCTTTTTAACCTACAATTGCTAAATATATAAAATTTTTCATTCATTTTATTCACCTATATATAACAAAACTCATAATAAGCACATTTCTTACAATAGTTTTTATATTTTACTATTGGTATATTTTTCTGATTTTTTATTTTTTCTATCTCTTTAAATACATTTTCAAGTTTTTCTTCATCCTCTTCATCTAAAAAGACTTTTGTTCTTTTTTTCTGCTTTGGATAATCTAATAGTCCACTTTCTATATTTACTCCATACTTTCTTAAAATATATATATAATATTTAACTTGCCAAATAAATAATTCTTCTAATTTATCAGATTTTTTAATTTCATGAATTATTTTCCAATCTCTAATAAAATCAATATTTATATTTTCGTCAATCATTAAATTTTTATTTTCTCTCTCGTAGGAATATTTATCTATTAAAGTTCCTATTTTAATATTTTCATCATATTTCTCAAGATTTATTCCATTCAAAAAATACCATAATTTTTTCTCACACACAAAATAATAATGAATCATTGTTCCTGTTATTATCATAATTTATCACCTAAAAGAAATTATCTCTTTTCTCAATATCTATCTCTACGTGATTTATCCCTATAAATTTGTCATACTCGCATTTGTATATAATTATTTCTTCATAATCATTGATTTTTTTATAGTCTGTGTTTTTACTATTCACTTTATAAAAAGGTATTGAAATAGAATAATTATTAATTGTATTTCTAGCTTTTATTTTTTCAATTCTTAATTTTTCTACTTCTTTTTTTTCTAATTTAGAATTTGTTTTTTCTTGTAATTTTTCTATAGCACTTTCTATTTCTTCAAGATTTTCTTCATATACTATTTCAGGTATTACAGTGATTGAATTAATATCTCTAAATAATTGTTTTGCATCACTTTTTTTCATTTCATAACTTCTAATATTATTAATATAATTTATAGTTTCTTTAATATCTTTTAAATACTTTGTATCTTTTAGTTTTTCACTTGTATATATTCTATTTATCATATCAATTTTATCTTTTTCAGAAATTTTTCCATTTCCCTGCTTCCTTAGCTCTTCTTTAGAATATATAAATATATCACTATCTATTACATGGCCTATTCCACTAGTTTTATTTTCACCACCGTCAAAAACAAATATATTGTAATCCTTATCTAATGATCTAGATCTATAACATCTTCCCATTCTTTGAAATAAACCATTTATATCTGAAAGTTCTGTAACTAATATATCAAAATCTATATCTAGAGATGCTTCTGCAACTTGCGTACATATCCAAATTCCAGTATTATAATTTCTATTATTTTCATCACTTTTCTTCCCAAATTCCATAATTCTATTTTCTTTATCTTTTCTGTCTTTTTTTATAAAACCACTATGGAATAAGTTTATTTCTTCTTCATATAAATCATATTTTTCTTTTATCTCTTCATATAATCTTTGAGCTTCTTTAACTGTATTTGCTATTACAAGTACTTTATTCTTATTATATTTTTCATATATAAATTTTGCATTTATTTCTTCTTCTATTATTTTATAACTATGTCTTATTCTATTTTTATCTAAAAAAGGTTCTGGCTTTTCAAACTTAATTCCTTCTTTTTCTAATAATTCTCCTATAAAAGGCGGAAATGTTGCTGTTATTATTGCAAATTGGCCACCAAGTCTATTTATTTCATTAAGACCTAAGACTAAATATGATATTAAATCAGAAGAATACATTTGTATTTCATCAATTACTATTTTTGAATAAGATAATGTTGCAAGTTTTATTTCTGATCCTCCGTATTGATATACAAAATCAAATATTTGGTCTATTGTTGAGATAGTAAGTGGCATAGATAAATTTCTAGTTTTTGTATTATATTTATCTATTGTCATATTTTTTAATTCAAGTTTGTTACTATCTAATTCTTGTCTGTATAATATTTCTCCTACTGCATCTGAATGCAATAATCCTAATTTATTTTCAATATCATCTTTTATAATATCTAATCTTATTCTGTCATATATTGCATTTATCGCAGATTTTAATGGCAATGTAAAAAAACCTTTATTATCTCCTATCCATAATAATCCTGCCTCTGTTTTTCCCATTCCTGTTTCTGCAATTAATATTAAATTTTCTTCTTGATTTTTAATAGCATATTTTTGAAGTTTATTAAATTCTGCTTTTTTATTTTCTGTACTCCACACTTCTTCTACCATTTCATTTAGAGAATTCATTAAATAATCATTTTTGATTTCTACATCTTCATAGGAACTTGCTGCATAATCTATTTTATTTAGAAGACCCTTTATCATAATATATTGATCATAATTTTCTAATCCATCACTTCTTTGAACTCTTGATTTATTAATTCTTCTTAAGGATTTATTGTTAATGTCTTTATAATAATCATCTCTTTTTAAATAAGAAAAATCTTTACTAAAATCTTTTATACTTTCAATTTCTTTATTTATAAGTTCCTTTTCTTCTCCTATATTAAATTTTCTTTCATGATGGTATGCAATTGTGTTTATTAAAATCTTTAAATCAGCACTTGTATATCCTTTCTCTTTTAGAAATTTTGTATTAATAAATGCTATACTTAATATTCCATGAGGTATCTCCTTTTCATTTTTTTCTTCAGTTGATAGTTTTACTAAGTCATTTCCAATTTTATATTGAAATTTTTTATTTATTTTTCCAAAATCATGATATATACAAGCAAGTTTTAACAGATCCCAATTAACATTTATACTAGGATATATATCTTTCAATTTATTATATTCTTTAAGTAAATTATCAGTATGTTCTTGTATAGTTTCCTTCGGATTGCTTTTTGCATAATATTTCATTTTTATCACCTATGTATTAAGTATAGAGCTTATGCCCTATACTTATATTAAAAATACTGCATTATCTTCTTCATCTACTAAAGCATTTACATCATAATATCCAAATCCACTAGTATATAGAACATCTACTTTATTCCATTTCCTAAAAACTTTATTTTTTGCTACTTTTTCTAGTTTATAATCCTTTGTAAGTTTAAATCTAGTTCCAGGAATATTTGTATAATTCCCATGAAAATCAAATTCATTTATTTTTTTAATAGGAATATAATAATTAATATATTCTTTTGGATCTTCTATATCTTCTAAATCTTTTTCTTCTAATTCCACTATATTTACTTCTTCTATTAATGCTATGTCTTCTCTTCTTCCTAATGATGGATATTCTCTTGGATATTTTAATGATTTATATATTTCTTCTATTAGACTCTCATCTTGTGGAACTATATGAATTATTAAATTCACATCTACTAGAAGCTCTTGAGTAGCCACTCCTCTACTTATACCATATCCTCCAACATTTAGTTGATGTCTTCCTTCTTCAAATTTTGTTTCAGATTTAAATTCATATCTTGTGTATAAATCATTTATTTTTGAATTA
This sequence comes from Peptoniphilus stercorisuis, assembly GCF_017874395.1. Classification (GTDB taxonomy): domain Bacteria; phylum Bacillota; class Clostridia; order Tissierellales; family Peptoniphilaceae; genus Anaerosphaera; species Anaerosphaera stercorisuis. The sequence continues at coordinate 8,321 of NZ_JAGGLJ010000005.1, read as the reverse complement.
TAATTTCCCGCTATAGAAATATCCATTTCTTTATATTCTGTAAATCCACATAGATAATGTACCATTCCTATAATTGTAGATGGTGGTGGTAATGGATAACTCTCTTTTAGCTGAAAAGAATTAGGTTTTTTATAATTTGGCATATTTTGATATAACTTTAATCTAATTGCCTTCATAGTAATCACTTACTTTATTTTTTAGTTCTTCAAAGAATTCATTCATATTTTTTGATTTTAATGAATTTTCTATTTCCTCATCATTTTCAAATATTCCTTTTACTAATGCTGATATTGTATCTTTTTCTATTTCTTTTGATATTTTATCTTCTATTCTATTTACATTTAGCCTATTTTCTTCAACTCCAATTGCATTCATAAATATCGGATTTTTAATATCATAAACTCCACCTATTATAAATATTGGACTTAAATCTTCACGTCTACCTTTTATATCTCTATATAAGTATCTTATAGAATCAAGCAAACTATTTACTCTTTTTGCTTTTTCACTATTTTCTATTTCTATATTGTCATTTTCATCAATTCCTACTCTATCTAAATCAACTGCAAGTGTGTAAGTATAAAAAGAAGAATGTATTTCTGATTGAGAAATATTTCCTCCATCTTTTTTGTTGTCTTTTTTATATCTATCTAAAAGCCCTTTGTTAGTTAAAAAATCCACATCTCCCTTAAAAGTTTCAAGAGAAACTGCATTAGAAAGTCTAGCTATAGCAGAACGAATTTTAGAATCTTTTGACGTTTTCATATATCCAAACAAGTCTATTTCAGGATATTTATCTATTTTTGCTTCTTTATCAAATTGTAAAACAGATCCATCTAATCCTATTGGAGTATTATCTACGCCCATTTGATTTACAATATTATATCTTAGTGCTTGTCTTGAAATATAGGTATATTGATCTCCTTTACCTCTTGAGATTTTTTTAAGTGATGCAACATTTCCTATACTTTCTCCATAGTTTAAGCTAGATGCTTGAAATATTACTGATATAGTTAGTCCCATTGGTTTCATTAATCTTCCTCCTTAGTTTTATTATCATCTGATATACCATAACTATTTAATCCTGCAACAAATGCATATCCTATAGTTCCTAAATTATCATCATTTTCTAATGCTTTTACCATTCCCTTTGGAATAGATATTGACATATACATATAGCTATTTATTAAATTATGCATAAAATTTTCTGCGTTTCTTGTTTTTAAAGCATTTAACATTCTATAAGATATTCCTCTAATTTTATTTTCATAATTAGAATCTTTTTTCTTATATTCTAAAGCTAAAAAATATCCATATTTTCTATATTTTTCTACAAATGCATTTGCACTTTCATTACCCAAATCTATTACCTCCTTAAGCTTTCTAGTATTTATTCTAATTATTCTATAAATATGTGAAGTATTATAATAAGCATTTACGAAACTTGTATTTGTAAGTTTATAGCTAAATAATTTATATATTAATGTATACATATTTTGATTGTTAAAAAGTCTATCTAAGACCTCATCATATATACTTATATAATCATTTCCTATTTTGTATCCAGCATTTGAAAGACTCTCTAAATCTTCTATTGAATCATTTATTATACTTAAAGAATATTTTGATAAGATATTAAAATTATATTTTTCATTTTTATATCTTATTACTTGAACATCATCAAGTTCATATTTAAGTTCTTCTATACTTTTTTTAGAAATTGTATTTACAAGTGCCCTATAACTTATTCCTCTAGTATCTTTTACCTTATTTACTTCCATAGAGATTTGACTATTTACTCTTTTTAATTCTTTAATACTACTATTTGCATTTACAAATATCCCTTCATACGAAGAATAATTAAATCCTGCAGGAAAACATGAATATAAAAAACTACAAATATCACAAATCCCAACATCATTTTCTTCAAACCACACATGTGTTGGTTTTCTTGTAAGGTCAAATCCTGTATCATTTAATATTCCAATACCAGTATTTAAATTTTTAATTTTGTTATCACAATTAAAACAATTATATTTATATTTTTTCTTATCTTCTTCTAAATAATTATTTAAAGTATCTAAAAAATATTCCTTATAATCTTTGTATATATCTTTCTCTTTTGTTTGCTTATTTAAAAAACTAACACCACCTATACCTTTATTTATAAAAGTAAAAATAGCTCCTTTTGCACCTAGATATTTTCTACCTGTTTCAGTATTACAATAATTAATTATTTCTTGCATTATTTTTAAGTTTTCTAATATTTCTTCTTTTCTATCTGATATTTCTTCTTTTTTTCTAAGCTTTATTTTTTTTATATCTTTAATTAATTTTGTTATTTCTATATCACTTTCAATATATTCAAAGACTTTAGTATAGTTAGGTCTTTTAAGATAATCTTTTACTAGATCAATCTGGTTATTTAATTTTTCAAAATCATCTTTCTTAAATTCAGATAAATCAGTTTTAATAAATTTCTCTACTTCATTTTTATAAGATATCATTCTATACCAAGGAAGATTTTTTTCATAAGTATCTATAAAATATTTAAAATACTTTTCTTCAAAGTTTTCTAATGACTTAATTGAAACTTTTAAATATTCATCAAAGCCATTTTTTACTATTTCATATTGACCTTCTTTATCATTATCTAAAATATTCATAAGGCCTATAATACTAACATTACTACGCCAATCATCTAGTCTAAATTCTAAATATTCCAAAATATCACCTCCTTATAATTTTTATAATCTCTCTAACATTCCGAAACCTGATGATTTCAAATTTAAAATACCTGAATCAAGCATATATTCTAAGAGATAAGGTTTTCCCGATAATTTCAAAATAGCTTTATTTGAAGGTATTACAATATCATAATATTTTATTTTAATATTTTTATTTTCAAGTACTTCAAATCTTAAATTATCAATATCTATTTTTCTTGTCTCTCCAAACTCTTCTAAAAGTTGATATCTTAAATTTCTTAAAAATATTTCTTTGCCCTTAGTTTCATCTAAACTATAGTACCAAGTATCTTTATTATTTCCATTATGATCTCTAATACAAATTGGTGATAATGTCCTTACTAAAATATAATTATCACTTATTATCTCTTTTTTCTTCATTTGAATTTTTGTTGGAATTATTATAAGTCCATCTTTTAATTTTATTTCTTTATTTTTACTAAGCATAAAGGAATTATAAATTGTAATGGCAAGTTCTAAGTCTGATGAAGAAATATTTAATATTATCCTCTTATCTGGGATTTCTATTGTATCTCTTAAAAATTTAGCATTTTTCATATATATAGAAAAAGTCATATTTTTTCTTTTAGTTTTATTATCTATATACATATCTCTATAAATCTCTTCATCATAACTTTCTATTACATTTTTAAGTAATGATAAAATAATTCTATTTTTATCCTTTGGTATTGTATTTTCGTTTAACAAAAGTTCTACTGTAAATCTCATAATTCACCTCCATATATTAATAAATTTACTATTCTTATATCTATACGTTATCACATTAATTAAAAAAATCAAGTGATTTTCAAAATTCAATAATTTTAAATCACATTGGATGTTTTTATAAAATAAAAAAGATACCTTCTGGTATCTAATTTCTTATCTAATATAGTTCTATTAATTTAATGTCTTAATTATAATTTTAAATCACATTTTTACATTTTAATTTAATTCTATTAAAAGTTAATTATATCACATATTTATTTAAAATAATTACCTACAATAATCTTCTATTATTCATTATTGCTATTTAAACTTTTTTAAGATTATGACTTATTTGTACTAATTTAGTATAATATTGTATTTTATAGGTATATGTATAATACAAAGCTATTTAGAATATTTAACTAAATTATTTTTAGTATATACAAACAGGAGGTAATATTATGAGTAAGGATATAAAAGAAATTAATGATTATGTTTTAGAAGTAGTTGAAAAGTCTAGATTGGCTCAAGCAATTTTAGAGACATATTCTCAAGAAGATGTTGATGAACTTACAGCTGCTATTGCCTATTATGGTACACGTGAAGATTTCGCTAAAAATATAGGTGAATTTGCTGTAAAAGAAGGAGAATTTGGACGAGCTGAAGATAAAAAAGCAAAAATGTTTACAAAAATTAAAGGTGCTTATAGAGATATGAAGGGTGAAAAATCTGTAGGAGTTATAGATATTGACAATAAAAAAGGAATTATGAAAATAGCTAAACCTATGGGAGTTATTGCTGGAATTGTTCCATCTACAAACCCTGAAGCTACTCCTTTTGTAAAGTCTTTATTTGCAATTAAATCAAGAAACTCCATTATACTTGCACCTCATCCAAAGACTAGACAGACAAATATGATGGCAGTAAATAAAATTAGAGAAGTTCTAAAAGAATACGGTGCTCCTGAAGATTTAGTTATTTCGATTGACCCTGAATATGTATCTTTAGAAGCAATTGATGCACTTATGCAAAATGTTGATTTTATTTTAGCTACTGGTAGTTCTGATTTAGTAAAAGCTGCATATAGTTCAGGTACTCCAGCTATTGGTGTTGGTGTTGGAAATTCAACAACTATTGTAGATGGAACTACTGATTTAAAAAATGTTGCTAATATGATTAAAAGATCAAAAACTTTTGATTATGCTACAAGTTGTTCTTCTGAAAATAACTGTATTATAAATAAAAAAGTATATGATGAATTTATTGAAGCTATGGAAAATGAAGGTGGATATTTAATTAAGGATAATTCCAAAGAAAAAGAAATGCTACAAAAAGCACTATGGCCTAATTTTCCAAAAAACAATGGTTTAAATAAAGATATTATAGCAAGACCTTTAAATGTAATTGCAGAAGCAGCTGGTATTAATATTCCAAAGGAAAAAGAATTTATTATGGTTGAGGAATCTGGTGTAGGAAAAGGATATCCATTTTCTGGAGAAAAACTTTCTGTTGTTACTACAATTCATAAGTATGATGATTTTAGTGAAGCAGTAGATAAGGTTTCTGAAATTCTTAAGTACCAAGGTAGTGGACACTCCTGTGGAATCCACACTTCTTTAGACTATCATGTTTTAGAAATGGCTGAGAAAGTTAAAGCTTCTAGAATGCTTGTTAATCAAGCACAAAGTTTAGGAAATAGTGGTTCTTGGACTAATGGTATGCCAATGTCAATGACTGTTGGTTGTAGTACTTGGGGTGGAAACTCTGTTTCTCATAATGTAAACTGGAAAGATTTATTAAATTACACTTATGTTTCTTTTCCAATTCCATCTACTGAACCTACTGATGAAGAGTTATTTGGAGCAAAGTTTTTAAATAAAAACGCATAAATATATGGAGGTATAATTATGAAAAATATTGGAATTTTAGGTGCTGGCGCTATGGGAAAAGGCATGATTAAAAATTTAATAAAAAATAATTTTACTGTTTATGCTTATGATCCTTTTAGTGGAGCATTAGAAAACGCAAAAGAGCTTGGAGCTATTCCTTGTAATAGTCCAGCAGATTTAGGAAAACATTCAGATATTGTTCTTGCATCATTGCCTACTTCTGAAGCTGTTGAAAATGCTGTTTCAGGAAAAGATGGTGCTTTAAGTACTTTAAAAGAAAATACTATAATATGTGATATGAGTACAACTGATGTAGCTCTTGAAAAGAAATTATATTCATTAGCTAAAGAAAAAGGAATAGGATATTTAGATTGTCCTGTAAGTGGTGGACCAACTGGATCTAATAATGGAACTCTATCTATTATGGTTGGTGGAGATAAGGATGTTTTTGAAAAAGCAAATGAAGTTTTTAATGCTATTGGAGAAAATATTTTCTATATTGGTGAGTCTGGATCTGGTCAAATCGTTAAAATTTGTCATAATATGATTTTAGCTGTAACTACAGTAGCTCTTACAGAATCTTTTATTACTGGAGTTAAATCTGGAATGGATCCTCAAAAACTTGCTGATATTTATAAAGTAAGTGTTGCAAAAAGTGGTACTTTAGATTTATTTGGAGATAATCTAATAAATGGTAATTTTGATAATACTATATTTGCTCTTAGTCATATGCACAAAGATATAAATTTATATTCAAAATTAACTGACGATTTACAAATGCCATCTATTATTGCAAATACAACTTATCAATTCTTCAATGCTGCTATGAACCAAGGTCTTGGACCTAAGGATCAATCAGCTGTAGCAATAATACTTGAAGATTTAGCTAATCAAAAAATCAAATAATAAATAAAAAAGATATTAGCTTATTAAAAGGCTAATATCTTTTTTATTTCATCTTTATCAACTTTATATATATTATCAGGGCTCCATTTCGGAAGATTATCTTTATCTATAAAAAATGCTCTTAACCCCTCTATCATATTTCCAGTTTTATAACAATATTCAATAAGTTTTAAATCATAATTTATTGTTTCTTCTCTATCCCAATTTTTACCAGCAAAGTATTTTAAAAATATAATTTGTAGTGATACTGGACATCTTTTATTTAATTCTAATAAAGTTAATTTAGCAAATTCATTTTTATTTTTATCTTTATCTAATTCATCAAAAATTTCTTCTAAGGAATCTTTATTAAAATATTTTAATAAATCTTCTTCCTTTTCTTCAATTTTTGATTTTTCTAACTTACTTCTATATTTATTTAATATTTCATTAGATTTTTTTATTATTTCATATCTACTATCATTTTCAATATTAAGTTTTTTAAGATCTTCTTTTGCATTTTTAAAATATTTATTTTCTATAAAATGTTCTGCTAAATTAAGTCTAGTTAAATCAGAACCATCTATACTCTCTCCTAAAAGAGAATAATATAAGCCTATATGTTTTTCCATTTTAGAAAAATAATAACCTATTCCTATATCAGGAATAAATCCAATTCTAGCTTCAGGCATAGACCAATTTGTAGTTTCATCAACTACTCTTATATCCGAATCTATTGTTATTCCAATTCCTCCACCCATTACTATACCACTTATAAATGATATAATTGGCTTTTTAGAATTATGATATCTTTTTAATAATTCATATTCACTATTAAAAAAATCTTTTGGAGAAATTTTTTTTTGAAGTATTTCATAATATAAATATCTCATATCTCCTCCTGCAGAAAATGCACGACCTTCAGAGTCTATTATTATTAATTTAATTAGATCATTTTCAATAAATTCATCAAACCTTTTATTTAACTCATCCATAAAATTCTGATTTAAAACATTTAAATTTTTCTTATCTGCAAGAGTTATAATTCCAATATTATTTACTATTTTATGTTTTATCAATATATCACTCCCAAACTTAAAATGGTGCATCTAGTGGGATTCGAACCCACTACCTATAGTTTCGGAAACTAGCACTCTATCCAATGATCTATAGATGCATAATATATCTTATACTTTTTTTATAAAATTGTAAACTATACTGTATTCTTATGTTATACTCATCTTGGTGATATAAATGAATTCAAAATTATTAAATAGTATTGGCCTATTTAACTATACAGCTGGTACTAATTACAACTTTAGATATAAAACAGTTGGAGAGAAAGTTAATATATATATGGATGAAATTTTAAAAGAATCTAATATTATTCCCAATGAAATATATTCTTGTTATCAAATTCATTCTAATAGAGTAGAAAATATTAATAATGAAAGTTTCCAAGATTTTGTTTATGGAAAAATTATTTTAGATACTGATGGACTTATTACTAATGAAAAAAATATTGCATTAGTTACTAAGTTTGCAGATTGCACGCCAATTATATTATTTGATCCTATTAATAAAGTTCAAGCCTCAGTTCACTCAGGCTGGAGAGGTACTTCTAAAAAAATTTCAGAAGTAGCAATAAATAAAATGAAAAATGATTTTAATTGTAAATCTGAAAACATCTATGCTTTTATTGGACCATCTATTGATTCTTCTTTATATGAAGTTGGAAATGATGTATATGAAGAGTTTTCTGACTTTAGAAATAGAGATAAGTTTTTTACTCCTAAAGAAAATAATAAATTTATACTCGATATGAAGGGAATAAATAAAGAGATTTTATTAGATAATGGAATCATTGAAAAAAATATAGAAGTATCTGATTATAATACTTTTACTAATAATAAACTTCATTCAGCTAGGCGTGATAGTCCAAATTATGGACTTAATATGATAATTTCTATAATTAAGTAATAAATATCCACCGGCCTAGCCGGTGGTTTTTAATTTACGGGCACAAGGCCCTTTTTTACTTGCTACGCCTCAAAAGGCGTAAAAAATGAGCCTGTCACTTGCTATTTCTTAC